>JBAZZB010000002.1:0-319851 GCA_041659045.1 Patescibacteria group bacterium
AAAAAGGAAAATTTCCCCCCCCCCCCCCCCCATGTCAAGAATAGCGGGAGAGATAGTAATTCCCCTCGACGTCCTGACCTGTGTATTTTCCAGTACACGAAGTGTTTGACTGGCCCGGTATAGCTTTTTCATCGCGCAACGATCCGACCGTCCGCGCAGGCATATCGCACCACACCTTCCCGATCAGTGCGACGCACGGAAATGCCGCGTTCAAGCAACGCCGCCAGAACGCGCGGCGTGGGGTGGCCGTAGCGGTTGCCTGCGCCGACGGAGATGACCGCTTCATCAGGATCAACCGCATCAAGAAACGCTTCGGAGGAAGAGTGTGTCGAACCGTGATGCGGCACCTTGAGCACTACGGCGCGAACCGATGCTGGATCATCGAGCAACTTTGCTTCGACGTGCGCCGAAACGTCGGCTGTAAAAAGGGTGCGCTCTTGCCCGCAGGAGAACGTTCCGACGATTCCGAAATCGTTGGTGCCTCCGCCTTTGGCATTGGTGGTCGTTGGCGGCACAACACGCCCTCGCGTATCCTCGCGCGGCCAGAGCACGCGGAAAGAGCTGCCGTCGGCGAAAGCGGCGCTCTCTCCCGCTTGCACGAAGCGCTGTGTGATTCCCCTCGCTTCAACCGCCGCGATGAAGCGGCGTGCCGTGTCGGTTGTGGGCGCGACACCGCTCCACCAAATTTCTCCCACCTTATATTTCTTAATCACGCCGAAGAGTCCGACATAGTGATCGGTATCGAGATGCGTCACGAGTACGACGTCGATCGTGCGATCCCAAAACGGCATGGCATTCGACAAGCCTTCGAGCACGCTCGCGTCGGGACCTCCGTCGATCAGAAAATCTTTTCCTTCACGATCGCGAATGAGTGCCGAGTCGCCTTGTCCGACGTCGAAAAACCAAATGTGCGCCGAAGCCGAGACCGCCAAGCGGCGCTGCTCGATAATGCCAGCGATCGAGAATGCTGCGGCGAGCGCTAGGACGATGAGAAGAAGGTGGTGGCGTTTCAGAAAAACTTTATTCATAGACAGCATAGCGGAGCGAGGCACGGCGGCGCCAACGCAACAGGAGAAGAATCGATGCGAACTCGACGAGTACGAGCAATGTAAACGCAGCGAAACCGGAAACCGAAGCGACGCGCCACGAAGCCATTTCGCGAATCAACGCGAGCGGGAGCATGAAGAGACCTCGCATAATGAGTGCAAGCACGAAAGCGAGCGACGTTGAGAGAATACTGACGAACAAGAGCAGCGCGCCTCCGGCCATAAGCGTTGGAATGAAGGCGGCGACGGCGACGTTGGCCGGAAGGCTCACGAGTGAGTACGCGCCCGACATCCAGGCGATAAGCGGCGCCGTCGCGATCGAAGCCGCGAGCGTCTGACTGATCCATTCTACGGGTGCGCGAGGCCACGAACGTGGGAACGAACCTTCAAACGCGGGCGCGATGGTCGCGAGACCGAACGCCGCCATGAACGAAAGTTGAAATCCTCGATCGGCGACGAGACTTCTTGGAGAGAACAAACCTATGAGTGCCGCCGCGAGCAAAAGCGCGCGAAGCGGTTTCACCGGACGTCCGAAATAGCGGCCAGCCTCAACCGCGCCGATCATGACGGCCGCACGCACGACCGATCCCGGCGCGCCGGTCAGCGCCACGAAAGCGACGATAGAAACGGCGGCAAGAAGCAATCGCGCGCCCCGACGGAACGGCAAGCGCATTAAGAAAGATTGCGCTGCCATAATCACAAGCCCGACGTTATATCCGGACACCGCTGTCAGATGACTCGTCCCAGTGCGCCGAAAGGCGTCTTTCCACTTTTGCGAGAAGCCATCGTCCGCGCCGAGTAACAAACCCGCCACCCACGCCGAAACGGGTGGGTCGAACACGTCGTCGATTTGGCGGACGATCATGCCGCGCCAATGATCAAAAACGCCGTCCGATTTTTGCGGACGAGGAAGAAACGCGCCGTAGACGCATAGCAGCGCAAGCAAAACGCCGACACATGCCTCAAACACGAGCGAGCGCTTCGGAAGATCGTTCTTAAATCCTTGAAAACGCATAACGCCGTCGTCCTAACGGAGACGGCGTTATTGTGTCAACTATCTTATCTTGAAAACTAGCTTGAACTTGGATTGTTTAAAAAACCGGCCTCCAAATCATCGAAGCCTACTAGGTTTATTTTAGATGCGATTCCTGGATGGACTTGCTCAATTGCACCAACTAAACGCGCCCGCGACTCAAGAGAAATAACAGCAACAGTAGACTTGGCATCCAATGCATCCTTAATATCAGTTAACAATCTGCACTTGGGCTTATTGATGCTAATACCCTTTTTACATTCGTAAAATTCACCCTTGATTTCATTTTGATCCCAGCCAGCAAAATCCAAGTTTTGCTCCCCAGAATCGCAAAAACCGAGCGAGTGCTCAATTTGTACTTTTACATTTACCTCATGCTTGCTGTTTGGTCGTATAAATCTTTTATACGCCTTTGAATAAACAAGTCTTTCTAAGAGGGTTCCAAGAATGTAGTCTAAGTCATCGCCATCATGTTCCTTAGCCCATTTCTTCGAGAATTTATAGAATTCTTTGTCATTAGCTTTGCTTGATCCTCTATGTGTTGTTGGGTTACTACCCTCAACTTGTTCAACAACACCTAGAAAATCCTTCGCTGTGCGCCCTGCGGATCTGCTACTTAAGTCCTTTAAAACTGTTATATATTCAAGATGACCCACAAGGAACCCGGCGAAATTTGCTGTAGAAGCCTTTGAATCCGAGTGTGAGCTGCCTGTCAAAATCACCTTAGGTGACATAGATCAACCAGCATTCAATTCAGGCATCTCAATATCTGAGCGCGGTACTGGCAAGCCCATTTCTACCAATGCGTGTTTTATATAACGATTGATCGTGGGCCAGACTTGGGTAAGTAAGGCTGATTGAAATTCAATTGAATCGTCGATGACAGTTGTTGGCGCGAAGAAGGCAATAAACCTTGCGTGAAATTTGTAGATGCTTGGCTTATCTTTTACGGGCATCAGTTTCACCTCTACAAACGCACAGTTCCCCTTTTTTTCTTTAAAGAGACCGAGACCCACCTCAACCTCCAATTGAGTGTCAAGTTTATCTTCGAAAAAAGAGTCTGGGTTTCTTGTGTATAACAGTTTCTGGACAATAATATTCTGAATCTGGAACTTATTATTCATAATTCTCCTCTAATTCCGAATGGGAAAGAGTCGCCTTTTTTATTTTCAGAGTAACGTATGTCGTACCCTCCCCGGTCGTTCTACCCCTCATTATCCCAAACCCTTCTTGATGCTTCGGTGTAAACAGTTGTGTAACCGTAAAACTATTAGGCCGCATTGAGTACGACCTATCTGATTCAGACAACAGATTGTTTCGGGAAAGATACCCTTCGAAGATACCGGGGAGGTCAAAGATCATCTCCTCGCTCATTTCTCCTTTCTCGTTGAAGTGAGTGTTTAAATCATCCAGTATCTCAACAAGTCGCTTGATGTCATCCACCTCATTAATCTCTATCGCACGTGTTAGATCCGAGAGCACGGAAACAGCTTTAGCAAAGTGGTCTTTCAACGGGTGAGAGAGTGTCCCTGAAGTACCAATAAAAGACGAAGCAGCATCAAAATACTTCACAACAAATGTTTCAGCCAACATCCTAGCATCGACATTCAGTGCATTCGTGGAATGGGACAGTACAGCACTCATTAGAGCCTTGTGATCACCAATTGAACTGGCTAAATCACGCGCAAAAAAACCGGTCCCAATTTTTAATTCCTGCACCAAACTGTCCACCCTAGTACTTTGATCTGAGTGGAAAAGGCTGGAAATTGTCTGGAATAGCTTCATGCTTACATTATAGACCAACGAGAAAACTTACACGACCACGTTCACCAACCGCTTCTTCACCACGATCACTTGCTTCACCGTCTTGCCTTCAAGCGCAGCTTTCACTTTTTCGTTCTCCATCGCGAGTCGCTCGAGTTCCTTGTCGTCGGCGTCGACAGGGACGGTGATGCGGTCTTTCACTTTGCCGGTGACCTGAAGCGCGATTTCGACTTCGCTGTCGACAGTGAGAGCGGCGTCGTAGCTCGGCCAGGGCGCGAGAGCGATGAGTTCTTTGTGTCCCGCTTCTTCCCAAAGTTCTTCGGTGATGTGCGGCGCGAAGGGTGAGAGGATTTTTAGGAAGGCTTCGTAGTCGTCTTTTGAAAGCATCTCGCCCTCGTTCTCGTTCACGAAAATCATCATCGTGCTGATGGCCGTGTTGAACTTGAAGGCTTCAATATCTTCCGTGACTTTCTTGATCGTCTTGTGAAGCAAGGCGCGAAGTTTCGGCGCGGTTTCGGAAGTGCCGGACTTCATCTTCCAGACGCGCTCAAGGAAACGGCGCTGGCCGATGATGCCGGAGGTGCTCCAGGGTTTCACCTGCTCAAAGTCGCCCATGAACATTTCATAGAGACGGAAGGCGTCGGCACCATGCTCGGCGATGACGTCATCGGGGTTTACCACGTTGCCGCGCGACTTCGACATCTTTTCGCCGTCTTCGCCGAGGATCAGACCCTGGTTCTTGAGGCGCGTGAAGGGTTCTTTGAATTTCACGAAGCCCGCGTCGAAAAGCACTTTCGTGAAGAAGCGCGCATAGAGAAGATGCAGTACGGCGTGCTCGGCGCCGCCAACGTAGGTGTCGACGGGGCACCAGTAGTCGATTTTGGCTTTGTCGGCGAACGCGCTTTCGTTCTTCGGGTCGCAATAGCGCAGGAAGTACCACGAAGAATCAACGAAGGTATCCATCGTGTCGGATTCGCGCTTGGCGGGCTTGCCGCACTTCGGGCAGCTTACGTCGTGGAATTTTTTCGAACGCGTGAGCGGCGACTCCCCCGTCGGGCGGAAGTCGACGTCATCGGGCAGCGTAACGGGAAGCTGATCTTCCGGCACTGGCTGCTCGCCGTGCTCGTCGCAACAGAGAATCGGAATTGGAGCGCCCCAATAACGCTGGCGGGAAACGAGCCAGTCGCGAAGATGGTAGTTCACCTGTTTGCGTCCTTTCTTTTCGGCTTCGAGCGCGGTGGTGATGTTCTTCCTGGCGTCCGCGGAAGCGAGGCCGTCGAACGCGCCGGAACCCGTCAGGATGCCGTCGTCGGTGTACGGATGATCGAAAGCGAATTTCTGCAGCACGTAGGCGTGCAGCGGGTCGGAAACTTTCGTCGCAGCATCTTCAAACGACAGCCACTCGACCGTGAACTTTCCTTCTTCGTTGGCTTCGAGCGCGGTCGCTTCCTTGCGATCGCTCTTCAAGCGGAAGTGAAGACCGATCGCGTCGATGGCGCGGGCGACGTTTTTGGAGTGCGCGAAATAGTTGTGGTGGATCGTCTCGGAAATGCCGACGAGTTCGAGATCGGCGTAGCCTGTTTCTTCAAGAATCTCGCGGCGCGCGCAGGCTTCGGGGTCTTCGTTTTCGTCGCGTCCGCCGCCGACGAGCAAGTGCCCGCCCAAATGCGCGCCCCAGTTAATGGAGAGAACTTTCTTTGAAACAGGGTCTTCAACCAGCGCCACAATGCTGCGGCGGTACTCCGGATTTTCTTGTGGCGTGCCGGTGACCGGCTCGACAACGGTCGTGATGCGGAGTCCGTACGTTTTCGCGAAGGCATGATCGCGCTCGTCGTGCGCGGGCACGACCATGACGGCGCCCGTACCGTATTGTGGCAGGACGTAGTCGGCGACGTAGACCGGAACGTCATCGCCCGTGAACGGATGCTTGGCGTAGGCGCCGGTAAAGACACCCGTCTTGGCTTGATCGGTGCCCGTGCGCTCGATTTCCGATTTGCGCTTTGTTGCTTCGATGTAGGCCGCGACCGCGCCACGCTCCGCTTCTGCGACGATGCGATCAAGAATCGCGTGTTCAGGAGCGACGACGACGGCTGAAACGCCGAAAAGTGTATCAGGACGCGTGGTGAAAACCGTCAGATCGAATTCTCCCCCGTCCGGCGTGCGGCCGCGGAAGTCGATCTCAGCGCCTTCGCTGCGTCCGATCCAATTGCGCTGCATCGCTTTGATTTTCTCCGGCCATTCGAGACCGTCCAAATCTTCAAGCAGACGATCGGCAAAATCGGTGATCTTGAAAAACCATTGAGACAAATTTTTCTGGACGACCGGATTCTTACAACGCTCGCACTTGCCGTCGACGACCTGCTCGTTGGCGAGCACGGTGTGATCAAATTCGCACCAGTTCACCGGCGCCTGTTTTTTGTAGGCAAGACCGTTCTTATAAAGAAGCAGGAACATCCACTGCGTCCATTTATAGTAGGCCGGAAGACTTGTGTTGATTTCACGATCCCAGTCGTACGAAAAACCGATCAGCTTGAGCTGACGAATGTAGTTGGCGACGCTTTGCTGCGTGATGTCGTGCGGATTGCCACCGATTTTGATGGCGTAGTTTTCGGCCGGCAAACCAAAGGCGTCCCAGCCCATCGGATGCAGGACGGACTTCCCATCCATGCGCCGTTTGCGCGAAAGAATGTCAGTCGCGATGTAACCGATCGGGTGCCCAACGTGCAAACCGTTCGAAGACGGGTACGGGAACATGTCGAGGATGAAGCACTTCTCCTTCGAAGCGTCCTCACTCGCCGCAAACACGCGCTCGGCATCCCAGCGCGCTTGCCACTTCTTTTCGAGTTCCCGGGGTTCGTATTTCGGCATAGCAAAACGACGTTAACACGGACGGGCGCGTCCGGCAACGCCGATTATTCCATCAACTTGTTGTAGGCGTAACGACCGAGCTCGACGACCACTCCGAGGCCAAAGCAGGTGACAAAAAGTTGCATGAAAGCGATGAACGGCAGGAGGTTCATCACGCGACCGAATTTGGCGAGGACGAGGAAAAGATAGGCGGCTTCGGCCAGAAAAAATCCGACCAAGCCGAACCAGAAAAGCAGGCGCAACTGGAGGCGTCCGGCCACGAAGGGCAAGAAGGCCGTCACAAAAAAACTGACGTAGACGAAACTGGATTGCGTGAGCAGGAGCCCCCAATTGAGATCAGGCTGCCAGCGGTAGGCCAGAGCAAGCCACAAACCAAGCTTCGCGAGAGCGAGCGTCAGGCCGTATCGCCACCAAACGTTTTCGAGGAATTTTTGCTCAAGAACAAGCACCATATGCCGACAGTATACCACAGAGATTGACGCTCTGGAGTTCGCCGTGTAATGCTGGAAGCAGTCCTGTCCCAAAAGACCAAACGACCAATCCGGGGGGTTCAACCATGCGCACGCCGTTGTTCGCTGTGATCGTCGCGCTTAGCTTGATGCTGTGTACCCGAACCGTCCGAGCGGACACGTTCCATCTCCCGTGCGACCCCAGCGCAGCCATCTCGGCCGGCGCCGGGTGGTTCAAGGGAAACACTTCGGCTGATGGCGTCGGCCAGATCGAGTTCGAGCGCTGGCTGATCGGTATGCCACGGCTCGAGCTCACCGTCTTCGACAACTGCGTCGGCGACACTGACAAGCCGAAGGTCACCCGCTGGTGGCTCGGCCGGCTCAACGTCTTCGGTTCAATCACGCGCGAGAAGACGAGCTTGAGCCTGGTCAACGAACCGGGCCTCGTCCCCAAGCTGGATAATGACGGGAACCCTGTTCTCGATGAGAACGGCGAACCTGTCATGACGACGGAGAACACGCTGACCGAAGCGGCGCTCGACGGCGGCAATGCCTACACGTACAGCGTCGGGGCGCGCGTCTCGCTTGTCGACGCCAGCCATTTCCACGTGGAAGCGTTCATCGAGCACCTGGCCACGCGAGGCTGGAAGGAGGCGGATACCCTGAAGGCCGTGGCCAACGTAAACGACACGAGCCTGGACGTGACCGGACTGGTCGCCGAGCACGCGGATGTCGTCTACCGATACGGAATGACCACATACGGCCTCACGATCGGCGTGCCGCTGCGGCGAAACACGAAGCCGAACCAGCGTTTCACGCCATACCTGACGGTTGGGCGCATGAATTTCTCCGCAGACGTGGAGGCGCGCGTTCATCCCGACTTTCGAGGAACGATCGAGGCGCTCGGCGTCGATCCGGAGGATATCTCCAAGCGCCGTGGCGTCCGAAAGTCCTCATGGTCCGGGCTCGCCGGCACTCGCTGGGACGTGAACCGCAACTGGTCGCTCGAAGGATCAGTTTCCTACGCGGAGACGAATAAGACGACCATCAAGGTCATCATGCTCGTCACGACGATCCGATTCGACCTCTCGAGTCTGGGGAAAGCGAGCGTGAACACGAACAGCTTGCCGTTCTGAACCGATCCGCCCGTCACTACGACGGCGGATTTTTTTATGGGCGCATTTCTCCTCCGGGTTTTCCTTGCACGTCGAGACAGAAACCCGCTGGGTCCTGAACGTAGTTTTCCGGGCACGCACAGGCGTTATCTTCAACAACACCACCGGACTTCACGCAGTTCTCTTCGTTCACACCTGGCGTCGCGTCTTCTACAAATTCAGGCTGTGCCGGCGTCGTCGCGCAACCAGCACCCATGAGAAGAAAGATGATTCCGAACAAAAAAATGTTTTTCATAGAGTTCCTCGCAACTTCATTGCTTCAGAGATTTTTTCTACCGCGCCGATAAAGGCCGCTGTCCGGAGCGTGCCTCCGTGCGTTCGCTGCGTCTCAAGGAGCTCGTCCCAAGCGCGCAACATCTTCCTGTGCAGTTTTTCGTTCACAACTTCTTCTGTCCATTCCTCACGCGTCAGGTTTTGCACCCATTCGAAATATGAAACCGTCACGCCTCCCGCATTAGCAAGCACGTCCGGCACAACCGTGATGCCGCGCCGCCCAAAAACCTCATCGGCTTCGGGCGTCGTCGGGCCATTAGCGAGTTCGAGTACGAGCTTCGCTTGCACGCGCTCGGCGACTTCGGCCGTGAGCTGATTTTCAAGCGCGGCAGGGACAAGCACGTCGCACGCGCAGACCAGCAATTCTTCTTGCGTGATCGCCTGGCCGAGTCCGCTGTCGGAAAGATTCTTTTTGTCGCGCTTCGCGGCTTCAAGTGCCTTGATATCAAGACCGTCGGCGTTATAGATACCACCCTTTGAATCGGAAACGGCGACGATTTTCCAGTTCTGCTCGGCGGCCAGTTCGGCGAACCAATGCCCGACGTTGCCGAAACCCTGGACAGCAACGCGACGCGCGTCTTCTTTGAGTCCGGAGAATTTTGCCGCGGCATCAAGCAGGAAAAAACCGCCACGACCCGTCGCCGCGTCGCGACCAAGCGAACCGCCGAGCGCGAGAGGTTTGCCCGTGACGACGCCCGGCGACGATCGCCCGATCGTTTTTTCGTATTCATCGAGGAACCAGGCCATCTCGCGGCCGGAGGTATTCATGTCGGGCGCGGGCACGTCGAGGTCGGGTCCGACGTTCGGAGCGAGCGCGCGTGCGAAGGCACGTGTTAGACGTTCCAGCTCTGCCAATGAAAGCGTTTTTGGATCGACGACAATTCCACCCTTGCCGCCGCCGAGCGGCACGCCGACGACAGCCGTTTTGATCGTCATCCAAAAGGAAAGCGCTTTGACTTCATCAAGGTCAACGACCGGAGCGTAGCGGATGCCGCCCTTATACGGACCGCGAGCGCGGTTCCATTGCACGCGATATGCCGGAAAGGTTTTTTCCTCACCGGAGTCCATTGTGATACAGAGATCGAATTTCAAAATACGATCAGGCGTCTTCAGTCGTTCGAACGTCCCGGGATCAAGCTTCATCATCGACGCAGCCTTTTCGAGCTGCGTCATAGCATTCTGGAAAGCATTCATATGGCTCTATCCTACGCCTTCCGGAAAAAAGAAAAAGTCCCGTTGTCGAACGGGACTTAGGCGGCCAGGAGCACGAGCGTGCCTGGGGCGTCGTGGTACGTGCCGAGGAAGCAGCAGCGCGCGCAGGCGTGAAGGAGCGGCTCCAGATCGTCGAACTCTTCCGCGTCCCCGGTTGCCGCGGCGAGGATCAGCGTCACCGCCAGAAGCGCCATCACGACAGCGTTCCGACGCACGCACTCGGGCATCGTGGCCAGGTAGTCGTCCGGGTCCAGGTCCAGCCGCTTCGGCATCACCCCTTCGAGAGCGGTCGCGAACTCCGGAAGCAGATCCTCCGGCACCGACTTGTCGAGACGCGCCAGCAGTCCGCGCTGAACAACTTGAACGTCGACGTCATCGATATCCAGGTCGAGCTTCTTGAAGCTGCCGGGATCGAGGCGCAGCTCCGCGAGCGAACGCACATCAACCGACGCGACGCTGACGCCGAGACGCGCGTTGGCAAGGTGGATGGCCTCGACCGTATCGATGCTCTCCTTGGCCGCGAGCGGCCAGGCCTCGGCCTGGAGGCGATCGAAGACGGGGCGGGACGCCGCAAGGGCGCGAGCGACGAGCTCCGGGTGCAGCTCGGGATGGGCGGCAAAGAACGTCTCGATCGAAACAAGATTGGGTTTCACGATCTCCTCCTTAACGTGGTGGCACAGGCGTACCAGAAAAAACGAACCTTGTCAATCCTTGGGAAAAGAAAAAGCTCCGCGAAGCAGAGCTAGAAGTCGGCGTAGTCCGGATCGAGGTACGAGAGGCCCATCATGCCGATGCTCGTACAAGCACAGGCGCCGAAGAAGGCGCCGAGCATCATCCCCTTCATCGTCAGCGCGAAGAACAGCGCGCTCACGAAGGTGCCGACGAAGCCGCCGAACATCAGGATAGAGAAGATGAACAGAATGAGCGAGAAGGCGAAAGCCTGGCTGAACCACCTCAGTGCGTACATGGATCCCCCTTGGAAATTTCGATGAAGAAGTTCTATCAAAAAAGCGCCCCCCAGTCAAGGGAGGCACTTTTTTATTTGCCGCTGTTTTCCGAAGCTCCGAAGCTGCGGTGTGTCAGCAGGCGTTCCGCTTCCAGCGCGGCCATGCAGCCGGTGCCGGCGGCGGTGACCGCTTGGCGATACTTTTTATCCATGACGTCGCCGCAGGCGAAGACACCTTCGATTTTCGTCTTCACGTCGCCAGGGCCCGTTGTCACAAGGTAACCCAGTGCGTCGAGATCGAGCTGGCCTTTGAACAATTCCGTGTTCGGCACGTGACCGATCGCGGCGAAGAGGCCGTCGACATTCATTTCGGATTCTTCGTTCGTCACCGTGTTCTTGATTTTGATGCCGGTCACATGCCCAGCTTCAACGCCGAGTACTTCCGTCACTTGCACGTTCTCGATAAACGCAATTTTCGGATTCTCCTTGGCACGATCAAGCAACGGCTTCGAGGCTTTGAACTTGTCGGTGCGGTTCAAGATCGTGACCTTGGAAGCGAACTTGGTGAGGAAGGTCGCCTCTTCCATCGCGGAGTCTCCCCCGCCGACGACCGCGACTTCTTTTCCCTTGAAGAAAAAGCCGTCACAGGTGGCGCAGGCGGAAACGCCTTTGCCGAAGAGCGCGGTTTCCGAGGCGAGACCGATGCGGCGCGCCGAGGCGCCCGTCGCGATAATGACGGTTTCCGCTTCGTACGCCTGCTTGTCGGTCGACACCTTGAAAGGCTTCGAAGAAAAGTCGACGGACGTGACGGTTTCCTCCGACACGCGCGTGCCGAATTTTTCCGCTTGCGCTTTCAGTTTCAACATCAAGTCGGGACCAAGAATGCCCTGATCAGATCCTGGCCAGTTCTCGACTTCCGTCGTCGTCGTGAGCTGCCCGCCCGGCTGCGGACCGGCGAAGAGCAACGGCTTGAGATCGGCGCGCGAGGCGTAGATGCCGGCCGTGTATCCGGCCGGACCGGCGCCGATAATAATGAGGCGTTCCATCTGGAAAATTACATCTGGGCCGTAAGCTTCTCAACGAGCGTGTCTTTGGCGGTGACGCCGACCATTTGATCGACGACTTCTCCGCCCTTGAAGATCATCAGGGTCGGAATGCTCATGATGCCGTACTTCGGCGGAATGTCCTGGCTCTCGTCGACGTTCATTTTGGCAATTTTGACAGGCTTGCCTTCCATGTCTTTCGCGAGTTCTTCCACGATCGGACCAAGAATCTTGCACGGGCCGCACCACGGCGCCCAGAAATCAACGAGCACCGGCACGTCGGACTTCAAGACTTCGGCTTCGAAATTCTGATCGTTCAAAATAACTTCCATAAAAGGTTGAAGGTAGGAATAGGTGGGTTCGCGCGACGTTTCAGGAGCCGGACTCGCCGCCAGGCGGTCGGACAACGAACGCGAACGAAGCGTCTCCACTGTAGACGAAAGCGGGTCCCCTGTGAAGGTGACCCGCTTTGTCTTAGAAGCCGAGTTGTTTCTCGCGTTTCTCTTCTGAATAGACTTCGAGCACGTCGCCCAAGGCAATCGCTTGGCCTTTGCCTTCGAAGCGGATACCACACTCTTGGCCGCCGAAGACTTCTTTGACCGACTGCTTCTGGCTCTGGAGGTCGGCAATTTTGCCGGTGGCGATCGGTTCGCCCGTGCGGAAGACCTGTGCCATCGAACCGCGTTCGATTTTTCCGTCGGTGACGATTCCGCCGACGATCTGGCCGTCTTTGCCGCTCTTGAAGACACCGCGGATTTCGAGCTTGCCGAGGTCGGTGCGGATGACTTCTGCTTTGAGCTTCGATTTGAGTTCTGCCTTTACGTCGTTCAACAGGTCGTAGATGACCTTGTATTGGCGGATCGGAATGTTTTTCGTGTTGGCGGCGCTGGCAGCAGACGTTGTCGGCTGCACGTGGAAGCCGAGCACCATGGCGCCGTTCGATTCGGCGCTCAGGATGTCGGCGTCGGTGATGTTGCCGAGGCCCTTGCCGACGACTTTCACTCCGACTTCGGGGTGCGTCATGCGTTCAAGCGCGCCCATGATCGCTTCGAGCGAACCGAGCACGTCGGCGCGAATGATGACATTCGTCCACTGCTTGTCGGCGCTTCCTTCTTCAGATGACGACTGCGACGACATCGAAACCGTCGACTGCGTCGTGCTCTGCGCGTGCTTGACCGCTTTCCAATCTTTCAAATCTTTGACGCGCTCCGGAACTTCCATCACGTCGCCGACGGTCGGCGCGAGCTTGAAGCCGAGAATCTTGACCGGCATGCCCGGCGGAGCTTCATCAACGCTCACGCCCGTAAAATCTTTCATCGCGCGCACGCGGCCGTAGTTCACGCCGCCGATGCCGGCAACGTCGTTTTTGTGGAGCGTGCCGCCTTGAATCAACACGGTTGCGACAGGGCCTTCGCCCTTGTCGACGTGTGACTCGATGATCGTGCCAATGGCGCGGCGTTCCGGGTTCGCGCGAATCTTGTCTTTTTCCAAATCAGCGACGAGCAAAATCGTTTCGAGCAAGCCGTCGATGCCTTGCTTGGCCTTGGCGGAAATCGGAACCATGACGGTTTTACCGCCCCAGTCTTCCGGAACCATGCCGAGATCAGAAAGCTGGCGCTTCACCTGATCGGGGTTGGCGTCGGCTTTGTCCATCTTGTTGATGGCGACGACATACGGCAATTTTGCCGCTTCGATGATACGAACGACTTCAACGGTTTGCGGCTGGACGCCGTCGTCGGCCGCGACGACCAAAATAGCGACGTCGGCAACGCGTGCGCCGCGAGAGCGCATCATGGTGAAGGCTTCGTGGCCCGGCGTGTCGATGAAGGTGATCTTGCGGCCATTCTTTTCGGCTTGGTAGGCGCCGATGTGCTGCGTGATGCCGCCGGATTCATCTTTGGCGATAGCGGCGGCGCGGATCGTGTCGAGCAGCGTCGTTTTACCGTGGTCGACGTGACCCATGACGACGACGACCGGCGGACGCGGCTGCAGGCTGGCTTCGTCTTCGTTCAAGACCGACTCTTTAAGAGAGTCGAGGGCGTTCGAGACGGTTTCTTCCTTTTGTGTGTCAGATTCCTTGATGGCCTGATAGCCCAAATCTTCGGCGGTGACGGCGGCCGTATCGAAGTCGATGCGCTCGTTGATGGACGCCAAGATGCCGCCCTTCATGAGTTCGCGGATGACGTCGGTCACGGGGCGCTGGAGCTTGTCGGCCAGCTCGCGGATCGTGATGGACGGCGGCAGCGAGATCTTGCGATCAGCGGTGACTTCGCCGGCCTGAATCTTGCGGCGCAGCTCCATTTTGGCCTTTTCGTCGGAGAGCTGCTTTTGGCGCCAGGCGAACTCCTGCCAGCGGCGGATGATGCGCTCGCCCTCGCGCTGGTCGACCTTAATAGCCTTGCGGCCGATGTCGAAACCGAGCACAGGGAGCTTTTGGCGGAGTTCTTCGGGGGTGACGCGCAAACGGCGCGCAAGTTCGGTGATGTTCATGGTAGGGGCAGCGTACGCTTAAAACATGGGCCTGTCAATAAAAAAGCCGCTTCCAGAGGGAGGCGGCGGTTACTCGTCGGTCGGGGGCGGAAGCTTCTTGCGCTTCCCCGTCCGTTCCGCTCGTTCGAGGCGTTCGATCTCGAGGTCGACGCTGTCCTTGTCTGCCTCGCGGATACCCACGCGCAGACCGGCGATCGTGTCGAGGTCGACGCGCAGTTGGTCGAGCAGCTGCTTTCGCGTGAAGACGTGGTGCGGAAGCATGAGCCAATCAATCGGCGCGTGACGCTTGTCTCGGTAGCCGAACGGATCAGCCGTAGGGATCACCGTGTCGTACTCGACCATCTCGGACATCGGACGCTTCAGATTCTGGCCGTAGAGGTCATCTTCCAAAAAACGCCGGATATTCTCGAGACGCGGATACTCCTTACGGAGAAGCTCCCCCATGCGCAAAGCTGCAGCGTGCTCGGCAGGAGACATTGTCGCGTCTTGCAACGCGGCATTCACGACTTCCGCCCGCATGTTGTAATTGCGGATGAGAAGCTGGAAACGCCAAGCGGCCAGAAGCCACTGACAACGAAGTTCCCACGGCCACGAAGCTCTGTCTTGCGACGAGATCGCGAGCGCTGCTGACGAGACGCGCAGCGTGTCCGATTCGGACACGCGATCATGATCGTTATGACGACCACGACGCACCCGTCGCGTTTCGCGCGCACGGTCGGCAATCAAGAAGGCGGGAACGGCCAGGAAACTGAACGGGCCAAGCAAGGCAAAGCTGGCACCTCCGGCCACGCCGCTCAGAACGCTGGTGAAACCCATGCGCTTATGGCTCATGCGGCGAAGCGAGAACCACAACGCTTTCACGATGCCACCCTCTCGTTCTTGGAGAATGCTGTCGATCAGTCGATAGCCTCGTTCCGCGGGACGACCCGTGGTCTGAAACAGCTTGAGCTTCGGCGACGCATGATTCTCGTCGATCGGATTCGCGGCGCAATCAGCGTCTGTTTTCGGCTTCAAGACAGAAGGACGGCGCGGACGCTTTACCTTCGGCTTGGGGGCAGGAATCAGCGCGGTTCCAGGAACGGGTGGCTGCGCATCGAGACCCAAAACTTCGGGATCAGCGAGCGTGCCATCCGGCTTGGTTTCCACGAACGGAGCGGTCTCCGTCGGCGTCGCCTCACCTTCCTTCGCGGCGGGCTTCTTACGATCGAACAAGCCCATGTGAGCCTCCTCCGTTTTGGAAAGGGTTGGCGTTCGCGAGACGAACGCGTTATAAGTGAAGGACCTATAGACGTACCCTATGATGCCAAACCGCCCTATGTCAACGCCTGCGACCCCGGAAACCTCGGGATTTCTTTTGGTCGACAAGCCTGTCGGTCCAACTTCGCACGACATCGTCGACAAGGTGCGGCGCGCGCTCCACACCAGGAAAGTCGGGCACGCCGGCACGCTCGACCCATTTGCTTCCGGCCTTCTGATTTTGGCCGTCGGTGCCATGACGAAACAGCTTTCGAATTTTGTCGGCCTCGACAAGGCATACGAAGCGACGATGCACCTTGGCGCCTCGAGCGACACGATGGACCGCACGGGCAAGGTTGAACAAAAAGAGTGCGCGGTCGTTTCAGAGGAACTGTTCCTCAAGACTTTGGAAAAATTCCGCGGCGAGATTGATCAAACACCTCCGATGTTCTCGGCTAAAAAGATTGGCGGTAAAAAGTTGTATGAGCTGGCGCGCGAAGGAAAGGAAATCGAACGCCCGCCTGTGCGCGTGACGATTCACGAACTTGAACTCGTTTCCTACTCCTGGCCGACCGCCGTCATTCGCACGCGCGTCTCTTCCGGCACCTACATCCGCGCGCTCGCCGATGATATCGGGAAGGCGCTTGGATGCGGCGCCTATCTGGAAGAACTGCGTCGCACGAAAATCGGAACGTACTCGGTGGAAAACGCCGTGCGACCGGAAAACGTATCCCCAGACAAACTTTTCCATTGACGCGCCCTCCGTGCGTTGCTACCGTCAGCCCAAGCTACCAAGGAGTGCCTCGTGAAAAATCCACCGTTCACCGCATCGGAACTGACCGCGCGCAAGAAGGCTGGCAGCGAGAAGCTGCAGCGTGACACCGAGGAAGCCTTGAACGCAGCGAAACCGCGCGTACGGAGTGCATACGATCAGTGCACCGAGAGCATCAAGGCCGTGCCAAGGCATCCTCCGAACACGCCCGACGCGTTCTGCAAGACCGTGGTCTACAAATCCCTGAACGGACCTCTCACGCGCACCGAGATCACGCTCGTCCACGACCTGCTCCAGAAGCAGGGCTGGGACGTACGTCTCTCAACACCGCTCACGAGGAAGTCCGGACCCAAGCCGATCGAGCTCATCTACTACCATCATCACCGTTCCCACGAACCGGAAGAATGAGCCGCAGACCCGTCCTCGCACGGGTCTTTTCATTGACACGAAGCCGTTATCTTGTATGCTGCGACCAGTTCATCGAAGGAGAACCCATGACCGAAACCTGCGTGCAGCTGAGCGAACCCGCACAATCGCTGCTAGACCACTGCCTGAAGAATGCTGGCGGCGAGTACGATCTGAAGAACTGGGATGGACGCCCGTTCCCGACCTGGATCTCGAGCGGTGAGCAGGACATCATCGCTCAAACACTTCGAGAGAACGGGTACATGATCCGATCGCGACCGGAGCGACGGTCGTGCGGATGCCGACCGTGCTGCAACTGGAACCGCAATTCCGCGGAAGACCTGGGCGATCCCTGTCCCGGCTACCGTGAGACGCACTACTTCGTCGTCACGGCCACACTGGCGCGCCGGATGAAGCTGCTTGCCGATCGGCAAGAGTCACCGCACGGCTGGTCGTTGGAACAAGCTATCGCGCAAGCGGAGGAGCTCGCCCAGCGGAATACCGAAACCGGAGGTGAGGCGCTCTACAAGCAATGCCTCGGCGAGATGGAACACTCCGTCCGCGGACATCTTCGCCAAGCGCTCGTCATGGTCACGGAAGCTCGTGTCTTGAACGGCAGCGGCATCACCACGCAGTCGCCCTACTACCTGCCGGCCGAAGAGCGGGTCAATCTGACTCGTTTCGCCGCCGAAGCCGCCGTCGCCAAGCTTACGGCTGATGGAACGATTCAGGCTTCGACACGCCGTCTCACGCTCCACAAGGACGCTGACGGCGCATGGCCTGCCTACACCCTCGAGCGGATGGAGATCCTCATCACCTGGTGATCCTCCACACCTCCGCCTCAGCGTCCGTATAGACCCGTTCAAACGACGGGTCGTTTTTTATAGTGGTGAAAATCTTGTCACGTTTCGGGTTCACGAAAACGTACTGCGCATCAAAATTGTTCGTGATGAGTTCCGCGGGATTGCGACGACGACCGTCGCCGATGTCGCGCCAGAGCCAGTATTTCGTCGGATCATTACGATACAAGAACATCGGATCCATGCCGGCGATGTAACGATGCGTGTTGTCCCAATAGAACAGTTCAGGAAAATCGTCCCAGGCGGAATGAAAGACCGTTTCCTCTTCCGGAATATGCGTCTTCATCCATGTGCCGACGGGCTCGAATCGAACAAACGGAACGCGCCGTTCATACAGCACCCCGGCATACCACACCCCGTGAAACGCAAGTAATCCGAAGAAGGCAAGGTAGAGAGCAGCCAGCGGACGGAACCATCGACCACACCAAGCGCGCGCACGATCGAGCGTGCCGCGCGTATCAAGAAGCAGTGCATCTCCGAGGAGCGCGCCGAAGAGCAACGCAAGCGGCAGGAAATATTCTTTCTGCCTCGCTTGCCGAAGCGTCAGTGCCAGAAAAACACAGGCCAATGCAACCGCAAAGGCGATATCTTTACGTCGTGATTCAGAAACAGCGGGCGGTACTTCCTTGTTCCACACCATCGTCGTAAGACGAGTAAACCCAGCGGCGACAGCGAAAAAAATGATGGCATTTTCGACGAGGAGCCAGCCGATATCCACCGGACTCCACTCATTGCCGACCTGCACGCCCGGATCACGGGCACCGACGACGGCGATCTGCACGATCTGCTCCCAATTAAAGGCGAGGTTTGCTGGGAAGAAGGGGTTGATGACGAACCCCGCGACCAATCCCCCAGCAACAAGAAGTGGTGTACGAATATCGCGTCGAACGATCGCGTACGCCAGCGCGGCGATCATCAGAATCGGCCAACTGCCGTGCAGCCAGACATAGGCGAACGATAGGAAGAACAGCGCCACGCGATTCTTTGTTTTTAAAAATCCCAAGAAGAGGAAGAACGCGACGAGTGCCAACGCCGTAGCTTTCGTGAGGAGCAGTCGAAACAAAAATCCGGTCGCGCACAAAAGCGGGAGCGTCCAAAGCCACGGACGCCGCACGCCGTACACACCAAGCATCCACGCGAACGCCGCCATCGCCAGCGCAGCGAAAACAATCGTCGCAATTTTGAGTCCGAGAAAATCCCCGAAAACGTTTAAGAAAGGGATGAGCGCGACATGGTAAAGGAAATGCTGATCGGCATAGTGCTCAGACAGCGTTGTGAACGGCAGCCACTCGAACACGCGCACCGGACCGGAAGCCATCATGCGTTTGGCGATTTCGAGATGATAGTAGGCGTCTGGGTCTCCGAAGCCCGGCGCAGCATGAATCACGCCAAAAATCGCCAGGGCCAAGAAGAAGATCGTGATGGTGGATCGATGCCGCATGAACGCAGTATACGCTAACAAAAAAACCATGGCAGCGAGCCATGGTCAGAGTGCGGACAATGCGTAGTGAACGCGGGGATATTTCTCGGTGAGCTCGGTGCGCGTGTAGCGCAGCAAGCATTCCGACCCCTGTCTACGAAGCACAGCGTTTTTCGCGAACGGATCGATGAGCGTCACGTCTTCTCCGCGTTCGCGAAGGAGCTGCACGAGGCACTCTTCCGGCGACGCGTAGCGGCGCGTGCGACCTTCGACGAGCAGAGAGCCGTCTTCGTCGACAAGTATGACGCGTGCGGACCCGCGAACGAATTCGATGTGCGGCTCCTGACGCGTGCGCAGCTCCTCGAAGGACAAGATGCGTTCGACACCGCTCGCCGCGTAACGAAGGAACGTCTTGTGATCCCCTTCCCGCACGGAGCGGCGCAAGTCCTCGCCCCACGAGCGATCCTCGTACGCTTCGCCTTCGAGACCGAAGACAACGCGTTGCTCGATGATCGGAAGACGATCGAACATCTCGCGCATGCCGGGATTACTCGACACGACGGCGACAACATCTTCCATGCCGGGCATCATCGCAAAGTGCATCTTCATTTCCTCCGGCGTCTCGTAAAACGGCGTGAAAACGAAGCGTACGTCATTTGGTCCGAAGCCGCGGTCAAAGAGCGATTGCATCACCATCTTCATCACGATCCACTTCGGCAGTGGGTCGCGCTCCGTCAACGTGTAGCTGCGTTGGAGCGAGATGATCGGATGAAACCCGAGCCCGAGCACGCGCGCGAGGTAGTCAATGTGACCCTTGTGCGGAATGCCCATGCGCGCCGGAAAGAGCACGGCGTTCCTCTCCCACGTCTTCGGCACCCGATGGCTTTTCTGACGGATGATCGATGGCGCGTCGCTCACGAGTGTGGCGGCAACCTCGGTCATCGTCGGTCGATCCTCCGGACGCTTCTCGAGCATACGAGCGATGATCGCGAGGCGCGGATCGTTCAGCTCGAGATCGAGTCGCCCGAGATATGGGTTGAACGCACTGGCCGTCGCGAACTTTTCAAGCGAGTCGCCTCGCTCGGTCGGAATACCCGGCTCGCTCACGAACGGATGCGCTCCTGTGAGCAAGTAGTGGAACATGACGCCGAGCTGGAACACGTCCGTCGCGAACGAAGCGCGAAATCGCAACGACGTCTCCGGCGCCGCGTACCGCGGATCAAAAGGACAAGTATCGATCTCGCCACTCTCCGCGAACCTCGACGCGTTGAAGTCGAAGAGTTGCACGCGCTCCGGCTCGAACACCACGTTCTCCGGACGGAGATCGAGGTACAGCACTCCGGCGGCATGCACATCCTTCAAAATCGACGCCAGGCGCGCGATCACATGACAGACTTCGTCCTTGGCGAGCAGGTTGCCCGTCCAGACGTAGTCCGCCAGCGTTTGACCGTGGCACACCGACATCTTCGCGAACACGAGCCCGTCGTCCAGATCGATCGTTCCGTAGAAACGCGGCGTGTCCGGAATGATTCCGAGGCGCGCATAGATCTCCGGTTCGGTCGGCAGACGGCCGAGGCGATTGTCGTCGTCGTACGGCAGCTCCTTGAAGACTTTGGCGAGGCCGTCCTCGTCGATCGCCAGGTAGACCCAGCAACGACGATTCAAGCCGCTCACGCCGTCTTGGAACTTCCGAAGAATCTCGATACCTCGCGCTTCGCAATGACGACGGAAACGAGCGTCCACGTCGACACGCCGAGGCGCGGCAGCAAGCACGACAGGATCTTCGCCGGCAGCGAACTTTCGAAGCAGCGCCGTACGCGTCGGAGAGATGTTGTCATCCGCTTCCGCGCGAGCTAACGCATCGCTCCAATCTTCCGCAAGCTGTCGATGCAGATCAACATCTTCGTCGAGCACATACGCGAGTTCATCTTCACGATAGACATCGAACCAGAAGATGCCGTGCGTACGGAACCAACGAGAGAATTCGACGTCGTCGACAGGCAGCCCCAAACGTGCGCGCAGCGTTCTAACCGAACGCGTCAAGCCGAAGAGGCAGGCGATGCGCAGGAGCTCCGGAAAGAGATCCTGGCGGTCTGCGGCGGCGAAACGCTCGATCGCATCCGCCAGCTCGCGTCCATCGGACGGAAAGCGAATCAGATGCCGATAACCGGCGCGTTCGTCGTCGTTCATGATGGCTCCTTGCAAGGAACAGAAACGCGGTGACGGAGTCCCGTCGAAATGACAGGCTCCCGTTGTTGGCGTTCTGAGGAAAAAAACGGACCGCGAGGGCGTCCCTGCGCGGTCCGGAGTGTGAAGATCAGGCGAAGATGCGATCCATGAGCGCCTCGCGCTCGTCCTCGCTGATCTCGAGGTACTTGCCGAAGCGACGCACGGCCTCCTTGGCGTTGAGCTCGGTGTTGGCGCCGAAGATCGGCTCCGACAGCCACTTCTCGAAGAGCGCCATCAGGAACCGCTCCACCGTCTGCGGCCCGCGATTGCGGGCGATCAGGAAGAGCAAGGCGTTGCCCGTGATCCGCATGCGGTGATCATCGCTCCGGATCGCCGAGAGATCGATGAGGTCGTAGGCGACACGCTCCGGCTTCAGGAACTTGGGCTGGAGCGCGGAATGGTTCTTGTCGGCGCCGCAGCCGATCACGGTGAAGCGACTGTAGGTCTGCTCGACACGGGCGAGCGAATCGCGCCAATCGCGACGATCAGGACAGCCGTTGTCGCCGCGCATCCCCATCCCGTGCGCGACCACGTCGGTCACGAGATAGAGCGAGCGCTGCGCCTTGGGCACGTGAGCGAAGTCGATGTCGCAGGCGCGCCAGAGCGCGCACTCGATCGCTTCGGGAGCGTCGCCGCCATCGGCGCCACGCACGTGACGGAGCGTCGAGAGCATCGTCTTGTCACCCGCCTCGTTCGGCTGGATGAAGTCGATCTCCTGCATGATGTCGGCGCCGTCGCTGTGGTCACTGAAGTAGACCCAGGCCGCCTCGGACGCGGCATCGATACCACGGAGCATCGGAAGCAGGTAGCCGGAGCTTGCCCGCAGATGGCTCGCGATCGCCTCGTTGGACCCAGAGTTGTCGACCAGAATGATGTGGACGCTCTGCGCCGCCGTCGATGGCTTGGTGATCACGTTCTTCACGGCGGCAGGATCGTAGACCTGGCGCTCGTCGCGCGCGACCGGCTTCGCGATGTGGCCGGCGCCGATGTCGCTGCGGGCGCTCGCGATTCGAGCGCGGCGGGACTCCTCGGCGCGTCGACGTGCCTCGGGGTCGTCGGTCGACAGGCTTCTGAGCGCGCCACCGTACCGAGCATCGTTGTCTCTATAGCTGCTGCTACTCAAGGTAGCCTCCTCATTGGTGAGAGTCGTTCCTCTTCCAAGTTCTCGACCGACGCGGTCGAGGCCTGGGATAAAGAGCGGAACGCAGGGCGTTCCGCAACGGAGAAAGGGCTAGAAGCGCTGGCGATCGGTCGGGACCGGCGCGCCGTCGCGCAGGGCGCGTCCCGAGGCGGCGGTCGCGCGGACGCCGTTGCCACTGGCGAGCTTGCTCCAGGGCAAGGTCGTGCCGAGCTGCTGCAGCGCCGTGATGTACATCGGCAGCTGCAGGGAGTCGACGTCGGGGAGCTTCATCACCGACAGCACGTACTGCGTGATGGCGCGTTCGCCACGCACGATGTCGCCGCCGACGCCGATGCGGAGCTTCCGGAGCATCTCCTCGCGCGTCCCGGCACCGACGGCCGAGACCAGCTCGGGATTCTCGAGCAGCTGCCGCAACTGGACGGCATCGGCCGCCAGCGCGCGCGCCACCGGGATACCCGGACCAGCGAAGATCTTGTTGAGCGCGTCGATGACCGAGCGGGCAGCATCGACGGTCGGCTGCGTGTCCGGAGCATCGTTGATGCCGGCGAGCGGCGTGGCCGCGTTGCCGTTCGCCATCGTCGCGAACATGCCGATCAGGAGCGCGGGGTTGTTCATCTTGGCCTGCCAGCTGGCGAACCAGCTGTCGATGCCCTGCTGGAACGCCGAGAGCGTGCCCCAGAGCCCCTTCATGCGCTCGACGAAGGCCGTCTTGCGCGTACCGCTGGCGAAGGTGCCGGGGACGCCGAGCGCCTTGAGCACCTCACCGTGCGCCTTGCGGCCGATCTGCTTCTGGAGCGTGTAGTAGATCTCGGGGCAGGGCTCGTCGATCGACAGCGACCGCTGCTCGATCATCCCCAGGATCTCGTTGTCGATGTCGAAGACGCCGATCTCGCTGGCGAAGAGCACGCGGATCGCCGACATGACGTCCTGCGGCTCCATCTTGGCGACGCCGCCGATCTGGAGCATCGCCAGGAAGTCGTCGTCGCTCGGAACCTGCGGCAGGAGCGAGGTGAACGAGGCGTTCGTGGCGGACGGACTGCTGCTGACCTGGGTGGCCGGCGGCGGAGCGGCCGCAGCGCGGAACTCCTTGACGGCGCGCTTGACCTTGGCCTTGGGCACATCGGAGAAAGCGGCCACGAGATCATCGTCGCTGGCGCAGTCCGGATCGGCGAGCGTGGCGACGTTGTCGTCGCTCGGATCGCCGATGAGCGCCTTGAGCTTCTCGTTGACGACGTCGAGCGTCAGGCCGAGCGTCTTGGCGAAGGCGCCGACGCGCTCGGTCCAGAGCTTCGTCTCGGGCAGAATCGGGGTTTCCGTGGAGGTGGTCATTCGTTGCCTCTTTGAAGGTGCGTATCGTGTGGATTGGGTGGGTGTTCGGACGGGCAAGCCACACCTTGTCCGACGCCAGAAGGTAGCAAGTTTCTGCTGGGTTGTCAATGAAAACCCCCTGCTCAGAAAGCTTGCCTGGCGTCTTTCCCCATGATAAGGTCAAAACAGCTCAACATTATCCGCCCGATCCTCTCTGAACCGGTTGAGTACGAACGTTGCGCCCCACCTATGAGATTTTGGTCCGCCTTTCCGGTTGAAACGTCAGAACCAGCGCGCCACGCCAGGAAAGCGTAAGCTTTCCGTTTTTTCGTACACACAACACATCGGTCCAGCGAGGCTGGCTTACCTTATTATGCCCGCCAACGTTGCGTTATTCGCCTTCGCCGCGCTCGCGTTCGGCCTCGGCGCCGGCTACTTCATCCAGAAGAAGCTCTCGGCCGACAAGATCGCATCCGCCAACGCCCGCGCCGAAGACACCATCAATCAAGCCAGAGCCAAAGCCCAGGAACTCGAACTCCAGGCCAAGAAGAAGTCCGTTCAGATGCTCGATGAGGCCAAGCGCGACGAAGCCGAACGCCGCCGCGAACTCACCTCGTTCCAGCAGCGCCTCGAGAAGCGCGAATCTTTGTTCGACAAACAACTCCTCGAACTCCAAGAGAAAAGCAAGAAGAGTGATGACCGCGCCAAAGAGCTCGAAGCGGCCAAGCTCGACATCGATCAGTTGAAAACTTCGATCCGCGACCGTCTCGAGAAAGTCGCTGAACTCCCCCGCGAAGCCGCCAAGGAACAGCTCTTCAAGGCGATCGAAGAGGAAGCTCAAGACGAAATCCTCTCTCGCATCCGCAAGATTGAACGCGCCGGCACCGAAGAGTACGAAGTCAAAGCGCGCAACATTCTTTCGACCGTGATCTCGCGCGTTGCCTCTTCGCACTGCGCCGAAACGACCACGACCCAAGTCCAGCTTCCGAGCGACGACATGAAGGGTCGCATCATCGGCAAGGAAGGCCGCAACATCAAGTCGCTTGAAACTTTGACCGGCACCGAAATCATCGTCGACGACACGCCGAACATCATCACCGTTTCCGGCTTCTCCCCCATCCGCCGCCAAGTCGCGCGCCTCGCTCTCGAGTCGCTCATCAAGGACGGGCGCATCCAGCCGACGAAAATTGAAGAAGCGATTGAGGAAGCAAAACGCACGCTCGCGCTCGACATCAAGAAAGCCGGAGAAGACGCCATGATCGAATGCGGCATTCCGCTCGGTTCCGTCGATCCGAAACTGATCTCGATTCTTGGTCGTTTGAAATACCGCACCTCCTACGGACAAAACGTCCTGCGCCACTCGATTGAAGTCGCCTTGATCGGCAACTACCTCGGCAAGGAACTCGGCGCCAACGCAGCCGAACTCCTGAAGGGCGGTCTCTTCCACGACATCGGCAAGGCTGTTGATCATGACGTCCCCGGTGCCCACCCTGAGATTGGCTACAACATCATGAAGAAGTTCGGCTTCCCAGAAGAAGTCGCCTATCACTCGCTCTCGCACCACGAAGACAAGCCGCGCAACGTCGAAGGCTACATCTGCAAAGCCGCTGACGCGATCTCGGGTTCTCGCCCGGGTGCCCGCAAGGACACGCTTGAGAACTACGTCCGTCGCCTCGAAGACCTCGAGAAGGTCGCAACCTCCTTCCCCGCCGTCGAGCACGCCTACGCCATTCAGGCCGGACGCGAAATGCGCGTCTTCGTCTCACCTCAGAAGATCGACGACTTGGGCGCCTGGCAGCTTGCCAAAGACATCGCCAAGAAATGCGAGCAAGAGCTCCAGTATCCTGGCGAAATCAAGATCAACGTCATCCGCGAAATGCGGGCGATTGAATACGCACGTTGATGCTCACCGTACTTATTTTCGGAGACGTCGTCGGCAAGATCGGACGCACAGCGCTTCTCAAGGCGCTTCCGGAATTGAAGGCGACGTATCATCCGGACCTCACGATCGTCAACGGCGAGAACCTGGCACACGGGAAAGGCGTCACGCATCCGATTGTCTCGGAACTCAAAAAAGGCGGTGTCGACTTCTTCACCTCGGGCAATCACATCTTCGCCAACCCGAAAGGCGTGCATGAAATCTGGGCCGACCCCGAACTCAAGGATCTCCTGATCCGTCCTGCCAACTTTCCGGAAGGCACGGCCGGTGAGGGAGAGAAAATTCTTGATGTTGCCGGTAAAAAAGTACTGGTGGTAAACTTGATCTGCCAGGTCTTCATGAAAGAGCCATACGGCAACGCCTTCGACGCGATGGAAGCAATTCTTGAACGGCATAAGGATAAAAAGCTCGACGCGATTCTCGTCGACCTCCACGGGGAGGCCAGCTCGGAACGCATCGCTTTCGGCTTCCACTTCGATGGCCGCGTCTCGTCGATCACGGGAACGCACACGCACGTGCCGACAGCTGACGCCCGCATCCTCCCCAAGAAGACGGCTTATCTCACCGACATCGGCATGACCGGCGCACGACTCTCCGTTCTCGGCGTCAAACCCGAAGGTCCGATCAGTCGGTTTATCCCCGGCGAAGCGATCCCCTTCGAAATCCCTGAGACGGGCGAGGTCGACTTGAACGCCGTGCTTCTCACGATCAACGGCGATGGCACTGCCGCGAGCATTCTACAAATTCAAAAGATCATCGAGTAACAACATATGAACAAGGCCGAATTGGCGCTGAAGCTCACCGAGAGGATCGACTTGCCGAAAAAGCGCGCCGAAGAAATCATCGAGACGCTTGCCGACATTGTGATTCAAGAGCTGAAAAAAGGAGGAGAGGTCACGGTCGCCGGATTCGGAGCCTTCTCCGCCCGCACCCGCGCCTCACGCATGGGCGTGAATCCCCAAAAGCCGACCGAACGCATCACCATCCCAGAAGTCCGCGTGCCGAAATTCAAAGCCGGAAAGACACTGAAGGATTCGCTGAAAGGAAAAGCGTAAAAGAAAAGACCCTCCGACGAGTTCGGAGGGTTTGTCGTTTCACTTGTTCTGATCTTGCTCTTGCCGAGCGCGCTGTGCCTCGACGAGCGTGCGCCAACGTTCGGTGTTGCGCTTGCGACGCGCCTGCGTCACACGCCTACGAGCCTCGCGTTCCTCGTCGGTGACGCGCGCGAGGCGATCGAGCACCTTGAGAAAACAGAACATCGTCAGACTCATCATACCGAAACAGACGGACCAGCCCTGGCTGACGTGCGTCCACATCAACTCGAAGATGATGGCGAGGGTCAGAAGAAAGAGCGCGGGACGCGCCCAACCCGTGAAAAGCCAAACGGCGAATCTCTGCACGGTAAGCCTCCTTCGAACAGTTGGGGTTACGCCTTCCGCCACTCCATCACAAGAGCGGTCAAACGATCAAGAGGGACGGATTCAGCTTCCGCTTTGGAGCGCTCCTTCCACTCGACAGCGTTGGCTGCAAGCGTTTTTTCGGAAACGACAAGGCGGAGCGGGACACCGATCAAATCGGCATCGGCGAATTTTTCGCCAGCGCCCTTGTCACGATCATCAACCAGCACTTCGACGCGCTGCGCAGAAAGTTCCCGTTCGATTGCAGAAACGGCGGCGTCGATCAGTTTTTGAGTTTCCTCGTCCTTCGACTTGAGCGCGACGACATGCACGTCGAACGGCGCGACGCTCTTGGGCCACACGATGCCTTTGGCGTCGTTGTAGGCTTCGACGATCGCGCCAACGAGACGCGAGGTGCCAATGCCGTAGCAACCCATGAGAACGCGCTGCTGTTTACCCTCGGCGTCCATGAAATTGAAGTCGAACGCGTCGGTGTACTTGGTGCCGAGGTCGAAAATGTTGCCAACCTCGATCCCCTTCATCTTCTTCAACGTGCCGCCGCATGACGGGCAAGCATCGCCTTCTTTCAATGTGGCGATCTCGCTGTTCTGTCCGAACGAACACTTTTCACAAGCGATGATGACGTCTTCGCCGGATTCCGTCAGTGCCTGAAACTCGTGCGAAACTTTGCTGGTAAAAATGCCGCCCGAAGCCTGCACGACTTTGACGTCGAGGCCGCAACGCTTGAAGACTTTCACATATGCTTCGAGTGCCGTGGCATAGAACGCTTCCAAGTCTGCCTGGTTCGTATGGAAGCTGTACATGTCCTTCATGCGGAACTCGCGACCACGGAGAACGCCCGACTTGGCGCGCAGTTCGTCACGGAACTTGGTGTTGATCTGGTAGACGGCAAACGGCAGCTCCTTGTAGGAGCGCGTGAATTTCTGTGCGAGAGGCGTCACAACTTCTTCGTGCGTGCACCCGAGTGCGTATTCCTTTTCCGTTTGTGATTTCAATTTGAAAAGCACGTCGACGCCTTCCCAGCGCTTGGTCGCCAACCAGTATTCCTTCGGCTGGAGCGACGGCATGAAAATCTCCTGAGCACCCAGGACGTTCATTTCCTCGCGCACGATCTGTTCAACCTTGCGCAGCACCGAGAGGCCGAGCGGCAGCCACGAATAGACGCCGGCCATGACGTGCTCGACGAAACCGCCCTGCTCTAGCAAGCGGGCGTTCGGGGAATCAGCGTCCGAAGGGGAATTTTTGGAGGTCTTTCCGAAGAGTTGGGAGTATCGCATATCAGGCTCAGCTTAGCGATCGAACCGCGCGTGGTCAAGCTAAAAGAAAACGCCTCGACCGGAGTCGAGGCGCTCTCCTTACTTGCCCGAGGCGCGCTTGCGAGCGTTCGGGTCCAAGATCGTTTTGCGGATGCGGATGTTTTTCGGAGTGATTTCGACGAGTTCGTCGTCGCCGATGTATTCGATCGCGTCTTCAAGACCCATGACGTGCGCCACGTCGAGTGCTTCGGCCACGCCATCGCCCTTCGAGCGCATGTTGGAGAGCTCCTTCATTTTGCAGACGTTCACAGCGAGGTCTTCCGGTTTAGCGGTCTCGCCGACAACCATACCTGCGTAGACTTCGATAGTCGGGCCGATGAAGAGCTGTCCGCGTTCCTGAGCACCAAGCAAACCGTAGTTGGTGGTGGTGCCGGATTCGAAGGCGATGAGAGAGCCGTGCGGCATGTTCGAGAACTCGCCACGGTACTCTTCGTACCCCTTGAGAAGGCTGTTCATCAAACCGAGACCGCGCGTGTCCGTCATGAACTCGCTGCGGTAACCGATGAGACCACGCGTCGGGATTTCGAATTCGAGGAAGGCGGTCGGGCCTTCGACTTTCATGTCTTTCATTTCGCCGCGGCGCTGGCCGAGCTTCTGAATAACGGCGCCGGCGTGCTCTTCAGGGCACTCGATGGCGAGCATCTCGATCGGTTCGAGCTTCTTGCCGCCGCCCTCTTCCTTGAAGATGACTTGCGGGCGGGAAACTTCCAATTCATAGCCTTCGCGGCGCATCTTTTCGATGAGGATCGCAAGGTGAAGTTCGCCGCGGCCGGAGACGACCCAGCGGCTTTCAACGTCGGTCGAAGCGACTTTCAAAGCGACGTCGGTTTCGAGTTCGCGGTCGAGGCGCTCTTTGATTTGGCGGGAGGTCGTGTACTGACCTTCTTGTCCGGCGAAGGGCGACGTGTTGACGCTGAACGTCATTTTGACGGTCGGCTCTTCAATATCAATCGTCGGCAGCGGGCGCGGATCGTTGATGTCCGTGATGGTTTCGCCGATCGAGACGCCTTCAATACCGGAGACGGCGCAAATATCACCGGCTTCGGCACTTTCGATGTCAACGCGGCTCATGCCGACGTAGCCCATGAGACTCACAATTTTCGACTTCTTGCGAGCACCCGTGCGGTCGATGTGCAGCACGTCCATGTTCTTCTTGAGCGTGCCGGAATACAAACGGCCAACGGCGATTTTGCCCTTGAAGTTGTCGTAAGCGAGGTTGACCGTGAGGAACTGAAGCGGCGCGGAAGCATCGATGGTCGGAGCCGGAATCGTTTCGAGAATCTTCTCGAAAAGGGGCTCGATATCCTTCATCTCATCGAGACTGTCCGTCATGCCGGCTTTGCCCTGAACGCCAGACGCGTAGATGATTGGGAAATCCAACTGGCTGTCGTTGGCGCCAAGCTCGACGAACAAATCGAACGTCTTGTTGACCGTCCATTCGGCACGCGCGCCCGGCTTGTCGATTTTGTTGATGACGACGATCGCCTTGTGTCCGGCCTGAATGGCCTTGCGCAGCACGAACTTCGTCTGCGGCATCGGACCTTCCTTGGCATCGACGACCAAAAGCACACCGTCGACCATGCGCATGATGCGCTCCACTTCACCACCGAAGTCGGCGTGCCCGGGAGTGTCGATGATGTTGATCTTGGAGTTCTTGTAGTTGACCGAGGCATTCTTCGAGAAAATCGTGATGCCGCGTTCGCGTTCAAGGTCGTTCGAGTCCATCATGAGCTCCGTGACGGCGTCGGATTTCTGCTTGAAGTTCAAAGACTGCTTCAGCAAAGCGTCCACGAGCGTAGTTTTGCCGTGGTCAACGTGGGCGATGATGGCGATGTTGCGGATGTCCATAAAAAATAACCGACAAAGTCGGAGTTCAATCGTGGGCTGAGCCTACCCCTTTTTATTAGGACTGTCAAGAAAAAAACCCCGCATGGGCGGGGCGGGCCAGAAAGGGTCACTTTCCGGTCGAGCCGTATCGGGCAGCACCACGAGCGGTCTCGGGGAGAGACTCAACTTCGAGGGTTTCCGGAACGATGAGGCGATAGAGGACAAGCTGGACCAACGACTCCCCCGCTGGAATGATGATCTTCTTGCGACCACGGTTACGGAAACGCGGTCCAAGCGGCCCGGTGTACCCGTTATCGATCGGAGCCGAGCAAAGCTCGAGGGTCGGATACCGCTGGTAGAAACTGCTGCGCGGCTCGATACGCGCAAAGCAACCCTTCGGCAACTTTACGCGGAGACCGGTCGGCATATCGACGGGTGGACGCAGTCCTGGCAGAACGACCGTCTCTTCGATGCTATAGAGGTTGAACCCGGCATCTCCGAGTTTCGAGGGGCGGAACTCCTCCTGGAGCTTCTTGGAGCGGGGGTCGCGTACGATCTGGAGAACGTCCTCCAGACCCGAAAACGTCTCGGATGGGGACATGCTCGCCTCCTATGGAATGAGCCTGATGAACGTAGCACAGATGCCAAAGAAAGTTATTCACACAACAAAAAAACTCCACATGCGTGGAGATTTTTTGGTGCGTCGGCTGGGGGTCGAACCCAGGACCTTAGGCTTAAGAGGCCTCTGCTCTACCGGCTGAGCTACCGACGCCCGGTCTTTTCTACAGACAGGACGATACAGGAAAGCGGAAAAACTATCAAGAGCAAATCGATTGGACGAGAGGGATTCGAAACGCTTCGAACCCCTCTCGCTCCTCTTGCTTACGGAAGATCCGCGCTCGTGATCGGAGCGATGATCGTGTAGTCCGTGAAGAATCCAACCGGCAGGTCATCAATCTTCGTGTTCCAGGTCGTGCCGTAGAGACTGATCGCGATGGCTTCAGTCGTCACGTGACGGAGCTGGCCGCCACGAGAAACGACGTACGTTTTCGGATCGGATTCCACCTTGATCATCCGGCTGCCCGGCTTGTAGGTGACGTTGCCGCCGATCTGGATCGAGGCCATCGTTTCGTCGCTCACGACGGTCACCGTCGAAAAGTCCGCGTACCACGAGAAGTAGATCTTCTCGTTCGGGAAGACATAGCGCTTACCGTTGGCGCCGCAGTAGTACACGGCGTTCTGGGATGCGGTGCGGATCAAGCTCTCGTTGACGCACGGGGTCGAGGACGTCGAGGCAACGATCCCCTTGTCTTCATTGATGCTCGCGCTCGAAATGAAGATCGGAGCGGTTCCGGTACCCGAACCGCTGCGCGGAAGGTCGCCGGCGTCAGTACCAAGCAGCATGAACGTCGCGTCGCTCACATCCGTTGCTACGGGTGAACCGAAGTACAGAAGTTGCGCGCGAAGTTTGGCCGAAAGCACCGTCTTATCCGGAATCGTCCAGAGATACGAACCTGTTCCCGGTGCCGAAGCCACGACTTCATCGCTGTACGTCAGGCCGTTGTCGGTCGACAAATCGAGACGGACGGTGTGGTTCGAATCACCCTGGTAGCTCCACAGCACGAGCTTCGTCGTTCCAACGTTCAGAACTTCGCCGCCGTTCGGCGTGCTAAGCGTAATTGCGGGCTGGGGCGCTCCACCGCCACCACCACCGCCGCCACCGCTGGCGACATCGTTGTCGGTCACGGAAGCGGAAACGGTGCCGGAAGAAACGGCATCATACTCATCAGTGGACGACGCCGCGTTAACAGCAATCGTGATCGTGGCAGTTTGCGTGCCATCAACACCCGCGTCGTCAACGCCGGTCACCGTCACTGCTTGAGGCGTGTTCCAGTTCGCGTTCGTGAAGGTGAGCGTCGCGGGCGAAACCGTCGCTTCGGTTGTATCGCCGGAGCTCACGTTCAAGACAACGTCCGAAATCGGAGTGGCGTTCAGTACAACAGAGAAGGTATCCGTGCTACCGCTCTCGGAAACCGAAGTGGCGCCGGAAGTTTCGGAGATGCTGATACCCGCCGAGGCCAAGCTGCCTTCAACACGCGCCAGGTTGTTGCGAATGAGGCCATCGACTGACATGAAGGATCCGCCGAAGAGGACGTTCCCGTCGGTTTGAATCTTCATGGCGTATACGACGAAGTTGGCGCCGGTACCAGGATCGAATCCCGTATCAACCGAACCGTCCGCGTTCAAACGCGCCACGGCACCGCGGGAGGTTCCGTTTACCGAGGTGAACACACCGCCAATTGAAAGTTTGTTGTCTGCGGAGGAGGCAACGGCGTACACCGATGAGCTAGCACCGGTACCGGGATCAAACGTCGTATCGAGCGTGCCGTTCGCATTCATACGAGCGACGAAGTTGCGAGAAGTGCCGTTCACGGAGGTGAAATCACCGCCCAGCACGACCTTGCCGTCCAGCTGAAGATCAACTGCATTCACCGCACCGTTCGCGCCGGTGCCGGGGTCAAACGAGGTATCAAGCGAACCGTCCGCGTTCAAACGGGCAATGTGGTTACGCGCAACGCCGTCAGCAGTCGTAAATTCGCCACCGACGGCAATCGTACCGTCAGAGTGAACGCGCAACGCGAGAACGCGACCGTTGAAGCCAGCGCCCGGATCGAACGTCGCGTCGAGCGTGCCATCGGTATTCAAGCGCGCGATGGAGAAACGTGTAGTACCGTCAAAGACGGTGAAATCGCCGCCGATCACAAGCTTGCCGTCGGACTGAAGCGCCGAAGTATACACGCCGAGGTTCGCGCCGGTACCGGGGTCGAAATCGGTATCCAAACTTCCGTCCGCGTTCAGGCGAGCGACTTTGTTGCGGCTCACGCCGGCAACCTGGGAAAACTCACCCACGATCAACACATCACCGTTCGACAAGGCGTGTACTTTACGCACAGTGCCATTCGCTCCGACACTTGCATCAAAAGCCGCATCAAGAGTGCCGTCTGCGTTCAGACGAGCAACGCGATTGCGTGCGACACCGCTCACGGCGCGGAATTCTCCACCAATCAGCACATCGCCGTCGGCTTGCTGGTCAATGGCCCAGAGGTAGCTGTTCGGACCAGATCCGTCATAACTCGTAAAGCTGCCAGCCAACACAATCTTGCCATCCCCTTGAACGAGAATCGCGCTGACCGTGCTGTTTGTGCCATTACCGGCATCGTACGTCGTATCAAGAGCACCCGTCGCTTCCAACCGGAAAATGTTGGCTTGCAGAGTACCAGTGACGCTGGAGAAGTTGCCGCCAACGAGAATCTTGCCATCAGCTTGCAGAGCAATAGCGTTTCCGCCGCCGTTGTTTGCCGGGGGCACAAATGTCGCGTCGACTGCTCCGGTGGTCTCAAGGCGAGCAACGCTCGGACGTGACGCACCGTTGAAGTTTATGAATGAGCCCGTGATGACAATCTTTTGGTCGGGCTGAATGACGAGGCCGTTTACGCCTCCATTGCCTCCTGTACCGATGTCGAACGTCTCATCCAGTACGCCCGTCGTTTCAAGACGAGCGACGCGGTTGCGTGAAACGCCGCCGACGTTCGAAAAGTCGCCGCCGATGACGATTTTGCCGTCGGTCTGAATCCCGAGCGCGTAGATGCTGTTGTTCGGACCGTCCGCCGGATCGAAGGTCTCGTCGAGCAAGCCGTTCGTTTCCAAACGAGCGACGCGATTGCGCGTCGTGTCGTTAAAGGAGGTGAAACTGCCGGCAATCACGATTTTGTTGTCGGACTGCAAAGCGATTTTGTAGACACCGCCGTTGGCGGCCGTTCCCGTTGCGTTGAACGTCGCGTCGATCGTGCCGTCGGCTTCGAGACGCGTGAGGCGGTTCACCGACGTGCCGTTAAACGTCGTAAACGTTCCGCCGACAACAATCTTGTCGTCCGACTGAATCGCGATTGCCATGACAGCGCTGTCCGCGCCCGTACCAGGATCAAACGTCGCGTCGAACGAACCGTCGGCATTCAAACGGGCAATACGGTTGCGCGTCGTGCCGTTCACAGACGTGAAGTGTCCAGCAACGATCACTTTGCCGTCGGACTGGGTGCCTACAGCTACAACGTTGCTGTTTGCGCCGGTACCGGGGTTGAAGCCCGCGTCGACAGTGCCGTTCGCTTCCGTACGAACGACGCGGTTGTATGCCGTGCTCGCGTTAAAGGTAAGATCAACATCGCCAGGGGCGGCGAAAGCCGGAACTGCGGCGCTCAGCATCGAAAGGCAGAGCAAGGCCGCCAAAACGGACTTTTTCATACGTAAAAGGAATTTTTTCCTTTAATAACTGTTGAAAAGTAGCAGAGTTCGCTCAAAATGTCAAAGGTCAAAAAGACCCCACTTTCGTGAGGTCTTTATGGTGCGGGCGAAGGGAATCGAACCCCTATCACTGGTTCCGAAGACCAGCGCTCTATCCGTTGAGCTACGCCCGCAGACCGTTCGAGTGTAGAAGAAAACGCCCTTTCTTTCAAGGTGGCTGCCTTGACATGACACGGCTTTGTATCGACAATACGCTCATCGCACCTGGAGGACACGATGTTCAATCCGTTGAAGTGGTTACAGAACCGCCGGTCGAAACGCTCGGGCGCCAAGGCTCCGCAGGCGCCGAAGACGCGCCTCGAGTACTTCATCAATAGGCTTCCGCCGCCGAAGTTGCTTCCATCCGATCAGTCGCTCGGGCTCGTGAGGCGAAGCGCCAGTCAATGCCAGATCTTGCCCTGCGCGCATCCCGAGATGCCTCGAGCGGTCACGTATCAGGTCTACGGCGTCGAGTTCCGCTTCCCACTCGTGGCGCGCTGCAGCGACTGCACGCAAACGCTGTTCGAGATCCTTTTCGAACGCTGCGCGGCCTGCGGCCTCGGCATCCCGCTCACGCAACAGGTCGCGATCGCCTGGGTTGGAGCGCCGCACCCGTACACGCACCTTGCCTGCGCGGAAGTCTCTACACTCTTCTGCGGCCTGTGGGGCTGGGGTCAGCTCGTGCCGCTCAACGACATCGGCGATCAGTTCAACCCCGGCGTCGCAACCGTGATGCAGGATTCGCTCATCGACCAGCACCGCGAGTTCAGCGCTGATCCGAGCGCGAACGACAACGCCGACGAGACGCAGGACGATGACACGCCTCCGGACGGCACGCCGAAGCCCGGCACCAACTAGCAGCTTTTCATGAGCTGCTTTTTTTCATACCGAAAACCCGCCGAAGCGGGTTTACTTTTGCGCGTCCGCTGATGAGATCAAGTAATTCTCAGCGACTTCTTCGGTGAGGAGGCCTTCTTTGACGAGGCGTTTCAAGTCTTGCGCGTAGGAGGTCATGCCGATCGCGGCGCCTGTTTGAATGACGTTCTTGATTTGTTCCACTTTATTCTCGCGAATCAGGTTGGCGCAGGCGGGTGTATTCACCAGGATTTCGCGCGTCGCAACCAAACCGCCGCCGAGACGCGGCAAGAGCTGTTGCGAAATGACACCGCGCAGCGTCATCGCGAGCTGCAAGCGAATTTGCGTCTGCTGGTGCGGCGGGAAAACGTCGATGATACGTGAGACCGTTTGCGGCGCGTTGAAGGTGTGGAGCGTGGCGAAAACGAGGTGACCGGTTTCAGCCAAGGTCAGCGTGGTCGCGATGGTATCGAGGTCGCGCATTTCGCCGACCATGACGACGTCCGGGTCTTGTCGCAGCACGTGCTTCAAACCTTCGGCGAACGACACCATGTCGCTCTCAAGCTGGCGCTGGCGGATGATGCTCTGCTTCGGTTCGAACAGGAATTCGACCGGATCTTCCAGCGTGATGATGTTGAGACGGCGCTTGGAATTGATGTCGTCGATCATCGCCGCGAGCGTCGTCGACTTACCGGCGCTAGTCGGTCCGGTGACGAGAATGAGTCCGTGCGTCAATTCGGTGAACCCTTGCACGACCGTCGGCAGCTCGAGCTGATCCATCGTCGGAATCACCTGCGGAATGGTACGCGCGGCCAAGCTGATGTGTCCTTTCTCCCACGAAAGGTTCACGCGGAAACGCGTGCCTTCGTTTGAAAAGGCCATGTCGAATTCCTTTTCGATGCGGAACCGCTCGAACTGTTGCGGCGTCACGATTTGGCTCAAAATCTTCTCCATCGAGGCGTCCGTTAGGACTTCCTCTTTATCGAGATCGTACAAATCACCAGAGACGCGCAAAACCGGCCGGTGACCGACGATTAAGTGCAAGTCTGACGCGTTTTTTTCAGCGGCTGTACCGAAGAGCGACTGTGCAGTGAGCATAATGCTTTCAGTATACACGAAAACGAAAAGAGCCGGGATGCCCGGCTCTACCAACCCTTCGCTTCAAGCGCTTTTCTAGCGGCTTCAATTTGCGCGTCCTGCTTGGAAGAACCTTTACCCGAAGCGACGAGTTCGGAACCGAGATACACGCCGACTTCGAATTCCTTGGCGTGGTCGGGGCCGACTTCGGAGAGCACTTTGTAGTTCGGGGTGACGCCGGCGGTTTCCTGCGAGGCTTCCTGAAAACGGCTTTTCGGATCGACGTAGAGTTTGTGCTCGAGAATATGTTCGAGCTTCGAAAGCACGAAGCGCCCGATAAACTCGCTGACAACTTCCCAGCCGCGATCGAGATACATCGAACCGATCAACGCTTCGATAGCATTGGCGAGAATGTACTGACGCGCTTTTGAACCCGCGTCTTTCGCTTCGCCGCGCGAGAGATACAGGTACTCGTCCATGCCAAGATCATCCTGTGCAATCAGGGCGAGCGTGTTGGCGTTTACCAGCGAGGCGCGCCAGTTGGTGAGCTCCCCTTCCGGGTTCTCGTACCGCTTGTACAAATATTCCGTCACGACGAGTTCGATGACGGCGTCGCCGAGGAATTCCAAACGTTCGTTGTGGCCGAGGTGGAAATCGGGGTGCTCGTTCAGATACGAACGATGCACAAAGGCCTGAACGAGAAGATCCTTGTTGACGAACTGCACGCCGATCTTCTCCTCGAATTTCGAGAAGTCTTTCATGTTGCGCTTTTGCGCCTTTCAGTCGCGGCACATGCCGGGAGCCGGACGTCGCTTGCGAGCGACATTCCGAGCGGCAGGTATCGCGGCTGAAACGCTGATCAATGATTATGTTTCTTCCGGCGGAGAAGGTTTTTCCTTCTCGTCCTCTTCACTCTCTTTCTTTTTCGGTTCCTGCTTGTCGACTTCCTTGATAGAGCCTGCCGCGATCATGTCTTTGAAGATCGCGCCGAGGACGCCGTTTACGAACTTACCGGACGACTCGCCGCCGTACGTCTTGGCGAGCTCGATGGCTTCGTTGATCGCGACCTTCGACGGAACGTTCTCCGAATGCTTGAGTTCAAAAACGCCGATCCGAAGAATATTCCGATCGACGATCGTGATCTGCGCGAGCGGCCACGCAGGAGCATACTTTGTGATGATCGCGTCGATGTCCTTTTGATGCTTGAGCACGCCGTCAACGAGTTCCTTGGAGAACCCCTTGTCGTCAAGACCGGGCGCGAACTCTTCTAAGTTGCGATCGGTCAGCGCAGTCATATCCTCGACCTTTCCATCATGAAAATCGCGTTCGTAAAGCGATTGCATGGCGACGGTTCGGGCGAGATGTCGATTCGACATAAAAGGGCGGGCTAACGTTCTTCCTCCAAAGAATGTTATTTCGAGGCTTTGGCCTTCGTCACTTGGCGACCCTTGTAGGTGCCGCAGAATGCGCAGGCTTTGTGAGGCTGAACCGGCTTTTTGCACTTTTCGCAGACGGCAAGTTGCTTCTTGTCGAGAGCAAAATGCGAGGCGCGGCGGCGTTTATGCGAGCTAGTCCGGCGATGTCCGGGAAGACCCATATCTAGAATATCACTTAAAGGTAGACACAGTATAGCGAGAAGCGTTGTGTTTGGCAAGAGCGGCCGGTTGACGCGGCCTTCATTCGGCCTTTCCGGACAAAAAAAGACCCCCCGACGCCGTCGGAGGATCAGGATCTGATGAATTCGAGCGTCGGCCCGCGTTCGATCGTGAGCGAGGTACCGACCTTTTCGGCGGAGTACATCTCGCCGTCGATCATGAGCGCGGTCGGCTCTTTGAAGCGCAGGACAACCTTGGTGACGACCTCGCTCATGGAGTTGCCCATGATCGGGGCGCCAAGGAACATGTTGGGCGCGTTGAACAGTGTGCGCACAATGCCCATGCGCGAAAGAACGGCGTGAAAGTGATCCGGTTCTTCGAGCGCGCGGTACGTCAGCTTGCAGCCGAGACCGATTTGCTCGACAGACGACATCACGATGCCGGCGAAGCGATCGTCGCCTTCGACGACCAGTGTGTCGTCTCTCCAGAGCTCGTAGCGCATCGGATAGCGATGCGCGAGCGAGCGGCGACGCCACGGCGGCAAGAACCGCGCGACTTCGTTCCAGCACGACCAGATCACGGTTTGTAGCGCTCGCCAGAAACCGCGCGGAGGTTCGTGCTGATAGTAGCGCTCGAGAAAGCGCACGGGCAGACCGAGTCCGACGATGAAGCCATGCTCGAGAAAACCGTGCGCGCCGCTGATCTTCAGCACGTCGCGATGGATGATATCGAGCGGGCGACCGCGGCGGATCTTCTCGAAAACCTTGTTGCGACCCTTGTCGGGATCGGAACCGAGGAGTTCGAGTGCGCCACGGACGGCGTTCACCGTACCAGCGCCAAGAATCATGATCATCGGCACGGACGTGCCCGCGGCGACGAACTTCTTGATGATGCGATCGATCGTCTTCTGCGCCGTGCCGTCTCCCCCGATGACGATGATCATCTTCGGAGGATTCGGCACCATCTCGTCGATCACGCGATCGAGATGCCCCAGGTCTTTCGTCTCGCGGTGGCGGACTTCGACCTCGGAACCTGACAGCAGGAAGACTTCCTCAAGCTTCGTCAGCGTATCGGCGGCGATCGTACGATTCTTGCCTTTGCCGGCATTCGGGTTCGAGAGCACATCGATGCGATCGACGGGTTTCCGCCTCAAGCGTGGGAATCTGGACACGGTGTCCTCCTTCTGCGGGAAGTTCCTTTGGGACGCGCTTACCCTAGAAGAAAAAAGCCCGTCTCGCAAGCCTCGTCGTTTGGAACGACTGGCTGCGTGACGGGCTCTGGCGCGCTCAAACCTGACCGGCAAAGAACAGAACGCATCGCGTGCGCGATGAGGGAAGCTTTGACGGATCAGCGTCGATGCTTCCTTGCCGCAGGATACCGACAATCTTTCGCGAGAATTCTTCGATGATCAGATACGAGTCGTCGCTCTTGACCTTCGAGGCGTCGAGATGCTCGATTCCTAAGTTGTACCGGGCATCAACGGTCAGGAACATCGTAAGCGGGCTTCGACCAAGGCTGTAGGCCCAGTTCGAAAGCTGCTGAAACATCCCTTCCAAGACGCGTTCACTGACCGCCAGAAGAGCGGTCGACGGCTTTTTCGGCTTGTGCATCGCCTCCGCCCTTTCCCGGAGCTGGCGCGCTCCGCGTAATCGCATCGTACGCGATCCAGATCAGAATAAGCCAGTACCAGATATTCGAGATCACGCTTAGGTTCAGTCCAGCGGCACTCAGGAGCGCGTTAAGCGCGATCGGTCCTGTCGCGGCATAGGCCGAGGCCACGAGCGCGCGTTTCCACGGCCAGGTGCGTTTACCAATCTTGAGCGCGAGCCACAAGACGAAGCCGTGAAGCGCGACGCTCAAGAGGAAGCCGATCCAGATCGCGCCGAAGACGGCGATCGACATCAAGATTGCGCCAAGGAACAGCGCGAGCGGCGTCCAGCGTGCGATCGACTCGAGCATGTTCTCGCGCGTCCATCGGAAATCCGGAGCACTAGCGAACGACATCTTTTGTTCGCGAAGAGGATCGCGTTGCAGGACGCCGGAAGCGCTCACGATGAGGCCGCTCTCCCCTTCTTGCAAGGCAAGCGTGCTCGAAGCGTTGTTGACGATGACTTTGAATTCCTTGTCGCCGAAGACGAGCGGTTCGGAAAGCGTGTTGGAGAAGGCACCCTTCTTCATTTCGAAGATGGTGCCGGCCGGCACGTGCACGCGCAAGCCTTCCATGAGCGACTTCGTAGCACGACTCGCGTCAACGAAGAAAACGATCACGAACGGCAGCGTCCAGAGGAACACCGACAGGAGCGCAAGGTGCGCCACAGCCTCGCCGGGCTTGCGCTCGTCGAGGCGGCGATAAAAATCCGTGCGGGTCGCGGCAGCGACAGCCGTGTTGATCCAGTGGCGAAGCCAGGCGAAGAAACGCATTAGACGAGGGTTACGCTCGAGACGGAATCTTTCTCCGCCTTGAAGCGCATGACGCGCACGCCCTGGGTCTGGCGACCGAGTTGCGGCACGGTCGCGAGCGAGAAGCGAATGACCTGTCCCTTTTCAGAGATGACGATCACGTCGCGATCATCCTTCGAGTTGATGAGCATTGCTTGGACAATCGAACCGGTCTTGGCGGTGACTTCAGCCGTTTTGATGCCGGAGCCAGCGCGACCTTGCACCTTGTACTCGCTCAGGTTGGTGCGCTTGCCGTAGCCGTGCTCCATGACGACCATAAGATCGAAGGCGCCCTTGTCGACAGACTTGCCGTCGACGACGTCCATACCGACGATCGCGTCTTTCCCCTTCATGCGCATACCCGTCACGCCAGCGGCCGAACGACCCATGGCGCGCACATCTTTTTCGTTGAAGCGGATCGACTGACCGTGCGCGGTGATGACGATAATATCGTCATTGCCGCTGGACGGTTTCACCCATTCGAGATTGTCTTCGGGACGAATCTTGATAGCAATGAGGCCTGAACGGCGCACGTCTTTAAATTCGGAAATTTCCGTCTTCTTGATGACGCCGTTGCGCGTCACCATCACAAGGAACTTCGCGTCGGCGAGCTCAGAGGCCGTCATCGAAGACGAAACCTTCTCGTTCGGCGCGAGTTGCAAGAAGTTGACGATCGCCTGGCCCTTCGAGGTGCGCGAAGCCTGCGGTACATCGTAGGCTTTGAGTTGGAAGACGCGTCCGCGCGTCGTGAAGAAGAGGAGGTCGGCGTGCGTGTTCGTGGTGAACATCTGGCTCACGATGTCTTCTTCCTTCGTAGCGATGCCGGCGACGCCTTTGCCACCGCGCGTCTGCTGCTTGAAGGTGTCGGGGTGCACGCGCTTGATGTAGCCGTCGGCCGTGAGCATGACGATCGTCGGCTCGTTGGCGACGAAATCTTCGGCGGAGAATTCCTTCACGCCATGCGCGACGATCTGCGTCTTGCGATCGGTGGAGTGCTTGTCGCGAATTGCCTGAACTTCATCCTTGATGATGCCAAGAATACGCTTCGGAGATTCCAAAATCGCTTCGAGCTCTTTGATGAGTTCGAGTTTTTCTTTGAGTTCGTCGGTGATCTTTTTGGCTTCGAGGTTGGCGAGCTGCTGGAGGCGCATGTCGAGCACGGCCTGCGCTTGGATATCGTCCAACTTGAACTTGGATTTCAAGTTCGTTTTCGCTTCGTCCTTATCCTTCGAGGCCTTGATCGTCTTGATGACAGCGTCGAGATTATCGAGCGCGATCTTCAAGCCCTTCAAAATGTGGGCGCGTTCTTTGGCACGCGCGAGGTCGTAGGCGGTGCGGCGGCGGACGACTTCCTGGCGATGCTTCACGTAGGCTTCGAGCACCGCTTTCAAGTTCATGATGCGCGGCTGGATACCACCATCAAGCGCCAACATGTTGACGTGGAAGGTTTCCTGCAGCTGTGTCAGGTTGAAGAGACGGTTCAAGACCTTCTTCGGATAGGCGTCGCGCTTGAGTTCGATCACGACACGCACGCCTTCCTTGTTCGATTCGTCGCGGAGGTCTTTGATGCCTTCGATTTTCTTTTCGCGCACGAGGTCGGCGATTTTCTCAAGAAGCTGTGCCTTGTTCACCTGGTACGGAACTTCGTTGACGATGATGTTGAAACCGCCCTTGGTTTCGACGATGTCCGTTTTCGCGCGCATGACGATGCCGCCCTTGCCCGTGGCGTAGGCCTTCTTGATTTCCTTGGCGTCGTAAATGATGCCGCCGGTCGGGAAGTCGGGGCCTTTGACGAACTTGAAGAGGTCGTCGACGGAGCAATCTTTGTCTCCGATCAAATGAATGACCGCGTCGCAAATTTCGCCGACGTTGTGCGGCGGAATGTTGGTGGCCATACCGACGGCAATACCGAGCGTGCCGTTGATGAGCAGGTTCGGGAGCTTGGCGGGAAGTACCGTTGGTTCTTTGTGCGCGCCGTCGTAGTTCGGAACGAAATCGACCGTGTCGCGATCGATGTCCTGAAGCATCTCCTCGGAAATGGAGTGAAGCTTGGCTTCCGTGTAGCGCATGGCCGCGGCCGAGTCGCCGTCCATCGAGCCGAAGTTGCCTTGGCCGTGAACAAGCGGAGCGCGCATCGCGAAATCCTGCGCCATGCGAACCATGGAGTCGTAGATGGCAGAGTCGCCGTGCGGGTGGTATTTGGCCATGACTTCACCGACCACGTTCGCCGATTTGCGGAACTTGGCGCTGGGGCGCAGGCCGATCGACCACATCGCGTACAAAATACGACGGTGCACGGGCTTGAGGCCGTCGCGCACGTCCGGCAAAGCACGGCTCACGATGACGGACATCGCGTAGTCCAAATACGAATCCTGCACCTCGTCGACAATCGAGCGAGGTTCGAGGCGGCCAACGTTGAGTTCGTCGATGGAAGTCTGTTCAGGCGGCTTCATAGAGGTTCAGGGAGTTTCCGTTTCAGGAGTCGTGGTAGCGGGAGCGGTTTCACCGGAGAGAATCTTGGCTTTCAAATTTTCGACGGCTTGGCTTTGCGCATCGTGCGCCGTAGAGACGACCGAAAGCGTATTCGCGACGTCGAGGAGTACGGCTTTGATCGGAGCGGCTCGCGTGATCACTCCGTCAGTGAGCACGGACCAACGCGGAACGTCGTCAGGATGCGTCCCAATGTCTTGATACCGCAGCGTCAGCGCATAGAGACCCGTGATGCCGAGCATCGAAACGCCAACCAAGAATCCGAGCAGGAGTTCCTGCTGAGCTTTGGTGCGCGGGGCCTTTTTGTGCGCAATGTGCGGCATCAGGCTTTCGAGAGAAGAACGATGAATGTTTCGTCTTGCGGCAGGTCTTTCTTCATGACCTTCCATTTGTCGCTTTCGATCGTCTTGGCGCCGAGCTCTTTTGCGAAGGGGGCAACGTCACCGGCGGTGAGATCGATCTCCTTCATCTTATAATGCATCGGAATGACGACGCGCGGTTCCATGCGGGTCACGAGGTCAGCCGCGGCCTGAGCCGAGAGCACGTCTCCCCCGCCGACGGGGATCATGAGCACGTCGACTTCGCCGATCTGCGCGAGCTGCTCGTCAGTCAGCGGCTTGTCGAGTCCGCCGAGGTGCACGACGCGCATGTCATCGACGAGGAAATGATAGATCGTGTTGCGATGATAGTCTTTCGATTCGCCCTTCTCGTGCCCTGCGGGCGTGCCGTAGATCGGAATGCCGCGGACTTCGTATTCGCCGGGGTGCTCGACGAGAAACGCCTTCTCGCCCGCCGCTTCGATGTTGTTGTGATGCTCGTGCGTGCGGCGGCTGATGGTTAGGACATCAGCATTCAAATTGCGAGGGAGCTTGCCGATGCTCTCCGAATACGGATCGGTGACGAGACTGATTTCTTCATTGCCGATTTTGGTCGTGATCTTGAAGCAGGAAACCCCGAAAAACTGGATGGTCATGCGCGTCTGATTTACAGCCTTTTTACGAGGGCAGTTTAGCATTCGACCACTGCCGAGGCAAGGGGGTTCTTGGAACGAAAAAGACCCCGTAGGAGGGGTCAGAGGCCGGATGAAACGTGCCAGAAGAGGAAGAAGGCGATCAGTGCTGCGACGCCACAGCACAGGCGCGAGAACCGCGACGCCGACTCCATCTCAAGCATGGCATACCGGCAGGCGAAGCCAAGCGTCAGCCCAAGCATGGCGATGCTGTAGACGCTCATACGACCGCGCAGATTGAGCTGCGGATCGATTCCTGTTCCGACGAACACGCCGCCGACAAACACTATGAAGCCGATGGCACTGACAATGAACAAGAGCAGTTGAACCACGTTCACACGAACGACTTTTTCCTGAGACACGAGAACCTCCCGGTTGGATGTCTGGACGATAGGTGGAAGGGCGGGCAGCGTCAAGGACTCGGCGGAACAAAAATGACGCCCTTTATGTAAAAGGCGTCCAAGCGATGATTGGGGCCAAGCCCGCAAGACAGACCGCGATCTGCAGGAGAGACATCGCGCAAAGCGCGAGACCCAAGAGCGCGTACTTCCGTTGCGACGGCGAGCGGAGGTAGTGGAGGAATTCAAGACCGCACAAGCCCTCGAAGATTCCAAAAGTCAGCATCGGTAGAATGAGGGTCAGCGGCACGGTCATGATGCCGATGAGCACGAACGTTGATCGGCGCGGACGAGGGCGCGTTTGAGAAGCGACACTGCCGGTACTGCGCATGTGCGCCTCCTTTCACTTCGTGGATATACGATAGGGCCAGCGTCACGCGAAGTCAAAGAAAAACTCCACATCAGATGATGTGGAGTTTTTGTCGCGCTATTTTAGGACGCCGATCTTGAACGTGGCGAGACGGCTTTCTTGCGGAGCTGATCCGCCGTGCTGCTCGTTGAAATCCTTACTGCCATCGCGCCCGCAGAGCAGGCTGATAGCGACTGCGCCGCCCGGGTGCTTGCCGATCCAGGTCGTGAGGTCGTAGACCGAGCCGTTTACGACGGACCAGCAGCTCGTCGCGTTTTTGTGTACGGCGACCTCGGACATCGAGTACGTCTTGAGACTGTCCGACGCGCCTGTTGAAGGTGTCGGCGTTGGGGCCGGCGTCACACGATCGTCATCGTCGGATTCTTTTTCATCCTCGTCCTCGCTCTCGTTCTCAACTTCACCCCTTTTCGTGTCATCACCATCTTCGAGTTTGCTGTCGTCTTCCTTCTTCACATCATCGGAAGATCCTCCGTCGCGCTGGTCGTTATCATCGGTCTCCTGGGTTTCAGAAGCCGAGCGCGTTGCGTCTTCGAGACTCTTTTCGCAGCCGGCTCCAATCAAAAGCAGCACGGAAGCGAGAATAACAAGTGACTTCTTCATAGTAGACGAAGTATATACCCTGCAAAAAATAAAAGAAGCGTCACAGAATCATGACGCCGCTAGGGCTGAACTCTTACGCATTCCCGTTAGACAGTCTTTGCCTGCGGGAGAGTCTTCCCCCGATGACGCTCCAACTCGTCGCGTCCTTTCGGGGTCAGCGTGTACCGGCAGATGTCGACTCGAAGCTGTCCGCCGGAAGGATGCTGCGCATACTCCTGCCGCCAGACCTGCTCGAGGTGGCCGCTCTCGACCAGGTTCTCCAGAAAGACGTGCGGCGCAGTGAGGTGCACCACCCTGCCCAACTCTCTTCCGGACACCCCTTCCGTGCTGGTATCGAGGATCTCGAGAACCCGCACGCGACAGGTCGCTGCTCGCCACCTCCAAAGCAGGGTGACGAGACCCGCGCTCACGGCGAGGCCGACGAACAGCCCCATGAAGCCGAAGACGGCTCTGAAGACATGCATCAGAATGATGGGGGCAAGGAACGTCACGAGCAAAACGTGTCTCTTTTTCACGGTTTTACCTCCTTTGGACCCTGCTTTTGTAGCTTAAATTGGGGGTCTTGTCAATTCTCCTCTTTTCCTCTATAGTCCGAGCGGACAAAACTGGGCCAACGGGCGGCCCTTCTTAATTCTTTATCCAGCCCGAATTTATTTAGGTAAAACTTTATTCTTAACGTTCCTATGTCAGAAACAAAAACCACCAAGCTCGACCTTAAAGCGCTGCTCGAAGACAAGAGCTGGCTCAAGATTCCGAAGGTCGGCGACGTCGTCAAAGGCGTCATTATCTCGCTCTCCAAGAACGAAATCCGCATCGACATCGAAGGTTATAAAACGGGCGTCGTCCGCGGCCGCGAATTGTTCGCGGAAGCCGTCGAATACGCCGACCTCGCTGTTGCCCAGGACGTCGAAGCCACCGTCATCGATCTCGAAAACGAGATGGGTGAAGTTGAATTGTCGTTCCGCTATGCCGGTCAGCAGAAAGCCTGGGAAGTCCTCCGCAAGCTCATGGACTCGGGCGAACTCATCGACGCCAAGATCATCGAAGCCAACAAGGGCGGCCTTCTCGCCAACGTCAACCACGTGAACGGCTTCTTGCCGGTCTCGCAGCTCTCCCCCGACAACTACCCGCGCGTCTCCGGCGGCGACAAGATCAAGATTCTCGAGAAGCTCAAGAGCTTCGTCGGCACCACGATGAAAGTCAAAGTCATCGATGTGAACGAACGCGAAGAGAAGCTGATTGTCTCCGAGAAGTCCGTGTGGGAAGAAGCTCAGAAGGGCGTGCTCGATAAGTACAAGCTCGGCGATCTCGTCGAGGGTGCGATCACCGCGATTGCCGACTTCGGCGTCTTCGTGAAGTTCGACAACCTCGAAGGCCTCGTCCACATCTCCGAAATCGCCTGGCAGCGCATCGATCACCCGCGCGACCTCGTGAAGGTCGGTGAAGTCGTCAAAGCTGAAATCATCGGCATCGAAGGTTCCAAGATCTTCCTCTCGATGAAGAAGCTCATCCAGGATCCGTGGAAGACGGTCAACGACAAGTACAAGATCGGCGACAAAGTCGAAGGCAAGATCTTGAAGATCAACCCCTTTGGTTTCTTCGTTGAACTCGACCGCGACATCCACGGCCTCGCCCACATCTCCGAACTCTCGAAAAAACCGGTCAAAAACGTCACCGATATCGCGAAGATCGGCGACACGATGACCTTCAAAATCGTCTCGATCGAGCCGGAACAGCATCGCCTGGGCCTCTCGCTGAAGGCTATGGAAGAAGGCGGTTCCAGTGAGGCCGAGGCTCCCAAAGCCAATGCCTAAATACGTCGTCCGAAACCTCATCCTCTTTTTCCTCGTCCTGATCGGAGTTGGCGTTGTCTTCTCCACCTTGTCGCTCTCGGGCAACAAGCCGAAGAACGTGGATCTCTCCACGCTCGCCAAGCAGATCCAACAGGACGAAGTGAAATCGATCGCGATCCAAGGCAACGACATCAGCGCGACACTCGCCGACGGCACAAAGGAAAAGACTGTCAAAGAATCGGGCGACTCGCTCGTTTCGGCGCTCCGCGACTTCGGCGTCGAAGCTGAGAAGCTTCAAAGCGTCGAGATCGCCGTGAAGCAGCCCGGTGGCTTTTCCTACTGGGCTGGCGTCCTCCTGCCGATTCTCCTTCCCCTTCTCGTCATCGGCGGATTCGTCTACCTGATGATGCGCAACGTCCAAGGTCAGAACATGCGCGCCATGATGTTCGGCCAATCGAGCGCTCGCGAAGTGCCGAAGGACGGTAAGAACCGCGTGACGTTTAAAGACGTCGCAGGTGTGAAGGAAGCCAAGGAAGAACTGACGGAAGTCGTCGACTTCCTGCGCAACCCCAAGAAGTTCTCGGCACTCGGTGCCAAGATTCCGAAGGGTGTTCTGCTCATGGGTTCGCCGGGCACGGGTAAAACCTTGCTCGCGCGCGCCGTCGCCGGAGAAGCCAACGTCCCGTTCCTCCATATCTCGGGTTCCGAGTTCGTGGAAATGTTCGTCGGCGTCGGTGCCTCTCGCGTCCGCGATCTCTTCGCCAAAGCGAAGAAGACCGCGCCGTGCATCATCTTCATCGATGAAATCGACGCAGTCGGCCGCCAGCGTGGCGCCGGCCTCGGCGGTTCGCACGACGAGCGCGAACAGACCTTGAACCAGATCCTGACCGAGATGGACGGCTTCGAGCCGAACGCCGGCGTGATCGTTCTCGCGGCGACCAACCGCCCCGACGTGCTCGACCCGGCATTGCTCCGCCCCGGACGCTTCGACCGCCGCGTCGTCATCGACCCGCCGGACTTGAACGACCGCGAGGAGATCTTGAAGATCCACGCCAAAAAGAAGCCGCTGGCTACCGACGTCAACTTGCGAAAGTTGGCCGAACGCACGCCGGGCTTCTCGGGCGCGGACCTCGCCAACCTCATGAACGAAGCCGCGATCCTGGCTGCTCGCAAAGACAAAACGGAAGTCACGGAAGCCATGCTTCTCGACTCCGTTGAAAAGGTCATGCTCGGCCCTGAACGCAAGAGCTACATCATGAACGCGCACGAGAAAAAGGTGACGGCCTACCACGAAGCCGGCCACGCCCTCGTCGCGCACTTCTCGAAGCACGCCGACCCCGTTCACAAGATCTCGATCATCTCCCGCGGATTCGCCGCCGGGTACACGATCAAGCTCCCGAGCGAGGACAAGCGCATGCATACGAAGAGCGAGTTCATCGATGACATCGCGGTCTGCCTCGGCGGCTACGTCGCCGAGCGCGAAATCTTCAACGAGCTGACGACCGGCGCCTCGAGCGATCTCCGCAAGGCGACCTCGCTGGCGAAGGACATGGTCACCCGCTTCGGCATGTCGGACGTCCTCCCTCCGAGGACCTACGGCGAGCATGAAGAGATGATCTTCCTCGGCAAAGAGATCCACTCGCAGCGCGACTACAGCGAAAAGATCGCCATTCAAATTGACGACGAAGTCGCCGCCCTGATCCAAAACGGCAAAGCGCAAGCGGAAAAAGTTGTCCGCGAGCAGCGCGCCAAGATGGACAAGGTTGTCGAGATTCTCCTCAAGAACGAAACGATCGAAAAGGAAGAGTTCGCAGCCCTCATGGCGGCGTAATAAAAAGAGAGCCTCACGGCTCTCTTTTTATGTCATTTCTTTTTTGTCATCCCGAGCGAAGTCGAGGGATCTATTGGCCGGTGATCTCCGCACCCCAGTCTTCCCATTTCGGATTGAGACTTTCAATCAGTTTTAACTTTTTCCCTCGATTCCAATTCTTCAATTGTTTCTCTCTTTCCAACGCTCTGTCGATGTATTGAAATTCTTCATAGTAGACGAGTTGATGGTAACAATATTTTTTTGTGAACCCATCCACCGACGCCTCCTTGTGCTCTTGAACCCGACGTTCTAAATCACCTGTTATTCCAACGTAAAGAACGCCGCTCAAACTCGACAGGATATAGACATAATACTTCCGTGATTCCATAGATCCCTCGACTTCGCTCGGGATGACAAAAATACAGCTGCGTACTGGGTACCGAATCGTAATACTTCATGTCAACACCAAAAGAAAAAGAACCGGCTCCCGAACGGGGCCGATTCTGCGTTTGAGGCATACTCGTTATCGCCAGCGTGTTTCCGAGGGCGGCTTCAAAATTGTCTCCCGCTTTCTCAAGTTGAGGATGCCGCGCGGAGCGACAAGTGGAGGATCGACTTCGTGAATGATCTGCACGCCGTTGCCGAAGCCGGGGGCGCGCAGAAACATTGCTGTGCCAGGTTCGGTCAGAAACGCATCGATCTCGCGAAGGCGATCGTAACGCGGCGGATTGGTCTCCGGAGCGTGAACCCGAACGTGAGCGGAGCCGAACAACGTGAACGTCACGCTCAACGTTTGGTCGCTGACACGATCGCGATGCGGCGAGATGCGATCATGCGTGTCGCGGTAGCGCTGATAGCCGATCTCGCTCGGTTGCCAACCTTGCAACTCGGGGTACTCGTGCAACAGAGGCGTAACCAATTCCGTCAGCGCGCGGCACAGCTCGGAACCGATCGGCACGTCTTCGTGACCAAGCGGACGATAGGCACGCTCATGCAGCTGACGCACTTGGTTGGGCGAGTCCTGATTGATCGGATACCGTTCGTGATCGCCGACCTCAAGAGGCAGGCGGGACAACTCTTCCACCAGAGCAGCTCTGAGGTCTTCGGTGATTGCCGAGGCGACGAATGCGTATCCTACGACACGCGTTCGTTCAAGCACGTCGCGCAGATCGAACGTATCGCGGAATACGAGCATGGTTCCCTCCGGGCCTGGTTGTACCGCATCTCCAAGAAAAGAAAAAGAACCGGCTCCCGAAAGGGGCCAGTTCTGCGCTAGGCGTCGTCTCCGCTCATTCGTTCCAGTCGCTCCTGGTGGCAGAAGATGATGGCAACGAGGATGCCGCCCAAGCCGCCGCTGATGCAGACCATCTCGCGCTCGCCGTCTTCTTCCAGAAGCGGGCTCGTTTCGAGATCTGCGAGACAGGCCTCGTTCAACCCATCGCTCGCGTGACCGCGAACGCTCGCGAGTTTGTGCCGAGCGGCAGCGCGCGAGGGTAGAACCCAGACGCGGTTGCCGGTCTCGTCGAACTCGGAGAGAAGGGCTTCCGTTCCGCTTCCTTCCTCCGGTACGACGAAATTGTAGCCAGACACACAATCACAGAACGTGTCGAGATCTTCTTCTGCGATGGCGCGATCTTCTCCGACGAACTGTTCCATGATGTACGCGGCGGTCCAGCCGCGCATCACAGAGCCTTCCAGATCGGACGTTTCCGGCAGCAGGCAGCTCTCCAAGAGATCGTGCGACGTGGTACGCATGTCCTGAGACGTGCCTTCCGCGCGCCCGACGAGCGCTCGCACCTCCGCGCGAGCGTAGCACGCGTGGAGTCGATGCTCGCCGTCTGCTGCTTCGATGTAGACGAAAGCTCCGGGCGGTGAAGGAAGGTCATCGGGTGAAAAGAACAGCCAGCTTACCCGGTCGTTCGACATGGGTTCTCCTGTGGTATGCCGAAAGACTAGGCGGATTTTCTTCGGTTGTCAATGCTTGACGTAACCGCATTTTCTTTTAAGATGTCGCTATGAAGATTTACGTCGGATCGCTCAATCCCGCCAAAGTCGAGGCCGTGCGCGAAGCACTGTCCGACTATCCCCTCTTCGCCAACTGCGAAGTCGTCGGCTTTGAGGCATCCTCCGGCGTGTCGGAACAACCTAAATCGCTCGATGAGACGATGCGCGGCGCGATCACACGAGCCAAGCATGCCTGGCAGGAAGGTGGCGTCGGTTTCGGACTCGAATCCGGACTCATGCAGGTGCCGCACACTGAAACCGGCCACATGGACGTCTGCGTCTGCGCGATCTGGGACGGCCAGAAGCACGTCACCGGCATCTCCTCGGCCTGGGAATGTCCGCCGGAAATCACGAAGATGATGATCGAGGACGGCATGGACATGCAGGAAGCCTTCTACCGATCCGGACGCACCGACGATCCAAAGATCGGCTCCTCGATCGGCGCGATCGGCCTCTTAACCGAAGGCCGCATCGACCGCAAAGCCTACACTAAGCAAGCGATCCACATGGCGATGATCCATTTGAAGAAGCCGTAAGGCTTCTTTTCTGTTATACTGAAAGCACTATGTTCGACTTATTTGGAGGAGGTATGACCAAAAAACCGTCCGGCACGTTTTATCGTCACATTCTCGCCGACGCTTGGCGCACCGTGCGCGCCAACAAAGCGCTCTGGCTCTTGGGTTTTTTCGTCTCATTCCTTGGAAACGGCGGCGTCTATGAGCTTCTGGTGCAAGGCACTGGGCGTCTCGGGCTGCGCGAAGATTTCGGACAGTTCGCCTCGCTCGGCCTTTTGCCCGGTTGGGGCAGACTCTCGTCGAGCTTGGAGAGCCTGAACGCCGGAAACATCGTCATCGTACTCCTCGTCGCACTGACGGCGATCACCCTAACCGTCGTCGCCTTCTGGGTCGTCATCTCGGCGCAGGGTGGACTCATCGTCGGTGCCCGCGACGGCGGGCGTGAACGCAAAACAACTTTCGGTTCCCTCTTCGCCGCTGGCAACGAGATGTTCGCACCGCTCTTCGCCCTGAACATCCTTTCGCGCTTAGCGATCATGGCGTTTTTCTACCTCCTCTTGGCGCTGACGGTGCTCTATCTTGCCGACGCCAATATCTGGAGCGTACTCGCCTATCTCTCAGGATTCATCTTCCTGATTCCGATCACGCTCATCATCGGCTTCGTCACGATCTACGCCGCCTGCTACATCGCGCTGCAGCGCTTGTCGTTTGTCGCGGCGATCGAATCAGCCATCGCCCTCTTCCGTAAATACTGGCTGATCAGCATTGAAACGGCTTTCATCTTGTTCGGCGTGAATTTACTCGCCGCAGCCGGTATCGGTCTCGTGACTGGCGCCGCCGGTATCGCGCTCATCCCCTTCTTGATCGGCGCTACGCTGCTCAAGAGCAGCATTGCGCTTTCGCTTGTCGCCGCATTGGCCGCGCTTGTCGGCGTCATCTTCCTGGCTTTTGTCGGGGCCTTCTTGGCCGCCTTCCAATACGCCGTCTGGGTTTCTCTCTTCACCAAGCTGCACGTACGAGGGCACGGCAGCACGTCCAAACTCGCTCGCTGGTTCCAGCACTTGCTGAAATAAGGTACTGCTCGCCCCTTTGCGGGAGCGACACTTCTGATGTCTGGTGCAAACGCCTCAATTGAAGACCTGTTGAAAAAAAACAGGTTACCGAGTGTCACGACTCCCGACGCTCAATCCAAGTTCGCCGCAAAAATGCGCGAGCTCGAATTGCAGGCCAAAGAACGCGAGACGGCCAAGCGCGGCGCTGTGATCGGCGCTTCATACATCAATTTGAAAGGTTTTCCGATTTCTCCGGAAGCCCTCGTTCTTTTGTCGCAAGAGCAATCGGAAACGTTGCAAGCAGTCGTGTTTTTGCAGACGGGCGACGAAGTACGCGTCGGCGCCATTGATCCTTCACGCAAGGATGTCCAAGAAGCGATCTATCAAGTCGGCGAGCGCGCACACGCGAATGTTGGCACCTATATCATTTCGGAAGAGAGCTTCAGGCATGCCGTGAAGCTGTACGACGCATTGCCGAAGGCTCGCAAAATCGTAAAAGGCATCGAGATTACCGAGACGGAGCTCAAGAAACAACAGGATCGGATGCAGACGTACAAAGACCTCGACGCTTTGATGAAAGGCGCCGATGTGACGGACGCCGTGACGATCATCATGGCTGGCGCGCTCAAAGGAGACGCCTCCGACATCCACGTCGAAGCCGAGGAAAAAGATGTTGTCGTGCGCTATCGCATCGACGGTGTACTCCAAGACGCGGCGCGTCTTGAACGCTCGATCTGGCCGCGCATCATCTCGCGCATCAAATTGTTTTCTAGTCTCAAAATCAACGTTGCCAACATCCCGCAAGACGGTCGCTTCACCATTTTTGTCAGCGGTAAGAAAACCGAAGTCCGCGTTTCAACAGTCCCGACATCGTACGGCGAGTCGGTCGTCATGCGTCTTCTTCGTCCGTCGACGATTGGACTTGGTTTTGATCAGCTCGGCATCCGCGGCAAAGCCTTCGAGCAGCTGAAGCGCGAAATCGATCGCCCGAACGGCATGATCATTACGACCGGTCCTACCGGTTCCGGTAAAACCACCACGCTCTACGCCGTTTTGAAAAAACTGAACACGTCGGACACCAAAATCATCACCTTGGAAGATCCGGTCGAATACAGTCTCGAGGGCATCAACCAGTCGCCGATTGATCTTTCCAAAGACTACACATTCGCCAAGGGGCTCCGCGCAATTCTGCGCCAAGATCCGGACGTCATCATGGTCGGCGAAATCCGCGATCTTGAAACGGCTGAAACGGCAATTCAAGCGGCGCTCACCGGACACTTGATGGTCTCGACGATTCACACCAACAGCGCGGCGGGTGCTATCCCCCGCTTCTTGTCGATGGGCGTGAAGCCGTTCCTGCTCGCTCCCGCACTGAACGCCGTCATCGGCCAACGTCTCGTGCGCCGCGTCCACGAAGCGTGCAAAGTCCAGGCAGAACCTGATGCTGAACAGTTGAAGAAAATACAGGAGATCCTCGGCGCGCTCTCGCCTGAGAGCGGAGAAAAACCGGATCTTGAGAAGCTTGTGTTCTGGAAAGGTAAGGGCTGCGACGTTTGCGGAGGCTCCGGCTACAAGGGCCGCGTCGGTATCTACGAAATTTTCACCATGAGTCCGGAGATCGAAAAAGTCATTCTTTCCGGCAACGTCTCGGAGTATCAGATGCAAGAGATCGCCGTGAAGCAAGGCATGATTACGATGGCGCAAGACGGTTTGCTCAAGGCGCTTGATGGCCTGACAACGTTCGAAGAAGTCCTGGCAGCAGCGGAATGAGTAAATGAAAAAGCCTCGCGGTAGCGCGAGGCTTTGTGTTTTGGCAGCGCTCTAGGCGCAAGCGAGCTGCTGGTTCGCCACGTAGGCGAGAATCTGCTCACGCGCGGCGTGCGACAGGCTTTCGGGAAGCTCCTGACCGTTCGCCAGCGATTCGGCGTACAGACGGATCTGTCCCATCCGGAGCGGTCCGGGTGGCACGTAGGCGCTCTTGTTCGGAAGCAGCTTCATCGGTGAAACCGGCGTCGGCGCGGCCACTTCCGGTGGCGCTTGGCGCGGTTGAGCAAAGAGCGTCAGGACGTTGATCGGTTCGATCTCCTTCGGAGCGACCGGCTTCTCGTCGGCCCAGACCTCCTCCCACCGCGCGCGTTCCGCATCGTGAGAAGTGTCTTTCGCGTTCGTATTCTCGTTCGCGTTTGCCAGGTCGCGAAGCGCGTTCTTGAGATCTGTGCCGTCCGTTTCGAGCACGTGGTCCATGACCTCCTCGAGAGGGCGCACGTGTCCGGATGCCCGGAATGCGGCGTGGAACAGCTTCTCGGGATATTCGCGCTCCACCACCTGCTCGCCTCGGAAGCACAGCGTCAGTCGCACACGCGCGTGCGCTCCGCGAGAAATCGCGAGGCTGATGTCGTGGCGCCGAGTCGGCTGAAGCTTGTCGAACAGGAACTCGCCGATCGCCGAGAGCGGCACGTCGAGGTGATCCCAGTGATTGGGCCCCCCTGCCTCCTGCAGAAGCTCACGCTCGTAGGTGCTCAAGATCAGTTGCAAGCGCGGCCTCCGCGCGACTTCCCACATCAGATGAAGATCGTTCGCGAGCTCGAGGCACAACAGCTGCACACTCATATGAGACTCCCTTGCAAATACCAATTTGTCTCGTAACGGGTTGATTCGGAAGCTACCAGAAAAAAGGCTATACGTCAAGGTGCAGGATAAGAAAAACCCTCGCCGCGCGGCGGGGTTATGGAGTTGTCAGGACATCGATACTGAGCTCTTCGAGAGCCAAGTCGACGTCGCTTGGCGTATCGTCTTGAATCCCGTGCTTCTTGAGCAGTAGGAGACCTTCGTCTTGATCGGCGCATTCTTCGAACGGCTTCGAGAAGTCGGCCGCGTTCGTGCGCGCGTGGCGGTATTCGTGGTTCACGACCACCATGAGCCAGCGCGTCGAACGATACATCTTTTTCTTGATGTAGATTCCGAGCGAGGTGCCGTCACCGGTCTTGAGCAAGAAGCCTTCGATCATGGCAAGTTCGCCAACAAGCGACTCGAACGGGTAGATAGGTAGCGACACGTCAGGATGCTCGAGCCGCATGGCGTCGAACACCAATCGCGCGCGAGCCTTCTCTGCTTCGTCGAGTTCAACGACCTTGAAGGTCGTGCCTTCGATCATCTTCGGCGCAAAGTCGTTCGCTTCCGCCACGCCGCAGCGCTTGAGAAAGCTGCGGAGCGTCGGAGAGGTCACGATGATCGGCTTCTTGCCGAGCGAGGAACGCACGTACTCGTCGCCGAAGCCGGGATTCGACATGACAGCTTCAGCGCCGTACATCGCGTGCCAAGCCGCGCGCCACGTCTCCTCGCCAATGATCTCGTCGAGATACAGGGCATAGGAAAGCGCGTGCTCTTCGAACGGCGCTTTGCCGTCCTGGATCGCGCCGAGAATCGGCAGAAGCACGCCCTGATCGAGCTTGGAGCTGAGCATGGTGCCCATCCACTGATAGATCTCGGACATGTTGGCGAAGACGCGCTCTTCCGTCAGCAGCCCCTCGGTATCGAAGCTGTAGTCGAAATGCGAAGCGTCGGCGCCGTCCTTCGAACAGTAGGCCAGGGTGCCGTGCGCAAAGAGCCGCGTGGCTCCCTCTTCCGACTTCGGAAAGACGCGCATGACGATTCCTTGCTGACCACTGACCACGCGATGCACCGCGGGCGTACCGGAGAGCCACTTGAAGTAGCGAGCCGGGTGCCGCATGAGCACTTCGTAGTCGGCGGTCTTGCGGATGTAGACCGCATGCTGTCCTGCCGGCATCCAATACAACTTCTCGCACTCGGTCATCTCCGGACCCTTCGGGTCGTTCCCGCGGGCATTGTTCATGTACTCGCGCCAGATCGGAAACTCGGTGAGAGGATCGTCACCGATCGCGTTACTCCAGTTCTTGTAGGTCGTGTCAACGCTAAACGGCATCGGCACGTCGGTCTCAACACCATCCTTCGGATGGATCACGATCACGTACTGATTGAACCCTTCATCGATGCTCGAGGGACGCGCTTCGTAGCGCAGGCAGTATTGACCCGCCTGGTCAGAAGAGACCACTCGTACGTCGATACCGGCCCGCAGCGCGACCAACGGCGCGATTTTTGCGCCAGACTTGAAGATGCTGTGCGGGTTCGTGCGATCGACGTCGGAACCCTCATCGGAAAGACCGAAAACAAGTAGGCGATTTCGCGGGCAGAACCCGCTGTTCGCGATGCGAATCCAGACGGTTTCCTTGCCCATGACGTACTCCTTGTGTCGTGGTGGTGGAAAGGCCTACGTATTGACGCTAGCATTCCTCCTAAAAACCATCAACCAGCGACCGTAATAGCGCGTGCATCAGCACCACGGTGCGTCATGCGTACCGTAATCATCTTTTTGGGAAGCATCGTTTGAATGCGATCGGCCCACTCAACAAGTACAACCGTGTCTGGGCGACCGAGGTATTCCGTGAGACCAACAGCGCTCAGTTGCGCGACATCACCGCGATAGGCATCGACGTGTAAAAAAGCTTTAAGTGCTCCGCGTTTCGTGAGCGGATATTCTTGCATCAAAATGAAGGTCGGGCTCTGCACCCGCTTCTTGATACCGAGTGCCTTGGCAAGCGCTTGCGCAAACGTCGTTTTGCCAGCGCCAAGGTTTCCATAGAGGGCGATCACCTCTCCCCCGCGCAGCCGGGTGGCAAGTTGCTTGGCGACCTCAGCCGTTTCTTTCGGCGACGTTGTGACAAACTTTTTCATATCACTTCAAACCGAGTTCCCACACAGGGTCGGCCAACATGCCTTTCCAGGGGTCCGACTTCTTTTTCGACAAGCGGAAATACCCGGCCATGGCAATCATCGCCGAATTATCGGTGCAGTACTCAAGGCCGGGAATGACAGCTTCTGTCTTCGGCAATTCTTTTTTAACCGCAGCTGCGAGGTGTTCGCGAAGCATCGTGTTGGCCGCGACTCCGCCCGCCAAAAAAACGGTTTTTGCTTTCTTCGCCTTGGCGGCTCGAATTGTTTTCACGACGAGCGTTTCAACGACAGCGGCTTGAAAGGACGCGCAAACGTCGTTCACATCCTGCGCAGACCACTCCTTCTTGCGTTGAAGCGTGTAGAGAACGGCGGTTTTGAGCCCCGAGAAACTAAAATCAAAATTCGCTTGGTTGAGAAGCGGGCGCGGAAACGCGAACTTCGTGGGGTCGCCGAGTTCGGCGCGTTTCGAAACGGCCGGGCCTCCTGGATAACCGAGCTCAAGCATCTTCGCGACCTTATCGAACGCCTCCCCCGCTGCGTCGTCGAGCGTCGAACCGATGCGTTCGTATTTGCCGAATCCCTTCATCACGACGAGCTCCGTGTGACCGCCCGAAACAACCAGCACCAGTGCCGGGAACGCATACGCGGAGGTGATCTTTTTATTGATCCAGTTGGCGGCGATGTGTCCCTCGATATGATTCACTCCTACAATCGGTAATTCCCAACCATACGCCAACGCGCGTGCGAAGTCGGTACCGACGCGCAGCGAGGTAATGAGTCCGGGTCCGCGCGTGACAGCAATGCCGTCCAAATTTTTCCGTGTCACGCCGAGTTCATCGATTAAAAGAGGTAGGGTTTCAACATGCAGACGAGCGGCAACTTCTGGCACGACACCTCCGTACTCGGCGTGCTTCAGGATTTGCGTGGCCGTCAGGTGCTTTTCAATCCGAGCAATGCCCTTGCTCACATTGAGCAGGGCAACCGAGGTTTCGTCGCAGGATGTTTCGATACCGAGGATGCGCATGGAGATTGATGTCTTCGATCCTTGATACTAGACCAAAATCGTAAAGCCTTCAAGGGCGGGAGCCTTAGGCGGCCAGCGTGTTTTATTGTTACACTGAGACATATGACCTCATCCTGGCTTTGGCTTCCGCTCGCACTCTTGTCTGCTTTTTTCGCGGCGCTCATTGCGATCTTCGGCAAGATCGGCCTTTCACGCGTCGACACGACCACCGCCACGATGCTGCGCGCCATGATCATGTTTTTGGTGCTCCTTGCCGTCGTGCTGTTCAGCGGAAAACTTTCTTCCGTGAACGCTTTTACCGGCAAGCAGTTTTTTTGGATCGTGCTGGCCGGCATCGCCGGAGCGTTGTCGTGGCTCTTCTACTTCTGGGCGCTCAAAGTCGGTAAAGCTTCCCAAGTCGCACCCGTCGATCGCCTTTCTGCTATATTCGTCGTCATCTTTGCAGCGCTCTTCTTAAGCGAGGCTGTCGGTTGGAAAACCGTTGTTGGCAGCGCCCTCATGGTACTTGGTGCCATCTTCGTCGCGCTTGGATAAAAAAGGCGTCCCGAAAGTTCGGGACGCTTGTCATTCCGTCGCATCAAGGAGACGCGGGTTGCTTTGCGCGAGCTTGTAAGCCGCACGCTTGGACGCAGGATAGCGACGCATGATCTCTTCTGCGCCCACCACTCGCCAGACATCCTCTCACGCGTGTAGTCCCAGACCTCCTGGTTGTAGCCGCGGAGAATCTCCTCCCTTTCGAGATCGACAGTTTCGGCGTCGGGCACGAGCCCGCCGTCGGGTGAACCCGGCTGATCGTCAGCCGGAACGCACGCGAAAAGCGTGAGGAAGAAGAGAATGAAAAGAAAACGGTACGGCATCAGTGCCTCCCTGTTGGCCAAGCCAACGGTTCAGGATAGGCGTAAATAAGCGAAAAGTCAATGTAGTCCAGTCGCGACCGACGTGGCTTGACGAATACCGGCTTTTCCTCTAAATTAGCCATGTTCAATATACGAGGCCTCATCCTTCTTCGCTAAAGCTACGAAGGACACGTCGTCTCAAAAAGTACTTGGCCTCATCGTCTAACGGTTAGGACGGCTCCCTTTCACGGAGCAAATAGGGGTTCGATTCCCCTTGGGGCTACCATCAAAACACCCGCCGAATAGGCGGGTGTTTTGTATTCCGAAGTCTGCCTGTCCCTTTGGTACCAGGTACCGTTATCCGATAATTATGGTGCGTAAATATGTCCCATAAATTGCTATTCTGTCCCGACACCCACACGCATCATGCAGATATTCTGCTAGTGGGACTCGGGGGTACCATCCCAAAATCCGCCCAAATGGCGGATTTTGTGTTTCATGGTAGCTGCGATAGTTGACGTGAATTCAGCACACCTGTAAGTTTGCGCTGGCTCAAACAAACAACCCGGGCCATGAAAAGGAAGTGGTAGATGCGTTTTTCCCTACGGATTCTATTCGTCGTTCTTCTGGGAAGCGTGCCGCAGGCTTGTGTACTCGAATCAGACGATGATGCTGCCGCGAACGATGATCTCGGAAGTACGGAGCAGGCACTGTCGAGCGATCCGCGTACACGAGTCGTTGAGGAGGCATCCTTCGCAATGACGGGCAACTACGCCGCGTACACAAGCAGTAACTGGCCGACGGCGACAACCCTCGCCGGGTACTACTACACATCGACGGACACTGGCGCGTGGAGCTCTTTGATCAACTCCTCGAGCTATTCCGCGTATGGCTACACGGGCTTCTACGTGTCGTGCATGCGGTATCGTTCTGAAGGGCACCTGCCCTCACCCTATACCAATTGCTATCTATCGACATCGAACGGGTACGGATCGTTCGAGATGCCCTATTACACCTGCCAAGGATACTGCCCGAGCACGAAGATGCGTGGCGGCCAGTGCAAGCCATTCATGAACCTCATTGCGTACCGCTCCGGCCAGTACCATGGAGCGAACTGGTCTTTCAAGGCATTGCCGTCCGATAGTGCCATTTCAAACTGGAGCACAGCAGCGGATCAGATGCCGTACGCAACGTACTCCAACATCCTTCCCGGCGATCTCCTTCGCCGCCCCTATGGCCACGCAGCCATTGTGGTACGGAAGGTCAGCAGTTCACAAATCGTCGTCTTCGACTCGAACTGGGTCGGCAACGGTGACGGCGACGAGGTTGTTGGATCGCATACACTCGGCTTCTCCGGAACCGGGAACAGCAACTTGGGTAACTATCGGGTACTCAAGTGCGTGTATAACGGCGGTTGCTAGCTGGCAGCGCTGTATGATTCTGTGGGGAGGGTCTGTGCCCTCCCCCTCTTTTTTCTCTACTGCTATACTTCTTTACGAAGAAACCTTACATATCCTATGAAAAAAACGATTCCGGTAACACAAGCAGTGACTGCCCTCGCCCTACTTGGTATCGGCATTCTTGTTGGTGTGTATTTTGCATCAAAAAATTCAGTTTCGACGGGCGGCGCAGAGGCGGGCACGAACTCTTTTGAAGTCGCCAACTTGCCGAACAACAGTTTTGACGCGACGGAATCTATCCCCGAAACCTCTGTAAAAGTTTCTTACCCAAAAAATGGCTTTTACGGACTAGGCGTAAAGACCGTGCAAGAAGGCGCGACTCCCAACGAAGCTATCCCTTTTCTCGGAGGAGTCGCTATTCTTCCGAATGTCAGTTCTTTGGAAGACCGGCCTTTCTCTTTAAGTGTCGGTGCCTATAAAAAGAGTGGCGCTGACACGTTGGAAGGATCGATCGTTAAAGGCGAGGTGAGCGGGGTTAAGATCGGTAAGCAGGAAATGAATGGAACATACCTGACCGTAAATAACCACCGGTACTTCGTTTATAAAGTTTTGGGGAGTCCGACACAGACTGCCTGGCATGCCGTATCATTCGGCAAAAAGGAGGTCATCATTGTGAGTTTCGAGTTTGTGCCCGGTAGTGATTCGGATTCTTACACCGCCTTCCGCAACAACGACCAACTTTTCTTTCAGATCCTTTCCCACATTTCCTTTGAGTAGGCAGGGTGCTGTGGGCTTGCAGCCAACAGCCAAAGCAGCTCACCTCCCCGCATCCATGCTCCGGAGATATTCTGCTAATGAGACCCGGGGTCTACCATCGCCGAATCCGCCCAACAGGCGGATTTTGCGTTTTGTCGTTTGGTTCTATTTCATCCATACTATCTTTATAGAAACCCCTGAACATGAAAAAACCTTTTGCCATCATCGGCTGTGCCGTCGTCATCGTTGCCACCTACTTCTTTGGCTACTTCTCCTCCAAAGAAGCATCTCGTATCGAGTTTGCCCAAATAGACTGCACCCCGGGCAGAGCCGCCACCGGCTCCTCCAAACTTTTCGGAAAAATCGTGAAGATCAACGAAAACAGTGTAGCGTTGCGCTTAGTCGAGTGGGTGGAGGGTGAAGATAATCAAGAGCAGGCTGCGCTTGAAACTGAGCGCTGCACGCTTGAGCGCATCGAAAAGGATGAGTGCGTGCCGAATAATTTCTTCTTGCGCGAAACGCAAAAAACTTTGCAGCTGCCGATTGCTGCAAATCTGTCTGTCCAGGTTCTCTCGAATGGGGCAAATGGAGAGTTCAAGCAAGATGAGCAACAGAACACACTTCCTCGTGAGGTTAGTCTGACTGATCTGCAGAAGATGTTGGAGATTGGCGAGTTCGCTATCTATACGCCCTTCGTCTTTACTACTACGAATGGAGCCATTACCAAGATTCAGGAGCAGTACATTCCGTAACCAGGCTACCATCAAAACACCCGCCGAATAGGCGGGTGTTTTGTATTCAGAATTGTTACCTGGCACTTAGGTACCAAGTGCCGTTTTTTTTGGATGATTATGCTACCATTACGGTCATAAACACTGAGAACAAGGTCATATGGCCCTCTCTGCATATCATCAGAAATACGCCTCAAAGCCGGACGAAGAAATCGCCCGCCGCGCAAAAGCGAAGGAGGAAGAACTCCGGCGCATTTTTGATACCGCCCCGCTCCGTTCATCGGTAACGCCCATACGCGTGGCCATCATGGGATGCGGTGAAAAACGGTTTATCCAACACCACCGCGACATCTTCCAAACACTTCTTGCTCGCCCCGTTGAAATCACGACGTTCGATCTTGTCACTGAGCACCTTGCCGGTGAAACCCGCGTCTTTCAACACGACGTAACTCAACCGCTCCCCGATGCGCCCTACGACGTCACCTACGCGCATGTCCTTTTGAAGTTCATCCCGACGGACAAGCAGCTCGATGTGCTTCTGAACTCTTATACTGCATTGCGCGAAGGAGGCGTGGCTATCCATGTCTTTGATACCGAGGAGCTTTCAGCAACATCAACAACGCTTCCTGACGAGCTATACGCTGTTCCGCTCGAACGCTGGAAGAAGGAACTAGACGAACGCGGCATCAAACACGCAGAGGTTGCTTGGGAAATCGAGGGTGTCCTACCGATGCCGCTCGAAGGCAGCGCACTGATGCTGTTGAAGGAGTGAACGAATATCCATCTCATCCGACCATCTTCGTTCCCCATTGGCACCTAGGTACTAGGCACCAACACAGCAGCCAAGGCAGTCCACCTGCCCGCGTCCAAACCACGCAGATATTCTGCTAATGGGACTCGGGGTCTACCATAAAACGACACCGCTAAAAGGCGGTGTTTTCGTTTTGAAATGACCCCTCTGCACCTTGACATTTCTTTTTTTTCTGCCATACTGCAGATCCTCATCGCGTCCCAACATCGTACGGAGGCTGTCGTGGACAATAACGTCGTGGTCTTTCCAAGAGACTTCACCCCAGCGCACACCCTACTGAACCTCGATACTCGGATCATCTGCGGTGATCTGACTTCGATGGAAACCGCCGGCGACGATGTCGCTGAGGTTGCCATGGGTTCTGACCAACTGCGTCTCAGCTTGCGAGGCTTCAAGGTCATGAACCCACCGAGGCCCGCCCGATCGAGCGGCTCCAGCGCCTTGTACCTGGCGAGCGGCAAGGAAAAGCGGGACGGACTCCTGCTGCAGTACCTGCCGCCGCACAGCACAACGTCACTGCACTACCACGCCTGTACCCTCGAGACGTTCCACTTGCTGGCAGGCCGCGCCGCCGTCAGGACACCATGGGGAACGGAAGAGCACCTCGACGATGGTCGCAGGAGCTTCACCAATCCGATGTTCGTGCCGCACCAGGTCGTGACCGGCGAATCCGCGTCGATCATCTTGCTCGAGATGGGTCTGCCCACCGAGTCCACGGGTATGAAGGATCACTTCTACGTGGACACGGACACGGCGATCGACATCCACTCCAAGGGCGAGTATCCGTCGTCGGCGTTGAGCAACTTCGGCGCACACGCCTTCTCGCTCGACGGGATCGAGTGCGCGTCGATGGAGGGATTCCTCCAAGCACTCAAGGAGCGTGACCAGGATGTGCAGCCCGGCATCTGCGCACTCACTGGCGGCGCAGCCAAGCGACGTGGTGAGGAGCTGAGCCAAGCGCGTGGGCCTTCGGACCCGCTCTACTGGCAAGGCCAACCCATCAATCGCCTTTCGGCGACGTACCAAGAACTCCTGGATCGAGCCTATGCGGAGCTGGCCAGGAACAGCAACTTCCAGGCGGCGCTGCGGGCCACGGGCGACGCCTTGCTGGTCCACAGCATCGGCAAGAAGACGCCGGAAACCACCATCCTGACGGAGCTGGAACTCTGCTCACGCCTGATGCGGATCCGCCATTCCTTGCCGCAGTCATGAACACCTTGAAACCGGTCTGACTCATCAGATCGGTCTTTTATTATGCGCTGCAGACGGTTGTAAAAATTCATACACGGCCCCATTGCTCCACCTATCGTGGCCGTTGACGCTTTTCGTTGACCAATGGGCCTGCCTACTGTTGAAAGTATTGACAAAAAGGCGGAAGCGTAGTACTTTCCGCGTCTGGGTTTGGACAAACCGACCTGGTCGGAGACTTACCCATGGAGGACCTCATGCGTAGCACCTTCGTTAGCGGTTCCCTTGCGTTCCTGTTCGGCCTGGCCTGCATCCTCGGCAACGCCGGCGCAGACAGCAACCACAGCGCCCCGAGCAACCACTCGGGCACCTTCCTCGCCGATCCGGCGAGTCTGATCTACGACGGCACGTCCGTCGTCATGATCGGGATCATGAACTCGCCGAGCTGCGGCCAGTTCACGACCGAAGACCAGACCTGCAGCGGCGACGCCGTCGACTCCGACGGGGACGGCATCTTCGATGCCAGTTCCTCGGAGCGTCGCATGGGCGAGCTCGACTGCTCGGACCCCCGGCTCACGGGTTGCGAGGAGTGCCTGGGCACGGTGCGCATCTGCTGCCCGTCGCAGGAGTGCACCGTCAGCAACTGCCCCGGCAAGAGCGGGTACTGTCCCAACGACAAGGGCGGAGGCAGTCACTGCTGCTGATGCGCAGGCGGCCTCATCTATACCCCTTCCACATACGCCCCAGGCGTATTTTTTTTGTCTTCCTTTCAAAGTACAGTCGTGGTGTAATTGCCACGATGACTCTATTTGGCTAACTTCTGCGATATGCAGCCTCAAACGCACGCCGAGCAAGCACCGCTTACGCATCTGGACCGCACCAAGCTTCTTTGGAGCATCGGGCTGTCGCTCTTCTGGGTGATCTTCCTTTGGGGCTTTTTTGGCCACGGACCTTACGCGCTGGGCATGAACGCATTCCTCTACCTTGCAGGAATGGTGGCGCTCTTTTTGTGGAGCATGAAGCGTGAAGGGCTTTCTCTTAGGAAAAATGCCGCCTGGATCGCACCGATCTGCCTGATCGTGCTGAGCTACGCCATCTTCGACAACCCGTTCCTCAAAATGGTGAGCATCCTCGTGCTCCCGACGACATTCGCCCTCTTCTATAACGAGGCTTTCCTCACCGTGCACGGCCGAGCGCGCTGGAACAGTAAAATGATCGAGGCTCTTGTTTGGCGCTCTCTTTCCATCATCACGCATATCCGCAAGGCAGGCAGCCTCATCGAAAGCTTGGTGATGCGGACGAGGAAAAATCCCAGCACGGCCAAGCGCATTACCCTTGGCGTCTTTCTTTTCCTGCTCATCGCCGTCGTCATCGTAATTCCTCTCCTTTCTTCGGCGGATGCGGAGTTCGCAGCCGCGATAGGATTCGTGAACGTTTGGATCCAAAAGCTGTTTTCCACGACCCTCTTCGGAAAAATCCTTCTCTTCTTCCTGCTTTCCATCGGCACGATTTCCGCCCTGCTTGCATGGACAAGGCCCTCGGCGCACGCGGCGACCGAAACGGAAACGAAACACGTCGATCCGATCGTCGCCGGCATCGTGCTCGGTGGCGTGCTCGCCCTTTACGTGCTTTTCCTCTGGATCCAGCTCGGCCACATGTGGGTCGGAAAGCTTCCAGTCGAGTTCAGCGAGACCGAGCGTCTGGTGAAAGACGGATTCTGGCAACTCTTCTGCCTGACCATCATCAACATCCTCTTCGCCTTCACGACCTACCGGAAAACCGTGCCGGCGGTGCAACGCCTGCTGACCGTCTTCGTCGTCGCTTCTTTCCTGCTGCTTGTTTCCGCCGGTTACCGGATGGCGCTCTACGTGACGTATTACGGCTTGAGCTACGAAAAATTCTTCGCTTCGTACACGGTGGCGTTCTGCGCCATTCTGCTGCTCTGGCTCGTCTCTCGCCTCTTCACGCATGCCCGCGCTGATGTTGTGCGCTTCCCTGTGATGCTTTTCATCTGGATGTACGCCGTGCTGACCGTCATGCCGGTCGAGCAGATCATCCTCCGTTCCAACGTTGCCCTGTCGCAGCGAGAAGGTTCGCAGATCCGATTGTTTGAGCTCACGATGCTCTCTCCCGACGTGCTCGGCTTGGTGCAAAAATACCAGAAAGAAGGCGCGCTCGTAGAAAAAAACCCTTTCTACTCGCGCGAAATGGCCGAACTCGTACCCGAAGAGGGAGCCTATTCGAAGCCGAACTTCGACTGGAATCCATGGATCAAAGATCGTTCCGCGATTGTTTCGGAGAAAGCTTGGTATGAACTGAACCTCATGAACCTGATCACAAGACCTTGACCGTTCGTCTCGCACAGCGTACGCTCCGCACGAACTTGTATCTCAGACGTTGAGCGCTGAACGGAACGTCTTCGTTTTCGCTACCCGTCGACACTTCGATTTCAGAGGACAGGTGCAATCCCTGCCCGGTTCGCAAAAACACCCGCCGCAAGGCGAGTGTTTTTTCTTGGAATTGCTCTCTCCTATTACAAGGCGAGGAAATGCCAAAGGAAGTATCCCGTGAGCGCGGCGGCTCCTGCGAAGGAAGTCGCGACCAGGAGATGCACGGAGCGCGCGGCTTGGTCGGCTCGTACAGGCGTGGCGCTTCGCGCGAAGAAGGCGAAGAGAAGCATGTAGATCAGAACCGAGGCAACGCTCTTCGTCACCCAGTGGTGACCGGTCATCGAGGCGAGCGCGGTCTTGAGTGGAGCGGACATCTCGGCAGCAATCGTGATCGCAACGACGAAGACGATAACGAGTGTCGCGGCGCGCGCGGAGGCGCGGACGGTGTTTTCGGGAAGCATAGACATGCGTTCAGACCGCGCCCCAGCGGGCGGCGGCGGAAATGATGTATCCCATCAAGCCGAGGAACAGGCCGAGCGCGGCAAGACTGCCGGTAAGCCACATCGTCGACTTGCGAAGCTCGGGCGAAGTCGCGCGCGCCGCCAAAATTGCGGTGAACGCCATCGGGATCATGAAGAGGAAGATGTGCTCTTTCGCTTCCATGACGACAGCATGCGCCCATGGAGCCATGCCGGCCTTGATGATCGGCTTCACGGTCGGACCGTAGAAGACGACGTAATAATAACCACCGAGCAACCAACTGAGCGCAAAAGACACAAAACCGACAGTCGCGACAAAAGCGCGGCGACGCGCGTTTTCGACTTTCGCCGCCAACTCTCCGAGCAACCACAGGAACGCGTCGATGCCAATGATGGCAAAGGCGAGGTGTAAACCGACGAGGATGGGTTTAACAGGCATACGCCGTTACGAAATCTATAAAAACGATACTTTCATTTTACTCCCGTGCCCGCCTCCGCCGCAATCGCATTGACACGGCGTCGTTTTTCCGACACACTGGATCAACTATGCATAAGCGTCCTCTCCCCGTCATTCTCCTCACCGTCCTCGTCGACTTGATCGGCGTGGGTATTTTGATTCCGGTCATGCCGCAGCTTTTGGCGAATCCGGATTCGTCGCACTACCTGCTCTCCGGCGTCGTCTCTGCCGGACAAGGCTTCGTGCTTCTCGGAGCGCTGACCGCCGTCTATCCTTTGATGTCTTTCCTGGCCGCGCCGATCCTGGGACAGCTCTCCGATCGCTACGGCCGCCGCAAAGTCTTGGCCGTCTGCCTAGCCGGCACGTCGATCGGTTACGGACTCTTCGCCATCGCTATTCTGCTCAAGAGCCTTCCTCTTCTCTTTTTGTCGCGCATTCTCGACGGCATCACGGGCGGCAACATTTCGGTCGCACAAGCGGCCATAGCCGACGTGACGAAGCCGGAAGATCGCGCCAAAAACTTCGGTATGATCGGCGCGGCGTTCGGCTTGGGCTTCATTCTCGGCCCCTTCATCGGCGGCAAGCTGGCCGACCCGACGTTCGTCTCCTGGTTCAACGCCACAACGCCGTTTTGGTTTGCCGCGATCTTAGCCGCGCTCAACTTCGCTTCGGTCATGATCTTCTTCCCGGAAACGCGGAAGCTTGATCCTGTCACGAAAGCATTCAACTGGATGCGCTCGCTTGGAGACATCGGTCGCGCCTGGCGCTGGAAGGAACTTCGTAGCTTGTTTATCACAGGATTCCTGTTCTACTCCGGTTTCTCTTTCTTTGTTTCCTTCTTCAACGTGTATCTGACGGATCGCTTCGGTTTCACAGAAGGACGCATTGGCGAGTACTTCGCGTACATTGGACTCTTTATCGTGCTCGCCCAGGCGCTCTTGATTCGCGTCGTCTCGAAGCGCTGGAGCGAGGCGCATATCCTGCGCGTCTCGATGCTCGGTACGGCGCTTTCGGTCTTCTCCATGCTGCTCGTGCGCGAAACGTGGCAGTTGCTCCTGATTCCGCCGTTTATGGCGGCTTCGAACGGACTCACGGTCGCAAGCCTTTCGGCCGTCGTCAGCAAAACGGCCGGACCGGATCGTCAAGGAGAAATCCTTGGTCTGAACGCGAGTATCCAATCGCTTTCCAACGCGCTCCCTCCGCTCCTGGCCGGCCTCGTCGCCGCACGCCTTGCCCCGGAAGCCCCGATCGCAATTGGTGCTCTGATCTGCCTCTCCGCATGGATCATGTTCGGTCTCACCACGCGCACGGCGAAACAAGCCTAAAGACAAAAAACACCCCGACGTCGGGGTGTTTTTTTGTTACGCGACGAGGGGAGTATCGCGTACGCTCTCGAGGAGTCTCGCTTACGGACAGGACTCGCTGTACGTACCTTGCGAAACCACCTCCCCTTCCTCAATCAAGGCGCAGTCGGCCAGCTGGCCTGTGCCTGTGACGTTACCTGGCGTTGCACTCATGGCGTATTCGCCGCAGGTTTCGCCCGCGACGCGGTTGCCCTTATAGAGATCATATCCTTCAACGTGTCCGTGATCTTTTACAAGCGCGTAGCCGTCGACAACGGCGCCACACTCGAGTCTCGCGTACCCGTCGACAACAGCATTCTCTCTCACGGCAGAGCCATACATGACGACCGCGTTGCCTTTGACGACGGCGTTATCTTTCACTACTGATCCTTTTCGAATGACCGCATTTCCGAAGACGCGGGCATTGCCGAGGATCTGCACGCCTTCATCAATCACCGCGTTGCCATAGATCAACGCATCAGGACCGACGTAGGCATCGGGATTCACGAAGACTGTGTCTTCGCCGATGATGCCACAGCCGTTCAAATGACGCGTCGCGTAAATTGCCCCTTGTCCATCATCGGGGAAATCGTATTCCGCGATGTCGGGATACGCCGAGCACGGATACTCCGTAAAGGAGTCCGGCTCAAGCGTGAAGTCGAACGGGAACTTTGTTCCAGGTTCGATCCCATGTCCGCCATCGTCCTGTGTGTCAGTGCACATCAAGTCCATCAGCGAGTCGACGTCGGGGTCTTGGTCGTCGATGCACCACGGTGATGACCAGACGAGTTCCGCTGGACCGATGCTGCCGCACATCCGCATGATTCTCGGACGGTAGCAGCCATCGCCGTTGGAAGCGCACTCAACGGCGTATTCCATCCACGTCCGACAGCCCGGATCCTTGATACGGGCGTAAGCCGTGGCGGCTAAAAAAAGAGCGCTCACGGATATGAGCGCGAAGACCGCGAATCGAACGATTCTGGAGGCCGCTATGGTGTACATAGGTTGCTCCTAAGAATAAACTCCCCCTCACTCATTTCAGTATAGCGCGCTCACTTCAGTAACAAAAACCCCCGACGTCACGTCGGGGGTTTTTTGCTCTTTTTAGAGCGCGGTCAGGTCAACCGTGAACTCGCAGCCGGCGGGGTTCGAAAGTTCAACCCTCCAGCCGCTGTTGAAGTCCGTATCGGTCGAGCGCATCTCGACCAAGCGCGTCGTGTAACCGGCGCCGCCCTGGATTCGAAGGTTTCCGGCCCTGATGGAACCGTCGGCCTGAATCGTCGGTTGGGTCGGGACCTGCACCTGGAAGACAGCAGTGACGCCGGAGGCAACCTGGCAGGTGTCATGCACGCGGAGCGTGTTGCCCTGGAAGCGCAGATCGCGCAGCCACGACTGAACCGCATCCGAGTTGCGCGAGTACGCCGGTGTCAGGTTCGCCTGAGCCGTCACGACATCGCCGGACTTCGCGTACGTCATTGAAGAGACGGATTCGTTCTGTTCGATGATCGAGCCGTTGCGGCTGAAGCGGACGACGTTATGTGCACCGACCGAGAGCTGCAAGCCGCTGTGCGACCACATGTTGTTCGTCGCCGCGAGCCAACCATTGCGATAGAAGGTGAAGGCACCCTGATCGTGGTGGGCGTGCGATTCGTCATACGGACCAGCAACGAACGAGAGCCATGACGCGTTGGTGTTCCAAGAGCTGCGAGCGAAGAAGTGGCCGACGCCCGTGGCGTGGTATTCAAGCGCGGTCGGAGCCGTGGCAGCATCGGAAGTCGTCAGCAGCGACGGGCGCAGGTTAAAGCCCGTGAGCGACGTGACCGAGTTGTTGTTCAGCCACCACGTACCGCGGCGAGCCTGTTCGGTGCCTGTCACGAGAGAGACGGCTTCGCGAACGAGGTTCTCGTGGTAGTCGTAGAGTTCCGGCTGAGAAACGCGGGACTGGTCGCCGATCGGAGCGAAGCGATCCATCATCGGGACGGTCGCGTGGATCCAATAGTCGATCGTGTCTTTGGCGTGCGTGGAGAACCTCGAAAGGTCTTCACCTGTCGACGCCTTCCACATGCGGTAGTCCTCGAAGAGGTTCTTCTGCGCGGTGCCGTAACCAGTACCTTCGCGTGAACCACCACCGTTGATGCGAGCGAAGTAGTCCACGAGCGGCGGATACTTGTTCTGCTGGAGGAAGCTCATCCACGTCGTGTTCTGCGAAGCGAGTGCCCAGAGCTGGGTCGCTTTCAAGAAGCTGAAGTGGTAGTTGTTACCCGGGTTATCAATCGACCAGCCGCTCCAAGGAGCGGAGCGCGTGCCCCAACGAGCGTTCGCGGGGTCCCAGACGTTGGCAATTGTACGATCAGCGAAGGCGGCCCAGCGTGTGCGCTGCGAGGCCGTGAGTCGGTCATATCCATGGTCGTACGTGAGTGCGACCTGTTCCATGACCCAACCCACTTCAAGATACGAGTCGCCTGCAACCTCTGGGTTGCGACCTGCGGCGATATCCGCTTCCGCTTCAGCAACCAAGGCATCAACCCTGGCGATCGCGTGCGTGATATAGGAAGCTTGGTTCGTAAGAGCGTACATCACGACAGCGTCGCTCGGGGTATAGCCGTAGCCCGGGGAACCAGCGACTGCGGAGTCCACCCAGCTCCTAAAGCTGGCGTAGGTCGGCGCGGTTTGCTTGTAGTCTCGGAGTGAGATGAACGGACGGCTCGATGGGAAGCTATAGGTGTAGCCGGGGTAGATCGTACTTGTTGGCGGCGGCGAGCACGTCTGTGTGGTGGCCGGGCTCGGGGTCGTAGCCGTCGAGCAATTGGTCGTCATCGTGCAGGTGCGCGTCTGGCTGCCGCTCGCGGAACAAGCGTTCCAAGCGGTACACGTCCAGGTATCGGCGGTACAAGCAGGCGGCGTTGTGGTAGTCGGAGTGCAGGACTGCGTCGTGGCCGGGCTCGGAGTCGTGACGCCGGTGCAATCCGTCGTCATGCTGCAAGAGCGCGTCTGGCCGCCACTTGCGGAACAGGCGTTCCAATCCGTGCAGGACCACGTATCGGCCGTGCAAGAAGGCGAAGTTGAAGGAGCCGTGCAAGACTGGGTCGTCGCCGGGCTCGGCGTCGTGACGCCGGCGCAGTCAGCGGTCATAAGGCAGCTGCGAGCCTGGTTTCCGCTGGTCGAGCACATGACCCAATCCGTGCAGGACCACGTATCGGCCGTGCAAGAGGTCGCTCCGCCACCTGTCGAGCTGCTGCCGGGCACCACAACATACAGGTGCGCGTCATCAACCGTAGCGGTAATCGTTCCGCCGTCATCCAGTTTGAACTGGAAGAAGACGCGTTCAAGCTGCTGGTTATTGGTGTTGAGGTTCAAGTAGACATCGACGACCTGCGTGCTCACCGGATAGTCCTGGCAGGTCGAAATTGGATCGCTGGACGAAGACAGGTAGGCAAGCGAGCAGACCTGCAAGCGGAGACCCGCAGTGGACGCACTGTCGACGCGCACTTTCGCCTTGACCGACACGGAGCTACCAAGAGGGCCACCGTTATACGGATAGTTGTGAGCGAAGGCAACGCGACCATACGAGTTCACCGTCACACGAAGGCTGTTCGTGCCCTGGAGCGTGCTCGCGGTCGTGCGAGCGACCATGCCGTCGGCGGATTCGTTCGGTTCGAAGCCGGCGACCGACGTTTCGAATCCGTTGTCAGTAATAAGGTCAACGAGCTGGTAACCGGAAGGTACCGTCGGCATCGTGCCGGTGCTCGGTGTCGGTGCAGGCGTCGTGGCCGGCGGAGTGCAGGTTTGCGTGGTCACCGGGCTCGGAGTCACAGTGCTTGCGCACGCATTCGTGATGATGCAAATGCGCTGCTGGGTGCCACTCGCGGAACACGTATTCCAACCCGTGCAAGACCAAATGTCGGCCGTGCAGCTCGGAGTTGTTGGCGTCATGGTCGTTGGGGTGCAGGACTGTGTCGTGGCCGGGCTTGGAGTCGTAACACCAGCGCAGTCAGCGGTCATGGTGCAGACGCGCGTCTGGCTGCCACTCGTCGAACACGAGTTCCAATCGGTGCAAGACCACGTATCGGCCGTGCAGCTCGGGGTCGGTACTGGTGTCGGAGTGGGCGTCGGGGTCGGAGCCGGAGTTTCGCCTGTCGGAGGCGTCGGCAAAGGTGTCGTCGTGGCAACATCACCAAGACCCTTATCAGCGTTAATCGTGGTGGCCGAAGCGAGTTCGGCGTTGCGATCGTAGTCCGCGGCGGAAGCGATCGGCGAGCCGATCGTGTAGTTTACGAAGAAAGCGTCCGGGATATCATCAACGAGTGACGCCCAGCCCGCTCCAAAAAGCGTAGCGGCGACAGCCTCGGAGGCCACGTGACGCAAAACGCCTCCGCGGGAAATCGCGTAGACCTTAGGGTCCGTGTCGATTTTGATCATGCGGAAACCTGGGCGATACGTGACGTTGCCGCCAATGCGGCTCGCGGCCAGTTCAGCGGCGGTAACCGTCTGAACGCTGGAGAAGTCGACGTACCATGTGCGAAACACCCGTTCGTTCGGGAAGACGTAACGCCGGCCGTTTGAACCGAAGTAGTAGACGGCGGGATTATCGGCGCGCTTGATGAGAGCACCCGGCGTCGGTGCGGCTTTTGCCGTAAGAGGCATGCCGACGAACGACGTCGCGAGCGTAAGGAGGAGGATCAAGGCACGGAACGCGTTCGTCTTCTTCATAGGCATTTGGGTTTAAGAACTATATTGTATCAAAAAAACGTCAAGAGTTCAAGTCCACTTTTCCTCTTGTAGATGATTGAGCTGTTAAAGAAGTTGCCCACAGTCCCCACTTACCTGAAATTATGCTAGGATAAAAGTAATTGCTCACCTGCATGAGCGATGCCTGGTCGCTGTAATGACGCAGAACAACTAAGTTCTCGTCCATTACTGCGTCTAATAGACTGGCATGAAAAAATATGTGCGCGCGTCGAGCGGCTTTGCGGCTCTTTTTTTAGCTTTAATTCTTGCTCTACCGTTTAGTGCCAAGGCGGCAACGACGCCATCACTTGGTGCGGCGGCAGAGTATGCCATCTTGGCTAGCACCTACACCAACACGGTGGGTGGCACTACGGTCACTGGTAGTATCGGCTTCACAACACCTCCGGGTGTTGTCCCAGGTGGCGTCCACGCGAACTACGGTTCCGGCGCCCCGTATTCTACGGCCGGCACTGATCAAGGTACGGCACTTAGCGCTCTTGCGGCACAGGCCTGTACATTCACGTTCGCCCCAGGCGCAATTAACCTCTCAACCGACATCACGCACGGCCCGGTCGGTGTCTATACGCCTGGTGTCTATTGCAGCTCTGGAGCTATGAACGTCGGCGGTCCCCTGACCTTAAACGGCAGCGGCACCTACATCTTTAGAGCGGTCGGAGCGCTCACCTCGACGGCCGGCGCTGTCGTCACACTCTCTGGCGCTTCTGCTTGCGACGTCTTCTGGACGCCGACGCAAGCCACGACCTTGGCCGCCAACACGACATTTGCCGGTACCGTCATCGATAACGCAGGAGTGACCGTGGGTGCCAACACCACATGGTCCGGTCGCGCTCTCGCCTTCGGAGGCACGGTTTCGACCGATACCGACACCATCAGCGTACCGACCTGCACGACGACGACAACCACGACGTCGAGCAGCCCAAACCGCGGATCCATCGCTGTCATCAAGCGGGTTATCAACGATAACGGCGGTACCAGCACGATTGCGAACTTCCCCTTGTATGTGAACGGAACGCCGGTCGCTTCCGGTGTGAGCAATGATTTTTCGGCTCCGGCGGGCGTCTATACGGTAACGGAGAGAACGGATGAGCGTTATACGCAAATCTTTTCCGGCGATTGCGACGCAAGCGGGCGTTTGAACCTGAACCCAGGCGATGTCCGTATCTGTATCGTCACGAACGACGACATTGGAGCGCCTGTGGCTGTTCCGCCCGTGCCGCCGCTGATCGATGTCGTGAAGGTTCCGAGTCCCCTCTCGTTGCCGAACGGCCCTGGTTTGGTGGAATACACCTACACCCTTCGCAACATCGGAACCGTTCCGGTCACGGACGTCACAATGGTCGGTGACACGTGCGTGCCGATCGTTCTCATGTCCGGCGACACGGATGCCGACTCTCGCCTTGATACGTCTGAAACGTGGGTCTATCGCTGCACGACACAGCTCAACGAAACGCATACGAATACCGTTGTCGCCACGGGTTGGGCAAACGGCATTAGCGCCGTTGATATCGCAAGCGCCTCGGTCGTCGTCGGCTTGCCGATCGTGCCGCCGCTGATTCACGTGACGAAGATTCCGAGCCCGCTCACGCTCGCCGCTGGAGGCGGAGTGGTCACCTACACCAAGAAAGTCACGAACCCAGGCATCGTAGCGCTGAGCAACGTCTACCTCACGGATGATATGTGCAGCTCTGTCGTGTATGTGTCCGGCGATGCCAACAGCGATACGAAACTCGATACGTCGGAAACGTGGACCTATACCTGCCAAACAACGTTATTGAAAACTACGACGAATACCGTCACGGCCAGCGGTGAAGCAAATGGTTTGACCGCAAGAGATTTCGCGGTCGCGACCGTTGTTGTCGCGGCTCTCGTGCCGAAACTGCCAAACACCGGATTCGCAAGCGCAAACATGGTCTTTGCCTGGAGCGCCTTCGCGGCAGCTCTGGTCATCAGCGCGGCACTCTGGGCAGTCCGTCGCAAAAGCCAGGTTCAATAAACAGGAAACTCATTGCCGCGCTCATATTTTTGAGCGCGGCACCTGTTTTTTGTGGAAGATGAACATTTCTGAGAGCTGACTTGCAGAATCAATGTCCCAAGTGCCACGCGAATTGAAAATCCGAGAGGAGCTAAGAACGTTTGCTGTTGTCTTGGCGGCAGGCAGCTTCTTGTTCGCGTACAACCTCTTGACGCGCGGAAGCGTCGTGCTTCCGGCGCGCGCAAGCGAGGCGGTCCAGACAGCAAACGTGTTGGCTGCCGCTGCGCCCACAAAGTACGTCGAGCAGCCGGCTCGTATCAGGATCCCGCACATCGCGGTGAATGCGGCCATCGAACACGTCGCGCTCGCCAAAGACGGTTCTATGGACATACCGAAGCGTCCGATGAACGCCGCCTGGTACGAACTTGGGCCGCGTCCCGGCGAGATCGGAAGCGCCGTACTCGCGGGCCACATCAATTGGTACAACGGCGCGCGAGGCGTCTTCAGGAATCTCCACAAGTTGAAACCTGGTCACACGATCCAAATCCAGGACACGAACGGAGTCGTTATGGTGTTTGTCATCAAAAACATCCAAGTCCTTCCCGCCGAGACGGATGCGACCAACGTTTTTCATTCGGAAGACGGCAAAGCGCATCTGAATATCGTTACGTGCGGCGGCGTCTGGGACAAGCGAACGAAGCGGTATACGAAACGTCTTGTCGTGTTCGCAGATAAACAAGAATAACTCACGCGCACCGTCCGACTATGCAAACGACTATGATACCTCGCACCAGAATCCGTGCGGTGCTGATTGGAGTCTCCGCCTTTTTCGGCCTGTTCTGTCTCGCATCGGCGACAAAAGCTGAGTCCCTGGTCCTCAACGCCGCCGCTGACTCGTACGTCCAAAGCGGGTCGCCAAACGCGAACAATGGCACCCAAAACATCATGGACCTGACCGACAATAAGCACGGTGTCATTCGTTTTGATCTCAGCGCGATTCCACCTGGGTCGACGATCACGTCGGCAATCTTGACGCTCCGAGCGACAGCCGTCGGCAATTCCGGATCGATTAAAAACTTCGGAATGCACCGAATCCTATCGGACTGGGTCGAAAACACCGTGACATGGAACCTCCCGGGAAGCGCTGCGGGCACGCACTACGCGTCTGCGCCGATCCAGACGATCGCGGTCACAAACATCGGCCTTTATACCTGGAACGTTACTTCCGACGTCGTGAGTTTTTCGAGCGGCTCTGAGGCGAATCGCGGCTGGCGCATTATCTGGTCGTCGAACACGAGCGGCGCAAGCAAGCAAGTCGACTTCGGATCGAAGGAAAATACCACGTCTACGAATCGTCCCAGTCTGACCGTCACCTATACACCGCCCGTTTCCGGATTGCAGCGCCAAGGAACGATCACCGTCTTGAAAGTCGTCATCAACGACAATGGCGGCCTAAAGGTTCCGGAGGATTTTCCAATTTTTGTCAATACGGAGCCGGTGACTTCCGGTATTTCGCATACCTTCCCCGCTCCGGCCGGTGTCTATGAAGTCAGTGAGCTCGGCGATCCAAACTATGTACGGTCGTTTTCGGGCGATTGCGATGCGGCCGGTCGATTAAACCTCAATCCCGGCGACGTGCGGTTTTGTATCATCAAGAACGACGATATCGGCCCACCCGTGCTGACCCCACCCCCCATCCCGCCACTGATCGGTGCCCTGCTGACCGCGAATCCATTGGCGCTGCCGGACGGTCCCGGACGGGTTTCCTACGCGTACACGTTAAAGAATATCGGCTCAACCCCGATCACGGGAGTAACGATCGTCAGCGATACTTGTACGCCGACATTCTTGGGTTCGGGTGACACGAACAAAGACGCCAAACTTGATACAACGGAAACATGGGTCTATCAATGCGAAACGCAGATTGAAGAAACGCGCACGAATACGACCATCACGACAGGGTGGGCCAACGGTCTGGTGACGGCCGATATTGAAGCATTGACGACCCTGGTCGGAACCTCGCTCGTAGCACCTATCATTCACGTGACGAAGGTTCCGAGTCCACTCGCCCTGAGCGCTGCCGGCGGCATCGTGACCTACACGCAGCAAATCACGAATCCCGGCACAGTCGCGCTCAGCAATGTACGCATCTCGGACGACGTTTGCGCGCCACTGCAGTACATTTCCGGCGACTCCAACGACGACGGTTTGCTCAACACGACCGAAACTTGGACGTACATCTGCCGGAAGGTGCTGACCAAGACCACGACCAACACCGTCGTCGTGAGCGGAGAAGCGAACGGTATGGTGGCAAGAGATTTTGCGCTGGCCACCGTTGTCCTGTCGGACGTGATGGATACGCACTACTACGGCGCCACAGAGGCAACAGCATCCGCGATGAGCATCAGCGCCAACAACGGTATGCTGCTACCCCCTCTTGGCCAACCCGCATTATGTGCTGACGGCAGTCTCATGACATTGCCAGATGACGGCAATGCTTCCACACAGTCCGACTCCGCGCTCTATGTGTGTGGCATGGACGGAAAACGTTACGTCTTTCCGGATGTGGGAACGTATTACAGCTGGTACAAGGACTTTCAAGGCGTGAGCGTCGTCTCCGCAGAGTTTCTAGCGACTCTCCCGCTTGCCGGAAACGTCACCTACCGTCCAGGCCAGCGTTTATTGAAGATCGAGTCGGATCCAAAAACCTATGCTGTCGCGCAAGGTGGCGTGCTGCGCTGGGTCGTCGACGAATCGACGGCACAAGCCCTTTACGGAGCGCAGTGGAATACGTTCGTCTCAGACATTCCTGTTTCACTCTTCAGCGACTACCGCATCGGCGATCCTATTACGACGCAGGACGTGCTTCCGGATTCGATTCCTCCGCGCTCGGTTTGCATCGCGACTGCTGATTTTACCAAGTATCTTTCGTTCGAAAGTGTGGACGCTGAGGTACGACCACTTCAGGAGCTGCTGCAGTGCCTTGGATACTTCCGAGCCGATGTGGCGCCAAACGGCTACTTCGGAGTTCAAACCAAGGTTGCCGTGGAGAAATTCCAAACCGCGCGCGGTATCGCGTCTGTCGGCTACGTTGGGCCAGCCACGCGTGCGGCTCTGAATACCTACGTCGAAGGTCGATAAGAAAAACACCCCGCATGCGCGGGGTGTTTTTTTGTCCGATTACCACATGCTCCGGCCGCCGAGCGCCCAACCAATGACGGGGGCGTTCTTGTACTGCCAGAGGAATTTGCGGGGCGGAACCGTGCGGTAGACAGCGCGGCCAGCAGCGCGCGTTGCGTCGCTGTTGCGGGTCCAATAAGCAATGGACTCGTCGTGCGTCAGAAGCAGCTGCTTAGCAATATTCTGAAGCGAGGTGCGCTGTGTCATGTCGGTCGTGAAGTAGGCACCGAGGGCGACGACACTGCTCACGTCGAGCGAGTGTTCGAAGCCGTTGGCCGGATCCGGATCAGCATCACCCTTCGCACCGAAGCTGTAGGCGATGTAGTACGGGTAGTAGCGGCCAACCGACATCGGTCCGTCTTCTCCGGCTTGAAGCGTCGTGATACCGCGGTTCACTTCGCACTGTGCGAGATCAACCAAGGCGGCGGGCACGGACGAGTGACCAGTGGCTTGGTAACCGCGGAGGAAACCATAGGCCAAGAGACTCGACATCCACGGTGAGAAGGTATTGTTCTCCCCTTCCGGCGGATAGTTGAAGCAGCCGTTCGGCGCGTTGCCGTTCAAGCTCGAAGTCTGGCGTGCGCGCATCGTATTGATGGCGTTCGTGACCATCGCGCGCTGGTGGGCGCTACCCGTCAACTCGGCGTCGACAGCGTGCGCGAGCAAGGCGTAACCGCGATGGCGTTCCGTTTCACCGGTTCCCATCAAGTTGATGTGGAACTCCATGGCCCAAGAGATGTAGCCGATCTTCTTGAGGTGCGTCGTGTCACCTGTCAGGAGGTAGTTCGAGAGAAGACCTTCGCTGTACGAATACTTGAGGTCGTGGAAGGAGCCGGCGGCGTCGGGATTCTTCAGGCGGAAGCTGCCGACGCAGTACGGATAGTACGTACCTGAGCAGTTTTCCGGCCCATAGATGTTCTGCGCGTAGTGATCCGCAGCGCGCTGCGCTTCACGGAGCATGTCGGCGTTGCCGGTACGGAAGTAGCCGTTATAGAAGGTCTGCGTGCGGTCGTAGAGCCACGGTTCTGCGTCGGTGTAGAAGTCGATGAGGTCATCGGCATAGGTCACCGGCCACGACTGCTTCACCGAGTGCTGGTTGGTGAGCGAGTAGAAGAAGTCATCGGTGGCTTTGTCCGTGGCGGCGAGATACGTCTGGGTGCCGGTCGGGTTCACCATCGGGAAGATGGCCGTGCAGTCCAAGTAGCGGTTATCGATTGCGGCGAGCACGCGCGGTTCGCGAATCGTGAGGCCGCTCGTGTTTACGGACGGCGCATACGTGCCGTCATTCACGACGCGATACGTGTCGCGCACCGGGGTTTCGCTCGTAAGGTTCTGCGTGCGAGCGCGGTTCAAGCCGACCGTGACGGTCACCGGGCTGGTACTCGAGAAGTTCATGTCGAACTGGACGAGCACGCTGCGGATACCGGGGTTACCGGAAGCCGTGAGGCCGTTGCAGAGCAAACGCTGATCCGGCATCTGTTCCCAAGCGCCGAGACTGCGGACGAAAGCCGGGAGTTCCTGGCCGGCAGCGTTCGTCACGCGGATATTATTGGTATTCACGAGCGTGCTCGGCGGGAGCGGGAAGCCGAACGAAACGCGGCGCGTCTGGCCGACGGAGTCGGCAGCCGGGATCAAGCGGACCGTGACGTCCTTCGGCGTGGTGTTGACCGCGGCGCCGTTCGAGGAGAGGTCGTTACGCAAGTCCATTTCGGCGGTCATCGAACGGAACGTGGTCGGACGGCTGTTATAGCCAGACAATTCAAGGTTGGTCGAATCCGAGGCCGGGGGCGGCACCGTGCAAGATTGCGACGTGGCCGGGCTCGGCGTGGTGACGCCAGCGCAATCCGTCGTCATGCTGCAGGAGCGCGTCTGGCTGCCGCTGGCAGAACAGGCGTTCCAGTCAGTACATGTCCAGGTATCGGCCGTACAGCTCGGAGACGGCGTCGGCGCAGGTGCGGGCGTCGGGGTCGTGGTTGAACACGACTGTGAAGTCGCCGGGCTCGGCGTCGTGACGCCGGCGCAGTCAGACGTCATGCTGCAAAGACGCGTCTGGTTGCCGCTTGTCGAGCACGCATTCCAATCCGTGCAGGACCACGTGTCGGCCGTACAGGTCGGAGCTGGCGTTGAAGCAGCCCTCTGCTCAACAACATAGAGGTGCGCGTCATCAACCGTAGCCGTAATCGTGCCCGCATCGTCCAGTTTGAACTGGAAGAAGACGCGCTCGAGACGTTGGTTATTGGTGTTGAGGTTCAAGTAGACATCAGTGGACTGCGTGCTCACCGGGTAATCCTGGCAGCTCGAGATCGGCTGACCCGAAGAAGCGAGATACGCGATCGAGCAGATCTGCATGCGCAAACCGGCTGCGGAAGCGCTGTCGACTCGGACCTTGGCTTTCACCGTCACCGAGCTCGCGAGCGGACCGCCGTTATAGGGGTAGTTGTGCGCGAAGGAGACGCGGCCATAGGAGTTCGTGGTCACGCGAAGGCTGCTCGTACCTTGAATCGGGCTTGCAGTGATACGAGAAACCGTACCATCGGACGATTCGTTCGGCTCGAAACCACCAACGGATGATTCGAAACCATTGTCCGTGATGTAGTCAGCGAGCGCGGAGCCGGAAGGAACCGTCGGCATCTGTCCGGTGGTCGGCGTCGGAGTGGGCGCGGGGGTCGTGACCGGCGGCGTGCAGGACTGTGTGGTAGCCGGGCTCGGCGTCGTGACGCCGGCGCAGTCGGTTGTCATGCTGCAAAGGCGCGTCTGGCTGCCGCTGGCAGAGCAGGCGTTCCAATCGGTGCAAGACCACACGTCAGCCGTGCAGCTCGGGGTCGGAGTGGGCGTCGGGGTAGGGGTCGGCGCCGGCGGAGGCGTCGGAGTGGCAATATTGCCAAGACCCTTATCCCCATTAATACTGGTCGCCGAAGCAAGTTCAGCCGTGCGATCGTAGTCGGCGGCGGAATTGATGGGCGAACCGTCGGTGTAGTTTACGAAGAAGGCGTCCGGAATATCGTCGATAAGCGACGCCCAGCCGGAGCCAAAGATGGCGGCAGCGACGGCTTCAGACGAAACAAAGCGCAAAATGCCGCCACGCGAGATCGCGTAGACGCTGGGATCGGTATCGATTTTGATCATGCGAGAACCCGGGCGATACGTGACGTTGCCGCCAATCGTGATCGCGGCGAGTTCATCGGCCGTGACGGTTTGAACGCTGGAAAAATCGGAGTACCAGGTTCGGAAAACGTTTTCGTTCGGGAAGACGTAACGCCGGCCGTTGGAGGCGAAGTAATAGACGGCAGGATGATCGGCGCGCTTGATGAGGGCACCCGGAGTCGGTGCGGCTTTTGCCGTAAACGGCATGCCGACGAAGGACGTCGCGAGCGTAAGGAGGAGGATCAAGGCACGGAACGCGTTCGTCTTCTTCATAGGCATTTGGGTTTAAGAACTACATTGTATCAAAAAAACGTCAAGAGTTCAAGACCTCTTTGACGTTTTCCTGTAATTTTAGCGATTACGCGCGCGTGGCAGTCGGTGGATGGAGCAAAATTTCTTTCACTTTCTCCACGACTTCCTTAATAGGGTGCTGGGCTTTGACGAAATAATCGGTCGCTCCAAGCTTGAGAGCGCGCTTGATGTCTTCGTCCTGACCAAGATTTGAGAGAATGATGACCGGGACGACTTTTGTCACTTGATCGGCTTGCAGCGCTTCGAGAACTTCGAAGCCGCTCTTCTTCGGCAACATGAGGTCGAGGAGAATGAGGTCCATTTGCGCAGCCTTTGCCTTCATCAAGGCCTCTTCGCCGTCTTGAGCCGTTTCAACAAGAAAGTGATGGTGCTCGAACTCGTCGCGCAACACCTCACGCAGCGTTTTTTCGTCTTCGGCGATGAGGATCTTCATACGGTGGATGCGGTATTTATTTGTTGATGTCTTCAATGCTATCCGAAATATACTTGCTGAGCTCCTTCGCTCGTTTTTTCCAACGCTCCAGAAGCGTCAGCGTTTCTTTCGTTTCCGATTCCGCGAGCGTCGCCTGCTTCCCGTACTTCTTGAGCAGATACCCGAAGTCTTTCTCCATTTGATCTCCCGCCGAGAGTAAATCGCGCTGCGCGATCACTTGGCGATTTCTCCGCTTCCGTCCGCGCACCTGGCTCATCCTCCAACCCACGACGTACCCGCCAAGGAGCAGCGCGATGATAGAGAGGAAGAAAACCGCTTGGGAAACTTCAATGCCCGCCAAGACGAGGAAGGGGCGCGCTCGTACGGTGAACGGGGCCGTACGGACCGGAAGACTGAGAGCGCCGCGCTCGTCGCGAGCGACGGCCTCAACCATATACTGACCCTTTTGGAGCGGATGCTCAATATGAGCGTTCCACACCCCATTTTCATCCGGAGCGATGGTCGTGGTTGCAACCGTTTCGCCATTGATCCGTCTGAGCGTCACCAAGACGCTTGCTCCCGGCATCACTGTACCAGCAATGGTCAGCTCGCCCTCGTCGACGAAAATATCCCTGGGGATCGCGCTGATCGTCGGAGACACGATCGGTACGATCGTGAGATCGACGGAAGCTTCCGTACGGTTGCCCGCCTGGTCGATCGCGAAGATCTTTACGACGTGCTCGCCAGGAGGAAGCGGCTGAAGCGCTTGCTCGCTTTCCGTTTGAATTTCCTCACCGGCGTCGATCCGCATGCGGTAGGCGCGGAGCCCGGAAAGCTGGTCGGCACTGGCGTAGGAAAGCTTCGGATTCGGCACGTCGGAGATCGCTCCTTGTGGAACAAGCACTTCAAACGGCGTCGGCGGAAGCGTGTCGATGGCGATACGGTAGTGCGTCGTTTCGCTCCAACCGACGTTGTTTCGGAAGCGCACGTGTAGATACCAGATCCCATCTTTTGTGACACGGAAGAGCTTGTTATCGAACAACCCTTCTGATTTCGACGGATTCGTTTGCGGATCCTGGTTCAATGCTGTCGCGACCGCACTTACGTCGGAAGGAAGATTCCACTTCGCGATAAACGTCGAGAGGATGTTGTACCAATCGCTCGAATTTGGATAGAGCGGAATTTCAACTTTTGGGGCGTCAGGATTTTTTTCCGCCGGAGTCGGCTCGCGCGTAATCTGCGTCGGCTTTTCCTCGAGCGGCGCAGTGTTCGCAATACTGATGCCGTGCATGGCCGTGAGCACGTTGGTGCCGGCTCCATCGCTCGCCGCGACGGCTCCATCGACAAACTGAAAGTCTGCCGTACCGATTTTTTTGATCTTGAACGTCACGCGTACGATCGGCAGCGACTGCCCGACAAAACCGTTGGTTGAACCGCCCGTGAAGACGATGCGGCCTGTTTCATTCGAATAACTCGGGCCCTCGACCCAAAAGTTAAACACGGAGTCGTTCGTATCGACGCCAACAGCTTCGACAAGGTCGATCGGGTACTGAAGCGACGCTTCGGCAGCGTTGATACCGGCGTTTTCCGTATTGATCGTGAGCGTGAGCGTGACGTTTTCGCCAACCTTGGCAGAACTCTTATCGAGAAGCGCATCGAGCGTGGCAGCGGAGACATGGCTACCGATGAGCACTCCTGCGAGCACCAACGGCGCGTACAGATATGTGAGGCGCATACGGCTTATTTACGAATCGTTCGAATAAAGATGCTGAAGTCTGACACGTCGACCTCTCCGTCACTATTCATATCAAGCAGCGCGCGTAGGCTTTCGTCGGCTGATCGCCACCGATAGAGGAAGATGCTCCAATCGGCGATATCGACCTTCGTATCCTCGTTGAGATCCGTCCGCGCGTTCAGGACCCTGGAGACGTTTAAGGTTTTTGGTACCGAGTCCCCGCTCTTCACGCCGTCTGCCGCAACCTGTCGCGTGCGAATGGCGTGTTTGCCGTATTCCAGCTGCAGCGTCGGCAAGAGGAGTTTGTAGGTACCGTCCTCTTCAACGATCACTTTTTGAAACGCCTCATCATCGATGACGACTTCCACGTGATATCCAGGCGTTCCGTAGCCGAACACGAGAATTTGGTTTCCTCGCAAGATCGAGGCACGCGAGAGGTTGATCGTCGGTGCTGGGAAAATTATCCGCTCGGTAACCGCGTTCAATTCAACTTCGTCCGTGAACGGAATGGATGGACTTACTTGCCCTTGCTTGTCCGTCACGCTGACTTCGTAGGAGGCGATCTCTTCAAACGGTCCGGCGTATTCCAGCTGGAAGCTGCCGTCTGCCGACGAGACGACGGCTTCCGACAGCACCAAATTCGTTTTCTCGTTCTTGCCGTTGAGCGCCAAGCGCGCACCCGGATACGCCCGGCCGACGAAGCGAAGAATCGTCTGTGCCGGCAACGGCGAGGCGGAACCAGAACCGCCATAGGAAACGGACGCTTCCTCACCAACGGCTCTGAAAACCGCTTGCTGCATCGAAGACACGTTTAGTCCCGTTGATTCGACGTCTGTCAGCGTGAGCGTGACCGTTTCAGCAACAGCACTCGTGAGCGTCGCGGTGCCGACGCCGTTTACGACATCAATCACACCGTCGCCTGTCGCGGAGCCATCCGCGTTCAACCGAACATCCGTTTGATAGGACGTGTCGACGTTTCCGCTTGCGTCCTCTGCCCTGACAACAACAGTCATGTTACCGCCAACGACGACATCTTCCGGATCAAGAATAGCGAACCGTGTCGCAACAATCGGCGCGGCACTCACAGCAACAGTATCCGCTGCGTCCGCGACGCCGGCTGCGCCATCCGGACCCGATGCGTTATCCGAAACCGTAATTATCCTGCTCCCCTCTCCTTCGTCGTAATACCAGAACGCGCCAGTGGACTGACCCGCCGCGATCACGAGCGACGTTATTTGCGAACCGCCCGCCGCCGCGTCATAAAAACTCGCGGACGTACCGACGGGTGTCGCCGTAAGATAGGCCGTCGTGTCTCCGATCGTCACGGCGTTGCCAAATGCGTCTTCACGACTCATGGTGTATCCGATTCTTGTTCCTACCATCATGTCGCCCGGGTCGTTCACCATGAATTTGGAGAGTGCGCCTGAGAGCACGTCGACCGTATCTGTCACGTCGGCAATACCTGCCGCTCCGTCCGCCGCAAGCGCGTTATCCGAAACAGTGACAACATCGGACCCTGCTGTCGTGTCCTCATACCAAAATGAAGAGGTTGAAACGCCGTCCATGAACGTCGCGGATGTAATCTGGCTGCCACCCGCAGGCGCGTCATAGAACCTCGCTGTACCGCTCGATGCGTAGAGATACACGGTTAAGCCTCCGGACGTTGTCGTATTTTCAAGCTGATCTTTGCGCGTAACGACGTACGGCAACCGCACGCCGGCTGTCGCGACACCAGGATCCGTGAGATCAAAGTGGTGTGTCGGTCCCGCGGAGAAAACCACATCCTGAGAAGAATCGGACAGGAGACCGGTGCTCTGCGTATCCTGAAGCGCGAGCGTTACCGTCTCCGCTACCGCGTTAGAAATTGTTTTCGTGCCGATACCATCGACGATATCGATGAGGCCCGCGCCTGTCGCCGCGCCCGTAAGCGTGAGCGTAACGTCGTTTTGAAATGACGTATCGACGCTCCCCGCATCATCAAGAACCCTCACGGTGACCATGACGTTTTCACCAGCAACCGCGTCTGTCGGATCCAGCAAAAGGAAGCGCGTGGGCACAATGGGAATTTCCGTGACGACAACGTTATCGTTGGCATCAGCTACGCCAACCTCTGCGTCGGGCGCCGTCGCATTGTCGGAAACGGTGACGGTCCACGATCCGGGTTCTTCGTCGTAATACCAGAAATTTTTACTTGAAGCCGCATCCTCAATCGTCACAGACGTTATCGTGTTTCCGAGCGTCGCCGCGTCATAAAACGTTTTGCTCGCTCCCGACGAATTGCTGTAGAGGTATACGGACATCGGGCCGCTCGTCACGAAGTTGCCGAATTGGTCAACGCGCGTAACGGCGTATTCCAAACGCGTCGCGAGCGTCATGTCACCCGGGTTGTTCAGAAGAAGCCTTGCTACCGGGGCGGCCGCGACCACTACCGTATCCAAACCATCATTGAGACCCGAAGCGCCGTCCGGTGCAGCTGGGTTGTCGGAGACGGCAATCGAAGCGGTGCCGGCTTTTTCGTCGTAATACCAGAAGGCGGCTGAGGTGGCTCCTTCCGCGATCGTAACGGAGGTGACAGGAGCGCCTCCTGAAGCCTCGGTATAAAACGCTTTGTTTCCAGAGGAGTCGCTGTGCACGTAGACAACGTTGCTCCCACTGGTCGCGAGGTTGCCGAACTGATCACGTCGAGTGACGACGTAGCCGAGCCGCTCGCCAGCCGTCATCGATCCAGGATCGTTCAAAAGAAACTGCGATGCAGAAGCGGCCGTTACCGTAACGCCATCCGTAGCGTCGTCGACACCCACGAGGCCATCTGGTGCCGATGAATTATCCGAAACCGCGATCGTCGCGAGGCCGGACTGCTCGCCTTCGTACCAAAAGTTTGCCGTGGACGAACCGTTTACAAACGCGACGGACGTGAGCAAATCCTCGCTCGTCGCGGTGCTATAAAATCCGTGGTTGCCCGTTGAGTCGCTATAGAGGTACACCGTTGCCGCACCTGACGTGATCGGGTTTCCATATTGATCTTTGCGCTCAACCACATACCCGACGCGTGCGCCCGCGACCATGCCACCGGGATCATTCAATATGAATCGTGAAAGCGGACCTGGCGCTACTGTCACTACGGGTGACGTGGCAATGGCTGCCAAGGTACCCGCATCAGACACGCGTGTTCTTGTCGTGAACGTCGTTGGACCCAGCGCCGTCGGCGCCGTCACACCACTCGCTCCCCCGTTCGCGCCGTAGGCAAAGGCAACGGTTGCGCCTGCTGGCAGCTGCAGCAGACGCACGCGCACATCACCGCCGCCGGGAAACGTCGCTGCGCCAGGTCCCAACAATATATCGTCGACCCGTACCGTCACGTTATCGAGTGCTTTTGGACTTCTGATAATGAAGCCATAACTGACAACAGATGTTCTTGCTGCGGCACCGAACGGCAAGACAACGTACGTCCACGTGTTCGCCGGAATCTCGGAACCGAATGAAATCTGTTCGATCGGACTCGCGATGTTCGTGTTGTTGTCGTAAGCGAAACGCAGATCGCCGCTCGCGATGGCGGCACTCGAATGTATCCAGAAACCGACGTTCGTGTACGCGGACCAGTTTTCCGTGGCGAGGTTCCTATACCAGCGATCGTTATTTCCCTCGTTGCCGTTGGTACACCGAATCGAGGCGGCGCCCTCGTGTTTCGTGCCGGTATCAGCAACCAGTCCGCCCGTGCAGGCGCTTCCTGCCGCCCACCCCGTCGTCGAATCAGCCGCGTCCTCAACATTGGCCAGCATGCCGCCCGTCGCAACGACGGTCGTGTACCCGGCCGTTCCGGAAACAGCTTGCGGCATCGTCCAACCCGAAGGAACAGTCAACGCGACTTCACCAGACGACATCGCTTCAGCTGCCGTGAACGTAAACGTATGCGTGTTTCCCGTGGTGCCCGCTGCCACCGTCGACGGTGTCACGACGTTTGTCCCCGAACCGTCAGCCGCTCTTACAATGCGATACAACGCAACAAAAGCGAATCCAACCACAACGATCGAAAGTGCCGCGATACCGAACCGGTGGCTGCGTCGAAGCGTGGACATATTTATGTTCGAGGAATTGAGAACAGAAACGTCGTACCTTTGTTTTCTTCGGAAACGAACCAGATACGTCCGCCATGGCTCTCTACGATGACTTTCGCGATATACAGGCCGAGCCCCGTACCACTGTTCGCGACCAGCTTGGCGTTCGACGCGCGGAAGAAGCGCTCGAAAATCTTCGACTGCTGCGCGAGTGGGATACCGACACCTTCATCCTTTACCGAAAAGATGTATTCCTTTGAGTTACTCGTATCGCAATCCAGCACGATGTTTCCTCCCGGGTTCGAGTATTTGACCGCATTCTCAAGAAGGTTTTGAAACACCTGCTTGATTTTAACCGAGTCAAAATTCGCCGAAAGCGCTTTTGGAAACTTTGGAGCTTTCTTGATGCGTATATCCTTTTCATTCGCGAGCGGCTTCAGCTCATCGAGGATCGGATCAAGTACCGTCGAAAGATTACCGGGAGTCATTGCCATCACCAGCCCCTTCCCCGCCTCAACACGCGAAACGTCGAGCAGATCCATGAGCAAAGCGATCATACGCTGGTTGCCGTCATGGATTTGCTTCAAATATTCCTTTTGCTCTTTGGAGAGCGTCTTGTCGCGGTCTTCAAGCAGAACCTCCGACAGCCATCGAATCGCGGTGGCGGGCGTGCGCAGCTGATGGGAAACCATGCTGACGAAGTCCGATTTCATGCGTTCAAGCTCTTTTTCCTTCGTCACGTCTTCAAAAGACATCAGCGCGGATGCGATCTTTCCATTTTCAAAAATCGGCAATGACGTGGCGTGCACGATGATTCTCGTCTTGTCGGCACGCTCTATGGAGGCGTCAAAATTCTCGACGACCACCCCGGTGCGGAGTGTTTTGATCAGCGGCAGGTCTTCAAAAGGCACGGGTTCGCCTTTCAGGTTTTGAAAATGATGTTCCGTAATTTCGCTGGTATGCCGACGATCCATTTCAAGATGGCTGTGTCCCAATAATTCAAGCGCTTTTTTATTTGCAAAAGAAAACGAACTCGTCGAAACGCTCGCTGTGAGTATACCGACGGGCAATTGCTCAAAAATAGCTTTCAATCTCTCTCCCTCACTTCGCACCAGATCCAAAAAATCCTTGCGGCTGTCCCTCAAACGCATGCTGACGAAGAAGAGGGTCAGCGCGAAAAGCGTCGCAATGACGACAAGCACCTGCTGAAAGAAGACTTCGCGCAACCAAGCCGTCTCGCTTATATCAAGGCCGAAATAGGCGTGCACGGCGCCCGTAGTCGGATCGGTGATCGGCGAATAGCTGCTGATCCAGGTGCCCCAGCGATCGGTATAAGGACCCACCGCGAAGCTTTCGCCGAGCGCGAAGTTTTTTGCAATCGCCTTGGGAGCTTCGTAATAGATGTCGCCCGGCGCCGAGTAATCGGGTGATTCCGCGGGTTCAGAATCAACGTAAATGAAAACCTGCCCATCGCGCACGCCGAGCAAGTAGGCGAAGCGCGACCGATCCACTTCGCGCTGCGTTCTGATCATTCCAATTTTAAGGTATTCGTATTCTTCCGTTTGAAGATCAGTGGGTGTGCCGCTGAGCATCATGACATCATTATGATCGATGCTGGCTGCGACTACCCTCGTCATATCGAGCAGGTCGCCTCGCATTGAAGCGTCCAGCATTTTTCCGACAAAAGCCGTGGCATATGCGCCCGCACATACGATGAGTACAGCAACAAAAAACCGCAACGGCCATTTTTTTGCGGTCCTCACACGAAGTGTTGTCATGGATGGGGAATACCTTATATACAATACCACGCTTGTACAGCCTCTGCGAGGCTAACAATTGCGAAAAAGTAAAGAAAAAGCGCCCGTCGTTCGGGCGCGTCTTTCGTGTGTTCTATTCAATCTTCGGTGCAGCCGCCATTTCGGCTGACGGAGAGAAGTCTTGCGTCATATTAATGTCGTTGCCGAACGCGTAATCAAGATAAAACGCATCGGAGATGTCGTCGATTTTCTTATTCCAATCGCTACCATACAGAGCAACAGCGACGGCCTCGGACTTAATCCAGCGCAACACGCCTCCCCTCGCGACCGCATACACCTTGTTCTCCGTCGCGAATTTCACCAACTTCACGCCGGGACGATACGTCACTTGTTTGGCGAGCGGGAGCGCAGCCATCGCGCTGGCCGAAATCTCCTGCACCGTGGAGAAATCCGTATACCACGTGAAATAGGTGCTGGCATTCGGGAAAGCGCGGCGTTTGCCGTCGGAACCACGGTAATACACGGCGCGGCAAGGGCTTGAGGCAACGTCGCCCGCCTGGCACGGCAATTTCACGAGAGCGGGCACGGCTAGGGGCAGAGGTACCGGTACCGAAGGAAACGGCGCGGTGACGGTAAACGAAACGGGTGCGTTTGTACCGCTGTTCCCAGCTCCATCGAAACATTGGATATAGACCGAGTATGTACCTGGGTCTTGAAAGACATAGGCGAGGCTCACCGAGCCGGACGCCAGCACCATGTTTCCTTTGCTGAAATTATTTACGAACAACAAGCAGCCTGAAACGCCAGTTCCTTCATCGGTCACGCTTGCACTCAGTAAGGTCGACACACCGGCAAAGGCCGAGGTGGTGGCGATAGATCCGACCGAGGGGGCGTTATTATCACCAGATCCGGAGGCTGCCGTGACCGTCACTGAGGTATTCAGACCTGATTGGAAGTTTCCGGCGGCGTCGCGGCAGAACACGAAGATCGTATGAATCCCGGCCTGAACGTAGACGAAAGAGACGCTGGCAGTCGTGCCAGAGAGAGTCATGCCCGCAACATCTTCGTTATCCATGTACAAGCGGCAACTGGCGATGCCGGACTCTTCGTCCGTCACAGTCGCAGAAACGACGACCGGAACGCCTACGACAGCAACACTAGGTGATGCGAGGCCTACAGTGGGGCGCGTCGTATCGGCGGCCAAAGCTGGCAGTGCCGAGCCCAGGAACAGGAACGCGAGGATTGCGATGATGAAATGCTTCATAGTTCCGACATCGTAGCACAGCGGAAAACAAAACGCGCCCACTCTTGGGGCGCGCGTACCGAGTACTGAGACTAGCCCTTGGACTTCTTCTTGCCGCGGACGGCGAGGTGCCCCTTGAACACCTTCTTGCCGGCGTCGGTGCGACCGTGGCCGCTGACCACCAGGTGGTGCTGCAGGCGCTCGGACACGTTCGACTTGAACTTGCAGTTCTTGTGCGGGCACGACCTCATCGCTTCTCTCCTGTAGGCGGAAATCCAGCTGTCCGAGCTGGGCGGTACATCTCACGACCAAGCCTTCCTATCACCATTTTCCAAAATTGTCAAGACCTGCCCCAAAAGAAAACGCGCTCGCCGGTGAAGCGAGCGCGCAAGCAAGTTGTTCAGTCGTCGTCCTCGGTCTCGATCAGGCCGAGGGCACGCATCCCCTTCTGGTGAAAGGGGCGCATGCGGAGCATAGCCCCGGTGCCGGCGAGTTCGCCGAGCAGTCGGGCATGACGCTCTTCGTCGGGAAGGATCTGCGCGACGATCGCACGGACGTCCTCCGGCGTCTCGGGGTGATTGAGAATCACACGGAAACGGTTGCGAGCCAGCATCTCGCCGCGTGCACCGGCCGCGCAGGCCTCCTCGAAGGTGGTGACGCCAGCCCAGACCGGATCCCAGTAACGCTCGGGCGTCGGCTCGGTAGGAAGATCGACGCCTCGTGCGGCGAGCAAGCCGGCGACCAGATCCTGGTGCCGCAGTTCGTCCATGATGATGCCGTTGAACGTCGCGAGTTGATCACCCGCGAGGTTCCACCGATCGACGATCGCCTGGAAACGTTCCGCTCCTCCTTTCTCTGCCAGATAGAGGCGCTGCAACCACTGCTCGAAGCGTGGGATGAAGCGTACAAGAAGTGACCACCAAGCCGCGGTCTTTTCGTGCAGACTCATGACTGCCTCCTAGCCTCATTTATTCACAAAAAAGCCGTTTTGTCAATGTTCCTTTGACGGAAGTCTTCCTCCAACGTAGGCTGGAGCGCATGGAATCCCTGGCATCAACTGCGGCCAAAAACGTCGCCGACATCGTCGCGCTCGCGATTGAACATCACCCTTCCCGCAAGGCGTTGGTCGTTTTTGACGCGCGTTCGCCGCTCTCGCAGCTGCTTTCCGCTGCTTATAAGGAGGCGCTCCCCCACGCGACGAAGCTCGATTTTGACGCCGTGACACCGGACGCGATCATGGAGGAGATCAAAAAACTCGAACCGGGCGATTTGACCGTACTCATCCAATCTTCGAACTTTCGCCTGAGCGAGTTCCGTATTCGCATTGAATTGTTTCAACGCGGTTTGTCGGTGATCGAACACGTGCATCTTGAACGCGCAATCGACGACCGCCAAATCGAAATCTACGTCGACTCCTTGGCATACGACCCTTCCTATTACCGCACGCGCGGCCACGCTCTTAAGGCACGGATCGACGCGGCCAAGACAATCAAGGTCATCGGCGCCGGTACGGTACTCACCTACGAAGGCGGGATGGAAGACACCAAGCTGAACGTCGGCGACTACGAAGGCATGAAGAACATCGGCGGCACCTTTCCGATCGGCGAAGTGTTCAGCGAACCGAAAGATTTCAACCTGCTCAACGGCGAGGCGATGATCTTTGCTTTTGCTGGCACTGACCACCTCGTAAAAATCCGCGAGCCGTTCAAGATTCGCGTCGAGAAAGGCATTTTGGTGTCACATGAAGGACCGAAAGAATTTCAAGAAGTCCTCGACCAGATTTCGGCCGAAGAGGAAATCATGGTGCGCGAGTTCGGCGTCGGCTTGAACCCTGCCTTCAGCAAGGATCGTGTGGTCGACGATATCACGGCTTTCGAGCGCCAAAAGGGGCTTCATCTTTCTTTGGGTGAAAAGCACGGCGTCTATGCCAAGCCTGGCTTGATACCGAAAAAGACCCATTTTCACATCGATATTTTCGTTGATTTTGAACGCATCGAAGCGGACGGCGAAGATCTCCTCCGATAGGCTGGTATACTGGGCGTACATGGCCCATCGTAACGTCATCATTGCCTTCCTCGCGCTTGCCGTCTTTTTTTCCGTGGCGCGCCCCCAAGCCTTGGCGCAAACCTCAGGCGAGATTCAGGCGCAACAAACGGAATTGCAGAAGCAGCTCAAGGACATCGAGCGGCAGATTGCTGACTACGAAAAGCAGCTGAAAGACGTTCGTTCGGAGAAGAACACGCTGGCCAACAAGCTCAAGCAATTGAATGCGCAGCGCGCCAAACTGAATCTTCAGGTACAGCAAACCAAAGCGCTCTTGAACGACACGGCCAGCAAACTCGATCAAACACAGGGGCACATTGCCGTCCAAGCCGAGAAGCTTGAACACCTGCACGAACAGATGGGTATTGTTCTTCAAGAACTTTATCGGCAGGATCAGCGTGGTCTCATTGAAATCTTGCTTTCCGGCAGCGATCTGTCCGATTTTTTTGCCGAAGTCAGCGGCTACGCGCAAATTAACGACGGACTCTCTTCAATTCTGGATCAAACCAAGCGCGTGACAGCAAGCTTGAAGGAGCAGGAGGAACACTTGGTTGATCAAAAGCAACAGCAGGAGAATTTGGTCGCCATCATTCAACTGCAAAACCAGGAAGTCGTCTCAACGATCGGCGTGCAGGACTCCTTGCTGCAGCAGACAAAGGGCAAGGAAACGAATTACCAAACCGCGCTCTCCGACACGAAAAAACGCGCGAGCGAAATCAAGAACCGCATTTATAATCTCATTGAAGTCGGTAAAAAGGTAACGTTCGGCGAAGCGGTTGCTGTCGCCGACTGGGCTTCGTCGCATACGGGCGTGCGCTCGGCGTTTCTTTTAGCGATCCTGACGCAGGAATCGAATCTTGGAAAAAATGTCGGTACCTGCAATCGCGCGAATGACCCGCCGTCAAAGAGCTGGAAAGTCGTCATGAAGCCGGAGCGCGACCACGAACCGTTCAAAAAAATCACGGCGGCGTTGAATTTGCCGATCGACACGACACCCATCTCCTGCCCGATGAAAGACGCGAAGGGCAACCAGGTCGGTTGGGGAGGCGCGATGGGACCGGCGCAGTTCATTCCTTCAACGTGGGCGAGCTACGGGCCGAAAGTCGAAGCGATCAGCGGCAAAACCGCGAATCCGTGGGACATGCGCGATGCCTTCCTCGCGTCAGCGATTTATCTCAAAGCGCTCGGCGCGGGCAATCAAAGCGGCGAATGGACGGCGGCGATGAAATATTTTTCCGGCTCGACCAACCTCAAATATCGCTTCTACGGCGACAACGTCGTGAAACTCACGGGGCAGTATCAGGAAGACATCGACGAGTTGAAGAAATGAAAAGCCCTGCACCAGTCGGTACAGGGTTTTATGAATGCAGCTTCACGAGTCCGGTGTCGGCCCGCTCGGCCAGAAGCGTGAGCTTCGGACACGCGAGACACAGCGCGCAGAGCGCCTGGCGGAACGCGTGATGTGCGGATCGTCCGAGTCCGGGGAATTCCCGACTGCCGACGACGTAGGCGGCGCGGCCGCAGGAGCACGGCGTGCGCTCAGCCTCATCTGCCGAGCCGAACGGTCTGGCAAGTGGCAGAAGCGGCGGCTCCCAGCGGAACGTACCTACCTTCTCCGTGGTACGACTCATCAGATCGACTCTCTCATTCCGCTCGTCCGCAATGCATGTCTCGATCCAGAACGGATCGTAGGCGACAGGCTTGCCATTCTTGATGCGGTGCGAGCGTACGAAGAAGTGCACGAGGCCTGTACCGACCCCGGCCATCGAAGCGACCCAGCCGAGCGGCAGAAACCACAGGAATCGTCCGAGTTCGCTCTCGGAATCAACGCCGAACTGTGCAATCTTCAGGTCGTGCGAATTCATTACACCCTCCAGGGTTTGTCCTTGTCCTCATTATTGATCCGCTCGCCCTTGGCGAACGGCTCGAGTATCCACTCGGCACCATTGTCGGACAACCGCGCGCGGTAGCCGTACATAAGTTCTGGCGAGACCTTGAGAGCAGCGAAGAGCCAACTGATGAGCCGCGGAACGATGACATCTTTGCCATCTTCGTCTCGGTTCAGTCGACGGAATCCTTCGTATTCGTCCCAACGCTCTTGCGGAGTCATCTCTGACTTCGTCGGCCGATAGATTTCCCAGGGAGCGTCCCACAACCAACGACCGATTTCGTTTACGATCGTTGATGCAGAGATGATGGAAGTTTGGCCGATCGGTTCGCACGCACCATCTGGAGTCATGCGGAACGAGAAGGGCGTTTCGCCACGTCGGTGATACCTGCGCAGAAGCATCGCCGTCGCGTCGGCCGTCCGGAATGCAACGAGCGGGCTGAGACGCGCGCTCGGCAAGGCGAACTTCTCGAAGTCGAGCTCAGGGTGGCGGGCAACGAATCCCGCGCACGTTACTTCGAGGCTTTGACGTTCGACGTCCACGGCCTTGTTGAGCTCGCCAGTGATATCGTCTTCGGTATCAGGAGCTTTGCCTTCCATGAACGCAGACAACTTCATGAGCAGCTTCATGGCCGCCTCGTTCGACGGTGTGTTGCCGAGGAACTCACGAAGATCAGTGTTCTCGCAGTCCTCGCACTCGATCATGTGCGCACGGAGCATCTCGGCCTCCACCCTGGGCAGTTGGTCGAGCTCCGGAGCATCGGGGTGCAGCACGAGATCGGTGAGTAGGTGTTTCCAGCGTTGGCAAAGATCGGACATGATGGCTTCCTCCATAAGAAGTCCGTCTTCACTTAGCCAAGAAAAAACGCCCCTGTCAATGACGACAGAGGCGGTAGCACCATTACGCCGGACTGGATCCGCTCGAGCGAGTTCTACGTAAACGCACAGCGAATCCGCCCGTGAGCGGCTCCGCGAAGCAATTCTTGAAGAAACGCGGCCGAAGGAGCAATGCGTGCACGACCCAGCGGGCAATCTGCGGCGCGTACTTCACCGCGAAATCGCTTCTGTAGAGAAACCGTCGTATTCCATTGTGCATCGTGCCGGCATACGCCGCCTCGACGCCATCCGGAAAGGAAACAGCCCCATCAGCAGACAGCCATATCTCGCGCAGGGGCGGATCCGTTGAATCCATCACGAGCGCACAGCAGTTGGACATCGCCACCACCGCACAATACAGATGATCGTGAAAGAGATCGCTTGGCAGGCCGAAGTTTTCCGGCTGCAGTTCTGGGTGTGCCTCGATCAAGCCGCGCACACATGCAGCTTCTGCCGTTTCGTACCGCTTTGCATCATCCTCTTTGTCCACCACGTCGCCTCCCACATGTAGTCGAATAGTGTATAGCACTACCCTTTCCGATTGACAACCACCGGGGCCACCGTATTGACCAGGACGCAGCCGCATTTTTTTTGTTATACTGAAAGAAATGGAACACATCTTTCTTGAACTCGCCGTCGTCCTCGCGCTCGCAACTGGTCTTGGCGCCCTGGCGCGCGCTTTGAAGCAACCGACATTACTCGGCTACATCGCGACCGGCTTGATTGTCGGACCGCTCGGCCTTTTGCAGTTGAACCACGGCGAAGTGCTCGATACACTCGCGCAATTCGGTATTGCCTTCCTGCTTTTCCTGGCCGGCATGGAGATGAACTTCTCCGAATTGCGCCATGTCGGACGTTCAGCCGTGTTGATCGGCGCAAGTCAGATCGCTTTTACTGGCGGTATTGGCTACGTGATTGCAACACTCCTGGGCTTCGCGCCGCTCTCAGCCCTCTACGTCGCGATCACCCTGTCATTTTCGAGCACGATCATCGTCATCAAGCTGCTTTCTGAAAAAAAGGCGCTCGATAGTTTGTATGGAAAAATCGTCGTCGGTGTCTTGCTTGTTCAAGACTTTATCGCGCTCGGCACACTGATTCTTTTGTCCGGTTTGTCGGGTCCACACGTTGAACCGTCGCAGCTTCCGCTCACGCTCGGGCTCACTTTCGCCAAAGGCGCGGCGCTTCTCGTCACTTCGCTTCTCATAGGCAAGTACGTGATGCCGAAGCTTCTGCATCGCCTGGCCGGTTCTCAAGAAGTACTCTTCCTCGCCAGTCTGACATGGGGCCTCGGTCTCGCCGCTCTCGCCGACCTGCCGTCGATCGGTTTGACGATCGAAATCGGCAGCTTTATGGCCGGTGTCGCGCTTTCGGAATCCGTCGAGCACTTCCAGATCATGAGCCGCGTGCGCCCCTTGCGCGACGTTTTTGCTGTGACCTTCTTCATCACGCTTGGATCGAAACTCGTTCTGACCGGCACGAGCGCTCATCTGCTTCCGATCATCGTGCTTTCTCTGTTTGTGTTGATCATGAAGCCGCTCCTCGTCATGGTAACCATGGGGCTTCTTGGCTATCGCGCACGCACATCCTTCATGACAGGTATCGCTATCGCGCAGGTTTCCGAGTTCAGCTTGATCGTCATGGCCCTTGCCTTGCGTATCGGCCACACCAACCAGGAACTCGTCTCGATCATCACCGCCGTCGCGCTCATCACCATTCTCGTATCGTCGTATCTTATTTTGCACGCTGAAAATCTTTACGCGTGGTTGGCTCCCTTCCTGAAGAAAACCATTGAATACAACGCGAAACATGAAAAGCATATTCGCGACACGTCTTTGAAGAACCACGTCGTTTTGGTCGGCGCGCATCGCGTCGGACACAACATTCTTCGCGCGCTCGAAGACCTACACAAAACGTTCATGGTCGTCGACTTCAACCCGGACGTTGTCTTGCACCTTGAACGCCGCGGTATTCACGCGCTCTACGGCGACATCGCCGACCCGGACATCCAAGACGCGGCCGGATTCGATACCGCACGCGCCGTTATTTCGACGGTACCCGCCTTCAACGAATCCGTGCACTTGCTTTCACGCCTGAAAAAATCCAACCCTCGCGCCAAAGTCATTTTGACGGCCTCGACCGAATTCGACGCGGTTGCGCTCTACGAGCGTGGCGCCGACTACGTCATCCTCCCTCACTTTGCCGGAGGTTTGCAGCTCGGACGACTTCTTGAAGAAGATAAAACGCTTCGCACGCTCGCGAAGCTACGCGAACAGGATCTTGCCATTATCATCGAGCGCCCGTAGAGTCGAGCCAGGAGGTAAGCGATGTGCACCGTCCTCGTTGGTTATAACCTGTTTCAGCACGAGCCACTTGTCGTGGCCGCCAATCGAGATGAGATGCTCGACCGCGCGGCACGACCTCCGCAGATCTTTGAAGGCGCCCGCAGAGTCTTGGCGCCGACCGACTTGGTACGCGGTGGCACGTGGATCGGCGTGAACGCCTCCGGTGTCTTCGCCGCCCTGACGAACCGTATCGATGTCACTTCGGTCTGGGACCCGAATCGTCCCGACCTCATGAAATCACGCGGCGAGATCGTGCATCTGGCGCTTGCCAACCGAACGGCTAGCGACGCACTCGCGGTGATCGCGAGGCTCAGAACGCGCGACTACAACGGCTATCACCTGATCGTCGGCGACGCTGAAGATCTCTTCACGGCAGCTGGTGGCGGCGCGAGCGGCCCCGAACACCCAGTCATCGCCCACCACTCCGAGGAGCCTGGCCTCCTGGTCGTTTCGAACCTGGGCATCGGCCCGGCACACAGCCCGCGCGCGCGAGCGATCATGGACGTCTGGGGCGATGAAACGCTCCGGCTGCGGCATGAAAAACCGCACCGAGCGTTGTGGGATAGACTGCTCACGATCCACGATCCTGATCCGCACCACGAGAACGGCTGGATGAAACGCATGGCCTCGACCTGCATCCACCGTCCGGAAGAGGAGAACTACGGTACGCGCTCGTCGACCTTCCTTGCACTCAACGCGTCACGTGGCGCTCCCCCGCATCGGAAGTACCCGGCAGAATGGCGCTACTGGCACCGTGAGCGTCCCGCAGGTGCGCATGCCTGTCATGGCCGCTGGAGCCCGGTGATCACGCTGCCGATCCAAGAATAGAAAAGCCCCGTCACGACAGTCGTCGAACGGGGCATTTTATTTGTCGCACTTTGTGACAGTCCAATCGTCAGGGTCGGACGCGACGCATTCAGAGCTTTGCGCCTTGCGCGGCATTCTCCGAGACCGACTGAAGCGTTCGTCCTCCGGATGCGCTTTGATCCAAGCACGCTCCGCCTTCTTGTATTCCTTCGCGGGAACGATCTTCGGATAACGCTTCCAAAGATACCGCGCGTCGACCATGTTGCCCGCGATAACGGCCGCACGAAAAGCCTTGAGCACACCCTCCGTACGGAGCGTCTCGGAAGCACCGAATTCGGCAACCTCCGCCGCGTCGTCGAATTTGCCCTCTTCGAGCAGTTTCTCGAACGCGCGATCTTGCCAGATGATCTCCTTGGACGACATGCCAACGAAACGCGCGCGCCCATGCGCAATTGCGTAGCTATAGGCCGCGTCACGGAGACTCGGACGCATGACGCACAGCTTCTCGAGTCCGTATTCGTCGTGCTGCGCAAACAACTGCTGCACGAGATAGCGAATACCGTCCTCGCCGCCATGCCCCAAGGTATTGAACTCAAAGGCCAGGTGATACCTGCGATGACGAACCGTCTCGAAGAACAGCGTGCGATACTCCGCTTGCGAAAAGCCCCAACCGCTCGAATCGAGCCGCTCGCTCTCGCACGTGCTGTCCTTGAGCGACTGCGCCAGATAGTCGACATCGACACCAAGTCGCGAAGCGGCCTTGAGGCCGAAGCTACAATTGCCGCTCTCGATGTACAGCCCAACGAATTCGAGCTTGTCGATGACGTTCCAGTTTGAACGCAATGCCATCTCGAGCGCGTACTCGTTCTTGTCGTCGTTGGCAGCGGTCGTAATGATCTCGTACCGCTGCTCACGGCCCAGGGGACACTCGTAGTCGAGCAGCAGATAGAGAAGCTCGCTGCTCTCGGCGACATCGCTCGCACGCGTCACGTCTTCAACAGCGAGGCTGATGGAAGCACTGGTCGGACCATACAAGCACGCGATCGCGACTTCTTCGCGATAGGCCTGCCAGGCGATCTTCCACAATTTGACCCTCGCCTCATAGTCGTCACCGTCGACAAAAGCTTTCAAGCTTTTCTTGGCGACCTTGCGCGCTTCACGGAGCGCCAACCCAACAAGCATCGGATCAAGCCGACCTTGCGTGGCCGCCATCGCCGCTAGCTCGTAGTTGCCGCCGAGAAAATACTCCCTCCAGTCGTCATGCGCTTGATAGCGCAAGCTCTCTGCCCGATCGGGCGTCGAAACAGGCGCCGGGCCACGCAAACATCCGGCCAAAACGAAAGCCGAAAGTATCCATGCGCGCATGGTCTCTCCTTTGGTAAAAAGACCTCAAATTCACCGTAACTCACCGCAGGTCTTTGCGCAACGTGAGTGCCTTTTTCAAAAAATCGATACCAGTCCCGATGAGTCGGACCTTGCTGCCCCCGGACGTCTTCGAGCGTTCCGCCCAGCGAATACCGCATTCTTCAATCTTCATGCCGCGCTGACGCAACCGCGCCAAAAGCTCGCTATCAAAGAAAAACCCGTCGTCTTTCACGATCGGCACCACCTCATCGCGTACGCGTCGAGAAAACGCCTTGCACCCGCACTGCGGATCTCGCACATCAAGGTGCAGGATCGTCTCAGAGACGAACGCATAAACCACTGTCACAATCTGACGAAGCAGTGGGCGTTCGACTTCGGCTCCTTCAGCGCGGCGTGAACCGATAGCGATGTCAGCGCCGTTTGCAACGAGTCTCACAAGACGCTCCGCCGAATCAAGATCAGCAGAAAGATCCGCGTCCATAAAAAGATAGACATCGGCTTCTACTGCAGCGGCAGCTCGTTTGATTGCTCCGCCCTTTCCCGCGATCTTTGAACTGAGCGTAATCAACCCCGGCAACACTTTTTCCAAAACTTTTGAAACCCAAGCCGTGTTGTCGTGCGATCCATTCTCGGAAAGCACGAGCGTGAACCCGTCGCCGAATGCTTTTCTCCCCCACTCCCAAACCTTCTTCGCATTCGTTTCGAGAATCGCGGCCTCGTCGTGCGCGGGAATGAGGACGGCAACCTTCATTGTGTATTAAAATCCGTCGAGCGGTACGTTCGGATCGGCAAGCTCCTGTTCGCGTCCAGCCAAAAGGATACCGGACGTGATGAGCGTTGCCGCAGCTGCGCGCTGGTCGGTCGCATTCAAAAGAATGGCGCCGATCACGCGGCCTCGGAGCGTGCGGAACTCGATGATCTTTTTCCCCTCCTCAATCACGCGCTCGTGGCGCTGTACGTCCGGCAGCATGCGGGATTCGCCAAGAAACATGAGGTTTACGCCCGGAAACACGGCCGTGCTGTAGCCTGTCAGCATCGTGAATTTTTCTTCCTTACCGAGAAGCGCCTGACCGACATGCCGACCTTGGGCGATCGCGTTGGTCCAGTTACCGACAATGCGGCGAAGCCCGGTCACTTCGTCGTCGTACTCGGCGCAGTCACCTGCCACCCACACGTTCTCATGCTTCGTTTTCAAAAAGGCGTCTCCTCGCAAGCCGTGCTCGCCGCGCAGGTCGCCGAACGGTTCCGTCGGAACCTCGACGCCGATACCGACGCCAACCAGTTCGCACGCAATGGTTTCGCCTGTCGAAAGTTTCACTCCGGAAATTTTTTCTCCCCCTTCAATCGAAGCGACTTTAGCATTGTTGCGCACCACGATCCCCTTGGCCTCAAAAGAAGCCTGCACGGCATCAGCGATCATTTCGCCGAGCGCTGACGTCCAAAAATGCGGACCGCGATTGATGAGCGTCGCCTGCATCCCTTTCTCAACACATAAGGCAGCAAACTCGATCCCAATGAATCCGCTGCCAACGATCGCCATGCGCATGCCGGACTGCAAGCGCTCGCGCAGTTTCACGGCATCCTCGTACGTTTGAAGTTGAAGCACGTCCGCATGGTCGGCGCCCTTCATCTGCCAAACGCGCGTCTTGCCGCCGACAGCGACGAGCATTTTCCTAAACGCGAGTTCCTCTCCTCCATCGAGCGTGGCCACACGATGTTTGAAATCAACGCGGAGCACTGAACGGCCGGCCATGAGCTCGATTTTCTTCTCGGCGTACCATGCCTCATTTTTCAAAAAAGCCTTCTCGGGGGCGATCTTCCCCTTCACCGCGTGCGGCAAAAGTACGCGTGAATACAACGTGTGCGCCTCATCCGAAATAATCACAACATCGCCCGCTCCTCCGCCTGCGCGATAGACCTCGGCCGCCGTCGTCCCAGCCGCGCCGCCACCAACGATGAGCACCTCAACTTCTCGCATATGCCAAATCTACCCGCGTTACGGGTAGACCTGATTACCTTCTTCGTCGTAGAGAAAGATGGCTTTGGTTGGGCAGGATTCTGCCGCCATCTTGATCGTCTCGGCATCATGGCCATCGATGTCGACGAGGTAGGCCTTGTTCTCTTCGTCCATCTGAAAGGTACCGGGCGCAATCACGACGCACGAAGCGGCCCCGATACAGAGGTCGCGGTCGATGACGATCTTGGCGATTTTGAGCGGCTTAGCTTCGTGAGACATATCGCGGATAAGCGTAAATCAAAACCGCCCCTTCGGCAAGGGCGGTTCCATCGGTTTACTCGTACCGGAGCGCTTCGATCGGATCGAGTCTCGAAGCTTTTCGCGCCGGATAGAGACCGAAGACGAGGCCGACGGCAGTGGCAACTCCGAAGGCTTTAAGCACGGCGTCGAGCGGCACGATGAAGACCCAACCATCGATGAGATTCGCAACAATCTTCGAGCCGAGCCAAGAGATCGCGGCACCCAACATCGCGCCCAGCAGGCCTCCGATCATCGTAAGCAGAATCGCTTCAATCAAGAACTGCGTCATGATGTCGCGTCGGCGCGCGCCGAGTGCCTTGCGCAGACCGATTTCACGGGTGCGTTCCGTCACCGAGACCAGCATGATGTTCATGATGCCGATGCCGCCAACGAAGAGCGAGATCGAAGCGATCGCCGAGAGGAAGATTGTGAGCGCGGAAGAGATCGCACCGAACGTCGAGGCGGCCTGTTCCTGCGTCGTAACTTGGAAATCATCTTTTTTCTTGTCGCCGTCGGGGTTGTCGATATCGTGGCGATCGCGGAGCAAGAGGCGAATGTCCTCAGCCGCGTACTCCGGATTCCCCTTGAGTCGCGCGGTGATAAACGTGACGTGATCTTCGCCTTGCAGTTCACGGCGAGCGGTTGAAATCGGCAGGTAGACCGACTTGTCGAGGTCCTGGAAAAAGAGGACGCCGAGCTTCGGCAGCACGCCGATCACCAAGAACGTCTTACGCTTGACCGTCACGGTCTGACCGACCGGGTTGTCGTCGCCAAAGAGGTCTTCCGCAGCTTTTGAACCGAGCACGATCGAACGCAGCGCACCCTCAACATCGGACTCATCGAACCAGCGTCCTTGCTCAGCTTCAAAAGAGTTCAGCTCCGCGTACTCAACTGTTGTCGCCACGATCTGCGGCGAAATGTTGGTACCTGCCCGACTCACGACGCCGTCGACGTATTTGATCGGCGCGGCGATCTTCACGCTATCAAGCTTGTTAATCGCCACGAAGTCGTCGTATTTGAGCGCGTTGAGCTGAGCAAAGTTGGGCGGACCCGCGCCGTCACCACCGCCCGGCTCCACGAAAACCGAGTCCTGACCGAAGCTTTCGAGTTGGTTCAAAATCAAACCTTCGACGCCCTTGCCGAGCGACGTCATCAAAATAACGGACGCGATACCGATAATAATACCGAGCATCGTCAAAAGCGTGCGGAGCTTTTGCGCGAGCAGGCCCTTGATCGACGTTTGGATGGATTCCAAATACTGCATATCACTTGTTGAGCGTACCGCCGCGGGCGCTCTTGCGCGCCTGCACGACGATATCGCCTTCTAGAACGCCGTCGCGCATCGAAATAATGCGACTCGCGTGTTCAGCCGTTTCTTTTTCGTGCGTCACGAGAATGATGGTGTTCCCCTTTTCGTTCAGGTTCTCAAGAATCTCCATGACGATGCCGCCCGACTTTGAGTCGAGGTTGCCCGTGGGTTCGTCGGCAAAAATGACCGCCGGCTTCGAAACCAAGGCGCGCGCAATTGCCACACGCTGTTTTTCGCCACCGGAGATGCGCGTCACCGAATAATCGCGACGATGTTCGAGACCGACTGAAGCGATCGCTTCGTTGGCGCGAGCGTTGCGCTCACTTTCGGAAATGTCGTGATACGCCAGCGCGAGTTTGACGTTGTCGAGCACCGAAAGTTCCGGCAGCAAGAAGAAGGCTTGGAAGACGAAGCCGACGCGATCGCGGCGCATGAGCGCTAAGTCATCGTCCGTCAGACTGCTGACGTCTTGTCCGTCGAATTCGTAGCGGCCCTCCGTCGCGTGATCGAGAAAGCCCAGAATATGCATCAAGGTCGACTTGCCGGAACCAGACGGTCCCATAATCGCGATGAACTCACCCTTCTCGATGCCGAACGAGACCCCTTTGAGAACAGGGGTCTCGATTTCTCCGGTCACGTAGTTTTTCTTGAGTCCCTCGATGCGAATGAGGGGTTTTCCGTTACCGTGTGACATGGCTTCAGCGTTTTACCTGGCCGTTCTCGCGGATCGAAAGGATGACCTTTTCGCCGCCAGCGAGACCTTCCAAAACTTCGATCAAGCCGTCGTCACCGCGCGTGCCAAGCTGCACGTCGAGACGCTTTTCCTTTTCGTTTTCGAGAACGCGGACGTATTTTTTTCCTTCTTCGTCTTCACGAACGGCGCGTTGCGGAACGATCAGGACGTCGGCGCGTTCAATTGTCACGACGGTGACCGAAGCGGTCATGCCGGCGCGGACAGGCTGGCCGTTACCGACAAAACGGAAACGCGTCTTGTAGTACACCACGTCTTGAATGACGGTTTGTGCCGTATCGATCGTCGCCAACTCGCCTTCAAAAGGCGTGTCGTCGCCATAGGCATCAAGCGTCATCTCCGCTTTCATACCAACGCTCAACTTGGCGATATCGGTTTCCGGCACGTCGGCCTCGACCTCATAAACATCGTTGCCGTGCAACTTGAGAATCGTCTCTGCGGAGGTCACGGTGGATCCCACGCGTCCAAGTACGGCCGCAATCGTACCGTCATAGGGCGCGCGAATGCGTGTGCGGTCGAGCGCGATCGAAGCTTCGCCGAGCGCGGCGGAAGCTTGCGACACGCTGGCACGCGCGGACGAAAGGTCGTACGAGGTCGCAGGCGCCTTCTTAAGCGCGAGCGAAGCCTTGGCACTCTCAAGCGCTCCTTCATAGGTGCGCACGTTCTGCTCTGCGGCGTTCAACGTGGCGGAGTTGCTGGCAACCGTCGTGCTCACCAGTTGCTTCTGCGATTCAGCAGCGTTCACGGCGGCATTGAGATCAACCCAGGCGGCGCGCATGTTGGCCTTGCGCGTATCGAAGGCCGTCTGCGTCGTGAGGCTGTTCGGTGTCGAAACCTGCATCAAATCCGTCGCGAGCTGCGCCGACAAGCGCACGCTCCGCGCTTCCGACAAAAGCGTCGGAACGCGAGCGTCTTTACCCGTGCGGTCGGCCGCGCGATACGCGACGATATCACTTTCCATTCTCGTGAAATCCGCGCGCGCCACTCCGTACGTCGAAGACGTTTGCGCGGCCAAAACGGTGTCTGATGGGTTGAAATCGCTACGCAAACTGCCAGTCGCGTCGAAGACATCATTCTTCATGACCTGCATGGCCGTCGCCACTTTCAAGTACAGCGTCTCAACCTGCCCATCCATATCAGCCTGAGCCTTTTCAAGTGTGGCCACGCTTGAAACCTTAGCGTCGGCAAGCGCCTGTTTCGCCTGTCCCAAAGCGATCTCCGCGTTAGAAACGGCGACTTCCGTCACGTGCAAATCTTCCGGCGTCACGCCGTTGATCAAACGATCAAGATTCGCCTGAGCAGATTGAAGCGAGGCTTGCGCGCTCTGCACACGCACGCGTTCATTGCGGTCATCAAGCATCGCGAGAATATCGTTCGTCTTCACGATCGCACCAACTTTTGTGCTGATTGTCCTCACGCGTCCAGAACCTTCGAATTTCAAATCAATATCAGCCGAGGAGACGACCTCGCCCGTGACCTGCACGGTTTGGCGCAACGTACCGCGCTCGACGGTGTGCGTGTCGTATTCAATTTTCGGTCCACGTTTCGCAAAAGCACCGACAACGAGCACGAGGCCGACAGTGATTCCCCCGTACAGCGCAATTTTTTTCCATTGAAGTTTCGGCATGGTCATACCAGGATTTTTTCAAATAGGTGGATCATGAGGTCTTGTTCCTTCGGCGTCAGTCGTCCGAGGATGTGTTCCATCTGCTCTTCGACCTCGGCAAACCGTCGCCCGATGAACATTTTGCCTTTGGGCGTAAGACGAAGGCGCACGCTGCGACGATCATTGTGGTCCGCTCTTCGTTCAAGAAATTTTGCCGCGACCAAACCATTAATCAGCGCTGTCGCGGAAGGTGGAGTGATCCGGAGAAACGAAGCGACTTCTTTCATCGTAGGCTCTCCTCGCTCCCGCACGTAGCCGAGCACGATAAGGCGAGGCAGCGTTGACGGGTCGAGCGGAAAGCTTTTTTTTCCCAAACGCTCGTGAAGCGCCCGCTTCATCGCCAGCATCAATTCAATCAGCCTCGAGAGGCGGGCCGTCTGCGGCATGCGGAAACGAAAGAATAGTTAGGTTACCTAACTATTCTGGCACCGTGGGCATTCTTTGTCAATCTCAGGCCGCTGGCGGCTTGGGTTTGAGCGAATGCCTCGGAATTTGAATTGTCGTGCCGGGACGCAGTGTGTACGGGGGCTTGAGGCGATTGGTGCGCACAATCTCTTGCCAACTCAAGTCGAAACGAGAGGAAAGCGTCATAACCGAATCATCGGGCTCAACACGATACGCCAATGTATTTGAGAGCGGCTTGGGTTTTGGCGGAGGAGTCGGTTTCGGCTTCGGTGGTTCCGGTACCGGAGGCGTTACTGGCACGCGCGCGGGCTCCGGAGGCTTTTCGAGCATCGGTGCAGCACGCTTCACTTCGACTTTCGTTGTTTTTTTAGAAGCAACCTTTATCTTCTTAGGTTCGCGTGGGCGCATCAAGAGGTGCACGATAGCGATGCTCGCGAACAGCGCGGCTGCTCCCCCACCCACGACCATCCCGTTCGGCAGCAACCAGAATGTATAGGAGGAAATCACAGCCTCGGAACTACCCTCATTCAAAATGACGGTCGTACGAATCTGTCCAAAGATAGGCGCATCATGCCAACGCACACTCACGTCCGCGGTTCCACCGGCGGGAACGATCGTCTTTTCCGTCGGAAGAGATGACGCCGCTGACGTACTGTAGACATTAATCACGACAACGCGGCCCTGAACCTCGATAGCGCGGTCGCGCGTGTTGGCGATCGTGAATTTCAAAATGCGATCGACGCCATCTGGTGCCTGTTGCGCTGCGCGGACACTCAGCGGCAAAAGTTCCTGCGCAAACACGGGCAGAGCCAGCGCACACGCGAACAATGAGAGGATACAGAGAAGCCGTTTGAACATATCTGCGGATATTGTACCGTATACCTGAGGTGCCGTCATGAGGAGAAAGCTGACGTTTCTCATAGTCCTCGCGATACTCACGCTCTTTGTAACCGATGCCGAGGCCAGAAAGCGACGCCGCAAGAAGCGTTCGTCGGTTCCCACCGAACTGCGCGGCGGCCGAAGCTCGCAAGAGAAGCAAAACCGCCAAGCGAAGGCCGAGGGTCTCAAGCGCATCAAAGACCTGGACGAGCTGCGAGATCTCACCAAGGACGGCAAGCTTGTCCGCCTGGAAGACAGCGACACGTACGTACTCAGGAAAGTCGGTGAACTCGTCGACAAGCAGAACTCCGACGCGTATCGGGTCGCCCTGGAACGCGTGAAGATCTTCCTCGACCGTGAACTGCCGGCGTTGAAACGCGAAACGGGGCGAAAGAGACCTTTCGAGGTCGTTTCGCTGGCGAGAACTGACGCCTACCAAAAACGTGTCTGCGAGGAATACCCCAGATCCGCCATCTGCGGAGACGCGTGGTGGGAAGTTTCCTCCCATGTTTACGGCGCGACCGTCGACATCGACCTGCTCAACATGACCGGAAAACAGATCGCCAAGTTCCAACGACGCCTCAAGAAGTTGGAGAAGGACGGCCTGATCGAAGCGATCCAGGAGAAGGGTTGCTTTCACATCATGGTCTTCGAGGACTATCCTCAAAAGACCGAGCCCGTGAAGACGAGCAAGACCAAGAAACCTCGGAAGAAGAAAAGGAAGTCTCGCTAGACCCGAAGCCAATTCGGGTCTTTTTTATGTTATAGTGCGTGTACAAATACTATGAAGTTACAGCGAAAAAACCTCGTTGACCGTTTGTTCAGACCGAACAGAAAGAACATCGCTGCGCGTCTTGGTATTTTCGGGCTGACGCTGCTGCCGATCGCTATTTTGGCAGCGGTCAACTACGTTCAGCTTTACGACCATCTCACGCAACGTGCCCTCGATCGCCGCCAAGCGGTGGCGCAGCTTGCCGGACAAATGGTTCAGCAACACTTTGACGCGCTGATTCAGGTGGGAAGATCGCTTGCGAGCCGCCCCGTACTGATCGAGGCGATTGAGAAAAACGACTGGCCGGGTGCCATAGAAACCATCGAGCGCACGCCCGAACAGTTTCCATTTATCAAACGCATCGCGTTGAACGACCTTAGCGGCACCGCACGAGCCAACTTCCCACGGACGACCGAGGGAATCGGGACAAGCTTCGCCTATCGAGACTGGTACCAAGGTGTCAGCAAGAACTGGACTCCCTATGTTTCAGAGGTGTTCCAACGCGCTGTTGAACCAAAAACGAACGTTGTCGGCGTCGCCGTACCGATCGTCACCTTAGACAACCGAAATGTCGGCATTTTGTTGATGCAGGTAGAACTGGACACCTTGCTCCAATGGACCAGTGAGGTGTCAGTTGGCGGCAGCGGGTATATCTATGTCGTAGACCGAAAAGGTCACGTCATGATCCACCCAGAGCATCCAGCAGGCCAGGATATTGTTGATCTGTCATCGCTTCCCGCGGTTCAACAAGCGCTGGAGAGCTCAAGTGGCGTTGGTATTTTCAGCAACCCCCAAGAGAACGAAGATCGTCTCTATGCCTACTGGACGTCGCCTCAGTACGGTTTTTCCGTCGGTGTCCAAGAACCCGTGCGCTCCGCCTTCGCGACGCGTAGGGAAGTTCTAACGGGAATTCTTTTCGTCTACGCGATCATTTTTCTCTTGAACTTCATTCTTGCGTGGGTTCTCTGGCGACTGGTTCGCACGCTTGTTACCAACTATCAGCAAGAAGACATCTATCTCACCAGCATTGGCGACGGTGTTGTGGCGATCGATCGTGATTGGAACATCACGCTCTGGAATGATGCCGCCGCCAAACTGACCGGTTGGAGCGCTGAGGAGGCTATCGGGGGGTCATTCCGTGAAAAGATCCGCTTTTTGCGAGAGCACGACCGAAAGGAGAACATCGGATTTGTCGAGGAGGCAATCCTCTTTGGCACAACCAAGCAGATGTCGAACAGCACGATCCTTCTTACCAGAGATGAGCGGGAAATTCCCGTAAGCAACAGTGCGGCTCCCATCTTTGGTCCCAAGGGGCAAGTTTCCGGAGTGATCATTATTTTCCGCGACGACACGCACGAGCGAGATTCGCATATTCTGCGCACGGACTTTGCCTACGCTTCACATCAACTGCGCACACCGATTACCAAAGCGCTTTGGAGTCTCGAAGCCGCTGCTGAGGGTGCAAAGAACGGACAGAAAGAGAAGCTCGAAACGGCACGAATCGCCCTGCTGGACGTGCAGAAACTCAGCGAGCGCCTGTTGGAGGTATCGCTGATCGACCAAAAGACTCTCTTCGCGAAACCTGAAACCGTTTCTGTCGCCGATACTGTTGAAAAAGCGGTGGCTACATGTTCCTCAGATGCCAGCTCACGCACGACACGCGTCGTGACACATTTTGGCTCCGCGGCTGAGACAATAGAAACAGATCCAAAACTCCTGCGACTCGCGCTAGAAGAAGTTATTTCCAATGCCGTGCTGTACAGCCCGAAAAACAGCACCGTCGACGTGCAAACGGCAAAACAAGGTAACGAATTGCTTATCGAGGTACGCGACACCGGGCTGGGTATTCCGGAAGAGCAGCAAACCTTGGTCTTCACAAAGTTCTTCCGAGGAGAAAATGTCCCTTCCGATGTTTCCGGCGTCGGCCTCGGCCTCTTCATCGCCCGCGAGTACATAAGACTGCTCGGTGGGCGTATCTGGTTCGTTTCCGAACCTGGCCGAGGCACGACCTTCTCTATCACCATCCCGATCTCAAAAACACGCTGACACGCACCGGCGGATATGACTGAACAGCACGATTCTCAGATGAAGGACGATACGGAACGCGACGTCGAAACACTCAGCACCGGCGCGTCGGGAAAGGCGGAACGTACCAAACACTCCCCCGCGGAGTCTTTGGAAGGAAAAACGATTACCCCCGATCTTCGCATCGACTTGAACGCGGAAGACGCAATCGAGAAGCTCAACCAGATACACGCGGAACTCGGCTCCCCTCCCGAAGCTGGCGAAGCCGAAACCGTGACAGAAGAAGACGAACGCGAGTTCGAGGAGACTCTCGCTAAAATCGATGAAAGAACCGCGTGGAAGCACGCCATGGACGCAGAGCTCTTCGATGCCGACTCCCTCATCTACCGCGAGACCGAGGAAGCCGCACGCGAACTCTGCCTCCTTGCCCGAGCCGGGTACGAAAAAAGCGAGTTGGAGCGTATCGCAAACTCCCTCGTCGATGCGATCATGAAGAACAGGAAAGAAGGTGAGGGGCTCAGTACCAAAGAATCGACGCTCGCCTATCTCAGGCGACGGTACGAACTGCTGTTGAGCGAGGCTCCAGTTGAGGACACCGCGGATGACGATCCAACACAAAGCGCATAAGCAACGCTCCGGCCTCGGCCGGAGCGTTTATGTTTCGTTTGACTTTAAGCTGAAAAAGTGATATATTATTATCAATATGGGCATCTGGGACAAGTTCGGTTTCGATACGAAACAAGGAAATCAAGCGGAGAACGCGCCTAACGCGACTTCCGTGCGTGTTGAGGAATACCTTCAAGATATCTTGCCCGAAGCCAAAAAGGGCGAGGCAAGCGCCCTTGAAGAGCTTCGCTCATTTTCCAGCGAAGCCTCGATGGCGAAGTACACGGAGCAGTGGCGATCATTTGCGCTGTCCCCTGGTTCGAATAAAAAGACGTTCCCCGAATGGTTGTCCGATAAACGCGAAGGTCTCATTCAAAAGCTTGGAAGCTCTGAAGAATTCCACGCCATTACACAGCACGTGCACGACGCCTTTTACGAGGCTGGAAAAAAACCAGAAGAGGCCATCAAGCTGCTCGAGCAAAAAGCGGCAGCGCTCAACGAACAGGTGAATGCGTTGGTAAGCCAAGGCGTCACGGGCAGTCAGGTCGACAAGCTGCGCATGCAGTCCAAACGACTCTACGCTGCAGTCAACAAAATCGACGATTTCATCCAAAATACCTAAAAATCCTCAAAACCATATGTACGAGATGCCTTCACTGTCCGGGGACACGTTCGATGCGGAGCAAGGTCCTGCAGATTCAGCTTCTGCTGTGCTCGCCGAAGCGATCGAAGAGCTCGAAGGGAAGATCTCCGGAGCTCAAAATAAGGATGAACAGGCGGAGGACAGCAAAGAACTCGCCATCCTTCGCCGCGCGGCAAACGCCCTGAAAGACGCCGGCGGAGACCGCAACGAAGCCATCTCCTGGCTCAAAGAACAAGCAACGACCGTAGTAAACCCTGAAGCGTTCGAAGCCGCCGCAAAGTGGCTCGAACACCTCAAGGACTGAGTATGAACCCCGGCCCACTGCCGGGGTTTTCATTTTGCCCGTGGTATGATAGAAGCCACGTATGAAATCCGCGCTCCGCTTCGACATTCTCACCATCTTTCCAGGCATGCTTTCGTCTTATCTCGACGAGAGCATGATCAAACGCGCCAAAGCGCGGAAGCTTTTGGATATCCGAGTGCACGACCTGCGCGACTGGGCCAAGGACAAACATCATAAGGTAGACGACCGACCCTTCGGCGGCGGCGCTGGTATGCTTATGAAAGTCGAACCGATCTACGGCGCACTGAAAGAGCTCAAAGCTCTCAAGTCCTCCAAAAAGGATCGCCCCTACGTCATCCTTCTCTCCCCCCGCGGCACACGTTTCACCCAGCGCGTGGCCGAACGGCTCGTAAAGCACAAACAGATCGTCTTCATCTGTGGGCGCTACGAAGGAATCGACCAGCGCGTCACGGACCACCTTATAGATGAAGAGATGTCCGTCGGCGACTACGTTCTTACTGGCGGCGAGCTCCCGGCCATGACAATCCTCGATGCCGTCTCACGACTCGTTCCAGGCGTCGTCGGCAAAGAAGCTTCTATTGTAGAAGAGTCGCATTCAGCGGACGGCTTCATCGAACATCCTCATTACACGCGCCCAGAAGTCTTCTCTCCTAAGAAGGGTGAAAAATGGGAGGTACCATCCGTCCTCCTCTCTGGTGATCATAAGAAGATCGCCGAGTGGCGCATGAAAAACGCATCGCGAGCCAAAAAGTAAAAAACCCCTGTATTATCAGGGGTTTTTTCGTACTTAGTTCTTGCAGGTTTTGAGATCCGCTTCGTACGCCTTGCGAGCCGCCTTGGTCTCAAGATGATACGTATTGGAAATAGAGCGCTTCGCTTCCTTAAAGGTTTGCTGCGCGGTCTTCACCGATGCCTGGTAGACACGGCGCGCTTCCCTCCATTGCGCAACCGATGAGGCGGAGACAACCGCCGTGCCGGATGCAGAGGTGCTCGCAGTGATCGTGGCGTGGAAAAGGTCGCGTGCAGACTTGAGCGAGGCAAGATACGACGTCTGTACCTTCTTATATTCGACGTCGCGCTCATTACGTGCCTTCTTAAGGGCGGTCTGGTACTCCGTCTGCGACTCCTTCTTGCAACGTTTGCGGTCCGTCACTTCCGCGGAAACCGTTGCGCTGGTTGTCGGCCTGTTTTTCACCGATTTCCTTAGCTCATTCTTCACTTCCTTCAACTCGTTCTTAATCTCCTTTTCCAGCTCGCGAGTCTCTTCAGAGAGACCGATTTTGGCGCCGAGACCGAGCTTCAGGCCAAGGTGCTTGCCGCGTGATTCGAATTCGCCGTCGGACGCGAGCGCCGGAAGCGACGAAACGAGCATGACAGCCGTCATAGCACCGACCGCCAACTGCTTGTTGATCGAGAAACGTTTCTTGAGTTGCATAGGCATCTTAATGGTTACGCATACCTAGACGCCTGACTCGCGCTTTCCTTACGCCCCAAAACAGATTTTTGTAAAACCCCTTATTTTTCAAGCTTTTCACGCATTTTTCCACAGGATGGCACGACCCTTGACAGACTCTTGACACGTGTTTTTCCCTCCTGTATAGTATGCCCATCGTCAAAAGGAACAGGGCTTACAGATCCCCGCAAAACGGGGATTTGACAACAAAAAAGTCCTTCCCTATGATGTGCCCGTCTTTGACAATCTGATCGTGAGAAGGAATCCACATCTGTCCACAAAGGACAGGTAGAGCAACGTCAATTCCAATGACAGAGGCTCCGAATGTCCGCCAGGACACGGAGTACTATATTGAGAGTTTGATCCTGGCTCAGGATGAACGCTGGCGGCGTGTCTAAGGCATGCAAGTCGAACGGACTACTGGATTCAGCAATGAATGTAGTGGTTAGTGGCAAACGGGTGAGTAACACATTAGTAACCTGCCTCGAAGTTCAGAATAACGGTCCGAAAGGACCGCTAATACTGGACGTGATTCTCGGATGATGTCCGAGAAGGAAAGCCCAAAAGGCGCTTCGAGAGGGGCTTATGGCTTATCAGCTAGTTGGTGAGGTAATGGCTCACCAAGGCTATGACGAGTAGCAGGCGTGAGAGCGCGACCTGCCTCAGTGGAACTGAGACACTGTCCACACTCCTACGGGAGGCTGCAGTCGAGAATCTTCCCCAATGGGCGAAAGCCTGAGGGAGCGACGCCGCGTGCGGGATGAAGGGCTTCGGCCTGTAAACCGCTTTTATTTGGGAAGAAGTGCAAACTGACGGTACCAAATGAATAAGAGGTTGCTAACTCTGTGCCAGCAGCAGCGGTAATACAGAGACCTCAAGCGTTATCCGGATTTATTGGGCGTAAAGCGTCCGCAGGTGGTTCGTTAAGTCAATGGTCAAATCACGGGGCTCAACCCCGCAACTGCCGTTGATACTGGCGAACTTGAGGCCGGTAGAGGTAAGCGGAATTACAGGTGTAGCGGTAAAATGCGTTTATATCTGTAAGAACACCAAAGGCGAAAGCAGCTTACTGGAACGGTCCTGACACTCATGGACGAAAGCGTGGGGAGCGAAAAGGATTAGATACCCTTGTAGTCCACGCCCTAAACGATGTGTGCTGGATATTGAAAGTATCGACCCTTTCAGTGTCGTCAAAAAAAGCTAACGCGTTAAGCACACCGCCTGGGGAGTACGGTCGCAAGACTAAAACTCAAAGGAATAGACGGGGACCCGCACAAGCGGTGGAACATGTGGTTTAATTCGACGGTAAACGAAGAACCTTACCAGGGCTTGAAATTGTAGGAGTATATCCTGTGAAAACGGGATGGACCGTTAAATCGGATCCTATGACAGGTGCTGCATGGTTGTCGTCAGCTCGTGCCGTGAGGTGTACCCTTAAGTGGGGTAACGAGCGCAACCCCTGTGTTGTGTTGCAATTTCACAACAGACTGCCTCGGTCAACGAGGAGGAAGGCGGGGATGACGTCAAATCAGCATGGCCCTTACGTCCTGGGCTACACACGTGTTACAATGGTTGGTACAATGGGCAGCCAAGTCGCAAGACGGAGCTAATCCCACCAAAGCCAATCTCAGTTCGGATCGAAGTCTGCAACTCGACTTCGTGAAGCTGGAATCGCTAGTAAACGCCGGTCAGCTATACGGCGTTGAATACGTTCTCGGGTCTTGTACTCACCGCCCGTCACGCCAAGAGAGTCGGCAATACCTGACGCGGCCCTTTGGGGTCACCAAGGTAGGGTCGATGATAGGGGCGAAGTCGTAACAAGGCATCCCTAGCGGAAGCTGGGGATGGATCACCTCCTTTCTAGGGAGTATTGCCATGATGAAACACTCTGGCCAATCCCAAGTCGGCCCGATCGCAAGATCGGGTGGTCCGCACCGCAAGGTCGGACAAACTTCTAACGAATGTTGGAAGCAAAGCACTCCGGGACTGACGTTGTTCCGGGACTTCTCACGATCAGATTGCAAAAGACGCCAAAGAGCGCCGAAAGGCGCTTTTTGCGTTGCGTAAAAAAGCACTGCAGACAGCTCCCCTACTTGCCAAATTCAGGGCTATTTGCTAAATTATCGCTGTTCCCTCAAGGGGACGCGTAGCTCAGTTGGTTAGAGCGTCACACTGATAATGTGAAGGTCGATGGTTCGACTCCATCCGCGTCCACCAAACGTAAACGATATTCCATGGACTTTCCGGGAACGGTCACGCACATTACTGAGGCTGAAATTCTTATCCGGCTTGTCCTGGCGACCGTTCTTTCGGCCCTGGTCGGCATGGAGCGCGAATTTCATCGTAAGCCCGCTGGCCTCCGCACGAACGTCATTGTCGGAATGGGCTCTTGCCTCTTCACGATCGTGTCTGTTCGCGCCGTCGATCTGTTCCCTACCGTGCAAGCAATTGACCCTACGCGCATCGCAGCGCAAATCGTTACGGGCATCGGCTTCCTCGGTGCCGGCACGATCCTGTTCGAAAAAGACCGTTCGTCCGTCGTCGGCCTGACGACCGCAGCAACCCTTTGGGTTGTCGCCGCCATCGGCACCGCGATCGGCATGGGCTTGTACGTCGAAGCCATTGCCGGAACCGCTCTGATCTTCTTTACCTTCATGGTACTGAGCAGAGTGGTCAACGAAGTGCGTAAGCGCTCGAACGGGTACAACGGCAACGACACGGCCCGAGAGAAGTAATTGAGACGAAGCGACGCTCGTGTCATGCGAGCACAGCGAGCAAGAGGAGCGGCCCTGCACCGTACGGTGCAGGGGTAAGCGACGAGCCGGGGTAGCTCATCGGTAGAGCGAAGGCCTGAAGAGCCTTGCGTGGTGAGTTCGACTCTCACTCCCGGCACCAGAAAAGACCCACGAAAGTGGGTCTTTTCTTATTAACGAACATCTTTGATAAGCCGTGAGCTGTCGCCGAATGGTGGCACTGCCACGCACCGCTTGCTACTCCATAAAAAAAATGGTGTACGTTGCGTACACCAATTCGCTGCGGTGATCCGAGAGAGCGATGAAAGATCTCAGCGAACGTGCGCTATATGAGTTCAGCGTCCGCTAGGTCCTCAGTCGGCGCCGGCTTGGCACAACGCGTCTGGGTGCTTCAGTGGCAGCAGCAGCTGCAGCCACCGCCGATGACGGCGAGGAGCACGATGATGGCGATGATCTCCACGGCGCTGTTTCCTTTCTCCGGGTACGAGGTGATGGGACGGTGGGAATAGATCGATCCGGGGGGGGCGACCGTACATTCCGAGCCTGCGGCTTCCCGACCCTTTCCAACTGCAAAATATACAATTAGCCCGCAATTGTCAAGAGTGACGGGATGGTCGATCCAGTGCCAACTTCGACACCATATAAAAAACCGTCCCTGGAGCAGGGCGGTTATCCGAAGAGGTAGAATGACTTCGTCCCGGCGCGGGCGGCACGGACGCCTGCAGCGAGGAAATCGGGATGCCGAACACCGTCGGTCATCGCCGCGATGACACGCTCGGAATTCACCTCCGTGCCGGCGTCGGCTGTGGGATCTATGAGTTTGGCGTCCTTGCGCATCTCATCGGCGTCGGTGCCGACGAAATAGAGCTGGCCGCTTCCGTTCGAACACGTGAACTTCATGTATCGAATACCCGACATCGCATACCTCCGTGTAGGGCCTACTCTGAGGGTAGCGAAAGACCGAGGAAACGGCAACCCTTGCTTTTTTGATGATTTTAGGCTATCCTGTCAAAGAATAACCTCTATGAATGAACGCATTGAGCCAGTAAAATCCGATCGATCAACCGAGCATCCTTCGGAAGTTTCAGGCGAGATCGGCATGGATGCAACCGAAAAGAAAGCTGCCCTACGCGTGCAGCTGCAAGAACTGGGAACGAAGCGAGAAAGCTATCAGCGTTCTTGGAGAGAGGCGTTCGACGCGTTTAAAAAGCAGAAGGAGGAAAACGACCAGGAGCGCGCCACCATGGAACGTTTGAAACTCGGCAACAAACTCAATTTGTCAGAAGCCGATCTGAAGTCCAGCGACGAGCGCATGAAAGAAAACGAGGAAGCAGCCTTCCGCAACGCCGAGAACTACATGAAAGATCTGCGTGAAATCGGCGACGAGGTTTCAAAGCTGCATGACGAATTAGAGGAGCTCGAACGAAACGACAGCGTCAACTAACAGGGCTTTGCCGGCCGCTGAGCGGGGTGTGGCCTAGTGGCTAAGGCGTCTGCTTTGGGAGCAGAAGACCGTGAGTTCAAATCTCACCACCCCGACCACTGGCCGGCAAAACAAAAACGGCGCGCCTTCAACGGCGGGTCGTTTTTCTATTCCTAGAGTGAGCGGCACTCGCGCCGCTTGCGCAGCGAGGACTGTCTGAGGCAAGGCGAGCCGCGATTGTCGAGCCCGGTGCCGCAGGCAGCCGAGTTCCGCAGCAAGCAAGCGGCGCGGGTGCCAGCGAACGGCGCGCCTTGACGGGCGGGCCGTTTTTGCTTAAGGTCGGGGCGTCCACAGCACAACAAGAAGGAGTCCGACATGAGAGCGCTCGCACAGAAGAAATACGACGTCATCGTCATCGGCGGCGGCCACAACGGCCTCGTCTGCGCGACCTACCTCGCCAAGGCAGGAAAGAAGGTTCTGCTGCTCGAGCGCCGCTCCATGCTGGGTGGCGCCTGCGCGACGGAGCCCTTCCCTGGCATGCCCGAGGCCTTCCAGACCACGGCGTCCTACGTCCTCGCGATCACACCGAAAGGTATCGTCGAGGAGCTGGAGCTGTTCAGGCACGGACTCAAGCTGCACGAACGCGATCCAAATGCGTTCACCCCACTCAAGGACGGCCGCTACTTCATGCGATGGAACGACGCGGAAAGGACGCGCGCCGAGATCGCCAAGTTCTCGTCGAAGGACGCGGAGAACTACCCGCGCTTCGAGGCGTCGGTCGCCGATCTCGCCGAGTTCACGCGCTGGCTGATGTTCCAGACGCCGCCCGACCCCTTCCGAACGCGCGACGTCTTCAAGATGATCAGCCTCGCCCGCAAGGCGCTGAAGCTCGGTCCCGAGAAGATCAAGCGGCTGGTCGACCTCTTCAGCATGAGCGAGTACGACTACGTCCGACGCTATGTGACGAGCGAGCCGCTCGTCGCCACGATCTGTTCGGACGGCATCATCGGCACCTGTGGCGGTCCTCGCTCCCCCGGCACGGCCTACGTGCTCCTGCACCACGACATCGGCGACCTCGGCGACGAGCCCGGCAAGTGGTTCTACGTCGAGGGTGGCATGGGCGCGATCGGCACCGTCATCGGCAACGCCGCCCGCGCCGCTGGTGTCACCATCATGACGGACGCCGAAGTGGTGCGCGTCATCGTTGAGAAGGGCTGCGCTGTCGGCGTCGAAGCGATCGTCGAAGGCGTACCGATGTGCTTCAAGACCAAGACCATCGTCTCCGGCGCCGACTTCCACCGGACGTTCCGCATGCTCGACCCGAGCGATCGCCCGGCTGGCACGGATGAACTCCTGTCCAACTTCGACACCCGCTCGCCGACCTGGAAGACCAACATGGTCATCTGGAACACACAGGAACGGCACCTGACGTGGGCCTGCGACTACAAAGGTTCGCTGATACCCGGCACGATCCACCTGCCGCTCGAGAACACGGACGTCATCGAACGCGCCTACGACGACTTCAAGTACGGCGAGCTCTCGAAGGTGCCGGTCCTCGAGATCTGCTGCCCAACGACGGTCGACCGCACGCTGGCGCCGCCGCAGTTCCATGTCCTCTCGATCCTTGGACAGTACGCGCCGTACGACACGCCCCGCGAGCTGCTGCAGCAGCGAACGCTCGAGGTCATGCGCCAGTACTGCAACATCGACGAGGTGCTGGTGACGGCGGACACGCACTCCCCCAAGGACATGGAGATGCGCTTTGGGCTGACCGGTGGCAACATCTTCCAAGGTGCCATGCCGCTCAACCAACTGTTCTTCATGCGCCCCGCGATGGGCATGGCCCGCTACCGCACCCCCATCAAGGGGTTCTGGATGTGCGGCTCGTCCTGCCACCCCGGCGGCGGCGTGACCGGCATCCCCGGCCACAACGCCGCCCGAGAGATCCTCAAGGGCTGGTAGCCGTCCGATTCTCGGACGGTTTTTTTGTTGCCAAATAACACATGCCCTGCCACAATGTCCGCACTATGGAACTCCACAATCCAGACATCGCGCCCGAAATGCGCAAATCTTCGAACGCGGCTGAGAATCAGAATGAAAGAAACATGATTCAAGCGGCGCTCATGATGCGCTACCCTGAGGGCGATCTGGCGTGGTCGCAGCGCTATGCGCGCGCATTCCGCTCGTTGTTCATGACCGACGACTTTGTCGAACTCGTACGAGAAGCGCATTTCTCGGAAGATCAAGAAGAGAAAAATGGAGCCCTGACGCGCATTCAGGAAATGCTTGAAGAAGCTTGGCAAAAGAATCCTGATCTGCGCGACGATACAGAATGGCGGCTGGTTTGAAAACGGCGCAAAGAAAAAACAGCACGTTGAGTGCTGTTTTTTCATGGAGCGGGCGAACGGAATCGAACCGTCGTGGCCAGTTTGGAAAACTGGAGCTCTACCATTGAGCTACGCCCGCCAGGTCGCTCGCGAGCGACGTGGCCCGCCTGTCCCGAGCAAAGCCTCGGGGCGAAACCGACACCTTTGTATCAAACACGGCGCCTTGCGTCAACCATCGAGACCGCGGCGCAATAGGCAATCGCGAGCGCATCTGCAGCATCATCGGGCTTCGGTATTTCCTTGAGAGACAGGAGGCGTTTGACCATCTCCTGCACCTGCCGTTTGTCGGCTCCGCCATAGCCCGTCACAGCGACTTTAATTTGCATTGGGGTGAACTCCGAGATCGACATGCCGCCGTTCTGCGCAGCCATGAGTGCGACACCACGCGCCTCACTGACGGTCATCGCCGTCGTGACATTCTTTTGGAAGAACAATTTTTCGACTCCGACATGCTCGGGCTGATGCTCAGTCATGAGCGCGCTGAGTGCGTCGTGCAAAAAAGAAAGTCTCTCCGGCTGTGGCATCTCCTTTGGCGTTTCAAGGCATCCATGCGCCACGTGTGTCAGACGAGAGCCTTCCTTACGCAAGACACCAAACCCGAGTCGCGCCGTGCCCGGGTCGATGCCGAGAACGATCATAGTTCAACGTTGGTGTGCACCGCTTTAACGTCTTCATCCTCTTCAAACGCGTCGAGCAAATCGGCGAGTGCGACTTTCTGATCTTCTGGAGCCGCTAACGTTTCTTTAGCGACGTATTCCGGCTCAGCCGAAGCGATCTTGAAACCAGCTTTTTCAATCTTGGCACGCACGTCGACGAGATCAGCGAACGACGTAATGATTGTCCAACCCTGCTCGGCGCGCTTGATGTCTTCCGCGCCAGCTTCAATCATCTGCATCTCAACTTCGTCTTCGTCTTTGCCTTCGATCGCCTCCGCCGGAATCGCAATAACACCCTTGCGCTCGAACATCCAGGCGACCGAACCCGTCGCGCCGAGGTTGCCGCCGTTCTTGCTGAAATAATTTTTGACGTTCGAAACGGTGCGCGTGCGATTATCCGTGACGGTTTCGATCAGTACCGCCGCGCCGCCCGGGCCGTAACCCTCGTAGACCAGTTCTTCGAGCGCTGCCGATTCCAACTCCCCCGTTCCCTTCTTGATGGCGCGCTCGATGTTGTCCTTCGGCATGAAGGCCTCCTTCGCCTTTTCGATGGCGGTGTAGAGTTTCGCGTTCATCGCCGGGTCTCCCCCCTTTTCTTTCGCGGCCATCGTGATGGCACGTCCGAGCTGCGTGAACTTAGCCGCACGCTGAGCGTCAGCTTTCCCCTTACCGAGCTTGATGTTTTGCCAGTGGCGTCCCATAGGTGTGTTTGTGGCCAAAGTATCCCAAAATAAGGCCGAATCGTCAATAAAAATGACCTCGCGAAGTGTCGCGGGGTCAAGGAGAAAGGTGGGTGAGGCCGAGCCGTTCGAGAAGTTCGCGGCGGCGCCGGTCGTAGATCACTGTCGTGAGTTGCGTTGCCATGCGGCGCGCGAACACTCGGAAGTCGTAGACGTTCGTGAAGCCGGTCAGTGTTCCCTCCTCCTCAAAGGCACAGACCGTGCACATGCGGCGGGGCAGGATCGTCTCCGCATCGCTTGGCGGCCAACCGATCTGATCAATCTCACGCTCGTGGAGCTCGCCCTCGTGCGGACACCTCTCCTGCATTGCGATCGTCAACCGTTGGCGCTCGCGTTCGGCCATGACGATCGTTCCGTTCTGAACACGAATCGCGCTCACGTAGACATCAGGATCAAAGCCGGAAATCGACATGATGACCTCCAAATTCACGTGCGCGTATCTCACCTGAAAAACACGATTCTGTCAACGAAAAAACCCCGCGCATGCGGGGCTTTTTCTGCGATCTTACGAGCGTGCGTCGAGGCTGGGAGACATGATCTGGTCGACCGAGATCGCGGCTTCGCCAGGCTTGTGGAAGCCCGTACCTGCCGGAATGAGGCGACCAATGATGACGTTCTCCTTGAGACCTTCGAGGCGATCAAGCTTGCCGGAGACGGCAGCGTTGATGAGCACCTTGGCGGTTTCCTGGAAGGAAGCGGCCGAGAGGAAGCTCTCTGTCGAGAGAGAAACCTTCGTGATGCCGAGGAAGAGTTCGTCGGCTTCGGCCGGCGTCTTCTTCAAGGCCTTCGCGCGGGCGTTCTCTTCTTCGAAGACAGCGCGTTCAACGGTTTCACCAGGAAGAAGCTCAGTGTCGCCGGCTTCCTTCACGTAGACGCGAGAGAACATCTGCTTGATGATCACTTCGATGTGCTTGTCGTTGAGCTTTTGACCCTGCGACGAGTAGATCTTTTGCGTTTCGTGCGTGAGATACGTCTGGACCGCTTCGCGGCCCTTGTACTTGTAGAGCTCCTGAAGGTCGAGGTCGCCTTCCGTGAGCTGGTCGCCCGGTTCAACCTGCTGGCCGTCCTTCACGTAGAGCACGTAGCCCGGCGGAATGACGTACTCGGTATCCTTGTTGGCCTCGCCGACAAGCGTGATCGCCGTCTTCACGACTTTGACCACGCCGCCGAAGGGGGCCCATTCCTTGGTACCGTCCTGGCGATTGATGAGTGACTGGCCCTGAGCAACTTTCTCGCCGTCTTTGACGGCAACTTCGTCGCCCTTCATAGCCTTGAACTTCACCTCGGCTTCTTCGGTGTGGCTGATGCGCACGACCTTGGAGCCAGAGAGCGCGTCGACGATACGTTCGCCGGATGCGGTCTCGATGATGCGGCGTTCGACTTCCTGGATCTTGGCGATGCCGGCGACGTCGGCCATGAAAGCCTTGCGCTTCGGCGGGCGAGCTTCGAAGAGTTCTTCGACGCGCGGGAGACCCTGGGTAATGTCGGAACCTGCGACACCACCGGTGTGGAATGTACGCATGGTGAGCTGCGTGCCCGGTTCGCCGATGGACTGCGCGGCAATGATACCGACGGCCGTGCCCATGCGGACGAGCTTGTTGTAGCCCAGGTCGTAGCCGTAGCACTTCTGGCAGACGCCCTTGCGCTGCTTGCAAGTGAGGACGGAGCGGACGTGGACAGTCGGGATCTCGAGCTTCACCATTTCGCGGGCGTTGGCTTCGGTCACGATATCGCCAGCTTTGACGATGACCTTGCCCGTTTCCGGATGTTTGACGTTCTGGAGAGCCGTGCGGCCGACCGTGCGAGCCGCGACGGTTTCGCCCATCTCCTTCGATTCTTCGGCGGTGATCTCCATGCCCACATCGGTGCCGCAGTCTTCGCTATGAATGACCACGTCCTGCGCGACGTCGACGAGACGGCGGGTCAGGTAACCGGCGTTGGCGGTACGAAGCGCGGTGTCGGTAAGACCTTTACGCGCACCGTGCGTCGAGATGAAGAATTCGAGGACGTCGAAGCCTTCCTTGAAACCCTTCTTGATCGGCAGTTCGATAATGTCGCCGCGCGGGTTGACCACGAGACCTTTGATACCGACCATCTGGGTCAACTGGGACCAAGAACCACGAGCACCGGATTCAATCATGGACGCGACCGAACCTTCGCGAGGGAGCTGCTCCTTGGCGAGCTTCGTGATGCGATCCTTGATCTCTGTCCAGACTTTGATGATCTGGAGGTAGCGTTCGTGCTGTGTGAGCAAGCCTTCGCTGTATTGCTCTTCGATCTCTTCAACGCGCTTTTCGCCTTCGGCGAGGAGATCCGGCTTGCCCTTAATCGTCGGCAAGTCGTCCATACCCCACGAGAAACCGGAGCGGGACGCGTAGTGGAAACCGAGTTCCTTGAAGTCGTCGAGGAGTGCCGCAGCGCGTTCAGCGCCATGGAACTCGAGACAGAGACGAACAAGGTCCGCGGACTTCTTGGTGTCGAGCGCTTCGGAGATGCGCGGCAAGCCTTCCGGCAAGACGCTGTTGAGCAAGATACGGCCCTGCGACGTTTCAACCGGCTTTTCGCCCTTCTCGACGCGGCAGAGGATCTTTTCGTTGAGCTTGATGTTGCCGGTCTGGTACGCGAGGCGCACTTCAGACGGAGATGCGAAGGCTTTGACGACGCCGTCGCCACGGTCGGTGAAGCGCGAGAGGTAGTGGATACCCCAGATGATGTCCTTGTTCAACATGGCCGGCGGCGCGCCCGTAGCCGGTTTGAGCAAGTTCTTGGAGGAGAGCATGAGCTCGCCCGCTTCGCGCTTGGCTTCTTCCGTGAGCGGAACGTGGACGGCCATTTGGTCACCGTCGAAGTCAGCGTTGAAGGCTGGGCAGACCATCGGGTGGAGCTGGATCGCCTTACCTTCGATCAACGTCGGCTGGAAAGCCTGGATCGAAAGGCGGTGGAGCGTAGGAGCGCGGTTGAGCATCACGTAGCTCTTCTTCGTGATCTCTTCGAGAATGTCCCAGATTTCCGAACGGCCGGATTCGATGAAACGGTTGGCCGAACGGATGTTGTGGCAGAACTCGTGCTTGATGAGCTGCGCGATGACGAACGGCTTGAAGAGTTCAAGCGCCATACGCTTCGGCAAGCCGCACTGCGAGAGCTTGAGGCGCGGACCGACGACGATGACCGAGCGGCCGGAGTAGTCGATGCGCTTACCGAGCAAGTTCTGGCGGAAACGACCCTGCTTACCCTTGAGCTGGTCGGCGAGGGACTTCAGCTGGCGCTTGCGGCCGGTCGTGGCGATGACCGTCTTCGACTGGCGAGCGCTGTTGTCGATGAGTGCGTCGACCGCTTCCTGGAGCATGCGCTTTTCGTTGCGCGAAATGACTTCCGGAGCGTTGAGTTCCTGGAGGCGCTTCAAGCGGTTGTTGCGGTTGATGACGCGGCGATAGAGATCGTTCAGGTCGGAGGTCGCGAAGCGGCCGCCGTCGAGCGAAACCATCGGGCGAAGATCCGGCGGGATGATCGGGATAGCGGTCATGACCATCCACTCTGGGCGGATGTCGTTGCGATCGAGGTTGCGGAGCAACTTCACGCGGCGGACGAGTTTGTCCTTCTTCGCGCCAAAAGCGTCAATCAGTTCGGTTTCGAGCTGTTTGATCGTCTTCTTGAGATCGACGGCCTTGAGGAGGTCGTATACCGCTTCGGCGCCGATACCGGCTTCGAAGAGGTGACCAAACTTGAGCGACCACGTCTGATAGACGTGCTCGGAAACGATGCGCATCGGTTCGAGCTCTTTGAGCTCGCGCATGGTGTCGTTGTAGTCCTCTTCGAGCGAGGCCATCTTCGCCTCATTGATCTCGAGAGCCTTCTTCAATTCCTTGTCGGAAGACTCTTTGGCACGGAGCTGTTCCATCTGGCGCTCAGCTTCGTTCTCGAGCATCTTGCGCTTGCCTTTGTACTCCTGCTTGAGCGCTTCGATCGTCTGGAGTTTGCCCTCCATGTCGACCTTCGTGATGATGAAGTTCGCGAAGTAGATGACCTTTTCCAAGTTCATCACGGACATGTCGAGTACGAGACCAATTTTGCCCGGGATCGAGCGGAGGAACCAGATGTGCGAAACAGGGCTCGAGAGATCGATGTGACCCATGCGCTCGCGGCGAACCAGCGAGTGCGTGACTTCCACGCCGCACTTTTCGCAGACGATGCCCTTGTAGCGCACTTTTTTGTACTTGCCGCAGTAGCACTCCCAGTCCTTGGAAGGACCGAAGATTTCTTCGGCAAAGAGACCGCCCTTTTCAGGCTTCTGGGTGCGGTAGTTGATGGTTTCCGGTTTCGTGACTTCGCCGTACGACCATTCGTGGATCACTTCCGGAGAAGCAATCTTGAGGCGGATCGCGTCGAAGTCGATAACCTTGGCTTCTTGTCGCATCATATTGGTGTGGCTTTGCGTGATGCGTTAGAGGCTGCGATCGCCGCGGAAGGGCGAAGGCGGAGCGGCCAGGTCGTCAGAATCGAGATCGACTTTCTCGTACTGGCCATCTTCGCGCTCCTTGAGGAGTTCGACGTCGAGGGCAAGACCCTTAAGTTCGCGAACGAGGACGTTGAAGGATTCAGGGATGTTGAGCTTCTTGATCTGCTCGCCCTTGATGATCGCTTCGTAGGCGCGGCTGCGGCCCGGGACGTCGTCGGACTTGATCGTGAGAATTTCCTGGAGCGAGTGCGCGGCGCCGTAGGCTTCGAGCGCCCAGACTTCCATTTCACCGAAGCGCTGACCGCCGAATTGGGCTTTACCACCGAGCGGCTGCTGCGTGATGAGCGAGTACGGACCGATCGAACGCTGGTGGATCTTGTCTTCAACCATGTGGTTGAGCTTCAGCATGTACTTGTAACCGACCGTGACCTTGTGGTCGTAGGCGGCGCCGGTGCGGCCGTCGTACATGAACATCTGTCCATCTTCCGTGAAGCCAGCCTTCTTCAGCTCGCCCTTGATTTGGTCTTCGCTGATACCGCTGAACACCGGCGTAACAACGCGGTAGCTCAACGCGTTGGCTGCGAGACCCATGTGTGTCTCAAGGATTTGACCGAGGTTCATACGAGAAGCGACACCGAGCGGTGACAAGAGAATGTCGACCGGGGTTCCGTCTTCCATGAACGGCATGTCTTCAACCGGGACGATGCGCGAGATGACGCCCTTGTTACCGTGGCGGCCTGCCATCTTGTCACCGACCTGGATCTTGCGGAGGTCAGCGATCGAAATCTGAATGGCCTGAATGACGCCCGGAGACAATTTGTCGCCAGCTTCGCGGGAGAAAACTTTGATGTCGATCACCTTGCCGCGTTCGCCGTGCTCGAGATAGAGCGAGGAGTCGCGCACGTCGCGGGCTTTTTCGCCGAAGATCGCACGGAGAAGTTTTTCTTCCGCCGAGAGTTCGGTTTCGCCCTTCGGCGTGATCTTACCGACCAAGATGTCGCCGGAAGCGACTTCGGCGCCGATGCGGATGACGCCGTTCTCGTCGAGGTTGCGGAGTTTTTCTTCCGACACGTTCGGGATGTCGGAGGTGACCATTTCAGGGCCGAGCTTCGTTTCGCGCACTTCGACCGTGTAGTTCTCGATGTGGATCGAGGTGTAACGATCGTTGTGCACCATGCGCTCGGAGAGGATGATGGCGTCTTCGTAGTTGTAACCTTCCCACGAAAGGAAAGCGACCAGCACGTTCTGACCGAGAGCGAGTTCGCCACCGTCCGTAGCCGGGCCGTCTGCAAGCGCGTCGCCCTTCTTGACCTTCTGGCCAGGAAGCACGATCGGGCGCTGGTTGATACAGGTGGAGTGGTTGGAGCGGACGAACTTGTTCAGCGCATAGGTCTTGCGCGTGCCGTCATCGCCCGTGAGTTCGATCGTGTCGCTCTGGATTTTCGTAATTTCTCCGTCGAAGTCGGCCAAAACAACGTGTCCGGAGTCGCGCGCGGAGCGCATTTCCATACCCGTGCCGACGATCGGCGCATCCGGCTTGATGCACGGAATAGCCTGGCGTTGCATGTTCGTACCCATGAGCGCGCGAACAGCGTCATCGTGCTCGAGGAACGGAATACAAGCGGTCGCGACCGAGATAATCTGGCGCGAGTTGACGTCCATGTATTCGATGTCGTCGCTCGAAACCGTGGCAGGTTCACCATGGCGGCGTCCCGGAACTTTTTCCTGCATGAAGTAGCCGTTCTCGTCGATCGGCGTCGTAGCAGCGGTCGTGATGACCTTTTCTTCCTGGAAGGCGTTCAAATAGACGACTTCGTCGGTCACCTGCGTGCGGCCGTCCTTCTGCTTTGCGACTTTGCGGTACGGAGTTTCGATGAAGCCGTATTCGTTGATACGAGCGTACGTCGAAAGATGTCCGACCATACCGATGTTCGGTCCTTCCGGAGTGGCGATCGGACAGATACGGCCGTAGTGCGTGCGGTGCACGTCACGAACGTCGAAGCCGGCGCGCTCGCGAGAAAGTCCACCAGGACCCATCGCAGAGAGGCGGCGCTTATGCTCGAGTTCTGCGAGCGGGTTCGTCTGGTCCATGAACTGCGAAAGCTGCGAGCTCATGAAGAATTCGCGAATGACGCCGATGACCGGGCGAGCGTTGATCAGTTTGGAAGGCGTGAGCTGCGTGATATCCATCGTGGACATGCGGTCCTTGATGATGCGCTCCATACGCGCCAAACCGACGCGCAGACGGTTCTGCACGAGTTCGCCGACCGCGCGGACGCGGCGGTTACCGAGGTGGTCGACGTCGTCGGAATCTTCCTGGACGTTGTTCAAACGGATGATCTCGCGGACGATCATCACGATGTCTTCCTTCTTCAAGATGCGGTGCTCCGGCTTTTCGATCTCATCCTTGGTGGAGTGGAGACCAAAACGCTGCGAGAACTTGTAACGACCGACGCGGTGAAGGTCGTAGCGATCGAAGTTGAAGAACATCGAGTGGATCAGCGAGCGAGCGTTGTCGGTCGTCGCCATGTCACCCGGGCGGATGCGCTTGTAAACTTCGCGCAAACCGTCTTCTTCGTTCTTGGCTTCGTCTTTTCCAAGAGTTGCTTTGATGTAGGTGTGGTTCGGATGCGTGTCGATGTCGGCAAAAAGGGCCGAGATCTCCTCGTCCGTCGCGTAACCGAAAGCGCGCATGAGAGCCGTCACGGCCACGCGGCGCTTGCGATCAATTTTCACCCAGATGACGTCGTTGGCGTCCGTTTCCATTTCGAGCCAGGCGCCGCGGTTCGGGATGATCTTCGCGCCGAAGTATTTGCGACCGCGGTTCATCTCGTGCGTGAAGAACACACCGGCGGAACGAACGAGCTGTGAAACAACGACACGCTCGATGCCGTTGATGATGTACGTACCGCGGTCAGTCATGACCGGGAAGTCGCCGAGGAAAATTTCCTGTTCGCGGACGTCGCCCGAGCGCTTGTTGACGAGTTTCGTCTTCACGCGCAGCGACGCTTCATACGTCAGGTTCTTCGCCATCGACGTTTTCTCGTCGAACTTGGGTTCGTCGAGATAGTAGTCCTGGAAATAGAGCTCGAGGTCGCGACCGATAAAGTCTTTGACCGGAGAGACCTCGTCGAAAAGTTCGCGGAGGCCTTCCTTAAAGAGCCACGAGTACGAATCTTTCTGTACCTCGATCAGGTCTGGGAGCTGGAACACTTCCTTCAGCTTGGAAAACGAGGTGCGTTCCCTCATCTTCGGCACGGTACGCGTGATCTGCATACGCAACGGGTGGAGTGAAGGTTTTTCTGCAACGACAGAAAAACCAGGGGTGAGTAAATACCCCACTCCGGGCCTCTATCAGACAGTTCAGCCAGAGGTCGGACAGTGGCGATCGCCACCGCGGTCTTTTTTTCGCGTTTTACCCTAAAAAACAACAACTCGCCCTTCCGCAGGGAGAGTGCGTTTTAGCTGTGGTAAACGGAGCGGAAAACCACGATATTGAATTCTGCACAAGACTATCATGCGAGTTATCCCCTGTCAAGAAAAAACTGGCGAACGTGTCAAGGGGATAGAAATTATGATGCTTTGCCAGTTCAAACAAACAGTTTTTAAGGCTATTTTTAGGAAAATAATGCCACGTCTGCCAAAACATATTGACAAATTTCGGTGGATATGCTAGAGTATCCGGTCAGAAAGATCCTTCTCCCGAAAGACATGGTGGGTTCGTCCCGATGTCGGCTTCGGCCGTCATACAGGACACAGACGCTTCCTTGCGTGCTTTTCCGGCTTCGGCTGGAAAAGCTCATGAGGCACGGCTGCGGAACGCGACGCTTCGGCGTACTGCGAACCATAACCCTCCAGTTCTTTCGAGGGAAGATCGCCGCCCTTTCCACGGTTGACTTGGAGGAGTGCTATCCCGGAAGGCCCTCAAAAAGCCGGAAAGGACGAGTTCACCTTCGCAGGAAGTTTCCGGCTTCGGCTGGAACCCTCCTCCGAGCGAGCTCGCAAGGTGTACCGCCTCGGCGGTTTGCACCAACCAACGCCTCCAAATCAACCGTGGAAACTCAGGTCGGCTCAATGGTGAGCCGACCTGTTGCGTCTACGGCGATACTGACTGCGTGACACCCGTTGCGTAGTCCCCCGAACCCTTGAGGGACAAAACCTCAAAGCTGCCGACATTCAAGTCGGCGAGGAGCGTCAGATGACCAAGTCGAAGAACGAGAACCAGTCCCCCACGAGCCAAGCCGGTGCGACGGTGATGCTCAAGCCCATCGTCCCCAGGACCCTGCAGTTGCGGGGCCACGACGGCTGGCCGTACACCGCGCTGAAGATCTTCTTCTACCGCGAGAACAACTGCACCAACGGCAAGCGGTGCATGAAGGAGAGCTGCGACGACTGCCAGCTCTACCGCGTCGGCCTGGCCGACTACCACAAGCCCAGCCGGAACTGGGACGCGTGGAAGCACTACGAGTTCCGGGCGGTCGACACCCGCGAGTTGCTCGAGTCGAGCGGCTTGTTCACCAGCAAGCAGTACTTCCCGAGCGTGATCCAGGGTCGTGAGACCCGCACGAAGGTCATCTTGGTCCTCCAGGACCAGCGGGATGGCCAGATGCAGTTCACCATGCACTGCGAGGAGGTCGACAACCAGGCGGTGTCGATGCGGATCACGAAGTGGCTCCCGTTCGAGGAGACCAAGCGTGAGGCGTACTCGCTGGACCTCTCCCGAGTGATCTACAACCACGCCCGCAAGGCGGAGGAGGTCGGTCACCGCGGGACCAACGACGCCGTGCGCAACCTGATCGACAGCCTCTACTGGCTGACGGAGGTCGACACGCTCGTCTACGAGGAGATCGACGAGAAGGCGCCGGAGGACGCGGAGCGGAAGTCCCGGAAGGTGAAGATCCCCCGGGATCCCAAGGAGATGACGGCGCTCACGAGCGTCGTCAACGAGCTCCTCGGAGCCCTCACGGAGATCGACTCCATCGACGGGCTGGTGCCGCGGAAGAAGTACCTGGACGGTATCGCTGATACCCTCCAGGGCTTCCGCAAGGAGCTCCGGAGCATGCGCAAGGCGCCGGCTCCGGGCCCCGGACAGAAGGCCAGGAACCGGGAGGTGAACGGTCTCGCCGAGGACCTCGTCCGCAGCCTCGGGATCAACCCCGAAGCCGTGGACGAGCCCGAGAGCTCGACCGAGGCGGAGGCTCCCAAGCCCACCGCACCGCCGCCCGCGCCCAAGACCGGCAAGAAGTCCTTCAAGGACATCAAGAAGCCGGTGGGTGAGGAGCGTCCGCGCACGCTCCGCGACCAGCTGCAGCCGCTGGTTCAGCCGGTGATCCCCACGGAGCCCGTCGCACTCGCGACGCAGCTCGAGGAGACCGCCCCGGCGCCGACCCCCACCGTGGAGGCCGCCGTCGTCGAACCGATCGTGCCCGTGGCTGACCCCGTGGTCACCCCCGAGAACTGATCGGACTCAGTCGGAATCAAAAGCGCCGTCCACATCTCTTGTGGGCGGCGTTTGTACATTTCGTGGGTTTTTTTGTTTTCGCGCAGCTGGTACAATACGCCTGTAAAAATACAGGCTTCATGTCACAAAAAACACGGAAGAACAGCAACGGCAAGAAAGAGAAGTCCCAGGAAAAAGAACCGCGCCTAGAAGCGCTGGAGCTGAGCGATGACACCAAGCGCGGACTCGTAACGATCTTCCTTTTGATCGTGGCGATTCTTTTTACCCTCTCGGCTTTCGGCTTGGCGGGCATCATCGGTCAGTATTTGAACGGATTCAATCACAAACTGCTCGGCAAACTTTACTTCTTATTGCCGGTTTTTTTGTTGTTCATTGCCACCGGACGTCTTCGCAGCACCTGGAAAACGTTCGACGCGGCCGGAAAACTGGGCGCCGGACTCTTCATCCTGATGCTCGGAGGCTTCATCCATCTCATGATGGCGCGCCCGGACGGCATCGTTTTCGGAAAGGAACTCGAAGCGGGCGGCGGCTACCTCGGTATGCTCATCAGCTATCTCTTGGAGCAAGGACTCGGTTTCTGGGGCGCAACCATTGTTTTGACAGGCGGCATGCTGGCGTCCATTCTTCTCGTCTTCAAAACTTCGCTTGAACGTTTGGTCTTCCCTCATCAAGCCTTCCTTTCGTTCCTGAAAAAGAAACCCGAAGACAACGGCGGCACGATTGGCGCGAGCCCGATGCCGCAGCAGGAAGCCAAGCCGTCGTTTGAATCGAAAGAGATGAAAGACGAGGGCGGCGAGATTATGCCGACCCCCATCATGGCGGAAGAGCACGTCGAAAGCGGTCTCAAGAAAAAAGTGTGGCGCAAAGTCACGCTGCCGCTTGATCTTCTCAACAACAAGTCGATGAAGCCGACGTCGGGTGACATCGGGCGCAACCAGCACATCATCCAGAAGACGCTGGAGAATTTTGGCGTTCCATCGGAAATGGGCGAAGTGTCGGTCGGTCCGACGGTCACGCAGTTCACACTCAAACCGCATGACGGCATCAAGCTCAATCGCATCACGGCGCTCAACAACGACTTAGCCTTGGCACTCGCCGCGCACCCGATTCGTATCGAAGCGCCGATCCCGGGCAAGTCGCTCGTCGGCATTGAAGTACCGAACCAGGCGGTCGCGATCGTGAACCTCCGTGAGGTTTTGGAGTCGCAAGAGTTCCGTTCTTCGAGTGCTTCGCTACGCGTCGCGCTCGGCAAGGACGTTGCGGGTAAACCGTGGCTCGCGGACCTCGCCAAGATGCCGCACATGCTCGTTGCCGGTTCGACCGGTTCCGGTAAAACCGTTTGCTTGAACTCGATTATCGTTTCGCTTCTCTACAGCCACGGTCCAGACGAGCTTCGTTTCATCATGGTCGACCCGAAGCGTGTCGAGCTCACCGCTTACAACAACATTCCGCACCTGCTCGTGCCGGCTATCACCGACGTCGCAAAAACGCTCAATGCGCTCAAGTGGACGATCGGCGAAATGGACCGCCGCTTCACGCAGCTCGCTCGCTACGGTAAACGCGATATCGGTTCTTACAACGAAGCAGCGGAAGAAAAGATGCCGTATCTCGTCGTTGTCATCGACGAGCTCGCCGACTTGATGGTTTCTGGTTCTGGAAAAGACGTCGAAACCTGCATCATCCGCTTGGCACAGATGGCGCGTGCCGTTGGTATTCACTTGATCCTCGCCACACAGCGTCCGTCAGTCGACGTCATCACGGGTCTTATTAAAGCGAACTTCAACGCACGTATCGCTTTTGCCGTCGCCTCCGGCACCGACTCGCGTACGATTCTCGATTCGCTCGGCGCGGAAAAACTTGTTGGCCGCGGCGACATGCTTTTCACTTCGGCTGAGCTTTCGAAGCCAAAGCGTCTTCAAGGCACGTACATCTCCGACACGGAGATCAAAAAAGTCACGGACTTCATCAAGAGCAACTTCGACGCGCCGGACTATCAGCATGAAATTGTCGATCGCCTCGGCAATACGTCAAACGGAGTTACGTTCAACGACAACGGCGGCAGCGATGAACCGCTTCTCCAAGAAGCCCAAGACATCGTCGTGCGTGCCGGCAAGGCTTCAGCTTCGTTCCTCCAGCGCCGCATGAAGATTGGCTACGCTCGTGCCGCTCGCATTCTTGATTTACTTGAAGAGAAAGGCGTGATCGGCCCTGGTGACGGCGCCAAACCGCGCGACATTCTGATGGCCCGCCCCGCAGGACTTGAAATCGAGCCCGACGACGAACATCTTGATGGCGAAAATCCGGACGAGGGTGTAGTGTAGCGAGACTATGGTTGCATTTCAGGAAAAGGAGCTCGACGATCGCACGATCGGCGACATCCTTCGCGACGCCCGCCAAGAACGCAACGAATCAATCGAAGAAGTCGAGCGCGCAACGCATGTCGGCAAGAAATATATTGCCGCGCTCGAGGGCAACGATCTGAAAAAATTGCCTGAAGCCGTCTACACGAAAAAATTCGTGAAGGCGCTCGCTTCGCATTATGGAATCGACCCTGATTCCGCTGCCGAAAGCTTGCTCAAAGAAATGGCTGCGGGCACCGGCACCATGACAACGCGACACCCGATCAACTTTGTCGCCGGGCGTTCGTTGGTCTCTTCCCCTATTCTGTTCAAGTCCGTAGCGATGGCGCTCGTCTTTGTCGGAATCCTAGGATACTTCGCCTTCTCCGTGCGTAGTATTTTGAAACCGCCGAGCGTGACGCTCTACTCACCACACGACGACCAAGTCTTCCCGACCGGGCGCGTCGTGCTCGAAGGCGTGACCGAGCGTGAGGTGGACCTCGCTGTGAACGGCGAACCCGTCTCAATCGAAGCTGACGGCTCTTTCAAAGATGTCCTCAACCTTCCACCTGGTGTCTCGACCTTGCGTCTTATCGCCAAGAAAAAGCACTCGCGCGAGAACGAAATCTTTATCAAAGTCGTGATTGATGAGCCAAAAGAGACCGGAAGCGCGAGCAGCACGGAGGCTACACCCTAAGATATCCCCAGGCGAGCAGTTGCACTGTTCGCCTTTTGTTCATCTACAATGTTGACATCGCGTTTCTGGATATGAAAGGACGCAACGCGTAAGATGTCTAAGCATTCATTTCTAACGCGCACGTATGGCGAAGGCTGTAGTGGACGAACGGTTCAAAGCAACGGAAGAAGCAATCAACCAAATTCGCAGTAAGTTTGGCGATGGTTCGATCATGAGGCTCGGAGACGCAAAGAAGATGCAGGTCGACTCCATCCCGACGGGTTGTCTGTCTCTCGACCTGGCACTTGGTATCGGTGGCGTACCGCGCGGACGCGTCATCGAAATTTACGGGCCAGAATCATCGGGTAAAACGACGCTCGCTCAGCACATTATTGCTGAAGTGCAGAAAATCGGTGGCTTGGCCGCTTTCGTTGACGCCGAGCACGCGCTCGACCCAGCCTACGCGGAGAAGATCGGCGTGAAGATCAACGACATGCTGATCTCTCAGCCAGACACTGGCGAACAGGCGCTCGATATCGTCGAAACACTTGTGCGCTCTGGTGCCGTCGACGTTATCGTCGTCGACTCGGTGGCCGCGCTCGTGCCAAAAGCCGAAATCGAAGGCGAAATGGGCGACTCGCACATGGGTCTCCAGGCGCGCCTCATGTCGCAAGCGCTCCGTAAGCTCACGGGCATCGTTTCAAAAACGAAAACCTGCGTCATCTTCATCAACCAAATCCGCATGAAGATCGGCGTCGTCTTCGGCAACCCTGAAACGACGACGGGCGGTACCGCTCTCAAATTCTACGCTTCACAACGTATCGAAGTTCGCCGCTCGGCTCAACTGAAAAAAGAAGAGAAGGTCATCGGCAACCAGGTGAACGTAAAGATCGTGAAGAACAAGGTGGCTCCCCCGTTCCGCACCACCACGTTTGAGATCATGTACAACGAGGGCATCTCGCTCTCCGGCGACACGCTCGACACCGGCGTGCTCCACGGCATCATTCAGAAAAACGGGAACTCGTACACGTTCAACTCCGAGAAGCTCGGTGTCGGGCGCGAGACGGCCAAGGCTTTCCTGAAAGAAAACCCTAAGATGATGAAGGCCGTGCGCGAACTCGTTATGAAACAGGTCAACGCGGGCAATGCCGCTGACGCAGTCGAAGAAGCGGAGTATCGCGCGAAAGTTGAAGAGGCCGCAGCAGCGTAAACAGAAAAAAGCCCCGACTTCAGTCGAGGGCTTTTTCTTTACTTCTTCTTGCGTGGCTGATGCCGGTGTTTTTTAGCTCCGCACTTACAACCGTGCGGTCCAATGTAATGCTCGAAATAATCCTTGCCGTAATCGACCGTCAGCTCCTCACCCGCTTTAATATTCTTAAGCGCGTAATAGAACACGCGGCCGCTCTTTCGCGTGCTGTAATCGCAGTTCGGTCTGCATGAATGATTCACGTAACGCGCCAGATTTTTTCGTGAAGACCCGTCAATGTTCACGTTTTTCTTCACCTCAAAAATGTAACGATTCGAAAGCGTGTCGGCTTTTGCGTCGTTCACGCGCTTGCCGGCGTATTCAACAATCGTCTTCCCTTTCTTGATGTCGTTCACGCAAACAAGACCGAGGCCACTGAGGCCTCGTTTTCTTTTGAGCAGTTCTGCGGGAAGTGGTTCGTACCGCTTTAGGCCCATACCGCGAGAATTGCACCCATGAGCATGAGACCAACGAGCTGATAGGCAGCGTTGATGAGCGCTGACTTTTTGCTCTTACCCTCGAAGGCGACGTATTGAACGATCAACGTCGCCTGAAAGCCGAGCCAGACCCAAAAACCTGTTTGAGCACCCTCGGTCCATGTTACCGACGCTGTGTAGTCGACAAAGTGCGCCAAGACGTAGGACGTGAGAAGTGCCGTGGGAACCATGAGCATCATGGCTTTCTGGCCTTCTTTTCGCATCTTGTCGTCGATCACTTTGTTTGGATCCCAGCCCATGGACTTCATCCACGCTTTGCCGAAAAGAGGTCCGTACCAAAAGGAGCCGAGGATCATGTGGAGCGCCGCAACAGCGAGCACTGCCCAGAGATTGACGCTGACGTCGTAGATCATAGTCGTCTTAAAAGAAAATCTGCCTTTATGGTAGGCAGATTTACTCTTCTTGTCTATTGGTTAGCGCGCTCGACGTACTCACCCGTGTCGGTGTTGATCGAGAGGAGGTCGCCTTCCTTGATGAACATCGGGGCCTTGATAACGTAGCCCGTTTCAAGTGTGACGTCCTTCGTAATGTTGCCGGACGAGTCGCCGCGGACCGCATCAAAGGCTTCCGTTACCTTGAGGACCATTTTCTTCGGCAGAACGACGTTAAGGCAGGCGCCCTCGTAGAAAAAGCCTTGGATCTCTTGGCCTTCCTTCAGGTAATTCGTCTTCTCCGCGAGAACATCCTTTGGGATGAATATCTCCTCGAAGGTGGACTGGTCCATGAAGTACCAGTTCTTACCGTCGTTGTAGGTGTATTGAAGGTTACGGCGTTCGAGGTCGACAAATTCGACCGTTTCGGCCGCCTTGTACGTGTTTTCAAAGACTTTGCCGGTGCGTGCGTTCTTGAGGCGGGTGCGGACGAACGAGCCGCCCTTACCTGGGTTTACGTGCTGAAATTCGACGACGATGTGGGGCTCCTCCTTATACATCACGACGGACTCTTTGTTGATTTCGTTGACGGAAGGCATAGCGGTTGTTTACTTCCCGGGAAGTGTAGCGATCCCAAGGATTCTTGACAAGATAGCGTCATTTGGCTAGCGTCGAGTCACACAAAGCCCACGAAGGAGGCAAAATGGCCTGCTGCGAGAGATACATCAACATCAGCTACGACACCAGCGCGATACACGGGGGCAAGCACGGCTGCTATCGCGCCCGTTTCCGCCACGGACCGAGCGGATACGAATCTGGCAGCACGCCCGCTGAAGCGGTCGGTAACCTGGTGATCAGTCATCCGAGCCTGTTCGCTCACACGAAGCCCTGCAGCTTGGCCGATTGTTTCAGGATTCAGCCTGAGGACATCCAACCGTACACCGAGCCCATGCCCCTCGAAGTCGATGCTGCGTCTGCGAGCTTGCTAGGCAGGCTCGTGACCACCTTCCCCGACGTCTACGGCGTGATGATCGCTCTCATTGAGCCGGAACGCTTTCCCCAACAGACATTCGAGCCGACCCTCCGCGTCGCCTGACGACCCTCTACGCTGGGTCGTTTTTCTTTTGAAACATCGCGCCGGCAGGGAAAGCTATCACGCTACGAATATCTTCCTCACCCAAAAGAAGCATGACGAGGCGATCCACGCCAAGTGCGATTCCTCCAGCTTCGGGCATCCCCTCCTCAAGGGCTGCAACGAAATCTTCGTCGATGCCATGATCAAAACGACCCAGCGTTTTTCTCAACATGCTCTCTTCTTCCAAACGAGCACGCTGCTCAACAGCATCCGTTAATTCCGTAAACGCGTTCGCCAACTCCAGTCCCCCGATATACAGCTCGAATCGCTCCGCATATCGCGAGTCGCGAGATGAGGTTTTTGAAAGCGCCGCCATCGAAACCGGGTACTCGTACAAAAACGTCGGACGTTCGAGGCCGAGGTGTGGCTCGACCGCATTCAGAAAAACGCTAAAAAACGCGTCGTCCCACGAGACATCGGGTGCGAGGACGTGTCCAAGCTTTGCCGCCGCTTCAAGAAGCAGCCACTTGTCTTCGAGCGCCGCGTCGAGGTCGATGTTGGCGTACGTTTGCATTGCTTCGCGCACCGATAAGCGCTGCCACGCTTGATCGAGTTCAATCGCTCTTCCGCGCCAAACGATCCCTGTTTTTCCTATCGCGCTGCGCGCAACGTCTTTCACCAGCGCTTCCGCGTCATCCATGATGCCGGTGTAATCGGTCTGCGAGCGATACCACTCGATCATCGTGAACTCTGGGTTGTGGCGGCCTTCAAACGCTTCGCCATTACGAAAACATTTGACGATCTGATAGATCTGCGTGAATCCAGCCACGAGCAGCTTCTTCATCGCGTACTCAGGCGAGGTGATCAACGCCGCGGGAAAAGCATTGCCGTACGGGTCGGTGACTTCCGTTCGAAATGGCTCAAGATGCGGTTCCATTCCAGGCTTCGCCACAACGATTGGCGTCTCGACTTCAAGATATCCGCTCGCGTCGAAGAAGGCACGGATTGCCGTGATGATTCTTGCGCGCGCCTCAAGATTCTTTTTGAGGTACGGACTATTCTTCAGTTGTTTCCAGCGTGGTTCCATGCTTTTGTCATTCCGAGCGGAGCGAAGCGCAGTCGAGGAATCTATTCGATCAATGGATCCCTCGGCTTCGCTCGGGATGACAAAAAGGGAGGCAACAGCCTCCCTTTTTGTTACTTGATCACGTATGGCATGAGCGCCAGGACGCGGGCAACTTTGATGGCGTTGGCCAGCTTGCGCTGGTGCCAGCCGCAAACGCCGGAGCGGCGGCGCGGAACGATTTTGGCGTAGGAGGAAGTGAAGCGGCGAAGCATCTGCGTGTCCTTGTAATCGATGACATCGATTTGGTTCACGCAGAAGAAGCAGTGCCGGTCATGTCCCAGTTGGGTTTTCTTCTGTGGAGGCATATTTTAGAACGGAATGTCTTCGACTTTGATTTCCTCTTCGACGGGGGCGGCGGTAGCGGCAAATTCCGCGACCGGAGAAGCATCGCGCTGAGCGGGAGCCCATGCGGCGCTGGCGTTTCCGGAACCTTGGGGCGCTTTGTCCAACATGATCATGTTGTCCGCAACGATCTCCGTTCGGCTCTTTTTGACGCCATCCGTACCCTGCCATTCGCGCGTTTGCAGACGGCCTTCAACGAAGACCTTGCGACCCTTACCGAGGTATTGCTTGCAGATGTCCGCGAGCTTGCCCCAGGCAACGATGTTGTGGAATTCGACGCGTTCCTGTTTCTGTCCGGAGGCGTCCTTCCAGGTGCTGGAGGTCGCAACGCCGAAGGTGGCCACGTTTTGGCCGTTCGGCGTGGTCCGGGTTTCCGGGTCACGCGTGAGATTGCCGATCAGCTGCGCACGATTGAGGTTCATAGTCGTTTAGACGATTTTACCTTCGAGAATCTTGTCGATGTTCTTCTCGACTTCGTCCATATCGACTTCGACCTTCTTTTCAGCGGCCTTCGGAGCGGCAGCGGCCTGGCGAGCGCGAGTTTCGCGGTCGGCCGATTCGCTGCGGCGCGGAGCCTCGCGGTCGATCTCTTCCATGGCGTTGAGCTTGAAGACCGGTTTGGCCTTCGGATCCTTGATCATCAAGCTGTGGCGAAGCACGTCGGTGTGCAAGCGCAGGAGCTCGTTGAGAGCGGAGACCTTCGAGGTCTCGAGGTCCATGTCGACCAGGATGTAGTAGCCGTAACGCACGTGGTTGACCGGGTAGGTCAACTTGATCTTACCGACCATCTCATTGCGGGAGATGGTGACGCCCAGACCGGTCAACGCCTTTGTAATGGCGTCGATCACCGGCTGGAGCTCCGTCTCGGCGTAGGTCGCCGGGATGATGTAGAGGAGTTCGTAGCGGGACATAGATTAATAGAATTTCCCGGAACATGGGCTGGTTCCGATGGAAAGGCTTGTATTATCGGGGCTTTCGCCCTGTTGTAAGCACCGGGACAATATCACAGGGTCAAAAAACGCGCAAGACCCCGCCTATGAAAAAACGACCGGGATACGGTCGTTAGAGGGTGTAGAGGCCCGTTTCGTTGAAGCCGAGGACGGGCGTCCAGGTATAGACATGAGCCAACGACGTCGCTTCGCTGTCAGCGATGGCGGTTGCCGTCGCGAGAAGTAGCTCGTCGTCGGTGTACATCACGTGTGGCTCGCCTTTCTCGTTCTTGAAGCGTTGCGCCACGAGTTCCAGGCGGTAGCGCGCTTGGCGAGCCATCTCCACGAGGAAGTTCGGCGGGCGCGAGACGACGTCGATGAGAAGCTCGTCGATGCGACGCACGCGGTACGCCTTCTTCACCTGCGTCATGTGCTGCGCGAAGGCTTGCTCGTTTGGATCTCTCTGCTTTCGCTTGCGCTTCTCGCCGGGCGGCTTTGGCGACGTACGCTTGCCGGTGCCGTGCGCGTGAACGAGTCCGAACTCCTCCATCTTCGCTTGGTACACGGAGCTGAGCGTCTTGGAACGCCGCTCGATCGCGATCGTGACCGCGCCGTCGACTCCGACCAAACGCGCCACGCGGTACTCCTGGTTCGCCTCGAGCGGGTGATGGCACCTGGCATCGGGGCAAATCGCGGGGCCGCCGTAGAGCTGGCAGATCTCGTTGGTCGCGATCCGCATGCAGTTCACACCGGTGACCGAGCGTCCGTAGAACGGCATCGGCGGCCGGGCCGCGTCGTACTCCTCTCTCCACGCCACGAACTCGTTCATGTGGGCGGGCATCGGCCACTGCGGGCGCTGACCGCGCACGAAGACGGTACGGACGGCCGCCATGCGGTCGCCGAGCGTCTCCCACAAGCCTTCGCCCCAACCAAGCAAAAGACGCAGGTTGGGAAAGAAGGCCCAGGCAGGCCATTGCGGGTTGAAACGAAACGAATCAGGTTGAATGATCAAATCGAGATCGGCCATGTTCCCTCCATGAATGGCAGCTTCGATCGAGGCATATTCGCAGAAAATGCACTCTTTGTCAACCTCGTCTGACCCATTGCTCGAAAGCGCGTGGTCTGCCCGATTGACGTAAGAGCTGTTATCATCTATAGTAAGACGTCATATGAAGTACGCATTCGTCCTCGGACGCGAACCAGGTCTCTCGACCGCCGAACTCATCGCCACGCTTAAAGCGGCCGATGTCGGTTTTGATCCGAAAAACGCGGTGTATTCTGCCTCCATCATGGTCGTGGAAACGGAAAAGCCTTTAACCGCTGCGTTTTTTCACTTGCTCGGCGGTTCGATCAAGATGGCAGAAGTGCTTGGCGTCAGCGAGAAGAACCTCGAGGACGATCTTTTCAACGTGCTCTCCGGCATGGGCAGTAAGACCTCGCTGGATTTCGGTATCAGTCTCTACTCGACCGAAGCCGTGCTCAGCAAAAACTATCGCTCGCTTGAGTTCGGACTCAAAGCGATTTCTCTCACTCTGAAAAAACGTTTGAAAGAAGACGGGCGCTCAATCCGCGTCGTCTTGAACGATGAACCGGCGCTCAGCTCCGTTCAGGTCGACAAGAACCGCCTGATCGAAAAGGGCGGCGAAATCATGCTGTTGATCGGTCAGGGCGCGGCACGTATCGCGCGCACGATTGCCGTCCAGGCATTTGAAGATTTTTCTGAACGCGATTTCGGACGCCCCGCTGCCGACGCCAAGAGCGGCATGCTTCCTCCGAAGCTCGCTCGTATGATGGTGAACATCGCCAGCGCTTCGAAAGACGAAACGCTGCACGACGCCTTTTGCGGTTCTGGCACGATCCTGACCGAAGCGGCCACGCTCGGTTTCAAGAAGCTCAGCGGCTCCGATATCAGCGAGCGTGCGGTTGCCGACACCGTCAAAAACCTTGAGTGGATCCTGACGCAGCGCAAACTCCGCGTGGAAACCAAAGTGTTTCATTCCGACGTGAAGCATCTTTCTGAAAAGCTGCCGAAGGCTTCGGTGGGCGCCATCGTTTCGGAACCCTACCTCGGTCCGCCGCTTCGTGGCGGGGAATCCGACCAGAAGATCCATTTCGAATATCTTGAATTGATGGGTTTGTATCGCCGCGCCTTTGACGCGTTTTCAAAAGTGTTGAAGCCGGGTGCCAAGGTTGTCTTTGTCTTCCCTGTTTTCGGAAGCAAACACGTGAACATCCTGCGAGAACTCGAAGATTACGGTTTCCGTGCCGAGGGTCTTCTGCCCGCAGCCGCCGTCATGGCCTTGAACCTCAAGAGCTCAACCGGCCTGCTCTATAAGCGCCCCGACCAGAAAGTCGGCCGCGATATTTTCCGCTTCCGCTTCAACCCCTCCTAAACGAAGAAAAGGCTTGACAAAAAGCCTTTTTTCGTATACTGTCACACGTCGTCGGCCTCTGGCCGGCGCATCGTTCCCTTTACGTCCACCACTTGATTCACCGGGAAAACCCGGTGAGTCCACTCCAGCAAGGAGACGTCATGAGCCAAGAACCGTACAGCGAGTTGGACCGTACTCTCGTCAGCCTTCCCGACGTATCGAGCAACGAGAAGACGGAGAAGCTGAACCTCAAGCCGGAGGACACGCTCATCAAGCCCGGCGACCGGGTCGGCGCGATCTACCAGCTCCTGCGTGGCAGGATCGACATGGTGCGACACCTCGGTACACCGAAGGAGGAGCGCACGAGCTACGAGCGTGCCGATGAGAAGGACTGGGCGCCGATTCTCGGCGGCCGCTACTTCTTCAACGGTGCTCGCCCGAGTTCGATGTACTACCTGGCGATGACTCCGTGCACCGTCATCAAGATCGGCCCGGCACACATCGAGCGCATGTACTACGACGGCAACGTCGTGAATCTCATCCGCGACATCATCCGATGCTCCGACTTCGACACCGAAGAGATCCGAACGGAGCTCGCCACGAACCACGCGCAGTACGGCTACTCCGGCTTCAACATCGACAACTTGAGTGGCCTGTTGCGGTACGGCGCGAACGAGATGGTGTACACGGCTGGCGCGGAAGACACCCGCGGCGGCTCCGTCCCGATCAGCAAGCTGACCGAGGAGCAGCGAGCGGAGATCAGCGACCGGATCCAGGTCGTCAACGACGAGTACATCAGGTTCTCCCGCGACATGCTCTTCCAGCTCCTTGGTGACCAGACCGAGTCCAACGCGGAACGCACGAGCATCAAGCTCATGCACCAGCCGCGCTTGTGACAAACCCGGCCGTTCCGTCTCGGAACGACCGGGCTTTTTTATTTGAGACCCCTCCGCCCTGTGGGCACCTCCCCTTTCAGGGGAGGGTTCTGGTTCCCCCTCTCTGAAAGAGAGGGGGCTAGGGGGTGAGTCTTACTGCCCGATCCGGAAATGCACGACGTCGCCATCTTGCATGACGTAGTCTTTGCCTTCGGTGCGGAGTTTTCCCTTATCGCGTGCACCCGCTTCGCCAAGTTCGACGAAGTCTTTCCAGTTGATGATTTCGGCGCGGATGAAATTCTTTTCGAAATCGGTGTGGATGACACCGGCCGCTTGTGGTGCCTTCGTTCCTTTGGCAATCGTCCAAGCGCGCGTTTCAATTTCACCGGAGGTGAGGAACGTTTGGAGACCGAGCAGGTTGAACGCGGCTTTGATCAAGCGATCGAGGCCGGATTCGGTCATGCTATAGGTTGCCATGAATTCTTTGGCTTCTTCCGGTGCGAGTGTGGCAATTTCCGATTCGATTTTCACCGAAATAGGCAGCTGCTCGTCAGCTTTCAAGAAGTCGAGTTTGAAGCCCGACGCGAGTTGGTTTTCGTCGACGTTCAAGACGTAGAGCATCGGCTTCATCGTCATGAGCTGTGTTTCCTTCATCGCCAGCGCTTCGTCGTCGGTGAACTCCGTCTCTTTGGCGAGCTTGCCGGCAGAGAGCGTTGCAAACGTTTTCTCGAGAGCCGCAAGGAGAATCTCGCCGTCGCGGTCTTTGCCGCCCTTCTGCGCGCGCTTTGCCGTTTCAATACGCTTCTCGACCGTCGAGAGATCGGCGTAGATCAATTCGAGGTTGATGATTTCGATATCGCTCTTCGGATCGACCTTATCGTGCACGTGCACAACGTCCTTGTTTTCGAAACAGCGCGCCACGTGGGCGATCGCATCAACTTCGCGGATGTTCGTCAGGAACTTGTTTCCTAAGCCTTCACCCTTCGAGGCACCCTTTACGAGACCGGCAATGTCGACGAATTCGATGATGGCCGGGATGATTTTGGCGGCGCCAGAAACTTTGGCGAGCGCCTCAAGGCGTTCGTCGGGTACGGCAACGACGCCCACGTTCGGCTCGATGGTGCAGAACGGGTAGTTGGCGCAGTCGACCTGCTTTTTAGTGATGGCGGAGAACAGCGTGGACTTACCGACGTTTGGCAGTCCGACGATGCCGATTTTTAGCGACATGCTGGATGAAGAGTTTAGCGACGTTCACGCCGGTCACCTTTTCAAATTCGGCGAAGGCGGGCGTGCGATTAACCTCAAGAAGATACGGCTTTTTGCCGACAATAGCAAGGTCGACCCCCGAGAGGCCGTAGCCAAGAGTCTTTACAGCCTTCTCGGCAATACGGTTCCAGGCGGCGGGTACAGTCGCCTTCTCACCCGAGGCGCCAACAGCAACGTTGTGGCGGAAGTCCCCTTCCGGAGAATATTTTCGCATGGCACCAACCGCTTTGCCGCCGATCACGATAATACGATACTCGGCTTCAATTTCGAGGTATTCCTGGAAGGTAAAGAACCCGACGAGAGCGTCTGAAAGATACTTTTTTGTTTCCTTGGCGTTATCAAGCAAGTACACATACTTGCCGCGACTGCCGTGAATCCCTTTCGCAACGATTGGCCAAGAGAAACCCTTGAGATATTTGCCGGCGCGATCCAGTTTCAACGTCTGGATACTCTTCGGAATCGGCAGCCCGGCGTCGAGCAGCTTCCAGTAGTCATAGATCTTACTGCGCACGAAACTTCCATCGGCCATCGACGGCTCAAAGACGTAGATCCCTTTTGTCTTAGACCAGGCTGCTAAAAGGAGCGCTTCAGGAATGAGAGAGGGTGGGAAATGGCGGAAGTAGACCGCATCAAATTGCTTTTCAAAAGACTTACCGCTCATGAGCACCTTCGTGCTCTCGCCACGCAAATCAAAATCGATCTCGCGAAAACGGCGAATCGTAACCTTATGACCGAGCTTGCGTCCCTCGAGGCGCATGCGACGGTTTTCGTAAACATGAGGGCTGGCGATGACGAGGAGTTTCATGCAACGCAGGCTAACAAAAAAGCCCCAGAGCGTAAAGCGTCTAGGGCGTGTCGTTCCGATGCGGTTCAGAGATCTGGAAGAGCGCCTGCTTTCGGCGCCTCGATTTCGTCGTGCAGCCGACCATAACCGGCTTGATCCAGCCGCCACGGTTGATGCCGATCTGGATCAGTCCATCGAGTTTGCGTCGATGATCGCAGGCGCCGCGTTCCTCGTCCGGACAACCTTCGCACAGGTCTCGCACCTTGGTTTGGAACAGTTCGGGACCAAGGTGCCCGCGCTTGCTTGAGAACGAACCGCCAAACGGTACGTGGCTGCTGCACTCGGCAACGATGGCGGTCTTGATCACGGAGCGAGGGTCGCCTGCCTTGATCAGACGCAGTGCGTAGAGCTCAGTACAGCTTCCACTAACCGAACACGTGTCGCACAGAGAGCTGACGCCCGCGGCGAGCAGCTTCGGTACCTGACAAATCTCACGAGGCATGACGTTTCTCCTTTGTCTGTATGCCTACAATGTAAAGAAATAGCCATGCTGTCAAGGGTTCAACCGTTCACGATAATAAAAACACCCCGCCTTGCAGCGAGGTATTTTTGGTGGACCGTAAGAGATTCGAACTCTTGACCTCTTCCATGCCATGGAAGCGCTCTACCAACTGAGCTAACGGCCCGTAACAGGTCAAAATGTAACAGTTCCCGTGAAATCTATCAAGACCCCTGCGTTGACGCCGTATTTTGAGCGGCTTAGAGTGCCAGCAGGAGGAAATATATGCCCGAAAGAGTGCTTGGTCGGAAACCCGGCGAGATCTGCAACAGCTGTAAAACCGGGCGTCTCGTCGCTCGGTTCCAAGCGCAACACAACTGCAATCCACGCGTTGGAGGCCCGCCAGGACCATCGCCGGCATTGCATCACCTCGTCTGCTCAGAATGCGGTCTTTGGTACGAGAGCGCGACCCACGGCAACCGCAACACGTTGCTTGGAGCGCAGCTCAAGGATTTCGTGAATCCGGAGACACAGCCGGAGCGCTGCCATCAGTGCAATGAGCCCGCTTCCGAGTACGTGCTTTCTACAGGATTCTCCCTCAGCCGATATCCCGGAGACGACGACCCGCACGCGAAGAAGCTCTTGCACTGTAGCGGCTGCGTCCTGCTCCTCTGGAAGTTTCGGAGTCGACTCGAAGAGCTGGTGGAAACCCAGCGAGAGTCCCTGAACCTAGACTCAAAAACACCCCGCTGAGGCGAGGTGTCTTTTTTTCCGTTTACGGTTGGACCGGATCCGGAAGACCTTCTTCCACAGGAGCAGCTGCTCCAGCTTTCTTCGCCTTGAGATCATCAAGCCTCTTCTGCACATCCGCATTATCAGGGTTCGCCTTCAGCACTTCTTCGATGTGGCCGATGGCGCCATCGAGATCACCCTTTTCTTCGAGCATGGCGGCCAGGTACCAGCGCGCGTTTGAGTATTGCGGTTCAAGACCGATGACGCGACGCAATTCAGCGATCGCCTTGTCGGTCTCTTTATTCTGGTAGTAGAGAATAGCGAGTTGGAAACCGACGCCGAGATCGTTCGGGTTGGAGTTCCTGACAGATTCAAGCTTTGCAGCTGCCTCGCCTGACTTACCCTCAGACTGAAGCAGAAGCGCCATCCAGTAGTTGGCCGCGGCGTAGTCCTGCTTGAGCGCGAGTGCTTTTTCAAGTCCCTCACGAGCCTTTTGCTGCGCATCCTTCACCACCTTTTCAAGCGCTGCTTTCTGATCATCCTTCATGTCCTTGCCGTTGCCGATCTTCTGACGCGCATCCTCGGCGACAGAAAGTTCGATCTTGGCGAGTTCCGTCAGGTAGATCGGGTTGTTCGGTTCGAGATCGATCGCCTTTTGATAGGCGTCGCGTGCAGCCTGAATCGCACCTTCAACGGCAGGGCCGAGGTCGCGGTACATACCCGCGAGCGATGACCATGTCTGTACGTTCGACGGGTTGAGCTCCGTCGCGCGACGTCCGGCGTTCACAGCGTTCGCTGCAAGCAATGTGACCTGACGAGCCTGTTCGTCGGTCGGTCTCGCACCAGCTTCCGAAGCAACGCGATTGGCCTGAACAGCCAGCGCTTGGGAAAGTGCGCGGAAGTAGAGGTCGTTGTGACTGTTGAGCTGGGTGGCGCGCAGAAGTTCCTGCGAAGCCAGGTCGGCTCCTTGTTTCGTGGTCACGTCAGTCACGACACCGCGCTGATAGTGCGCCTCGGCGACCAAGCGCTGGCCCTGAAGGTACACGCCTGCGATCGAGAAGATGACCGCGACGATGAACATGAAGGAGAGGCCGAGCGCCGCGCGCGGAGACTGGTCGAAGCGCGCTTCAGAGCGACCTTGCCATTGGAGCGACACGAGCATTGCTGTCAGCATCCAGAAGGCGAATTCAAGCGTCACGTTCGACGAATAGAAGACCTTACCGAGCAAAAGGGTCACCCATGCCGAGAATGTTGCGAGTGTTACGAGCCATTCGTCGTGACCGCGCCAGAGCTTAATTTTGGTACGTACCATCAAGAAGATGACCATCACCAAGAAAGCAGCGAGTCCGAGAATACCGATCGTTGCGAGCATCGTCAGGATACGAGAGGCCGAACGGTCGAACTGTACGCTCCAAAAATCAGTGCCGTTGAGATCCTTCGAACGGAATTGCGTGTAGTCGTAGAGGAAGGTGCCCGGACCGGAACCGAAGAGCGGCTGGTTGGCGAGTGCTTCACGTGAAATGTTCCAGCTGGCACGAAGCGAGGGCATCACTTCCGCCGGGAGATTCAGGTTGAAGGGGAAGCGGATAAAGATGAAGAGCGCGCCGATGACCATCGCGGCCATCGGGACAGCCAGCATCGTAATCTGAAGATTGCGGTCCGTTTTGAGCATGCCGTAGGCAACAAGCACGGCGCAGCCTACGATCAACATGAGCCAAAGCGCCCAGAACTGGAGAGCGGCGATATAGAGGGCACCGAGTACGAGGAGAACACACATCAATACCTTGCGCACGCCAGCGAGCTTTTCCCCCTTCGTCGGCATGAGCATAAGGCCCATGACGAGCGACATTGCCATTGCGGCGTAGACGCCGACCGAGTTGGTCGTACCAAGAGTGTTAAAAGCGGCGTTGCTGCCGGCGGTGCCGGGGAGAAGCTTCAATCCAAACGCCTGGGCAACAGCCTGTGCCAGCACGAGAAAGGCGCTAAACGACATCCAGCCCAGAGCTTTTTTGACGTCTTTTGCATCGCGAAGGACGTTGTTTGCAACAAAATAGAGCAGGGCGAAGCAGAGCGTGGTCACGAGTCCGGACTTTTCTTGTCCAAAGTCGCCGACCAAGCTGACGTATCGACTCTTTGAAAGCCACACCGCGGCCATGTACATGAGCAGGTAGACGCCGATCAAGAGATTCATGACCGACCCGCGCACCTCTACCCTGCGAGTGACCAGCATTTTTCCGAGCCAGGCCAGAACAGCAACAACCGTCGCGACAATCAAGATGGACTGTTTTGGCAGTTCTAAGACGTCGCTCAGCCCTGGAAAATAAAACAGCGGCAGTACGACGAGTGAAATGTAGATCGTCCAACGTGCGACAGCATCAGCGAACGCCGCGAGCTTCCGCCCTTCGGCGGGAGTCACCAGCGTGTCGTCCGCGCCTCCTCCAAAGACGGGCGAGTGCTCTGACATAGCCTAAATACGAAAAAGTTAAGGTCGATGGGTATCGCCTTACAATATAGCACACGTGATGCGTTACCGTTCAGAGATATGCACACAGGCACACCCGAACAGAAGGAACAAAGGGTTGGGACCCTCCTGAATTTTCGTTCAGGAGGGTCCCCTGAGATTAGAAGCCGTAACCCAGGTCTTGCCAGAACACGATCTCGCACATCATTCCCTGCTGGCGCAAGCGGAGAAGCTTTTGCATCTCTTCAGCAAAGACGTTGCCGAAGTCGACGAAGTAGCAACCCTCTTGCTCCGCGGGAGCGGGCGTTTCGCGCTGTGGCAGCGGACGCTGCGACGGCGAACCTTGAAAGAACATACAGGAACGGATACTACGGGGTGATTTATTTTTGTTTACATCAAGCCAGCCCCGTTCTTGGCGACAGGATGCTTTCACAGGACCTTCCCCCGATCACGTGGCCACGCGATCTTTCAGGGTCGCTCCCGGATTTGGCCCCTCCTCCTTATAAGGAGGAGGAGCGTGATCCGTGGACGACGGTTAAATTCCTTTTTCGTGGCGTCGGATGATTCGATCCTGATACCACGCGAGGAGGCGTCGCAGGCTCCATATGAGCGCTGCGCCGCCGCCGATGAAGATAAGAAGTGTTAGCCAAGGAATCACCCAGAACCGCGTCATCGAGCTCAATATCCGCCCATCCTCGCCGTAGCGGAGCCGCATTTCCGCGGTATAGAACCCGAACGCGAAGTTTCGCCATTGTCTCGTGAGGATCGAAGCATCCTTTTCTAGGGCCCGACGCTGCCAGGCCGTTGAATAGCGTCGTGACATGCTCGGGAGGACGCTTTTGTATTCAGCTCGGTTCATGGCAAGCACCGCCACTTCCTGACCAAAGACGTTTCTGACGATCACTTCTCCATACGGACGCTCGTGGACCGTTCCGTTATTCGTGATCAACGCTTCAAAGCGAACCGGCAGGCTTGTCGAGAGAGATGGTGCGGAGAAGTCGTCGACTTTTAGTGCTTCCACGATCTCACCTTCTACTTTTAGGAGTACGAGAGCTGCTGCCGTACCGGTGATACCGACGTTTTCCGAAGTTTCACCAGCTTTTGTCCCGAGAATAACGGCTCCGAAGTAACTGCCGGGCCCAGCTTCTTTGGGTACCGTGATTGTGAAGGGAAGCTCCGCGCGTTCGCCGGGCAGGAGTGTGAACTCTGCCGTCGTGAAGGAAATCCATGCGCCGAGACCATGACCGTCACGCGCTTCGTTTGAAGGATAGAAGTCCGGCACGCCGCTCGTTTCATCGCCGGGCTTTCCGGCGAAACTTGCTGTACTCGCTCTGAATGTGACGGGCAAAGTTGATTCGTTGCGCAGTTTGAGGGTTTGCGACAGTATCTGCCCTGGTTTTGCGCTCACGTCGAAGGTCGGCGGAGAGAACGTCAACGCCGAAGCCGCGCCCGGCAGAAACAGCCCGGCACTGAGAACGAAAGCGGCGAGAGCGATGATGCGACGTTTCATAACGTTAGGTCTTACCTTGGCGTTTTCTTGATTCGTATCGATTGATGACGTTGCGCTCGTATCTTCGAAGAATCGCGCGTAAGAGCAGGATGAGGAGCGTGGTAACAACGAGGATCGTGACGAAAACCATCCATGGAATCACCCAGAAGTCCGTCGTTGAAGAAATGAGCTTTTGCGCGCCGCCATCGCCATAGTTCACGACAAGCGTGGCGGTGTAGTGACCGAAAGCGTAGTTTCTCCATTGCTGCACGTACTCTGATGTGGTTTTCGGTAGGCGCTTACGCGACCATGATTCTTCGAAGCGACGAATGCTTCCTGGTAAGACACGGCGCTTGTCGCTTCCGTTCACTTCTAGTGAAGCGACTTGGCGACCGAACGTATCGTTAATAAAGATGTTGCCGACAGGGATCAAGTGTGTTGTTCCGCCATTTGATAACCGAATGGTGAAATCGGCCGGGAGACGCGTGTAGAGACGGCTATTGGAGAAGAAGCTTTGGACAGCGAGTTCGTCTCGCGTGTCACCGTTCACTCGGACGAAGATGAGTGCCGAGGCCGCGGCTTTTACGCCGATTTGCGCGCCGTCGTCCTTTTGCGATTCTTGCAATGTGCCAACATGAATCGCACCGAAATGACCTCCAGGCTGCGCATCGTTCGGCACGGTCATCGTGAACGAGATGTTCACGCGCTCACCACTGCCGATCGTAAACGCTTTGTCATCTTCGATCGTGATCCAGTCGGCGAGTTCGTGCCCGTTTCGCACTTCATCGGCCGGGTAGAAGTCTGGAGAACCGGATGTCTCGTCGTCTGAACGAAACGTGAAATTTTGCAGACTTGGCTTGAGCGATACGGGATACGGGTCCTCGTTATAAACGTGGAGCACGTCACGGATGACGTCGCCTGGATTTACCGTCAGATTGAAATCAGGCGGCGAAATTGTCATGGCGTGCGCCGAACGTGTCGCAAATCCGAAGACGGCGATGAGCGCGAGGAATGTGGAGGCCAGGAGTGAGTTGATCTTCATACAGGAGTTGAGTGATCCCCTCTCGGGGCTTCGCCGTATGCCGGCACATGCGGCGGAGCCCCGCACCCTCCGGGTAGACCGGAGAGTCGGGGCAGAAGCGCGGTGGTTTCGCGCGCCTTTAGAACGTGCTCGTGGCGATGAACGTGAGCACGTCAACGTAATCGTTCGCTGCCAGCGTGACGGCTGAGATCGCTGCTTTCACAAGGATGTCAGCTGTATTGTTCGCCGTACCGTCGAGCGCGGACGCGTTCGACGTGATGATGAACTGCGGAGCCGCAGAATCGACGCCGCCAACACGGTTGCCGCCGGTCGAGGTGCAAACGCCGTTATACGGCGCGACTGCGGTGGCGGAACCCGTGACAACGTTTGTCGCGGACACGCACAGGCCATAGCCTTCCGTGCCGGCCACGAGGTTCGTGACGCCACCTGCACCTACGGTGAAGGCGGTTCCGATCGTGTCACCACTCGCGCCAGATTCAAGAGCGTCAACCGAACCGCTGCCTTGCACGGATACCAAGGCGCCGCCGGAGGCGTTGGTATCGAGATCAAGACAGATGTGGTTGGTCGCCGTTGAAACGGCTGTGGACGTGAGTGTGCCGAGCGAGACGGAGTACGGCGCAGCCGACTCCGAACCGCACGACGACTGAATATCGATATCGAACGTGAGCGACGGGCTCACCGTTGCCGTCACCGTTACTTGGTCGTCATCCAGAATGGAGACGGCAAAGCTGGCGGAGTGCGACGCGGCAACGCCCAAGTCGGTCATGGTGATATCAACCGCTTGTGATCCCGCCGAGCTTGGATTCGTCAGCGTGCCGCCCGAAGCGGTGCCGAGAATACCAAACGTGATCGTTGACGTGCCGGTTGAGGACGTGTACGAGGCGCTGCAGGCTTTCACGCGAAAGACAACGGCGGAGGTGTCGATTGCAACACCAACATCGTTCACACCCGAACCACACGAAACGTCAGTAACGCCGGCACCTTGCGACACCGTAGTAACGGTACGTGCCGTGCCGTCATTGAACGTGAAATCTCCCGTTGTCCATGTCCCCGACGCTGAGGACGTGAAGCCTGCCGGAAAGTCGAATGCAATAACGTCAGTCGTCGTCGACGATCCGCTAAACATATAGCTGAGCGGAAGCGTAGTGCGAATCGAGTGATCCGCCGTCGTCGAGATCTTGAGACGTGTCATCGTATCGCTGGTCGAGGTGAAGCTCTCTGCGTGAACCGGTGCAACTGGAAGCAGCAGTGAAGCTACCGTCGCGAACGCGGTTATAGCGGCCGTCACCCGATTCAAGACCCTTTTCATACGTACCTTCATATAATTCCTATCCAAAGAACAATCGAATCCGCGATGGCTGCGGAGCCCGCACCATCCCCTCGACGCATCGAGAAGAGATATGGATCCGGCGTCCTTCCCCGGCTTGTGCAGGGGAAAGAGCGATTCCGCAGAAAACAGCACTGCGCGCGGTCACGCGATACTGTCGACCTTTTAGTTCCGGCCTCCCCGCTTCGCTTAATGCTTCGCAGGGCAAGTAGTGGCCGGGGAGAAGGCTGGACACGCGTCCTTCCCTCTCCCCGACTCCTCTCTTTGTGAGAGAGGGTGGGCTGAGCTTTCCTTAGTATGTGGCGGTCACCGTAATTGTCAGTGTGTCTCGATAATCGTTATGCGCCGGCGTTACCGACGAGATCGAAGCTTTTGTGAGCAGTTCGCCGTAAGCATTTGTGACGAAGCCTGGCGCGGACCAGATGGTTTGATTCGTGGTCGTGAGGCCTCCAACCGCGTGGTTTGTTGAGGTGTCGCAACTACCGTTGAAGGGAGATGAAGCTGAGAAGCCGTTCTGCGCGTTCGAGCTGCAGACACCGTAACCGGCTGTTCCTGCGACAAGCGTTGCGGTATTCGAAGCGATCACATCACCTGGCACCGATGACGACGCCAGACCCTCATTCCTGATTTGAACAACTTCTCCTCCAGGGGCATTTGCACTGACGCGCACGCAGATGCGGTTAGAAGCAGTCGTCACTGAACCTGTCGAAAGCGTGCCGAGAGGAACGCTGTACGGCGGACTCGATGCGCTCGTGGCATCGCAAGCACCGGACTGCACCGAGAACACGACCGTGAGTGTTACTTCTGTTTTCAAGCATTGGTAACCGACGCAGGCAAGATAACTGGCGCTAGAGAGATCTTCTCCCGTAGGCGAGGCCACTTCGGAGACAGTGTCTTCCGCGATGTAACTTGCCGATGTACTTCGCTCGCCGCCGCCGGAAAAGGCATCAAACGGCACGCGATAATGCTCGGATGTCATGATTTGCGCCGTCACCAAACCGGGCCAACACAGTTGGCTGACGATGAGCGCGATCGTGGCAAATTGTTGGAATGCGCGTTTCATAGTCGTGGTTTATGGCGTCTCCGGAGTCGTCGTTCCCGAGCCCGTGTCTGGCGGAGTTTCTGCAGTTCCGCTGCCCGACTCTGTCGGTCCAGAGCCTCCGGTCGGAGGCGTGCCCGTTCCAGATTCTGTAGGCACCTCCGGCGGCGGTTCTTCCTCCGTCATCATGGTTTGATCGAGCACGCCGTCGATCGGCAGGACCCAGTAGGTGAACGGCGTGTCTCCAATGGCGCCCTGTGCAAGCTTCATCGTGAACGAGCCTGGGTGCTTCTCTTCGATCCACCAATTGGAACCTGGGTTACCTTCGAACGTGATCACGATGACTGATTCTTCGGTGACGTGCGGGTTCTCGACGATGATGGAGTTGTAGCCAGCCTGAAGCTTCGCTTTACCGACGACGCGATCAGCCGTGCTGTTCGCCTTGAGCGTCAATTTATTGGTATTCACTTCCTTTGCATCAACGCGTTCGGCCGTGAGGTAGCCGTCCGAGGAAATGCTCCAGAGGCCATTTGTCGAAACGATGGCGGCAACGTTCGAGAGCGTCGAGTTCTTAAAGTCCATGAGCGAGTCCTGCGTGAGCGACAGGGTGCCGCCAACGCTTTCACCGGCGAGCGCCGCCGGACCGTTCCACCACGACGGATTTACGAAGACCATGACCATTCCGATACCGTCCTCGTTCCAACCCTGAAGCGCGATACCGATGACGCGTCCGGCTTCGGCAGCTTTCATACCGACGCCTGGTACTGACGATGAAGTAATCGGGTCACCCGGTTTAATCTCGCCGCTTTCCGTACTGACCTTCACCGGCACGCGACCAGCGAGAGCGACTGGCTGCGTGTCAGTGTCTTGCTTGCCCGTCAAGAATCCTGGTTTCGTCGAGATGACGCCGAGGAGCGTGTTTTCGTAGGCGGCATCTGATTTTTTGACGCCGTAGCCATTCGTGTTTTCCGCATCGACCATCACAATGTCGCCAGCATCAAGGTCGGGGGTCGCTGGGAACGTTTCCGCGTAGTCGAAGCCGCCGTTGACCGTGAGAGAACCGGCGATCGCGAGATCGCCATTTTGGTTCAACGAAGCGAGCGTGCCGCCGATATCGTTCTTGAAGCTGAGCTGATAGGTGTCGGCATCCGCGATGTCGTTGCGAATCGAGATGTTGCGGGTGATGGCGGTGTTCGAGGCGCTGTTCCACGTCGAGCCGCCGAAGTTCAGCGCGTAAGAGGAGAAGGAGGTGCCGGAGGCCGAGGAGACCGCAAGCGGTTCGAAGGCGAAGTCGTCGTTGAAGAGCGACTTCACGCCGTCGGTCGTGATGGTGAGGCCGCTGTTCCAGTGCGTATTGATATTGAGTTGGATTTTGCCTTGACCCGGACCGTTCCAGCTCTCCATCGCGCGGCCAACGACCATGCCGGGCTTGGTCGCCTTCATGCCGACGCCAGGGACGGAAGAGACGGTGATGAAATCGCCCGCTTGGATGGAGCCATTCTCGACGTTCACGTACGCGTCGGCGAGTCCGAGCATAGCCACCGGGACGCTGGCCGCCGGATCGAGGCTGTCATTGCCGGCGAAGACGATGTTGTCGTTCGCGACGCCGATCAGATCCGCGCCCGTCGTCGCCTTCAAGACCGCGCCTGCTTCGCCCACGGCCACGAGGTAACCGTCGGTCAAGGTCGACGGATCGCCTGGCAGGCGTTCGCCGAAGTCGCCGGCGCCCGTCGTGGCGTAGGCAACGCCGCCGGCGCCGTTGCCGCGGACGCGGCCGATGCCGCTGCCGTCGCCTTCGCGGAAGCTGATCAGTTCGCAACTCGACGTCGGGTTCGTATCGGCACAGCCCTCGATGATGATGCCTACACGAGTGTCGGCGCTGCCGTTGTTGTCGAAGTACGCGACGAAGTCCGCGACATCGTCCTCGACGTGCAGCTTGATGCTGGGCAGGGTCGTGCCCATGCCCACCCTGCCAGCCGTGTCGATATACAGGCCTGCCGTCTCCGAATTATTCGGCGTGATCTGGATCGGCTGTCCGGAAGAGAACAGGCGCGCGCGGAGGCTGTTGATCGGGTGGCTGAACCTACTGATCCAGCCGATGTCGAGCGAGGTCGTGCCGCTCGTGTCGTATGCAATGTGGGCCGAACCGCCCGAGAGCCACAAATCCTTCCAACGGCGGTTATAGTCGCCGAGGTTGTAGGTGTTGTCCGTGCTCGGCGTGAGGTTGCCGGTGACGCGCGCGCCGGTGAAGTTCGCAACGTCCGTGCCGGATGCGTTACCGATCGCGAGGCTCGTGCGAATCGTTGTCGTGCCGGCGCCAGACGCGCCGATCGTGAGCGATGTGGCCGCGTTAGCGAACGTCAACGTTGTTGGTGTGTCAGCAAGCGAACCACTCGAAGCGCCAATATCAATTGTGCCGCCGTTCACCGTCAACGTACCGCTGTTGAAGATGACGACGTTACCGGTCGGTTCAATGACCATCGAGGTGCTGCCATCATTCGCAAAGGCAATGGCACCACCGACGTTTTGATAGAAACCCGTATCAGGGTCATCAACGAAGGAGAACGACGGGTTTGTGGCCGTGTTGAGTCCGGGACCGATCGCAACCGTCGTCGCGCTGACGGTGAAGTAACGCTGACTATACGAACCTGCCGCAGTCGTGCGGTTCTGAATTTCGAAGACGTTTCCAGTGCCCGAGAGCGTGTCGGCGATAGTGAGGGCTCCAAGCGATGGGGTGATCGAAATCTCAGCGAATTCGCCCGTTGAAGTCGAGCTGAGATACGCCTGGTTGAGATTGCTTCCTCCGCCCGAAATCGTTCCAGTGCAGCTAAAGCTGCCCGTCACGCCAGAATCGGTAATAGTACAAAGCGTGTTCGTCCCATCTCGGAAGATCAAGGTGCCGCCGTCGCCGATGTCGATGATCGCCGTTGCCGGAAGAGCGATATCCGCTCCCGTACCTGCATTCACAATATTCAGTGCCGCGCCCGATGCGGCTGCATAATTCTGCGCTAATTCAAGCACGTTACCCGTGATGTTCAACGTACCAGTTGTCTGTGTGCCGTCCGAATTGATGAGCATCACGTCGCCGGAAGCGTTAACGGTAACGCCGGCGCCACTGCTCGTCAGACTCCGCTGCACACGTGCCACGCTTCCAGATTCGGCGTAGGTACCCACGGTACTGAACGTGCGGCTGGCCTCGAGGTTATTCAAGAATCCAGTGAAAGCCGACGTGACGTTGGGCGCAGTGTGCTCGGTCGAGAGCATGCGGCCTGTCGTCATCGTGTTGTTGGTGGAAGCCGCACGAAGCACGTTGCCCGTCGAGACCGAACCGCTCGTCTGAAACAGCGCGAGCGAGCCAGTCGTTGCGCCGCTCGTGAAGACGAGCTGATCACTGCCGGAGCTGTCGCCGAGTGTCGCGCTGCCGAGAACGGTGATGTTACCATCGGCAGCGACCGTACCGGCGGTCGAGACTGAGAATTTTTCCGTATCGGCAGCCGTCGTCGAACCCGACGTCTCATCGGTCGTCAGCGAGATTGCCGTCCGTTCATTGTTTCCGTTATCAAGATCAATAACGATAGCACGCGCGGAGGCGCCAGCTGCCAAAGAAATCAGTTCGAGCAGATCGCCCGTCGCGCTGCCCGTCGCGTTCAAAGACATCAAGTTGCCGGAGAAGGTTCCACTCGATGAAACGTTCAAGCCATCGCCGGAGGCGAGTCCGTTATACGTGACGGCAGTGGTCGTCGAGCTTACCGTCAGGTACCTGCGGCTGAAGTCACCGGCTGCCGTCGTGCGGTCCTGGATTTCGAAAATGTTTCCGGTGCCCGAGAGCGTATCAGCGATCGTGAGAGCGCCAAGGGACGGCGTAATGGAAATTTCCGCGTAGGCACCCGTTGAAGTCGAGCTGAGATACGCCTGGTTCAGGTTGGTGGAAGCTGCCGAAACAGTCGTCCACGTCAGATTTCCGGCGCCGTCGTTCGTGAGAAGCTGTCCGCTCGAACCCTGCGCCGCGGGGAAGCGCGTGGTGACGCCGTTGATCATCTCGAAGTTGCCGGACGAGTTCACGACCATCGTGTTGGTCGCACCAACGATGAGACGTGAGCCGCCTGTGATCTGCGTGGAGGTCGAGCTGACAGTTAAATAACGGGTGCTATAATCGCCGGAAGAATTCGTTCGGTTTTGCACTTCGAAGATATTGGAATCCGGCGAAGATGAGTGGCTGGATACCGTAAGAGATGCCGAGGGATTTGCTGTACCGACACCAACCGCGTAGCTCGAACTGTTCCAGAGAGGGTTGATGAGCGTCGAAGTGGACGACTGGTAGAAACTTGCCAAACCACCCGTTGTAATAGAGTACACGTCGTTACTAGGACGCCACGTTCCAGTATTCGTATCATTGATGAATCCGAGGGAAGGCACAATAGCGCTTCCATCAATACTGCGCATACCAGTTGTAGAGAACCGATACGTTTGGATTCCGCTTAAAGCCATGCCGAAACTCCCGCTGCTGATTCTGTAAAAACCAGAGTTGGTTTCATTCAAGAAGGCGATGGCCGGTGAAGAAACTGTACCGTCAACGTGAAGCGTCGACGTCGAGCTGACGGAGAAGTAGCGGCGGCTGTAATCACCCGTCGCATTCGTGCGATCTTGAATCTCGAAGATATTACCTGTCCCTGAGAACGTGTCGGCAATTGTCACGGCACCGAGTGACGGCGTGATGGAAATTTCGGCGTACTGGCCGGTCGATGTCGAGCTGAGATAGGCCTGGTTCAAGTTCACAAGGCCGCTCGCCGAAGCCCAGGAAAGCGTGCCGGAACCGTTGTTCTGCAGCACCGTCGAAGCCGCGCCTTGAGAAGACGGCCAAGAGTAGACCACGTTGTTGATCTTCGCGATGTTTCCGGAAGAGTTGACCTCGAACGTGCTCGTACCGGAGCCAACTGTCAAAAAGTTTGCCGGTGCGGTGTTCCCGATTCCAACGTGACCGTTGAAGAGTGCGTCGTCGATCAACGTGCTGCGCGCGACGAGACGCAAGCCATATGTTTGGCTTGTGCCTGGGTCATTGTCTTGGTATGCGGCCTTGAAACCGATGAAACCGACTTCGGCTCCATCAGCAACCGTCGACAACCCCCCTCCAAAAAGTCCGGCCCATGTCGAGTTGTCTCCAGAATCGCGGCTCTTGAAATAGAAGGCGATACCAGGGACGTCCTGTGCAGACTGGCCCGTCATCAAGCGTTCAAGTTTTGCCCCAGAGTAAAGGAAGCTGCCTGAAGATGGTGTGTCGCGATAAATATCAACGACCGGAAAGACTGTGCTGCTGAAACTCGCTTGTCCAGCAACATCAAGGGTTACTGTTGGGCTGGCGGTGCCGATTCCAACTCGATAACCAGACGCGCTGCCGCCAATAAGCGTACTTGTTGCGCTGACAGCTAGAATTTTACTCGTGAAAATGTCCTGCACCTCAAAGATGTTGGTGCTCTGTGACGCGGCGCCGCGGAAAGCGAACTGCGCGGTCGAGGAAGCGGCGGTCGCAAGGAGCGAGCCTGTGTGAGCGATGTCGCCTTCCTTATCAATCTGGAAGCGCGTAGAGCCGTTGTCAGCGACGCCGAAGAGCGTCTCGCTCGCGGCGGCGTTTGAGGGATTGATGTACACCGAGCCGGTCCCGACCGTCGTACCCTGCGGATCACCCGTAATCACGAGGTTTCCGTTGGCGGTGGTGCTTGGGATGTAGGCGGTGGTCGAACCGGACGACGTGACATCCAAGTCGTCGAGACGATCGGCGTTCAAAGCGTAGGCGGCGGCGGTCAGGCGCTTACGAGGCGTCATTTCAGCGTCTGCACCGATCGTAATACCGAGCGTGACGACGTTATTATCGAACAGACCGTCCGGAATCTCGTTATCAGCCGCCTCACCAATATGCGTTGTGAAGACGCTACCAGTGACGGTTACCGACTTTGCCGTCGGCGTGCCACAGGTACCTCGGGCGGTATAGAGACAGTTCCCGTCTCCGTCGTAGAGCTTGAAGATGATGGAGAGTGCGCCGTCCGGAACCTGAACGCCGCCGGAGTCGGTCAGGCGGGCTTGATAGTTGAGGACTTTAGGGACAGAGTTGGCGGCGTGAACTGGAAAAACAAGGGAAAAGACGATGAAAACCGCGGGGAAAACGGTCTTCATCGCCCGGAGGAGTCGTTTTTTGTGCGAAAAACCGCCAGACAGCACAAAAGCCACCTGGCGGCCGGTATCAAAACCGCTAATTCGTGCGAAAAAATTGTAAAGCTCCCCCCCCATTTGTTTTTGTTTTTCCTCAGAACCCTGCTAAGCCCTGTGGATACATAGAAATTTTACCATTTTTTGGCCATAAAATCAAGCTTTGATGGAGGTCTGAGCTTAATAAGCGAAAATCCTTCCTCAGAGAGGACGAAAAATGGTAGAGTGAAGCCATGAGAATCGGTATTGACGCACGGTTTTTCGGACCAGTTGGCAAAGGACTCGGGCGCTACACCGAGAGGCTCATTGAGAACCTGGAGGCACTCGAGAGCCAGCACGCCCCGCATGCGCGGGGCGAGGGGCGCATGCCCCTCGATTTTGTGGTGTTTTTGCGTAAAGAGAACTTCGATCTCTATCAACCTTCATCAGCCCGTTTTCGCAAGGTTTTGGCTGATTTTCCGTGGTATTCATGGGCTGAACAGCTGTTTTTCCCACCATTGCTTCGGAAGGAAGGGGTCGATCTCATGCATTTTCCGCATTTTAACGTGCCGATTCTGACCCCGTGCCCGTTTCTCGTGACGATTCATGATTTGATCCTCTTCCGATACCCAACAAAGCGGGCGACGACGCTCAATTCGGTGGTATACCGCTTAAAATACGCGGCTTATCACCTCACAATCCGCCTTGCCGCACGCCGTGCTCGACGCGTTATCGCCGTCTCGGAGTACACAAAGCAGGACATCATGAAATCGCTCGGCGTTCCTGAAGATAAAATCACCGTCACGTACGAAGCTTCCGACGCGGTACGAACAAGCGGTACTGGAAACATCGACCTGGCAGCTAAAAAGATCTCAAAACCCTACTTCCTTTACGTCGGTAACGCCTATCCGCATAAAAACCTGGAACGCCTGCTCGAAGTCTTCAAAAAACTGCTGAAAGAAGGGATTGAGGCCCAGCTCGTCCTGGTCGGCAAAATGGATTATTTCTACAATCGGTTGAAAAAGGAAGCGGAACAGCTCGGACTTCTCAAGGAAAACGATACTCTTTTCTACGGATACGCGACCGAGGACGAACTCGCGGAGCTCTATCGCAGCGCAAGAGTCTACGTTTTCCCATCATTACTCGAAGGATTCGGACTCCCCCCTCTTGAAGCCATGCGCTACGGCACTCCGGTTGCGGCCGCCGACTCGTCCTGCCTGCCCGAAGTACTCGGTGACGCGGCAACCTATTTCTCGCCCGAGGATCCGCTATCAATGGCCGACGCCATGAAACGAGCGTACTCCGACGAGGCACTGAGAGCAGCGCTCCGAGAACGCGGAATCGATCAAGCCAACCGTTACACCTGGAAAGAGTGCGCGGAACGCACCTATCAAGCCTACATTTCTTCCTTCAAACCATGAACGAGTACGCACGGCGCGAATCAATGAACGAGACGAACGATCGGCGCAAAGGCGTGACGATCCAGGATTCGTCTACAATGTCGCCGCACGTCGTCGATCTTTCGGCTTTTTCCAAGAACGTGCCGAAAGGCCCGCGCCCGAATTTGGATTTTTGGCAAAAGGTAAACGTCTGGGCGCGCGTCTTCAAACGCGCCGATCGATCGCATCGTTCGATGGTTCCGTTCATGCCACACAAAAAAACACAGCACGCTTCGATTCGCGGATTCTTGAAGCTGCCGTTTGCGATGTTGGTGCTGCTGTTTAAAAAAACACCGAAGGCAGCGCGACCACAAATCACCAAGGCGGTTCCGGTTCCGCTTCCGCCTCGACCCGTTCTTCTTAAAATCGACGCGCCAGCACCAGTCACGATTAAACTTTCCAAAAAAAGAAAACCGTTTTTTTCCTTTTTTCCGGACGCGGCTTGGAAGCGCCAGGTCCTCACGTTTGCCGTCATTGCGATCATTGTCACACTGCCATTACAAGCGTTGTTGTCGTACGCCGGACTGCTCCAACGCGCTGGCGTCATTGCTGCTGACGCTCAAGAAGCCGTCGGCAGCCTTAAAAACGCCGGTGAGGACGCGCTGGGCAGCGAAGATTCAGCCGTCGACGCTTTCACGCGCTCAGCCGGAGCTTTTGCCTCTACGCGCGAGCGCGTCGATGACGTGACCGTGCAGTTGGCTGCGCTCTTGAGCGGCAACGGTGAGAAACTTTCGAGCGGCACGAAGCTTTTGAATGCCGGAGAAGAAGTTGCCAAGGCGGGCGCGGAGCTCGCTGCTGGATTGGACGCGATGCAATCATCGCAGGACACAAATGCCGTGAAGCTCGCGCACATGACAACCGCGCTTGCCGCTGCACTCCCCCATCTCGAGAGCGGCGTCACTCAACTCAACGATGTTTCCGCTCGCAGCGTGCCCACGGAGTATCGCGCGATGTTCGTTCGCATTCGAGAGGACGTACAGTCAGCTCTCGACGACCTGAAGAGAGCTTCCGCTTCTTCTCCGACTCTTCTTGATGCGATCGGAGCAAACGGAAAGCGCCGCTACCTCGTCGTCTTTCAAAACGCCAACGAGTTGCGACCGACCGGCGGCTTTATCGGCTCCTTCGCACTCATGGATCTCGAGGACGGCAAGATTACGAAGATGGAAATCCCTTCGGGCGGTTCTTACGACCTGCGGGGCGGATTCAATCGACGCATCATGGCCCCCGATCAGCTTCGCCTCGTAAATCCTCGCTGGGAATTCCAAGACGCTAACTGGTTCCCCGACTTCCCCACCTCGGCGCGTTCGCTCATGTGGTTCTACGAGAAGAGCGGCGGCCCGACTGTCGATGGTGTGATTGCGATCACCTCCAGCGTCATGCAAGAGCTTCTGCATGCCGTTGGTCCGATCGAAATGGCGGAATACGGAAAGACGATTACCGCCGACAACTTTCTTCTTGAAACCCAAAAGTCCGTCGAGATTGAATACGACCGCGAGACGAACCGTCCGAAACAGATCATCAGCGACATGGCGCCGAAGCTGTTGAAGAAGCTGGTCGACGGCGGCTCGAACGACCTGCCGAAGCTGGCCGCCTCGCTGGGCAACGCGCTCTCTGCCAAAGATATCCAAGTGTATCTCCGCGATGAAACCGCTCAGAGCGCCGCTGACGCCTTTGGCTGGACTGGTGCTCTGCGCCCGATTCCGAACGCCGACTACCTCGCCGTGATCGACACGAACATCGCCGGAGGAAAAACAGATGGCGTGATCGAAGAGTTCATCCGACACGAAACGCGTTTCGAAGAAAACGGAGACATCGTCAATACCGTCACCGTCACACGCGCGCATCAGGGCAAGGCTGGAGAACTTTTCACTGGCATCAAGAATATCGACTACATGCGCGTCTACGTGCCAAAGGGCAGCGCGCTCCTCTCTGCAGAAGGCTTCCAAGCCCCCGCGGACGGCTACTTCCTCCCTCAAGACACGACTCTCCAACCTTCAACATTACTCGCTGCCGTTGAAGGATCAACAACGATCGACGAAGCATCTGGCACAACGATCCACGACGAATCCGAACTCACGGTCTTTGGCAACTGGGTGCAGCTCGAACCAGGTGAAACAAAAACAGTCACTCTGAGCTATCGACTCCCCTTCCGACTTGCCGACCTGACACGATCACCTGAAACGTGGGTAGACCGCTTGAAAGATACCGTCGGAGCATACGTCCCGACCGCTGACCTAAAACTCATTGTTCAAAAACAGGCCGGCGCAACGAAACGCACGTTCGAAAATCGCACACTCGCTCCGAAGGGGTGGTCGATCCGCACGAGTGTTCCGGAAGAAGCGAAAGTTGAACAAGGCAGGCTTGAACTTACGGCACCGCTCGACCAAGACGTCTTCGTCGGCATGGTGCTCGTCAATCGCGAATAAAGACTTCTATGGAGGAGAAGCCGAAACAACCGAAACAGGACTTGGAGCAGGAGTTGAAACAGATCTACTCCGATTCCGACGGAGCGATGCCGGACTTCACGCGTCTTGATGGCAAGCCCGGAAGTCGCCTGCGTTCCGCACTGATTCTCTCCGCGTTCGCGCTTCTGGTTATCGGCGGCGCAACCTGGGCGGGCATCTTCCTCTTCTCTCGCACGTCAGGCTTCAGCGGCAACGGAGTCGGGCTGACCGTGCAAACGGACGGCGCCTTTACTTCCGGAAGCGAAGAAGAGGTCGTCATCCGTTACCAAAACCGCGAACGGATTCCACTCGCCCGCGCGAACATCGTCCTGAAAATGCCCGAGGGCTTCACCATGACGATTGCCGAGCTCCCTTCCACCGAAAAAAACACGTGGGCGATCGGTTCAATCGCGCCCGGCGCAGAAGGCGAAGTAAAAGTGCGCGGATACGTGAAGCGCGAGCTCGAAGCCGCGCTCACCTTCCAAGCCGAACTCAACTACAAGCCCGCCGATTTCAACGCCGAATTCCAAAAAGTTGCTTCCCACACCGTTGTCGTGAAAGATGCCGCTCTGACGCTCTCGGCCACGGGCACGCCAGAGATGACGCCGGGCGACGAAATCGCGTACGTCTTCGACTACGAGAATCGATCAGAGCTGCCGTTGGAAAATATCCGCTTGCAGCTTGATCCGCTTGAAGGATTCATCTTCGAAACATCAAAGCCGAAAAACGACGAAGGCGTCGCCATGCAATGGACGTTCCCGAAAATCGAAGCTGGCGCCAAGGCATCAGTCACGGTACGAGGCACGTTCTCCGCAGCATCGCGCGGACAGAAGACGTTGCATGGTCGTATGGGGTTCGCAGAGAACTCAAAGATGATCGAGGTTGCAAAAGCGGACACAACGACCAATGTCTTGAAAAGCAATCTGGACCTGGCACTCATCGTAAACGGTTCTGATAAGCCGCCGATCGCCTCGTTCGGCGACACGCTCTACTTCTCGGTGCGCTACGAGAACGCCGGCGACGTCGCGCTGAAAGACGTTGTCATCTCTGCAGCTCTCCCATCAGAGCCGACAGGTAAAACTATTCTCGACTGGGTTTCTCTGAAAGACGACCTGCTCGGCAAGCGCGTCGGCTCCACCGTGTCTTGGACAAAGAAGGAACTCCCCGCCCTCGCGCTCCTCGGCCCGGGTGATAAAGGCGAAATTGCCTTCTCGGTACAACTGATTCGCAAACCCTTCTCTGACGTCACCTCTTCCGTCTACGCCATTCACGCCGTCGCCAGCGCGATGATCGGCAAGGCCGGAAAAATCTCTGGCTCGCGCCAAGTCGACACCGCCCCCTTCAACATTCTCTTGCAAAGCGATACCGCGTTCCAAGCCTACGGCCGATACTTCAACGAGGACGGAACACCGATCGGTTCAGGACCGCTCCCGCCAAAAGCCGGAGAAAAAACAATCTACCGCGTGACCTGGGTCGTGCAGAATTCGCTTCATGAACTCACCGATCTCACCGCGACAACACTTCTGCCGCAAGGCGCGAAGTGGACCGGCGAGGAACGCACGGTCGAAGCGGGCAGCCTGAGCTTCGACGAAACAGGCCGCAAGGCGACATGGCGTCTCAACCGCATGCCAACGTCCGTAAAAAGCGTCTCAATCAACTTCGACGTCGAGTTGATTCCAGAAGCGGAAGACGCCGGTAAAATCGTCGACATCACCGGCGACAACCGGCTTGAAGGCTTCGATAAAGACGTCGGTACCGTGATCCTAAAAACGGCTCCGAGCATCGGAACCGATCTCCTGGGTGACGAGTCCGCCGCCGGCAAAGGCGTCGTGCGCGAATGATCACTTCAGAACGTACTCCACGGAACGAACACCCGAAAGCGCCTCAAGGCGCTTTTTGGTTTTCTCGAGCGGCCGTTTTGTCTCGGAAGAAATCAGGGCATCGTAATGAAACAGTCCGTCGAATCTCGCCGTGAGCGTCGTTTGTTGATCTGCAAATTCTTTCTCCGTCTCATCATTCAATTCTTGGTCGAGCACGACAAGCAAACGCGACGCGTCAATCAAACGGCCATCTTCAAGACGCGCGTATCCTCGTTCCGCATCGCAAGCGTCGCCACACGTCGCGAGCCACAAAGGACTATGGCACTCCGTCGGCAACAAACGATCGCCCGGTGAGCGCGTCGGACGCGCCTCGCAACCCTTCGGACAGACGGAACCGATGGCTACCGGAGTCTTATAGCACTGTCGCTCTTTCATATCGATCGTGCCCAGCACAGCCTGCGTGAAAGGATTCCGCACCGGTGAACCGTCCGAGATCACGCCAAAGCCAGCGACAAGGAACGTCGCTCCGATCAGGAGGCGTGCGGGTGCGGTGCGCATATGCGCTGAGTATAGGAGCGGCCAGAGGAAATGGCAAACGAAAAACCTCCGGCGATACCGGAGGTTTTCCATGGTGCACCCGAGACGATTCGAACGTCTGATCTCTTCCTTCGGAGGGAAGCGCTTTATCCAGCTAAGCTACGGGTGCCTGCCTTATGGACGCAGGCGCCGCGCGAAGGCGTAGACCGTATACCAGAACCGATTGAGCGGCAAGTCGAAGGTGCCGGGGTAGCTGACGTAGCGTCCGCCGAAACCGCGCTTAAAACGCGTGATACCAGCCCAACTATGCCCCGCCGCGCCTTCAGGGGCCACACCCCAGAAATCATAGTTCGCATACCCCCAGACTTTGGCGTCCTGCATCGCCTGCCAATGCAACGCTTGCGGTGCCATCACCTCGCGACGATCACGGCTTGAAGCTCCGTGAAGATACGTTGCCGTCGTGCCGAAATAGAGCATCAGGTTGGCAGCCAAAACCTTGCCGTCGTGCTCCGCAAATACGAGACGCGCGACAGGGCGAGTCTTTCCGTCCGTGGCCGGATCGCCAGAAAGCGTTTCAAGCATCTGTTGGTAGTACGCTTTGTCGTGAGCGCGAAACTGATCGCGCTCCGTGGTTTCCGACATGAGCTGCCAGAAGATTTCGATGGCGCTCGGGTCATGGCCGCCCGCCATGAAAACCTTCACACCCTTACGTTCTGCCAAGCGAATATTGTAACGCCACTTTTCGTGCATGGCAGCCATAAGCGCCTCCGTATCCTGACGAAGATCGACAATCAACGTTTGTCCTGGTTGCACGTCATTCGTTTTCTTCGCACGCTCGGGAATTTCTTTCGGCTCGCAGCGGAAAAAATCGGCCTCGGTGAGCGCGCCGGCAGCGGTGAGTTTTTCAATCGCCTGTGCCCCAAGCGGACCACGCGGGCTGTACCAGTACGACCTTGAAAACGGCAGTGAGCGTTTCACGAGCAACGCCAAGGCGTTCTCCCCGCGCCAACGCGCGATCTCAGCCCCGGCCTTTTCCTGAAACGTTCCCCACTCCCACGATTGCAAAAAATCTCCGCCCAAGCGAAGCACCTCCTCGTTCCAATCACCTTGTACGGTGACGCGTTTCATTATCGCGACAACATTCTAAGCGCTTGTTTAATGCGTTCTTCGGTCGTGCCGTCGAGATCTTTCACGATCTCTCGTGCCTTGTGACGAGCATAGCCGAGGTTTTCAAGCGCCGAAACGGCTTCGTCTCCCCCTTCGCCCGGATCATCGTCCGTCACGAGCTTGCCCTTGAGTTCGAGCACGACACGCTGCGCCGTCTTGCGACCGACGCCGGAAGCACTTTCGAGATACGAAACATCGCCGCGCTCAACCGCACCGCGCACGCTCTCAACCGTGCCAAGCGACAAGAGCTGCAGCGCCATCTTCGGACCAACGCCCGAAACGGTAATGAGCTTCCAGAACAACTCAAGCTCGGCGACTGTCGCGAAGCCAACGAGATCGTTCGCGTCCTCTCGGATGATTTGATGGGTGTACAGGCGCGCCTCGCTCCCCTTTTCGAGAGCCGCCAAAAGGTGCGTTGGCACCTTCACAAGATAGCCAATATCGCCGACAAGCAGAATGACGTGCTCGCGGCCTTTTTCCAGCACCGAACCTTTGAGAAAAGCGATCATGGGTTCAGTCTACCCTCCGATTTTCGCCTTGACAACAGAGGTTGCGTGCCCATAAAATCGGCGCGAGGAGGACTGTGGTGAACGACTGCAACGTGAGAGATTCTGATGTGTGTGTCACGCATACGAACTGGGACGCTGTTCCACCCCGTTCGCTCGAAATCTCAAAAGACCGCATGCGAGAAATCGATGCCGAGCTCAGTGCCCTCGCGAGGCTCCACGCCTACGCTCGCGAACAGGCACGTCTTGCCAAGCGTTTCTGCCGTATTGCCGAGGTTATTCTGGAACAATGTGGCTGCGATCACATTTTCTACCGGTACAGAGATCAGCACGTGCTGTTCATCTGGCCGATGGGGCCGCCTCTCGAGATGTCACTTGAACGATTTCTCAGGATCTTCGAACGTCCGTCAATCTCTCCTCTCCGCGTGGTCAAGTAACCCGCGGACTTTTTTTTACCAAAGCGCCGTGCTACGCTCCACGCATATGCAGGAAAAACCTGACAAGCGCGTACGTCTCTCGCCCTTTGAACGGCCTGAGATGAGAATTGAAGATAAGAAGCGTGTCCTAAACGCTTTTACCGAAACTTTCTTGGACAAGTCGAACCAGACCCGTCTAGGAGCTGGTACGACCGCTGAAGTCATGGCGAATAACCTTGACCCGGCTTTGAGCAAATTCGTTTCAAAGTTTGCGTACGCGGATCGCCCGCACCACGGCATTTTGAACGATCTTGAAACCGAATTCGAACAGCAGTTGAATGCCTGGCGCATGACAGAAGGTTGGAAAACGAAATATCCGAAAGCGCCGCGCGTACGCGTACCGGAGCCGATCGGCTACGTGCGTGAAGGTGACAACGAGGTGCTTGTCATGGAGCGCGTGCGCGGAAAAACCCTCTGGCGTCTTTTGATGGAAAACTATTTGCGCACGGAAGGCATTGCCAGCGGACGGCTTACTGAGCGCGATGCTGAGGATCTTGCTCAACACCCTGACGACTCGTACGTTGAAGACTTTTTGATCCGTCGCACGGACATGGCGCAGTACTACCAGCATGGTCGCCACAAGGAAATCGAAAAAACCATGTGGGATAACTGCTATCGTAAGCAGTCCGCTATTGTGACGGAAGACCAGTTCAAAGCCATCCAAGCGTTTGCGGCACTTTCCAAGCGTGAGAAGTTCTGGCATCGCGATTTTCATCCGAAGAACGTTATGATCTCCGATAACGGAGATGTCTTCGTTATTGATTTCGGACTCTCGACGCAAGGTATGGATGAGAAAGACGCCATGCACATCGAAAACTTCGGTCAGGAAATCATGATGACCGCCGGATACGAGGGTTTGATCGAGCAGCTGCGCGGATCCGGCAACGGCGACTCAACCGATCCAAAGCGTCAACGCGTGCCCATGTCTACTTGGCACAAGCCCGATCTTGACAAAAAGGCTTAAAATCCGTATATTCAGACTCCCGATCACGAGGAGACACACCTATGATGACTTTCTCACCCATCCGCCTGCAGGAGATTCGCGACGCGATTGTCGCTGGGTCCGGCCGCGAGATCGAGAAGATCGCGCATGTCTTCGGACCGCTCCGCTCGCCCTTCGACGGCTTCGTCGCGCTCGTTCCGATCGAAGCGACTGACGATGCCGGCACATTCGGCGTTGCCGTCGAAGCCTGCGGCTTCCGTCACACGCAACATCTTGGACTCGAAGCGTTCCAGGCCGCCGGTGTTCCGACAGAAGGCCTGCCGGCATGCGGCGTGTTCATCGGCGCTCCTTTCACTCAACCCGCCTGACACAAAACCCATCGACACACGTCGATGGGTTTTTCATTTACTGTGTCGCCCTCTTCACGATCTCCGGAATGTCGGCCTCGGTTACACCACCCAACCAAACATCATCCGGTTGAATCGAAACGGTCACGCCCTCGGTACAACGATCAAGGCAACCGGATTTTGAAACGCGAATCGTTAAATCCGTTTTCTTCATCTCTTCTTTCAACTTGAGATGCAGTTCTTTCGCACCCTTCATGGCACAGCACTCTTTGCCGTTTTCTTTCTGGTTGGTGCAGACGAAAACGACCTTCTTATATTTCTTGCCGATGTCTTGCATAGTGCGTACACAATAAAGAAAAAGACCCGCGCGCGCAATGGCGGCAGGTCAGTCGGTGGCGGCATCCTCGGGGGACGGCAGAACGATCGATTGGGCGGCGACACGGGCACGCTCCTCGAGCGTTTCTCTCCGCCCGAGCGTGCGTCCGGCCTCGGCGCCGAGCAAGAAGATGGTTTCCAAGAGCGTGAACTCGTAGCCCTCGGTCGCCCGGCCGTGATGGCACGTGCGATCGAAGGCCAGAGCGACCTCGTGCGCCGTCGAATCCTTGAACACGGGCGCGTGCGTCGAGATTGGCTGGCCGAGCTCCACCATCTCGCCGCGCAGTTTCTCCGGATCTTTCGTGTTCGTCAGATAGACCCGGAGCGTGCCATCCTCGTCGGATCGGTAGAGAACGAAGCAGGCATTCCGATGATTGATCACGTGCTTACCTCCGAACCGACCCTAAAAGAAAAACGCCCGGGTGTCAACCCCGGGCGCATTCTCTTCAGTTCTTAGCGATACCAATCTTCAGCGTCTGATCCCCCGCCTCGACTTCCCCTGTCGCGAGTGCGCCGTCGAGGCCTTCTTTCATTGCATCAGCTTTGACGTCGGTGAGGGCGTCCGTGCCGTGCGCGCCCATGACCTCTTTCCAGAAGCCGTCGAGTCCGTCGACAAGGAGCGTGATGCGATCCTGGATCGTGAGCTTCGCTTCTTTGCGGAGCGCGTTCACGGCGCGCGTCAGTTCGCGAGCGGCGCCTTCACGCTTGAGTTCGGGGGTGAGCTCCGTGTCGAGCTCGACTTCAAACTCGTCGTCTTTCTCGTATGTCGCTTTCTTAACGTTCACTTCCTCAGCAACGATCTCGAGCATCCAATCTTCGAACGTCCATTCTGCTTCGATCTCCAGACCGGCAAGCACTTGGCGAACATTGATGCCAGCCTTCGCGCGCTTCTCGAGCCCCATCGAGCAAGCTTGACGCACACGCTTCATCTGCGATGTCAGATTCTCATCAATTGATCCGACCTGCGGCCATTCGTCCAAATGCACCGACTCCTTCTCTCCACCGACTTCGCGGTACAGTCCTTCCGCGATGTGTGGCGTGAAAGGTGCAAGGAGTTTGGAGACGGTCAGAAGCGTGTGACCGAGCGTCGCGATGGCAGAAGCTTTTTCTTCGTCGGTTCCGTTCTTGAAACGATCGCGGCTGCGGCGGACGTACCAGGTTGAAAGGTCATTGGTGAAGTCAGCAATTGCGCGACCAGCCGTAACGACGTCGAACTTCTCCAGGCAATCGGTGACGGTTTTGGTGACGCTCGAAAGTTCGGAGAGTACCCAAGCGTCGAGGGTATGTGCCGGCTTCGGCGCCTCAACAACAGCTTTCGCATTCTCGCCAGCATACATTTTCCAGAACGATTGCACGTTCCAAAGAATCAAGAACAGTTTCTTGATGACGCCGTCGACCTCCTTCTCGTCGAAGCGCTTGGCTTCGCCGGGTTGGTTCACGGTGAAAAGATGGAAACGTACCGCGTCAGCGCCGTACTTGGCGAACATGTCCCACGGATTCACCACGTTACCTTTCGATTTCGACATCTTCTGGCCTTTGGAGTCCAAAAGATGACCGAGGCAGATGACGTTCTTGTAGGCCGGTTCGCGGCCGAGAAGCGTCGAAACGGCGAGGAGCGTGTAAAACCAACCACGCGTCTGGTCGATGGCTTCGGAAATAAAGTCGGCAGGATACGCTTCGCCAGAATCGACTTTTTCCTTGTTCTCAAACGGATAGTGCCACTGCGCGAACGGCATAGCACCCGAGTCGAACCAAACGTCCATGACTTCAGGCACGCGCTTCATTTCTTTGCCGCATTCGCACGCAATCGTGACAGCGTCGATGAACGGCTTGTGCACGTCGAGAGCGCCCTTGTGATCGAACGGCCAGTTCGGAACGGTAAACTCGCGGCCACTGCCCGTTTCCGGATAGCGCGCGCCAAAGTTTTCGAGCACGCCGGCATTCCACGTACCGCTCAGTGCGGCGTCGAGCACCCAAAGCGGATCGCCGTGCGAGACGATGGCGATCTTCTTGCCTTCATGCGTGCGGTCGTATTCAAGCACCGCCGCAACCATGCGGGCGCGGACGTCTTCGAGGCACTCCCCTCCTTCGACTGCCTTCGTCATTTTTTCGTCGAGCGATGCGAACTGCTTGTTGTACTCCTCTTCGCTCTTACCGTTGAACACGCCAACATTGATTTCGCGCAGACGCGGGTCGAATTTCAACTCGGCACCGGTGATCTCGGCGAGGAGCTGCGCGGTTTGCGTCGTGCGCTTCAAATCGGAGGCGTAAATAATATCAACGCCGTCTTCTTTCATTCTCTCAGCCGTCGCACGCACCGCCGCTTCACCTTCCGGCGTCAGGTGGACTTCAAGATCCGTTCGTTCCGGCCAGCACGAGATGTAACCGTTCTGGTTCGACATCGCGCGACCATGACGCACCATGAAGAAACGGTTCTTCCGGAAACGCTTTTCGTTCATTTCAGCGAGCGAGCCGACGACATGCGTTTTACCGCATTCGCACTCCCAAATCGGCAGCGGCGTGCCCCAATAGCGGTCGCGAGAGATCGCCCAATCCTTGATACCGCGCAGCCATTCGCCGAAGCGGCCGTCCTTGATGTGCGCCGGTTCCCAGTTGATCTTTTCGTTGTTAGCGACAAGCTCCTTCTGCAGCTTGCTCATGGCGATGAACCACGAATCTTTCGGGTAATAGAGGAGCGGCGTCGAGCAGCGCCAGCAGAACGGATAATCGTGCGTGTATTTTTCTTCCTTGTAGAGGAGTCCGCGATCGGAAAGATCCTTCACGATGTCAGCATCAGTATCTTTCACGAAACGTCCGGCCCACGGCGTGACTTCCGGAATGAAGGCGCCGTCCAAACCAACCGTCATCAAAACAGGGAAATCGTGTTCCTTGATGACGTTCATGTCGTCCTCACCAAACGGAGCCATGTGCACGATGCCGGAGCCGTCGGTCGTCGAAACGAACGAACCCGCCACGACCCAGTGTGCTGGCTTTTCAAGCGGCAAGAAAGAATAGAGCGGTTCGTATTGCTGTCCGACGAGATCGGAACCCTTCAACTCTTCGACAATCTCGGCATCTTCAAGCAAGCCAACGCGAGCTTTCGCGACAAAATAGAAATCTCCGCCCTTCTTGGCTTTGACGTATTCAAGATCGGCACCGACGGCGAGCGCGGTGTTCGAAGGGAGCGTCCATGGCGTCGTCGTCCAGGCGAGGAAATAGGTATTCGCTTCGTCCTTCACCTTGAAACGGACGTAGACAGAAGTCTCCGTCACTTCCTTATATCCCTGCGCGACTTCGTGCGACGAAAGCGCTGTGCCGCAGCGCGCGCAGTACGGGACGATCTTGTAGCCTTTGTAGAGAAGATTCTTTTTCTCAACTTCGGCGACGATATTCCAAACGGATTCGATGAACTCGTTCTTGTAGGTGACGTAGGGGTGCTCCAAATCGACCCAGTAGCCCATGCGTTTCGTCATCTGCACCCACTCGTCGAGATACTTCCAGACGGACTCGCGGCACTTCTCGTTAAACTTTTCGACGCCGTAGGCTTCGACGTCTTTCTTATTCTTCAACCCAAGCTGTTTCTCGACTTCGAGTTCGACTGGCAAGCCGTGCGTATCCCAGCCGGCTTTGCGATCGACATGGTAGCCCTGCATCGTCTTGAAACGCGGGATCAAATCCTTGAAGGCGCGGGCCAAAACATGGTGAATACCAGGCTTGCCGTTGGCGGTCGGGGGGCCTTCGAAAAAGACAAAAGAGCCTTTTGGGGCTGGTTTTTCAAGCGTTTTCTTGAAAATTCCCTTTTCTTCCCATTCGGCGAGGAGTTGTTCTTCAAGTTGTGGGAAATTGGGGGCAGCCATAAAAGTGTTTTTGCGAGATATAAAGGTACATTAGAGTGGTTTTTAAGGCTTGTAAATGGTCGAAATGTTGTATACTAGCGCCATATGATCTACCTCGGTTCCGACCACGCCGGGTTTGGCCTTAAACAGGCCGTTATCCGCCATCTGGATGCTTCAGGAAAAGAATATACGGACCTCGGCAACACCGAGCTCAATCCGACCGATGATTATCCGGATTACGCATTTGCCGTTGGCGAGGCGGTTGTTCAAAACCCCGGGTCGTTCGGCGTGCTGGTCTGCGGATCGGCGCAGGGCGTCTGCATTGCCGCCAACAAGGTGAAGGGTATCCGCGCCGTCACAGCCCTCTCTCACGAAGAGGCGATCAAAACGCGCGAGCACAACAACGCCAATATCGTATGCCTCTCCGGCTGGAACACGGGTGAAGATGATGCTTTCGCGATCGTCGACACCTTCCTTGCCACGCCATTCACCGACGATGGTCGTCACGCGCGTCGCATTGAAAAAATCGCCGCTTACGAAAACCATGGTTGAGATCATTCCGGCCATCTTGGCCAAAGACGAAAAAGAATTCCGCCGAAAAATCGATTCCATCACCGATCTCTGCGAAACGGTGCAGATCGATGTCATGGACGGAGTCTTTGTCGACAACATCACCTGGGCCGACCCGAAACGCATCGATCTCATGCGCCTGCCGATGGCGTACGAAGTGCACTTAATGGTAAAAGACCCGCTCGCCAGCCTCGACGCCTGGTCGGTGGCCGGATGCATGCGCGCAATCGTGCACGCGGAGGCGGTCGACGATGCTGCTGAAGTACTTCGCCAGATCAAACTCTACGGTATGGAGGCCGGGCTCTCAATTAACCCGGAAACATCGATCGCTTCTATTGAAGACGCCATCTCTGAAGCGGATGTTGTGCAAGTCATGGGAGTGCATCCGGGTTGGATGGGTCAGGAATTCCAAACCGTCGCGATTGAGAAGGTTCGCAAGCTTCGCGAGAAGTTCCCCGAACTCGTGATCGAAGTCGATGGCGGTGTTGCTGTTGGTACCGCACGCGAACTGGCGGAAGCGGGTGTGGATCGTCTCGTTTCCGGCAGCGCTGTCTTCAATTCCGGCGCTCCTGCCAAGTCGATTGAGGCGCTGCGCGCGGACGCTGAACTTGAGTAGCATGCGTACTCGCACGCACGCCGCGATCGCGCTCACATTCGCGTTGATCGTTGCAGCCATCTTCATCATCACGCGCGTTCCCGAAGAAAAAGCCCACGTCGTCTCCCCCGCTGCCGCTTCCTGGGCGCCTCCGGACTGGACTGCGCCGAGCGCGCCACCACCGAATCCACAACTTCCGCCATCGAAAAGCACCCCTTGACCAGGGGTGTTTTTTGGCCTATACTGGCCTATTATGCGAGCCATTAGCCACTTCCTCATTCGTCTGCTCACCCCCTATAAGAAGACCATTCTTTGGTGTTCTTTGCTTGCGATTGCGGCCGCGGCTCTGAGCCTCCTCTCACCTATTGCGCTCGGAAAAGCGATCGACGCGGCCAGCCACAAGGAAGCACTCTGGATCGTGCTTGGCAGTATCTTCGCCTGGCTTCTTCTCGGACATCTTGCCTCGCGTCTGCGCGGCTATTTGAACCGCGAGGGCAACAACATCGCCTACGAAGCCGTAAACGCGTACAAGCTCGAAGCCGTCGCGGCACTTGTCCGCAAACCTCTCTCCTTCCATTACGGCAAACGCGGCGGCGACGTCACGGAACGCTTGTCGAAATTCGAAGACGAGCTCGTGAATGTCATCAGCGGCGTCATTTTTGATCTTGGTCCGACGGCGCTCACGATCGTGGCGATTCTCGCCTACCTCACCTGGCTCGACTGGAAAGTCGCGCTCTTGCTCGGTCTCTCGATTGCCGGCGTCGTCTTCGAAAAAATTCGCACGCTGCCAGCTGCCATGAAAAGCCAAACCGCCTGGCGCGGAGCCGATCGCGAAGTCGGTTCGACGGCGTGGGATGCGATCAAAAATATTCTTGTCGTGAAATCAACCTCGGCAGAGGCACGTCTTTCGACACGACTCGCGGCACTCCGTGAAAAGCTGATGAAGACCGTTCGTTTCGACAACGCCCTCGACGAGCAGATGCACAACAATCAAAACCTGATCATTCAGGTCGGCACAGCACTCGTACTCGGTGTCGCGCTTCTGAACGTTCATGCAGGCACGTTCTCCATCGGCCAATTTACGGCGATCTCCGCCTACGCTCTGACCGTGTTCGGACACGTTGGCTGGATTCAGTGGCAGATGCGCAACCTCACTCGCGCGGCCGCAAACCAAAAGGAAATGGAGAAAATCATGGAGGAGCCTGAGGAGGCTTACGACGCCGGACGTGATGCCGATATCAAAGGAGGTCTGGAATTCCGCAATGTTCGTTATCGCTACCGCGATGACGTGCCCGTGCTGGAAGATATTTCTTTCTCGGTAAAACCAGGCGAGCGCATCGCGCTTGTCGGAGAATCCGGCGAAGGAAAGACGACGTTGATCGACTTAATCGGCCGCTATCACCTGCCGCAAAGCGGAACAATCTTGTACGACGGTGTCGACGCAAAAGACGTGAACCTTCGCTCACTGCGTTCACAGATCGGCCTCGTGCCGCAGGACTTACCGATGCTCCATGAGTCTGTCGGCGAGAACATCCGTTATGGACGCCCAGATGCGACCGACGAAGAGCTCCGCGAAGCCGCGCGTCTCGCGAGCCTTGAACCGTTCATCGCCAGCCTGCCGGACGGCTACGACACGCTCGTCGGCGAGCGCGGCATGAAACTTTCGGGCGGACAGCGCCAGCGCGTCGCCTTGGCCCGCGCCTTCCTGCGGAATCCGAAAATCCTGATCCTCGACGAGCCGACATCCAACCTCGACAGTAAAACAGAGGAAGAAATTCAGCGCTCTCTGGAGATCCTGATGCGCGGACGCACGACGTTCATCATCGCGCACCGCCTCAGCACCGTTCGCGACGCCGATCGTATCTTGGTTATCAAAGGTGGGCGGGTTGCTGAGCAAGGACGCCACGACGAGCTCGTCGCGAAGAATGGCGCCTACGCCGCGCTGCTCCGCTCGCAAGGCGGCTTGGTCGCGACGGATGAAATAAAAAAAGAGGAATAAAAGAGCCCCGTTCAACCGGGGCTTTTGCGTACGGCACCTAGGACGCGTGACCGAACCGCTTCAACGCCGTTTCGTATGCCTCGCTGCCCTTGTATGCGATGTCGCAGCGCTGGGTTCCGTAACTTCCCTGCTCGCCGTCGTACGCGATCGTGATCTCTTCGCGCGGCATACTTTTGCGCACCAGATAATGCGGCTCGGCGACTTCTCCCAACTTGCCGGTCTTGGTGTTGATGACGCGGGTTCCGACATCCAAATGCACGTCGTCACGCATGAAAGGCCTCCTGAGAAAACCTGCGATTGTGCTATACTTTTCTTACCATATGTCACACCAAAGCGACAAGCGCATCAAAGAACTGGAACTCATCGCCAACACGCTCCGACGGCACGTGATTGAAATGGTCTCGCACGCCGGCAGCGGCCACCAAGGTGGACCGCTTGGCATGGCTGATGTTTTTGCTGTGCTCTATTTTCACGCGCTCAATCACGATCCGAAGAACCCGGAATGGGAAGATCGCGATCGTCTGATTCTTTCGAACGGCCACACCTGCCCAATCCGCTACGCCGCCATGGCCGAAGCGGGCTACTTCCCTGTCGATGAACTCAAGACGCTCCGACGACTCGGCACGCGTCTTCAAGGACACCCGGAACGCCTCAAGCTGCCAGGCTCAGAGACGACCTCGGGACCGCTCGGGGCTGGGCTTGCGCAAGCCGCCGGGCTCGCCTACGCCGCCAAGATGGACAAGAAAAAGTGGCGCGTGTTTTGCCAGACATCCGACGGTGAGCACGAAGCCGGTCTCCACTGGGAAGCGATGCTTTTCGCCGGCAAGTATCGCCTCGATAATCTCGTCTGCATCGTCGACCGCAACAACATTCAAATCGACGGGCGCACCGAGGACATCATGCCGCTTGAGCCGCTCCGCGATAAATACGAGGCGTTCAACTGGCACGTTGTTGAATGCAACGGCAACGACGTCGAAGCGGTCGTGGCGGCATTCGAAGCCACGAAGTCGCTCTTCGATAAACCGATCTGCATTTTGACCCACAATATCCCGGGCAAAGGCGTCTCCTACATGGAAAACAACTTCCTGTGGCACAGCCAACCCTTTAAGCCCGGTGAAGCGGAAGCTGCGTACGCCGAACTCGACGCCGCAAAAAAGCAGCTGAAAGCCGAACTTGCCAAGCTATGATCCGCAAAGAAGCAAAATTGGTCGACCCGCTTCTCGATCCGAAAATCGAGCAGAAACCGACGCGTGACGGCTATGGCCACGGCGTTGTTGAAGCAGCCGAAAAAAATCCGAACGTGGTCGTTGTGTGCGCCGACCTGACGGATTCGACGCGTAACGCTGATTTCAAAAAGAAGTTCCCGGATCGCTTCGTGCAAGTTGGCGTCCACGAGCAATTCTTGGCCGCGGGCGCAGCCGGACTCGCCCTCGGCGGCAAGATCCCCTTCATCACCTCGTACGCCATGTTCTGCCCCGGTCGCGCTTGGGAACAAGTGCGCACCAACATTGCCCTCAACGAGGCGAACGTGAAGATCATTGGCAGCCACGCCGGCGTCTCGGTCGGCCCCGACGGTGCAACGCACCAAGCGATCGAAGACATCGCGATCATGCGGCCGATCCCAGGCATGGTGATTCTCGCCCCTTGCGATGCGTTGGAAGCCAAAAAAGCCACGCTCGCGATTGCTGAATACAAAGGTCCCTGCTACGTGCGCTTCGCTCGAGAAAAATCGCCTGTTTTTACCACCGAAGAAACGCCGTTCGAAATCGGCAAAGCCGTAACGCTCCGCTCCGGCAAAGACGTCGCGATCATCGCCTGCGGTCCTCTGGTCTACCAGGCGCTCGTCGCGGCCGAACAGATGGCCGATGAAGGCCTCGACGTTATGGTGGTGAACTCCCACACGATCAAACCCCTCGACGAAAAAGCCGTGCTGCACGCCGCCGAGGCCTGCGACGCGATCGTCACGGTCGAGGAACACCAGATCACTGGAGGTCTGGGAGGCGCGGTGGCTGAATATCTCGCCAAGACCCGACCAACAATTCAGGAATTCGTCGGCGTCCCCAATGTTTTCGGGGAATCCGGCGAACCAAATGAGCTGCTTCGCCATTTCGGCATGGACGCCCCGGCCATTCGGCAGGCCGTGCGAAAGGCTTACAAGCGGAAAACGCAGCGATAGCATGAACGCCCCGGAAACGGGGCGTTTGTGTTATACTTTCTGCGAAATCACTAGTTTTCCACCTATGCTGAAGCAGCAGATCTTGCCCGCGTACGACATCATTTCCGTCGGTGATGCCACGCTCGACGTCTTCGTGTCGCTTAAAGAAGCCTCGGTACTTTGCAATCTCCAGAAAGACGTTTGCCAACTCTGCTTGTCGTACGCCGACAAGATCCCGGTTGAAAAAGTGCAGCGTTTAATCGGCGGCAATGCGGCGAATAATGCCGTCGGCTCCTCCCGTCTGGGTCTCAAAGCTGCTTTTTACTCGATTGTCGGCAATGACGAAACCGGCCGGAACATCATGGAGACGGTTTGCGACGCGAAAGTATCGTGCGAGTACATGCAGATCGACAAGAAACAGGAATCGAACTACTCGGTCGTGCTCAACTACAAGGGTGAGCGCACCATTCTCGTGTACCACATCGATCGCAAGTACAAGATGCCGAAGTTCAAGCCGACCAAGTGGTTTTATCTGACTTCGATGGGTAAGAACCATCTCGGCTTCCATATGGAGCTTCTGGCGCACGTGAAAAAAACGGGCGCACAGCTCGCATTCAATCCGGGCACGCACCAGCTCAAGGAGGGTCTTGAAAAACTCAGGCCTTTGCTTGCCGAAACTTCGGTACTTTTCGTTAACAAAGAAGAAGCACAGCGTCTCGTGGGACAGATTGCCGACATCAAGGAACTGATCGTCGCCATGAAGCGCATTGGATCAAAAATTGTTGTCATTACTGACGGCGATAAAGGTTCATACGCTCATGACGGTGTTTCATTCTGGAAATGCGGTATTACAAAAACAGCCGTTGTTGAGCGCACGGGTGCTGGCGATTCGTTTGCCACCGCGTTCTTGGCCGCTACGATCCAAGGCAAACAGATTCCAGAAGCTCTGCATTGGGGCACGATGAACTCGGGCTCAGTTATCACGAAGGTTGGTCCGCAGGCGGGTCTTCTCACCAAGCCGCAAATTCAAGCATGGCTCAAGAAGTATCCGAAGCCGCGCGCCGTGAAGTTCTGATATGCTCACGACCCTTAAAAAAGTTTTAGCGAAAGCGCACGCCGGAAACTACGCTGTCGGTGCTTTCAACATCAACAATCTTGAGATTCTTCAGGCGGTCATGCAAGCGGCCGTCGAAATGCGCTCCCCCGTCATCGTGCAAACAAGTGAAGGTGCAGTCGAGTACGCGGGCATGGAGTATCTAAAAGCCATGGTTGATGTCGCCGCCAAAGCGGACGTCCCCGTTGTTTTCCACCTTGATCACGGTAAGAATCTCGACGTCGTGAAAAAAGCGATCGACAGCGGATACACGTCCGTCATGTACGACGGCTCGTCTCTGCCCGACGCCGAGAACATTGCCAACACGAAAAAAGTTGTCGGCTGGGCATGGTGGAAAGGCGTATCGGTTGAGGCGGAACTTGGCGCAATTGCCGGCATCGAAGACTTTGTTTCCGTCGCAGAGAAGGACGCCCATCTGACCAACCCGGAAAAAGCCCTCGCTTTCGTGAAGGCCACCAAGTGTGACGCGCTCGCGATTGCCGTCGGGACTCAGCACGGAGCCTTCAAATTCAAGGGGGAAACGATACTCGACTTTGATCGCATCTCCGCCATCAAAAAGCTCGTACAGATGCCGCTCGTGCTCCACGGAGCCTCAGGCATCTCCCCCGAGCTCGTCGAACGCACGAAGACGCACTGCTCGATCCTCGGCGACTGCGCTCGACTCGATGGCGCTCACGGCGTCTCCGACGAAGCCATCAAGGAAGCGGTCAAACGCGGCATCAACAAGATCAACGTCGACTCCGACTTGCGCATCGCCTTTACCGCTGCCGTTCGTGAAACGCTGATCAACGACAAAACAGCGATCGACCCACGCAAGATCGTCGGACCCGCCAAGAAGCTCATGACCGAAGTCGTCAAACATAAGATGGAACTGTTTGGTTCCGCCGGTAAAGCCTAAATCTATGGCCACCATTCTCGTCACGCGCAAAATCCCGAAGGCGGGACTCGATCTGCTCAAAGCCGCTGGCCACAAGGTCAAACTGCACAACAAGAGTTCGGTCATGCCGCGCAAGGTGATGCTCAAAGCCGCGAAAGGCTGCGATGCTGTTCTCTCGCTTCTCACCGACAAGATCGACGAAGAGTTTTTCATTGCCGCGGGCATGCAGCTCAAAGTCGTGGCCAACTACGCGGTTGGTTATGACAACTTCGATCTCAAGGCCTTTAAGAAACGCGGCGTGGTCGCAACCAATACCCCGACCGTCCTGAACGTTGCCGTGGCCGAACATGCGATCGCTCTCATTCTGGCGGCCGCCAAGCGCGTCTGCGAATCAGACCGCTTCACGCGCGCCGGCAAATATAAGGGCTGGGAACCGGAGCTCTTGCTCGGTACCGAGCTCACAGGAAAAACGATCGGCGTGCTTGGTCTCGGACGCATCGGAGCCGACGTCGCGCGGCGCGCTGCTCGCGGCTTGGACATGAAGGTCTTGTATTACGACGTGAAGCGCAACGAACAATTTGAAAAGGAACTCGGCGCAACATACGCGACTGCCGAAGAATTACTGAAAACCTCGGATGTCGTCTCGATCCACGTGCCGCTCCTGCCTACGACGCGCCACATGATCGACGCCAAGAAACTGAAGATGATGAAGCGGACAGCTATTCTCGTGAACACGTCGCGAGGACCAGTCATCGACGAAAAAGCCTTGGTCTCCGCGCTCAAAGCCAAACATATCGCTGCCGCCGGACTCGATGTTTACGAATTCGAACCAAAGCTTGTTCCCGGTCTCGCCAAGCTCCCCAACGTCACGCTCACTCCGCATACCGCTTCGGCCACCATCGAAACGCGCGATGCGATGGCGAAGATCGCCGCTCAAGGTATCATTGACACGCTCGCCGGCAAGACTCCAAGCAACCTGGTCCCCCTGCCGTAACATAAAAACTCCCCTGACGACATGTCTGGGGAGTTTTTGGTATGCTCAAGTCAGGAGGCTTTCATGTACAAAACGATCCTTGTACCAGCGTATCCTCCGGAAGCGTCAGCTTGGTCGGAACACCTGCCGCATTCCATTCTGATCGAAGCTGAAGAGGACGGCGGCCTGCTTCGCGCCACCATGCACTACGCGAAGCAACTGCCTGTAACCGAGCCGCTCTCCATGCATATGGAAAGCTGGTCCTGCGACCACGACGCGAACGGTCGCATCCTCAACATCGAGTTCCCCCACTATCGCGCCCACACCGTCTACGTCAGCCTCTACAACGCGATCCTCGTCGTAGGAGCCTACGCCGAGCGACCAGCGGCTCTCGCTTCGTATCACCTAGGCCTCGCGCAACTGGCGCGGTGGCTGCTCGACTACCTTGATGCCGCGGAGGATCGTCTCCGCGTCGGACTAGCCGTCCCGTTCACGAGCCCAATGCTCTGAACGGGATTTTTTTATGGGTTTCGCAAACGTAATCCGTCATAGGCCAACGACAGCTTCATGTCTGGCGCGTGCACAGCTGCGTAGGCCTTGAGTACACGCTCCGCTTCGTTGTGCGGCGGATACGTATGACCTGTCTGCGTCAGGACGAGATGTTCGATACCAAGCCACTGCGCGTATTTGATCGATTTGTCCGGCGTCAGATGTCCACGATACTTTTGTGCGAACCAAAAGGCCGCATCAAGAACGAGTGTACGAACCCCTTGCAGCTGTTTCAAGGTTTGAGAAGGAATCGAAGCGACGTCGCTTGCGTAGGCTAATTTGCCGATACGGAAGCCGAACGTCGGAAACCCTGATTGCAAACTGTGCCGTACGCGCAAGAATCTCACAGAAAGAGCGCCAATTTTGGCCGTGGCTCCGGACTTTACAAATCGGTATTCAAGACCAGGAAACGTGCCATAGCGCTTTTGCGTCGGTGCCTCCGTGTATATCGTAAGCATGCGTTTTTTCGCTGATGCCCACTCGCCAAGGGCGCGGAGCCCGCCCGCGGCATCGAGATGTGCGTGCGTAAGAATCACAGCATCAAGATGCTGCACGCGGTGCGATGCGAGCTGATACCCAATGTCCGGCCCTGCGTCGATGAGAATGGACGTCTCGCGCAAACGCAGGAGCGCCGCCGAACGCAAGCGTCGGCTTTTCGATTGCGGTTTCAATCCGTCCCGACAAAGCGCGTCATCGTGCCCCATGCGCGGGATCGCTTCGGCCGGCCCGGTTCCGAGGAACAGGAGTTCCATAGCTACTTCCAGCATACCCCATGAGACCTTGACCGCCAACGAGAAATGGCCGTATCGTAGAACTAGCGACCGCACCCTAGGAGGCGCCATGCTGACGTTCACCCTTTGCGTGAAATGCGGAAAGCACGGGCGCTTTGTCGGAACGCCCAACGACATACCCGTCGAAGTTGGCAGTAAGTGCATCGCGTTCGCGCTTCTCGAGCTCGCCATGAGAAGCGGCGCCTTGTCGGAAGACAAACTGCGCAGTCTCATGCTGGTGATCTACCACTCGCGCATGTCTGACGTTGAGGATGCCAGCGACATCGATGGACAAGACGGCAGTGAAACCTGCGTTGATCTGAAACTTCGCGAGCATATCGCGACTTGGAATGAAGCCGCCGCCGTAACCAACTGCCTTGGTCAGTTCGCCCAATCCGACTTTCACGACTACGTTGAGATGCTCGAGGCCCCCATACCTCAGCTCCGCCACGCGCCGCAGCCAAACAACTGACTGCGGTTTTTCATTGACACATCATGGTTTTTCGAGTAGCGTCCTGGCTGGAGGCAGACATGGACGACGATTTCAGAGATTGGTACATGCGCCTTGTTAAGGCAGAACTTGTCGATATCACGCTCAAAGCGTGGTTTGCTAATGGCGATGAATTCTCGATCTTGGAAATCATGATGCCGGGATACGGGAAGGTCCAGACCCCAACCGCCGTTCTCTACGACGGTACTGACGGTCCCGTCATCCAGCTCACAGTCCTGAGCGAGAGCGTTGAGATCACCGCTGACATGATCCGCCTTGAGCACGATCCGCGTTACGCCATGCTCAAAGCAGAGTCCATGCGAACCGGGACGCCACTGCGCTCACAGGCAGCTGCGGAGTTCTGCGGCTGCGGAAAGCACGGTCGCCTGGTCGGCATCGATGGCTTTCGCGGTCCGGAGTTCTTCTCAAGACCCTCAGCGCTCTACATGCTCGACGCCTCGGCGGAGTGGAGGCGCTATTCCCCAAAGACCATCGAGCGTCTGAGAGAGCTCATCCTCAGCACGCCTTTGCCGCTGAAGGACAAAGACGCACACCCAGACATGGTCGAGCAGGTCCTCCGCTGGAATACCCTGCAAGTCGCACATGGCGGCACCCTCGATCACGCCCGGTTCCACGAACTCATGCAGCCTGCCTAGGCTGCTTTTTTCTATTGACCAAAAAAGCAAAAACCACTATTGTAACCCCGTCCTGGGCCGCTAGCTCATCTGGTAGAGCACCGCCTTTGCAAGGCGGGGGTGGTCGGTTCGAGTCCGACGCGGTCCACCAAAAAGACCCCAACTGTTGGGGTCTTTTTGTATCTGCAACCGTGAGAAAGCTCTACGGTTGAGTCGTGGTCGCGGAAGTCGTCGTGCCAACCTTCAGCTTGGCCTTGAGGACGTCGCGTGCTTTAAGAGCTGCGGCCTTGAACACTTCCTTTGCCTTCTCGACGGCAGCGCGGCGTGTCTCAGCCAAGGCGCGCGCATTGGCTCCGATCCTGTCGGCTGCTTGCACGTCCGCGCGGAACTTGGCGTGTGCCGCGTCCAAACTGGCCTTCAAAGTGGTTCTCACCGTCGCACCTTCGATACCCGCTTCGCAGTCAGCCTTCGCTTTGGCGATAGCGGTTTTTACGCTGTTCTTGAGCGTATCTACCGCGGTCTGCACGGCCGCTTTGCGGTCCGTAACGGCCTTATCGAGTCCCGTACGGAAAACACTATTCGCGGCATCAAGAGAGGCCTGACGGGCATTGAAAGCCGCCTGCATATCGATCTTGAACTGAGCGATTGCAGCCTTCTGGACGTCCGTGGTGGCCTTGGCCTGCATCTCAAGCACGAGCGCGTCCCACCGCGTACTCCAGTTCTCGCGACGTTCGGTGGCGTTTTCCCTATGCTCGGAGCGGCGATCCGTAACATCCTCTTTTCGCTCGTCGCGTCGCTTATCGACCTCAACGCGCCGTTCATCAAGTTTCTCCAAAAGCTTTTCTGAAGCTTGGGTGATACGTTCACAGATGTTCACCGTACCTTCGGCCCGAACGCCCAGATTCACAGGCTCGTTGACACGGGGCTCTCGCGCAAAAGCTGGCAGAGCAGACGAAAGCAACAGAGCCACTCCGGCTGCGGCGCCGGCAACCGCTCGCTTAGAGTTCATTCTGATCATACGCTTTGCCATAGGCATTCAATTCTGCGGAATCATTGGTGATAATCTCCGCGTCGGAATTTTCCTTGAGCTCCTCCTTCGTGGAGGCATCAACCTCGCCAAACGCGGCCTCGAGACCAGCGTCCACGCTCGCATCGAGCGAACTGTCCTTCGTGGTCTCAACCTCCGTCTTGTCGTTCTTGCTCTTCTCGGGGGTCGCGCTCTGATCGTCGTACCCGGCACATCCCGCTCCAACGAGCAGTAGTACGGAGGCAGACGCCAACCAGGACTTCCAGTTGCGTGTCATACAGTAAAGTTAAGACTGAGCTGTACCCATATAGTAACATAGACGGGCCAAGGTGTTTCTCCTTACAATGCAAGCATATGAACTCTCCCCAACTGAATGAATACGTTCGCCAGCGTCTTTCAACTGGCGAATCTATCGACGCGATCCATGAAGACCTGAAGCGAACCGGTTGGGATGAGTCTGCCATTCAAGCCGCCCTGGGCACGCCAGCAGTACCAACTGCAGCTTCAGGATCAATCACGAGCGCGCCATCACCGAAACGGTGGGGTTTACTTGTTGGTGTTGTGATTGGCGTTCTTGCGGTGGTCGGCGGGGCTTCCGCGACCTATCTCCTGTATTTCAAAGCGAACCCCGACAAAATTGTGGGTGAGGCTTTGAGCGCCATGATCGATCTCAATGCCGTAGAGTACGCTGCCAGTTTGAAAATTGAGGCAACGAGCAGCGCTACAAGCTCTGGTGCCATGACGATTCTGCCGATCCTTGGAGCTTCAGATGACAGTAAAAAGCCGATGAAGCTCCTTCTTACGCTCGAAGGTGCCTATGACCGTTTGGATCGAGCCCAGACAAAGTCAAAAATGAACGTAAAGATCGCCAGTACGGAAGTCATGAACGGTTCTCCGATTGTGGGTCTTAGCGTTCTCCAGCTCCCCGAGGCCACGTATCTCAGCCTCACCGACGCTCCTTCGAACATGTTTATCGACTTGTCGCCGATCGTCGGCACCTGGATAAAGATTGACCCAAAGAGCCTCGTCAAACAGTTCGCTTCGAACACTGCGACGCCTGAAACGACGAAGAAGCAGGTCACAGCGGAGCAAACGGAAGCGCTGAAGCTTGCGTTCGCGCAAACGCGGCCAATTCGCGTAACGGAAACACTGAAAGCAGAAGAGGTTGATGGTGTATCCTCGCTGCACTACCGCTTGGCAATTGAAAAAGACGCGTTGAAAGAATTTGTGATCAAGACACAGGAGATCATGGACGGTGAGGCTTCTCTTGCGTACGAAAAGTTTAACGATGATTACGAACGGTTCTCCAAGCAGCTGAATATTACGTCGCTTGAAATGTGGATCGGAAAAGAGAGCGGTCTGCCAACTCGCTTTTCACTCCAAGCGACTGCAAAGGAATCGGAAGACGTGCCGGCGGAAGGCACTCTGGCGTTTGATCTGAAACTCAAAAATTTCAACCAGACGCCGACGATTGAAGCTCCAAAAGAGTCGAAAACGTTTGAGGAAATTTTTGGTGAACTCATGGGCGGCGCGATGGAGAGCTCATCTGATAACGACACAAGGAGCACGGCAACAAAGCGCATCGACAACATTCATCAGATTCAGACAGCACTTGAGTTGGGGTATTCTGAAGCGAACGCCTACCCGATCGCCGCTCAACCAATCATCGTCGGCGGCAAGTCCGCAAGCGTACTCTGCCTCTCAAACCGAAAGGCGGCGTGGGTCGCGACGAGCGCGAGCTGCAACGGAACCGTGTACTTGGGAAACGTGCCGAGCGAACCTTCTCCCGCGTCAGCCAGCTATCTCTATCGCAGTAAGGATGGTATGACCTACACACTTCAATTCTCGCTGGCTGAAGGCGCTGGTCAACTGACGGAGGGACCGCAATGCGCCAGTCAGGACGGCATCGTATCGCTTACCTGCGACACGAACGACTGGGACGGCGACGGACTTTCTGACGCGGATGAGGCCCGTTATTCCAGCGATCCAAAACTGGGCGATACGGATAATGATGGTTTCACGGATGGCGCAGAAGTTGCCGGGGGGTATAACCCAAACGGTGCGGGCAAGCTCTAATACTCCTATGGCCACCATTCAAAATCCGACGGAAATTCGTCCTTGGGGTGGGTTCCAAAATCTTTTTGGAAGCGAGGATTTCTTAGTGAAGCTCGTTGAAGTTGCTCCGGGCCACAGATTGAGCTTGCAGCGCCACTTCAAGCGCGAGGAATTCTGGATCGTCATTAGTGGAAATGGAGTTTTTGAGCTTGATGGCACCGAACGCGCAATCGCTCCGGGCGACATGATGCGCGTCGGTCTAACGCAGACGCACCGCGTTTCAAATCAAGAATCGATCCCTCTCTTGATTCTTGAACTGCAAAAAGGAGAATGTCGTGAGGATGATATCGAACGTCTTGCAGACGATTATAAGCGTGCGTCGTGAATTTTATCCACAGTTCGCGTCTCGACACGTCTTCACAGTTGGAAATTATGTTATACTGTGAATGTACGAAGATCGCGTTAAGCGATCAACATCGTTAAAGAGGAGGTGATTCGAATGGCAAAGAAAAAGAAAGCCGCGAAGAAGGGTGGTAAGAAGAAGGCTGCAAAGAAGAAGAAGATCTAAGATCTTCTTACAAGAAAAAACTTCCGCTCCATGCTTGCGGAAGTTTTTCTTTTTATTATTTTCTCTCCCTCATCAATCGTTCAGCAATCTCAAGCTGTTCCGTCGTGTTGATACCGAGCGCCTCCTCAGGCTGAATAGGAACTGTCGTCACCTGCTCGCCGTCCGTAATAGCCTTGGAAAGCAGCGCTGTCAGGTAGTACTCGCCCTGGGCGTTATCGGTCGTAAGTGTCTTTAGGCTTTCCCACAACCACGCTGCCTTAAAACAGTAAAAACTGGGAAAAACCTCTCGAATTGCCAGCACGTCAGGAGCCGCATCTTTCACCTCAACAATACGCTCAACGGCGCCGTTCTCGCCACGAACAATGCGTCCGAAATCAGCAAACGGTTTACGCCATTCTTCGTAATCAGAAACGGTAACCGTGCCGATGGTAAGCGTCGCGCCGCTTGCGAGGTGCATGTCTGCAAGTTTGCGAACGGACGCAGCGCTCGTAAACGGTTGATCGCCGACCAACACAATCACGTCGTCGACCGATCCTTCAAGAAGCGGTTGTGCACGCATGACGGCGTCGCCAGTCCCCTTCAACTCAGACTGTACGGCATACTCACAACGATCTTCGCAAACCTCCTTCACCTTTTCAGCCATATGCCCGACGACGACAACTGGTTTTTCGTCGACACCCGAGGCAACGACCGCATCAAGCACGTATCCCAACATCGGCTTACCGAGTACTTCATGAAGTACTTTCGGGAGCTCTGATGGGCCCATGCGCTTACCTTTTCCAGCAGCGAGAATAACGACACGAATACTCATAGTTGCGACACCTTACATGTTTGCGACCACTTTGTACACCTCTTCTAACGTGCCGCAGACAGGCACGTTTTGTGTGCTTGGAAGTGGTTTCGGGCCACTCATGCCGATGAGACGTGCGCCCGGCATCACCATCGCTATCGCATCTAGTTCTCCACCGTGATCATTGATAAAGACAAGTGGCTGTGGCCACTCGGCATACTTCTCAGCGTGCGTCTCCTTCGGCTCCGCCGTGTAAACAATATCTTCAAAATAGCTGTGTAGTCCGGAAGACAAGACCTTTTTTTCTTGCCATGCAGGGTCACCAATCGTTACAAGCGTCAGGTTCCAACCATCCTCCTTCAGACGAGTGAGCACTGAAATTGACTCTGGAAACAGGAACTCCGACATGCGCTCAATAACGCCCGCCTCATCGTCCGCAATCTCCAGAGCCTTCTTAAACCTCGTGGTATCGGCAAGAGTGTAATCAAAGTCAAAAACAATCGTGCCTTTCATAGACCACCAAGACAATTGCGAATAATGAGTGCGGCCAGAACCTCGGGATCATGGCGAATAAGCGTGCGGCGAATCGGATCCCCTGCTTTTAAGAGCGGAATTGTTCTCGAGATAAGATCCGCCGAGAGGTATTGGCGCGTGTTTTTCATGCCTGGCTCGACGATGGGAACAGGGAACTCCCCTTCTGCGGCATAGCGATCTAACAGTTCCTGTTCCGGCACCGCCCCATTGGATGTGACAAAATCGATACGATTCTTTCCGATATGCTTCTCGATTCCAGCAACAAAGTCATCAACCGTGAACCCGTCCGTATGCCCCTTTTTTGTCATCAAATTGCAGTTGTAGACAACTCTGGCTTTCGAACGAAGTACCGCCTCGGCCACACCTTTCACAAGAAGCGTCGGTAAGATGCTGCAATAATAGTTTCCGGGTCCGATAACAATACAGTCAGCAGCTTCGATTGCCTCAATCGCTTTCGGATTAGCGTACACTTCCGGATCAAGATGCAGTTCGGGATCTTTTGGAAGTTCCGCGTTCTCGATCGCGTACTGTCCGTGCACGCACACCTCGCCTCGACCGCAGACCAAACGCGTGTTCTGCGTCGTGATGGGAATAACCGTACCACGTGTCGCAAGCACCATGCCGGCAACTCGGACCGCCTCGTCAAAGTTTCCTGAAATTTTTTCAAGCGCGGAAAGAAAGATGTTGCCAAAATTATGACCTTTGAGGCTACCGACTTCAAAACGATAGTTAAAAAGATCGCGGACAATGGTATCTGCTTCTGAAATTGCAACGAGACACTGACGCACGTCCCCGGGTGGAAGCACGCCCAGCTCGTCTCGCAAGACTCCCGTCGAACCGCCGTCGTCAGCCATCGAAACAACCGCCGTGAGTTTCACGGGGTATTTTTTAAGACCCGTTAACAAAGTAAATTGTCCGGTTCCTCCGCCGATTGTGACAATGGATTTCATGATTATTCAACGGTAACAGACTTTGCGAGATTGCGAGGCCTATCGACATCAAGGCCTTTAGCGACCGCCGTTTCATAGGCAAGCATTTGGAGCGGCAGCACGGACAAGATCGGTTGAATGACCGCGTGCGTCGAAGGAATTTTGAGTACGACGTCCGCCGCGCGGCCCAACTCATGAAAACCTTCCGGTGTCGTAATTGCGTACGTTTTTGCGCCGCGCGCGTGCACTTCTTCTAGGTTGCTTTTAATCTTCTCAAACACCGCGTCATGTGGGGCCAGTGCAATGACGGGAAATCCTGGTTCAATCATCGCAATCGGTCCATGTTTCATCTCTCCCGAAGCGTAGCCTTCAGCATGAAGATAAGAGACTTCCTTCAATTTGAGCGCGCCTTCCAAGGCAATAGGGTAATGCAGCGTGCGCCCCAAAAACATGGCATGCGGTCGCTCCGCGATCGAAGCTGCCCACTCAGCAATTGTGGGCCGAAGCTTCAGCACGCTCTCAATTTGTTCCGGCAAGGCCTCGAGCGCCGCAGCGACGTTTCTCGCTTCAGCCAACGGCAGACCACGCTCGCGCCCGAGCGCCAGAGCAAAGAGCAGAAAGACCGTAAGCTGCGAGATAAACGCTTTTGTTGAAGCGACGCCGATTTCGGGGCCTGCGTGATTATAGATACCGGCATCAACTTCGCGTGCGATCGTCGAACCGACCGTGTTCACGATACCCATCGTCAGCAAGCCGGCGCTTTTTGCCAGCCGCATGGCTGCCAACGTATCGGCCGTTTCACCGGACTGACTAACCGCGAGCAAGGCGATGCGATTCGAAAGCACTGGTTCTCGATAGCGATACTCCGAAGCCTGATCAACGGAAACCGGAATTTTTGCCAAGCGCTCGATCATCTGCGCGCCGACCAATCCGGCGTAATAGGCAGAACCGCACGCCACAATCTGAATGCGCCTCATATCCTTGAGTGCGGAACGCAGGTCGTTAAACACTCCGAGCGTCACTTCCCCATCCGAGGCGAGGCGGCCTCGAAGAGCCGCGCGCACCGTTTCGGGCTGCTCGTACATCTCTTTGAGCATGTAATGAGCATAACCACCCTTCTGAATCTCCTTTTCCGTCCACTGAATAGACTGCACGGCCTTGTCGACGCGTGCCGCTTGCAAGGTGGTCACGTTTACTCCTGAAGAATTCAGGAGCGCCATTTCGCCGTCATCCAGATACATCACGTCGCGCGCGATTCCGACCAAAGCCGCCGGGTCGGAAGCGACCAAAAGTTCGTTCGTGCCGACCCCGATCACAATCGGGCTCCCAAGCCGAGCGACGACAATTTCTCGCGGATGCTCAGCGTGCATAACCGCGATACCATAGGCTCCGCGTAAGTGTCGCAGAGCAAGCCGGACCGCTTCGGTCAGATCCGCATCATGATATTCCTCGATGAGATGCGCGAGTACTTCCGTATCGGTTTCTGATGTAAACGTGTGGCCGCTTTTTTCAAGCCACAGTCTCAGTTCAGCATAATTCTCAATAATGCCGTTGTGCACGATTGCGACTTTTCCAGTGCAGTCGGTGTGAGGGTGCGCGTTCGCTTCCGTTGGAGCGCCATGAGTTGCCCAGCGCGTATGTGCGATTCCGATCGTCGCTTCACGATCAGCGCAGCCATCCAGACGTTCAACCAAGCGGTCGATACGACCTGCGGTTTTGAAAATATGCAACCCTTCCTTCGACGGCAGAGCAACGCCGGCGGAATCATACCCACGATACTCAAGAGACCGCAGCCCGCGAATCAGGATGGGGAGAGCGGGACGCGTTCCGATGTATCCGACAATTCCACACATAGGTAGTTCCAACGTACCTGCTCCTGGCCGCTTTATCAAACCGCAAAAAAACCCAGCCGAAGCCGGGTCCTATTCCATGTGCTCGATCCACCACCGCATCGCGGTATTGGGGTCGTCTGTGAAGTCGAAGTGATAGATCCAGCGACGCTGATAGCCGTCGATCTGGAGCTCAACATAGGCAGTGCCGGGTTCGAGAATCCTGCTGAGATCCCCAGTACCTTCGGCATAGAAGACAATCTTGAATGACCGCGAGAACAGCGGAAACTCATTCGCGACCTCTTCCACATGTTGGTAACGTCTGGCTCTGCCAGTCTCGTGATCCTGAACAACCAGATGCGTCTGCATGTGAGCGCCTGTAATCGTGGCGCTGTGGTCCTGCAGACGGTCCTTCGCATGCAGCTCTCCTTTGAGCCTACGGCCGTCCGGGAGTTTCAGCGAGAAGCTCTGCTTCATCTCCACCAACTCATCCTTGAAGTTGGAGAAGAGTAGGCATTGGAAGATGATGCGCGTCGTCGTGGTCTTGTCAGGCAGGATCTCGCAGAACTCGCCAAGAAACCTGAGTGCCATTGGTCTGTTCTGCGGGCCGACGATGGTGTGCTTCACCTGTACGCGTGTTTCCTTGCGTGTGATCACGAGGAGCAGCGGCGCACGTCCTTCTTCTGGATTGTCTGCTTTCGGATCATGGAGCGGGTGTAAAACCGTTCCGCGCGCACGAAAGGTATTCGGAGCGCACGCGCCCAGGATCAGGATAAGGCTAAGGACGGGCCAAAGAACTTTACCGCTATGCCTCATGATGCCCTCCTCGAAGAACTGAAACCACCTTACGTGAGAGCACTGCCGTTGGCAACTTCTGGCAAGAAAAAAGCGCCCTGAGATCAGGGCGCGTCTGAATCCTCTTTTGGAATGTCCATCTCGCCAAGCGGGATATCCGCAACGCCGCGGTCGCCCGTATCAGGCTTCTTGCTACCGTCCTGGTTCGGCATCTCGTAGCCAGGCTTCGGGGTTTTCTCGCGAGGATCGGTGTCTGGATTCTCGCGTGGGTCGTCGGCTGGAACTCGAGGCTGCTCGCCCTCCTGCCTACGCTGACGCTCCCTTTCCCTCTCAAGGATCTTCTCAATGACCCATGGATCGAGCATGTGCGCCTCCATAAACAGGTGTGTATTGACCTTAGCAGTCACGGTTGAAACCGCCAAGACCTGTTACTTAGTCTTCTGGGAACGAGCCGCGTAAAGCGCTTTTAAGGCCTCTTTATAAGCTTTCACGAGACTCGGTACTTGCCCATCAAGAAGCGCGTATCCACCATCAACGTCACCTGCGACAATGAGATCGTGCGCCTGGCGGTAGGTGTCTTTAAGACTCGCCAGAGCCTCTTCCACCGCGGTTATCTGAGTCGCCAAGTCGGCATTTTCACCTGAGATTTTTTTTGCCGTCGCGACCTGGTGATCAAACTGCCGCATCTGTTTTTCGAGCGTCGCAAACTTCTGAGGAGCCTTGCGCTGCTTTTCCAACACGCCAAGGCTGCCCTTCAATGTTCCGGCAACTAACTCCATCGATCCTTGAATTTCAGGGAGATCCTCCGCCTCTTCCGTCGTGTCTACGGCTTTCAGGTCTGATGCGATTTTTTCGCCGTTCAGGATCGCCTCTTTAAGACCCGGCGGAACCGTCATGCCCTTTTTTTCTAGCTCCGCAATTTTCCGTTTGATTGAAGCAAGGTTGCGCGAAAATTCTGACATGCGCTTTTTGGCGGTCAAAATCTTTTTTTGCAACTCACGTTTCTCAAGACTGCGTTCAGCTGAAGATGATGCGGATCCCGTTTTACGAGATTCTTTTGAATCTTTTTTCAGTTCCTTTGTCGACTTCCCTTCTTTTGAAGGCAGGCCAAGTTGTGGGGCGAGCGCGCACCGTGCGTAACAATCCTTGGCACGTGTATCACACATGACACTTCGCTGCTCTTGCGTGCTTGTTGCCGCATTCAAAGAACAAAGGCTCTTTTGGGCTTCACACTGGCGAACACACGAATCTACGCCAGAAACGACGGCCGGTAACGTGGCGTCATCAATCTGTTCGGGCGCTTGCGCATACATGGCAATCGGCAGCCAGGCGATAAGCGCCATGTTTATCACGGCCATCCACGCGATAAATCCATGTACTGGACGGTCGTGTTTCTTCCAAAAAGGAAGCTTAGGAGGCACATGAATGGCCTCGCATACGCACAACTCGCCCGCACACAAACACATCGCCATACTTTTTTTATTTTAGTTTCCTTTTCTAAAACAAAACGAACTCGCACAATCAAAAGCCGAGTCCGTCCAAGGTCAAAATCATGGTGGAAGGATCGCGCTTTCTTTATCGATATCAGTGTATCATTTTTTTCGACTTTGATCAAGTGCCTTGAAGTATTTTTTACAAAGTTAAAGAGCCGCCCGCGAGAGATGCGGAGCGGCTCAGTGCCTTCTTGCCGTGCGAACGGCGGTGTCGGATCGTAGCCGTGTCGTGCCGGAGCGGTCGGGGCGCACGGTGCGCGCCGAGGGTAGCTGCGGCTAGCGAGCTGGCGTGATGCCGACCAGTTGGTCGAAGGCGAGTGTGCACGTACGGATCGCCAGGGTTCATGCCTTGCCTGGATGGCGTCGCAGCAAAAGCCGCGAATGATCCTCGGTACGTGGGTGAGGGTGAGGGTGAGGAATGCTTCTCTTGCGTCCCACTCGCAGAGTGAGACGCGGGGAAGCTCCTCGCGATGCGCGACAGACTAGCGTATCAGTGGGTGTGCTTGGATGCTCTTCACGGTTCCTCCGTGTGCTTGGTGGGCGTTGGCCCCGAGGCGACGCGGACCGCATGTCCGCGCGTCTGGGGAGCCTGTCGCCGGCGCCGAGGTTGGTTCAGAAAGAGGTGTGACAGTGCGTCTTCGGCGGATCCTTCATGGAACCTCCAAGTACGTTGCGAGTATTGGCCCCTTACAGTGACCAGGATTGACCAGCTTCACTTTGGAAGCAGGCCGCTTCGCTTGGCGATCCGAGGTTTACACCCCGGAGACAATGGTTAATCTAGCAGAAATCCACAAAACTGTCAAGGGTTGGTGACAGATGTACAAGAAATCCATAAAAAGCAAAAACCCCTCTTTCGAGGGGTTTTTACATAAACCGGCACTGACTTACTTTCGCAGGACCGAGTTGGGTCCAACTATCATCAGCCCAATACAGCTTAACTTCCGAGTTCGGGATGGGATCGGGTGTGACCTGTACGGTAGAAGCACCGGAAACGTTATCACTATGATATCGTATCGCCTTGATTTGTCCCGACACGTGTCGGGAGGACAACAAAGAATACAGAATGATGACGTTTCCGACTCCGAACGCTTGCGCGCTCGGACGGATTTTTGGGTAGAAAGTACTAGTCCTTCTTACGAACTTGCGTTCGCTCGAAGCACTCGTGCTTCAGTAGTTGTAGAGATGATCTATTAGTATCGCTCAGCTCAAACCCTTGCGGGTCTTACACTTGCGACCTATCAACCTACTCGTCTCGTAGGGATCTATGAATACTAATCTTGGGGACGGCTTCACGCTTATATGCTTTCAGCGTTTATCCGTTCCGAATGTCGCTACCGAGCAATGCCCCAGGCGGGACAACTCGTACACAAGAGATTCGTGCTTCCCGGTCCTCTCGTACTAAGGAAGCGCCCCCTCAATATTCTACGCCCGCAGTGGATAGGAGACCGAACTGTCTCACGACGTTCTGAACCCAGCTCACGTACCGCTTTAATTGGCGAACAGCCAAACCCTTGGGGCCTTCTTCAGTCCCAGGATGCGATGAGCCGACATCGAGGTGCCAAACCGGACCGTCGCTATGGACGCTCGGGTCCGATCAGCCTGTTATCCCCGGAGTAGCTTTTATCCGATGAGCTTCGACCATCCTATATTGGATCGTCGGATCACTAACTTCCGCTTTCGCGACTGCTCGACTTGTAGGTCTTGCAGTAAAACAGGCTTGTGCGTTTGCGCGTCCAGCCCGATGTCTATTCGGGCTAAGCCTATCTTTGTAAACGCCTCCGCTACTTTTTAGGAGGCGACCGCCCCAGTCAAACTACCCGCCAGATACTGTCCTTCCGAAGCCATTCCGCATCAGAAGTGAGAATTAAAACATTTCAAGGGTGGTGTCTCATCGTCGCCTTGCGGCTCCCACCTACTCTGAACATGAAACGTCCTAATCCAATATCAAGTTGTAGTAAAGCTTCACGGGGTCTTTTCGTCCAGCTGCGGGTACAGCGCATCTTCACGCCACTTGCAATTTCGCCGAGTCCATCGTTGAGACAGTTTCTCTCTCGTTATGCCGTTCGTGCGGGTCGGAACTCACCCGACAAGGAATTTCGCTACCTTAGGACGGTTATAGTTACCGCCGGCGTTCATCAGCGCTTCAGTTCAAAGCTTCGCCGGAATAAATTCTGGCTAACCTCTCCCTTTAACGTTCTGACACTGGCCAGGCATCAGCCCCTATACATCGCCTTGCGGCTTTAGCAGGGACCTGTGTTTTTGGTAAACAGTCGGAAAGAAGACGCTCGCTGCGGCCCCATCTACTCCTTCTTGCGAAGGTTCGATGTGGCAGGCCTTATACCTAAGGTACGGCCACTTTTTTGCCGAGTTCCTAAACGATGGTTATCTCGTTCGCCTTGGCACACTCGTGCCCAACCACCTGTGTCGGTTTCCGGTACGGGTTCTCATGACTTAACCCTAGAAGTTTTTCTGGTCACCACCTTTTCTCGAATTTCCAGCGATTAAGCCGAATTTCGACCACCCTTTCCTTTGTGACAGCGGATTTGCCTACTGTCGGATCAGGCTTCTCGACGCGCATATCCATAGAGCGCTCGAGATCTGGCAATGCGTCCCTCCATCGGACGCCATGAGAAGTGCAGGAATATTAACCTGCTCATCCATCAGTTACCCCTTTCGGGTTGGCCTTAGGACCGACTAACCCTGGGACGATTTGCGTTGCCCAGGAAACCTTGGTTTTACGGCGTTGGAGGTTTTCACTCCAATTTGTGCTACTTATGCCAACATTCTCACTTCCCAACGCTCCACCGGTCCTTACGGATCCGACTTCACTGCTGTTGGGAATGCTCCCCTACCGATTGCAGATTTGACTCCGCAATCCCACGACTTCGGTACTACATTTAGCCCCGGTATATTTTCGGTGCCAAACAACTCGACCAGTGAGCTGTTACGCTTTCTTTAAAGGATGGCTGCTTCTAAGCCAACCTCCTGGTTGTTTGAGTCGTAAGACCGCCTTTTACACTTAATGTAGATTTAGGGACCTTAGTCTGTGATCAACGGCTGTTTCCGTTTTGACCGATGGAGCTTAGCCCCCATGGTCTGACTGCTGGGAAGTGCATGTGGTATTCGGAGTTTGGTTGGGAACCGTAGGATTGCTCCACCGGTCCCCATTCAGTGCTCTACCCCCACATACATATTGACCAGCGCTAGCCCTCAAGCTATTTCGGGGAGAACCAGCTATCACCCAGTTCGATTGGAATTTCTCCGCTAACCACAAGTCATCGCAAAGTGTTGCACAGCTTACGCGTTCGGTCCTCCAGTTTGCTTTCGCAAACCTTCAACCTGCTCATGGTTAGGTCACCGGGTTTCGGGTCCAGTCTACGCCACCTTTCAACATCTTGGCACTGATCAGCAAGCTGACCAGAACCAAGAGTTGAATACGCCCTATTCAGGCTCGCTTTCACTTCGGCTCCGTCCCCGCAGGGACTTAACCAAGCGACATAGATCTAACTCGTTGGCTCATTCTTCAATAGGAACGCCATCACCCTTGCGGGCTCTGACTCCTTGTAAGTGTATGGTTTCAGATACTATTTCATCGCCCTCCCGGGCTGCTTTTCACCTTTCCCTCGCGGTACTAGTTCACTATCGATCATTGAGAGTATTTAGTCTTGGCACATAGTCGTGCCGGATTCCGACGGGATTTCACGTGTCCCGCCGTACTTAGGAATAATAACTGCAACGTGTGAGGAATCTTTTAAATACGGGGCTATCACCCTCTTTGGCCAACCTTTCCAGGTTGTTCTTCTAGAAACTCACGACGGCACCGAGTTCTGAAAGGAACTCATTGTCATCATCCATCGACCCCTATAAAGCGACAGCTTTCACTCGTACCTTCCATCCGCGGCCTGGCTTGCGCCAAGCTCGGTGTGGTCGGCAACTCTATAGGTTTAGACTGATCCCCTTTCGCTCGCCACTACTCAGGGAATGCGCTGACTTGGCTCAATCTGAAGACCCTTGCGGGTTCTCAGATTGAGAAGTCAACATTGTTTTCTCTTCCTCTGGCTACTGAGATGTTTCACTTCACCAGGTGCCCACCGTTCCAGCTTTCGCTGGGCGGCAACATGACTTCATCATGCTGGGTTCCCCCATTCGGATATTCACGGGTCAAAGGTTGCTTACCACCTCACCGTGACTTTTCGCAGGTTGCTACGTCCTTCTTAGGCTCTCAACGTCCGAGGCATCCACCATACACCCTTTCATCTACAACTACTGAAGCACGATGTGCTCCAGCAGTTTCACTTACATTCTCGCTTTCAATTGCAATTCAATTCAGTACTTGTATGTACTGTACCCATTTCTAATCTATCTTGACGTCATTTCGTCTGTATTCAGTTGTCAAGGTTCCGTCCGTCTGTCGTTGGCCCCGCCTTTCGGTCAGGGTTTGCGTCCGCTTCTACACGGACTCCGACTTACGAACCGGGATGGGAACTGGACCTCGTAGTGTCTGCAGTAGAATAGCAGTCCCGTAGGTGACCAGGAGTTCCCGTCTCGATTCACAAGTGCTTTGAGGATGAAGTAAGGACCAAAAAAACCGCCTTCCAAGCGGTTCCAGCGGCTCGACTTCGGAAGTCGGGCATGGGCTAGCTCGGTTTACGCTACTACGACTCAGTTGTGAGCGCGTTACGCAAAGTGGCAGGTTTAAGTTGTCCACAGTATAGATGAGTCCAAAATCCCTGTCAAGGGCGGGCTCTGGAACCGATTTCTACTGCGAAGGACGAGGTAACAGGCGGCACTTTAGTGAAGTGTGGAGGGCCTGTCAAGTGAGCTAATATTAGCCATGAATGAGCACTTACGATGGAAGTATTTTTTGACTTCTGCTAGGCTTTCGTCAGTTCTGTCTACGAGGAGGCACTATGCACGTTCGTGAAGATGCGAGTGCAGAGGAGATCCGTGATCGGCAAGAAACATGGGAACGTAAAAAACGGGGCACATTGCTTGAGCTACTCCCCGCACGTTTCCTTCTGACAGGTGTCGTGTTTGTCGCGACGCTCGTCGAAAAGCGGCGACCCTGTGCTGCGTTGAAGGAGGCGTGGAGTTTCTGGCGGCTGGAGGTGTTCAAATGATAGAGAACGAGACACAGCGAATCGATCCGCGCGCCATCCTTATAGGTATAGCCGGCGGCTACCTCGGCCTCGTGCTCCTAGCCTTCTGGGTGGACGGCAAGCTCTATAAGCGTCGGCTGCGCAAGAAGCGAGAGCGTTCGGAGTTCACGCCCAAGGATCGAGCGTGGTTTAGAAAGGATGATACGGATGCGCCCAAGGATCACTGAAGGACGTCGGATCGCCGAGATCGCGGCAGGCGCGGTCGGCGCACGAAATCACAACCCAATCGCGTTCGTCGCCTGGCTCTTCCGTCATGCCAAGATCGAGCTGGAAGAGGATCTCGTCGCCATCTGGAACGCCGGAGATTCAGTGGTCGGCTCAGATCTGTGGCCGGCGGACGTCGTGTTCTCCACGGGCAAGCCAGCACGACTCTTGCCGACGAAGCGCTACGCCGGGCACCTTGGCGTGTTCGTCGGAGGCGAGGAGCGCGACATCGTGCACGTGCATCCCGACACCGGGTGCGTCACGAAAGTTCCCATCAATGACTTCATGGAAGAAGGCTCCTTCCGAGGCACGCGGCGCTTCATCGCCAGCTCTTGAACAGCTGGCATTTTTTGTTGACAAGCAAGCCGTTTCTGCACAGGATACGTGCGGACTGATGAAGGAGTAGACGACATGCTACATCGCGCCGTCGGTGGTCGTATCGCTGTCGATGTCCCAGAACTCGCGTTGCCGTTTCCGGAGAACGTGGTGGTCGAAAAACTCTTAGCGCTCGGATTCGAGCGCCTCGAAGTCGATCTCATCGAGCTGGCGAGACTGTGCATCGAACATTCAACGTATCGCCGCGGCGCTAGGCCACAAGAAGCTCCCGAGACGGTCGATTGCTCGAGTCTCGTGAAATGGCTGTTCGGCGAATACGGCGTCTGGTTGCCAAGGCGCACGATTCAACAGCGCGAGCTCGGCCACGAAGTCAGCGAGTGCTTCGCGGCCGGAGATGTTGTCTTTTGCTCGGGCCGACAGAACTGGTTTTACGAACACGAGCACCCGGCTTCCGGCACGGGGCATGTCGGAATCTATCTCGGGAACCGACGAGTCATTCATGCCGCGAGCACGAAACGCGGCGTGGTCGAGGATTCTCTCGAAGACTTCCTTGGAACCGAACCCGGCGCCTTCCGCGGCGCGCGACGCTACATCAGACCAGAGACGCGCATCTTCAAGATTCCGAAGCACATCGACGTCGAAACGTCGGACGATCTTCGGTGGATCATTCTCTCGCGTTGTGCCAGCTCCTGACGGGCTGGCGTTTTTTTATTGACGCGATTTCTCTGCATGGGCATCATGCCCGCAGACCTTCAAGGAGCACAGACATGAGTGATGGGTTAAGCGAGGGGCATCGTTGGGCGGAGGAACGCGAAGACCTCCAGAGGAAGCGTGACGCGTTCTTTCACATGATCATGCGAACCGCTCTCGAGAACCGTCAGGTCGGTGACCTGAAACCGGACTTTGAGACGTTCGATGCGATTCGCTACACGGACCACATCGCGCGCGGACGGCTGGGGAAGACCGCGCACAGACGCTGGGCATCCTTTCGAGTAACGCTCATGACCGCCATGAGAAAGGGCGACGAGCGATGCTGGGCCCAAATCCTCACGCTGGCGTTGCAGTACGCCTCACCATCCGTCACGGAGGAGCTGAGGCAGTTCTCAGAGGCGTTCGCACTTCACCAGATCGCGCTCTACGCACCCAACGGGTCGGGGCAGGGCGGGACGTGGTACGGAAATGTCGAAGCTGTCCTTGGTGCGATCGCTGCTGGCGGCAAGGCGACTGTCGTGGAGATCGAAGACAGGGAGCGTGCCATTGTAAGCATCACCCTCGGCAGCGAGAAGGAAAACGTGGACCCAGGACGTTCCACGCTCCGTTTTCTCGCCGCACACGACAAGCGACTCAAGAAGACCTGACGTTCAGCTCGTCCCATGCGACGGGCTTTTTCTTTTCCGCAAAGACGCGCTAGGCTGGAGGCATGTTCAAAATCACCATTGCCGCTGTCGGGTCGCTGAAAGAAACGTTCTGGAAGGACGCGATCGCTGAGTATCAAAAACGCCTCTCCCCCTTCGCCAAAGTTTCCGTTGTGGAAGTGGCGGATGTTGCTTTCAAATCCGCGAATGAGGCATCGGCCGTGATGCGCGCGGAGGCCGAACTTTTGAAGAAAAAAATCGCGGATGGAGCCTTTGCTGTTGCTTTGATAAAGGAAGGGAAAAACCTCACGACCGAGAAATTCGCTGAAACACTCGATCGCGAAGGCCAGGGTGGCCGCGAAATCATCTTCCTTATAGGAGGGCCGCTTGGGCTCGATCCAGAACTGGGCGCGAGCTGCCAGCTGAAGCTTTCGCTTTCTTCTCTCACGTTTACGCATGGCGAAGCGCGGGCGATTCTTTTTGAACAGCTGTATCGAGCCATGACTGTGCTCGCGGGAAAGACGTACCACTATTAAAAAGAAAAACCGCCGGTTCAGTTCCAGCGGTTGGTAGGCTTCTCGGGGCGCGGACGTGCGGGAGCCGACTTGCTTGAGCGAAGACGCCGCCAGGTCTTCCAAGCGGACCACGCACTCCAACCCCAGATGGCGGTCAGAATGATCGTGTAGGCATCTGGGCGGAGGATCGAGACGATGGCGTAGAGAACAAAGAGCGGAGCGCAGGCGCAGAGCGACACGAGTGCCACGATGCGCGCGAAGCGAATGCTCCTCTTTTGCGCGACCAGGCTCGCGAAGAACGCGATGATGGCGACAAAGAAGAAGAGGCTGGAGTTGGTCACGAGGAACGAAAGGGTTGCGTTGAAGGCGTGCATGGATCCTCCTTGGGCTAGGCGCATCATTTCATCGGTGACACCTGGGGTCAACACAGATCGTCCCCTTCACCATTCATAACGCCTCAGTTAACGTGAAGACAGGACCCTTGGTCCGAGGAGTAGTACCATGCCCGAAAAGAAGAAGCGTCCCAACTTGAAAGCGCGCGCGCTGATGGCGACGGCTATCCACGAAAGCGGGCACGTTATCGCGATCTGGAACGAACCGGCACTACCCGCACCTACGAGCGTATCGATCATTCCAAAGGGCGGCACGGTTGGCAGAGTGAAGTTCCGACTGAAGAAGCAGTGGTGGATGACCGCGACGGTGTCCTCCGTCCGCTCCTTGATTCGCACGTACCTTGCGAGTCGCGCGGCCGAGCGCCTGCTGACCAGCTCACACACCGTCGGATTCTACGGAGACCTCGAAGTGGTCACCCAGCTCGCGTTCATGGTCGTGTGCATTGAAGGCATGGACCAAGACTTCGGTCTTCTCTTTGTCCCCGGTTCGCTTCTGAGTGAAGCCACACGCAAGCGCGCCGACGCCGCTATCCGCAAGGTGATTGCGGAGTGCGAAGCGCAAGCTGCTCTCGACATGAAGAAACACGAGAAGCAACTGCGCAAACTTGTGCCCGTGCTTCTCAAGAAAAAGAAGCTGAAGAAGAAACAGCTGAAGAAGCTCCTTGGCGCTCGTCCGGAATGGACGGGTAACACCCTGATCAAAGGCGTCCTGCGCGCCAAGATCAGCCCACCGCGTGCTCGCAAGAAGAAGTAATCCTTCCTTGCGAGCGTTTTTTTAAAACAGTAGCGCCCGACCTGGAGTTCCAGATCGGGCGCAGAGTCAGTGAGTGCCGACGCGCGCGGCGGCGGGCTTCGAGACGTACGTCTTGCAGTCGGGACGCTCCGTGAGGAAGCGGTCGCCGAGCTCGCGTTGCGCGTAGACGCAGCTCTTCATGTGCTCCTTCTTGGCCGAGGACGGGCCGTTGTCGGGATCGCTCCAGTCGGTACACCAGGCCAGGCTGCAGATCGCCAGGACCGGGAGTACGATGGAAAAGCCAATGCGCTTTGACAAGAACCGAATGTCTTTCTTCGAGAGCTTCAGCACGATTCCCCCTGTGTAATTTAGCTCGTCAGGCACGATCTGTGCATTCTGTACGATAGGAGAATGATAGCATATTGAAGGATATTTGTCAAGTATCACTGACACTGTGGGCGGCAACGAAAAAGAGGCCATTTTAAGGCCTCTTTTTCATGGTGCTGCGGAGAGGACTTGAACCTCTACGGGTTGCCCCACCAGCTCCTAAGGCTGGCGCGTCTGCCAATTTCGCCACCGCAGCTCGATACGTCCAAGAGCGTAGCACGACCCTCTTGCATGAAAAAGAGCGCCTCTGCTAGGACGCAGACGCTTACTCTTTTCCCCGAGCGTATGAAACGTTTTGCGTTCATGTTCACTTTCCTGTTGTGCATCCCCTCCCTTGTCCATGCCGCCGCGCTTCCGTTCATCAGTGAAGTTGCTTGGGCCGGTTCTACCGCCTCGACGTCTGACGAATGGTTTGAGATCTGTGGTATTGCAGGAACCGATCTTTCAAATTGGGTACTTGAAGGCGCCTCGGCGAACGGAGTCACACTTCCGGCGGGAAGTGTTCTCCCCGAATCTGGCGCCTTCCTCGTTTCGAATTATGGAAGCGAAGACACAAAGTCGACACTGGGCGTGCAGCCCGATTTCATAACGACAAGCGTCGCGCTTTCAAACGCGCAGCTCTTTCTCGTACTCAGAAACGCGTCAGGCGTTTTGATTGATACTGCTGGCGCGTCTGGTACAGCACCACTTGCTGGTGTAAGTGGAAGCGCGAAAGCCTCGATGATGCGTCTCTTCCCACTTCAAGATGGTGGGCTTACCGAAGCGTGGACAAACGCGGCCACGTCGAGTGGTTATGATGCAGGATCGACTGAACTCGGCACGCCAGGAATCTGTCCTGAAATTTCCGTCGAACCTCTTCCAGAAGAAGTTGTGGAAGCACCCGTGCAACCAAGTAACAATTTTTTTCCAACAACGGCCGTGCGTGTTTCTGAAATCTATCCCGCGCCGCTTTCTGGTGAGAAGGAATGGATCGAACTCGTGAATCCGTCAGGGATTGGCGAGGTGCTCGAAGGTTGGACGGTTGAGGACGGCAAGGGCACGGCAACAGCCCTCGCGGGCACGCTTCTGCCATGGGATAGACTTGTCATTTCAGCTCCAAAAGGCAGCCTGAATAACGCGGGCGATCTTGTAATTTTGAAAGACTCGCAAGGCCGAATCATCGATGGCGCTGCCTATGGAGATTGGGATACCGCACTGTATCCGCGTGTCGGCGAAGTCGCGAAGGGCGAAGCAGTGATTCGTCTTGAGTTGCAAGATGCGTTTGATGTGACGACGGTTCCGACGCCGAATGCGGCGAATGTGCTGGTCAGAAAAACAGCAGCGACTTCCGCTTCGGCGGAGGCAGGGGCCCAGAACCCGGCACCTCCCATTCTCTCTACTGTCATCCTGAGCAAAGCAAAGGATCCGCTTTCTTCGATGGAAGATAAAACAGATCCTTCGACTCCGCTGCGCTCCGCTCAGGATGACAAAAAGACGGAGCTCATGGCCGTAAAATCCTCGACAAAAACGTCGGATGTGCCAGCTAAGAAACCCGCCGCCTCCCGCTACAAAGGCTCCGCATACTCCGCCGTCGTTGCCGTGCCACTGGGCATCTATTCAAAAACGCGCATGTACGTACTGCGAACTGGCACGGTTGAAGAGCTGCGCCTCTCGAAATCTACAAACATCACGTACGCCTCGGGGCAACGCATTTCGTTTGTAGCTCAGACCAAAGAAGAAAACGGAGCAACGTTCCTTTTAGCAAATCCAAAAACTCTTGGGCGGATCGGCGCGGCGGCATCAAACACGTTCGCGACGATTACTCATTGGCCGACAACTTCTGGCAGCTATCGTTTTACAGCAGAGCTCATTGCGCTCCGTGCTGACGGCGCGGAAGTACGCTTGGATGGAATCGAAGGCGACGTGCTGTTACCGAAATCAGTAGGCGCTCTTAAACCTGGTGACCGTGTCGAGATTGAGGGATTTGTTTCTTCCGGTACAAGGCCGCGTGTCGTCATTCCAAACGCCGAGTCTTTTCGTCTGCTTGAAGCGGCTCCTGTCGAATTGACGAGCCGTGATCTGCCTAGGCTTCACCTGCCTTGGTTCTTCACCGCAACCCTTACCGCGATCGCCGGAGGCGCCGGACTTGTTGCCTATCTCAGAAGCGAGCGGCTAAAACGGTTGGCACTCGTCATCCAACCACTAGAAGAAGACTACTCATAAACAGCAAAAGCCCCGGGATGACCGGGGCTTTGTGCATGGAGCGGTAAACCAGATTCGAACTGGCGACCTTCTCCTTGGCAAGGAGACGCTCTACCAACTGAGCTATTACCGCACAACTCTGACAACGGGCATAGTAATAGGACGCGTCCCGGCTGTCAACAGAGATCCAATGACAGCTCGGTTGACCTTTTGCCATGAATACCCTTAAAATCACGCCGCGGTTCGACCCATACAGGAGAGGCGCATGGAAGATCTAAGGATGTGCAGAGAGGGCGGGTGTCTGGTTGGCGGCCGTTACGACCGCATGGGGACGCCCCACCAATACATGTTCGAGAGCATGAGCAACGTGATCGGCTGCAGTATGCTGCGTTGCGACCACTGCAGTGCCGTAGTCGTGAACGTGCTCGGTCTCGAACTGGCCGAAGGTGTGAGACCTCGCGATGCCTACTGGGAGCCGGGCAGTACGCCGTCTTCGGAACTGGTGGTTCCGACGAGATGGGCGGAGACAAGACTCTACTGCTGCCGATGCACCGCAAGGCAAGAGATGAACTGTACTACCACGCAACCGTCGCCTCCGTACGACTACATGGATCCCACGCCCTTGAACTGGCGCTGCGCCGGACACCCGGCTCTGCCGCGTCATCTCGACGGCATCGATCAGCTTGCCGTCGCCGAAGAGCTGCTTGGTTCCCCGGCAGAGCAAGGACAAAAGTATCTTGCTGCTGATGGTCTCAGATTGATGCTCAGGGCTGCCGATACCGAGTTGCACGAAGTGCTGCTCGTCTTACTGAGGGAAGCATTGGCCAAGGACGAAGGACTGCGTTTGGCTCGTGCGCTCGCCACTGTCGACGCCGAACCCGCAGCATTCATCAGCCAAATTGCAGCGATCGATCCTGACCACAGGAGGTTTCGAGTGGAGGACGCAACGCGCGAGGGTTGGACGCTCCTCGAGCGCCTGAGCCACACCGTTGGCGCATGCATTCTGAACGCGCCGACGGAAGCCTGGGCCTGGTGCGCGCTGCAGGAGCAGGCCAAGAAGCTCGTGGTCGATACGAAATCGAGAGAGCTCGTTCAAGCCTTGTGTAAGTACGATAGCTTTCTCATTGCAGACATCCTCGTCAAGATGAACGGCGCGAAGTGATCAACGCAAAGTCCCAGTTCCTCTCTCCGGAACCAGGGGCTTTTTTCTTTTCAATCCTTTTGCTAAGGTGGACGCACTTCACCCATCATCTCTATGAAAAAATACGCAGGATTACTGGTTACCTTGGCCGCGGTCGTTATCGTCATCGGCAGCTTGGTGTATCTCTCAAAACGCGAAAGCGCCAAACCGGGGCAGTACGACAAGCTCGCCCAGTGCCTCACCGAAAAAGGTGTGAAGTTTTACGGTGCCTCGTGGTGCCCGCACTGCGCGGAACAGAAGCGCATGTTCGGCAGCTCCATTAAGCACATCACCTACGTCGAGTGCGCCAAGCCGGGAAATCAGCAGGGCCAGACGCAAGCATGCGACGAGGCCAAGATCGAAGGTTACCCAACCTGGGTTTTCCCGGACAACTCCCGTTTGAGCGGCGAACAGCTGCCGAAGGTTCTCGGCGAAAAGGCTGGTTGCTCCATTGAGTAATATGGTGCGCAAGAACGCCACAAAGCTCTTCATCTTCTTTTCCGTTGCGGGTCTTTTGGTGTCCTTGTACGCGCTTAAACAGCATTACGCGCCGCTCGGCACGAGCGTTTGCAACGTCAGTGCGACGCTCAACTGCGATCTCGTAAACAAAGGCCCGTATGGAGAGATCTACGGCTTCCCTGTCGCCGCGATCGGAATTATCGGTTATCTGATGATCTTGATTGTTGCCACCCAATTCTTGCGCACAAAGGATCCCGTGCTGGGCAAAGCGATGCTCTTCCTCTTGGCCGGCGGCGTTGCCTTCTCGCTCTACCTGACGGCGCTTGAGGCTTTTGTCATCTACGCGTGGTGCCTTGTCTGTCTTGCTTCGCTTTCGAGTATTTCGGGTGCGGCCTTCACTGGCTTCATGGTCTATCGCGACCTCGAACCGCAAAGCCCCCCGCCTTCACTCGAACCTCAGAAAGGCTGACCGGAAAACGACCCTCACGGGTCGTTTTTTTGACCTCGTAACGGGAAAGGTAGATACTTTTTCCATCACCAAGGAGACCTCGATGCCCTGCTGCAAGGACTGCCAGAATGTCCGCTCCGCCGCCATCATGACCAACGCCGAGTGCGGCCACGAGGCCACGCGCGCCGGCATGAAACTCTGCGAGAGGTGCTCTCGCCAGAAGGACGCCTGCGAGTGCTGTGGCGAACAGCTCAACCCCGATCCGCCTCCGCACACCGACTAACCCGGCACTCCGCCGGGTCTTTTTTTTGGAAACAGCGCATCCTCCAGAGGAATAGCGGTGTTTGAGGAAGTGACGCGTTCGCGTACATGACCCCTGCGTGCGCGGGGCTGACATCCGCGGCGTTTTTTGTTAGCGTATCCGTACGCCCGGATGGTGGAATGGTATACACGGGGGACTTAAAATCCCCTGCCCGCAAGGGATTGAGGGTTCGAGTCCCTCTCCGGGTACCAAAGACCCCCTCGACACAATCGAGGGGGTTTTCGTTGACAGAAACGGTTTTTTCTGGTAAGACCCGCGTATCGTTCATCACGAACGAGGAGGAACCATGATCGCCGATCTTCCGAAACAGGTACCGGTCGCCGTACACGCCGCCGTCGAAGATGTGCTGAGCGAGTTCGAACGCCTCGACGGCAACCGCTCGGTTGCTGCGAGCGCCTACCGAGCACAGATGCAGCTCAACCGCTTGCAGATCGCGCCGTTCAACGACGCGCTGTCGGTGGAGCGGGCAGACGCGCTGTTCGAGTGGGGCATGATGCTCCGCAGCGCCTTGCCGGCCGACCGACTGCGAGAGGCGCTCAAGAGCGTCCATCGCTCAAGCCTCATGCTCATCAGCCACCAGATCAACCTGAAGGAGGAGGAGACCGCCCCGGCCGGAGCGCTCAAGACCACGCTGGACCTCGAGATCATCGACGACTCGCTGCTCTTTCGCCACCACGCCTGGTTCGGCGCCTACCGCGTCGCGGGCGGCGGCGGGCTCAGCTCGTCGACGTCGATCCAGATGTCGATCCACGCCGAGATGCTGCGCCAGATCCACAACCGCGTCGCCGAGGGCGACGACATCTGGCGGCGCGTCATCTACAGCGTCAAGAAGCTCTTGGAGGACAGCATGGACAGGTAATCCCTGTCCTTTTTCTTTTGTCTGAAACGTCATTCATGAACGATGTGCCTTGCTACGTTCGCTATTTTTCCCCTACGATGGAATCGATATGGAAGAAGCCGTCGAAAAAGCGCCGCCACGCGACGTCTCACCTGCCGCTCAGCCGACAGAGACAGCCTTTGACGCACGTTTACGGCCACGGAAGCTGTCAGAATTCGTCGGCCAACAGAAGCTGAAGGATCACTTGGCCGTCTTCCTCGGCGCCGCCCAAAAACGCGGCGAGCCGATCGAGCACACGCTGCTCTACGGCAACCCCGGCCTCGGCAAGACGACACTGGCACACATCATCGGCAACGAGATGGGTGTGAACGTGCGTACGACCTCTGGCCCGGCACTTGAGCGCGTCGGCGACTTGGCGGCGATTCTCACGAACCTCGAAGAAGGCGACGTTTTGTTCATCGACGAAATCCATCGTCTCAACAAATTGATCGAGGAAGTGCTCTATCCGGCGATGGAGGATTTCGCACTCGACCTCGTGATCGGCAAAGGACCATCGGCGCGCACGCTCCGCATGGATCTCCCCCGCTTCACCATGATCGGTGCCACGACGCGCCTCTCGCTTCTCACCGCACCGCTGCGCGATCGTTTCGGCGTCACCTATCATCTCGATTTTTACGGGGCCGAAGATTTGAAACTGATTATCGAGCGCAACGCGACTGCTCTTGGATGCATCATCCGACCCGACGCCGCCATGCGCATCGCCGATCGCGCGCGCCGCACCCCACGCGTCGCCAACCGCCTTTTGAAACGCGTGCGCGACTACGCGGACTTTCACGGAGATGGTACGATTACCGTCGAGATCGTCGACCGCGCTCTACAAATGCTGGAGATCGACGAAGTCGGACTCGATCAAGTTGATCGTCGCATCCTTGAAACGATCATCTCAAAATTTGCAGGCGGTCCTGTCGGACTTAACGCCCTTGCTGCCGCCAGCTCCGAAGAAATGGAAACGATCGAGACGATCTACGAGCCGTACCTCATCCAACTCGGACTACTCCACCGCACACCTCGTGGACGCATGGTCACCGAAGCCGCCTACGCGCACCTTGGACTGACGGCCCCGGAAAAACTGGAAACTTTCATCTAGGCACACGCATGATCTCGATTCCTCCGTATTTTCTCCTCTTCCCGTTCGGCGCGTTTCTCTTGGCGTTTGTTTTTTTCTCAATTGCCAATATCGTGAGTCTGGCAAAGTACGGCGCACGCAACGCAACGGGTCTACTCGTGACATTCATGTTTGTCGCCGGTTCGGCTCTCATCGGCTTCTACGCTTGGAAGGCGCTTGAGCCCATTCCATGGACAGCGCCCGTTCCGCTTTTCCGGATTGAAATTCCGACTTTCTAGTATGTCGATCAAATCATTGTTTACCCAGCACACGGGTGAAAAAATCGAATTCGTCTTGCGACGGCATCCGATTGTTTTCTTGCGACCAATTTTTGTTTTTCTCGTATTGGCCGGAATCCCCTTCGTTGGCAAAGCCGTCTTCTATGCCGACAAACCTTTTGGGCTTTCCGATCCGTTGAGCTGGGCAGGGATTGTTTTACTTGTCACGACCTATTACCTCGGCATCTGGGTATTTTTCCTGAGCCAGTTCACGGATTACTACCTCGACATCAACATTGTCACGAACGACCGTATCATCGATATCAATCAAAAAGGCCTCTTCGGACGATCCGTCGCCGAACTTGATCTGACGCGTGTACAAGATGTCCACTCGGAAATTAAAGGTATTATCCCAACACTGCTTGGATACGGAACTGTTATCGTTCAAACGGCGGCGAACGAGGAAAATTTCCACTTCGAACAAATCCCGAATCCCAACTACATTCGTCAGCGTATTCTCGAACTCGCGGCGCTCGACCGCAAACGCGAAGCGCGTGAGATCATGGGTACGAGCCCGGAAGCGGCGGGTCACCGTGAAATGAAGGAGCAAGGCTTGTAGAACGTAAAAGGACTCTCGGTCGAGAGTCCTTTTTTATCGCGCGGCGGTTTTCCCTTGCAGCCACGCTTTCTCAGCCAGCGTCTTCGCATCTCGGAACGAATGCGTCACGGTGTCGCAGCCCAGCACGACGACGATAATATCTTTGCCATCCTTCTGCATGCGCGTCACCAAAGTGTACCCAGCCTCGTTGATATAACCTGTCTTACCGGCCGTCACGTGGAGCGACGTGTCGTTCACCAGCTTGTTCGTATTCTTGATGAGGTGCGGACCTTTCGAAGTCGCGACTTCGTATTGTGGTTCCGCGGCAATAGGAGCGATCCAGTCGTCGTTGAATGCGGCGCGCGCCATGATCGCCACTTCTTTGGCGGTTGAAAGGTTTTCGACTTCAATGCCTGTTGGGTCGGCGAAGCGCGAACGCGGCATACCGAGTGCGATCGCCTTTTCATTCATACGTCGCAAGAACTCTTCGTTTGAAAGACCAGTAGCACGCGCGACGGCGTTTGTCGCGTTGTTCGCCGAACCAATAACGGCACTCGCGACCAAATTGCGTACGGTCAATTCGGTACCGACCGGCACGCGCAGGCGTCCACCACCAACCTCGTCGCCACGAGAAAGCGTCACGATCGAATCCGGATTAAGACCCGCGTCGTGCGCGACCATCACGGACATGAGCTTGGTGATTGAAGCGATGCTGCGCACGTCGTCACCGTTGCGCTGATCGAGAATTTCGCCAGTCTCAGCGTCCATGACAGCATAGGCTTCGGCATTCACATCATTCTGAACCGCCGCCCGAGGCGTAACGACCTTGATCGACAGTTTGGCGATGGCATTGTGAATCCACGCTTTATTTTCAACCGCGAGTTGAAATTGCTCGTTATAGGTTCCCGTTGCGTCCGGGGCATGGAGCGTGAGCGTGACGCTGCCCGTCTCGCCGGGGCGCACCAAGGCTTCTCGCAATTTTGCCGCCTGGATCGCGCTCGGCCACGTCGTGTTTTTAAAAATGCTTTTGCGCGCGTACGGACCGGTGGCGTACATCGAAACGTACAACGAACCAGAGCCGCGCCACATGTGCGTGCCGATGTTTTTGAACTTCAGTGTGACCTGTTTGGAACCTCCCGCTGGAATCTCGATTGCCCTGCTGCCTTGCAGGCCCGAGGACGCGTACGCGCGAGACGCCGCATCCGCAGAAAGCGGAACGGCGAAGGATACGGCGACGACAGCAATAGCAAGGAGACGTTTCATGCAGTCAATTGATGTGCTGCGGTATCAGAAGGACGTGCCTCGGCGGGCGCAGGCAGATCGATTGGCGCGAGACGGCGATCAACCTCGCGCAGCCCGTAGGCGAAACCGACGATGAGTACCATCGCGAGGAGAAGTGCCGGAGCGAGTCCGCCACCCACCGGTTTCGTACGTGAAAGAGCGATCTGACGCCGCCTGAGCACGTAAGGATGTACTCCTCCGGCAACAAGCATGGCGGTTTTTTCTGAATGAATTGTACCAAAAAAATGACCTCTCGTCAAACGTAAAATAAAAACAAGGGCGTTCAGCCCTTGTAAAAGAAGTTGGTGTCTTCGGTCGAGACGGGCACGACCTCCTTGGCGCGCGACGGCACGCCTTCCTCTTCGGTGAACATGCCGAAGGCGGTCGAGAAGAGAGGGGTTGGGCCATACATCCAGTGCACGAAGTGCGTCTGACCGTGCTCGTCGACGACATCACAGAGCGGGAGCTTGCGCGCCCGAACCAGCGCGGGTTCCTGAAGCGCGAGATGCAGACCTTCGATCAGTCGCAAGCCGCACTCATCCGCAGCGAACTTGGCGCGCGCCGTGTTCGCAGACGTTCCCGGCCAACGCGTACCGGGCTGCCAGAAGACAATGTAGCGCAGGAGCTCGCCGTGCTGCGGATGCACGGTCGGGCAAAGCGTCAGCTCGTCCGCTTTCTCGAACATCATCATCTGTGGCGTCTCGCTGTCGGGCAGGGGCAGGTAACGACATGGTCTCGTCACGCGCCGCGTACCGTAGTCGATCGGCGACGGTATCGGGTGCAAGGGGAATGCGTCGACGAGCAGCATGTGTTCGAAACGCCCTTCATGCTGTTCCGGAAGATTGATCGCCAACGGCCAGAGGCAGCGGTAGTCTTCGTCGGCGATCCCTTGAAGGCGGCCAATGCCGGAAGCGATCAGTCTGTCGACCTGTGTCTTGGGATAAAACGTGCGCATGGAATCTCCTCCGCCCGAATGGTGCCGTCTCCCGCCCCTGGCGTCAATCCGTCGGTCTGCTACCCTTAAGTACGATATGTCACGCACTGCCTCGATCGCAAAAAATACCATTGTTCAGGTGATCGGCCGCACCATCGGCACAATTTTCGGGCTCGTGACACTCGGTGTCATGACGCGCTACTTGGGCACGTCGGGCTATGGCGCTTTCACGACCGTCACAAGCTTCCTCCAGTTCTTCGGCATTCTTGTCGACTTCGGACTGTCGCTCACAACTGTCGCTATGTTGTCCGAGCACGAAGCAGATCAAGACAAGATTGCTTCAAACATTTTCACGCTGCGTCTCATTTCAGCAGCCATTTTTTTCCTTATCGCGCCGGCAGTCGTGCTGCTCTTCCCTTATACATCGGATGTAAAATCTGGCGTCAGTATTGCCGCCGCCTCGTTCTTCCTGATTGCCGTGAATCAAGTGCTGACAAGCATGCTGCAAACAAAGTTGCGCATGGCTCGCGCGGCATCAGCGGAAGTACTCGGTCGCGCCGGACTTTTACTGGGCGCTCTCGCGACAGCGCATTGGGATCTTGGACTCGGCTGGATGCTCGGTGCGCTTGTGCTCGGCAATGGTCTGACCGTTTTTTGGAACTGGTTGCTTGTGCGCGCGCTCATGCGTCTCGATTGGCGTTTTGATTGGACGGTGTGGAAGGAAGTCGCGCACCGCACCTGGCCGATCGCCGTGTCGATCAGCTTCAACCTTATCTACCTGATGGGTGGAGTTATCGTCCTCTCGCTCACGCGTCCGCAGGCGGAAGTCGGTGTGTACGGCGCCGCGAGAAAAATTCTCGATGTCCTAACCGTCATCCCAATCATGTTCATGGGGCTCGTGCTGCCGCTCCTTGTAAAAGCGCGACACGAAGGCTTTGCGACCGACTGGAGCCGTATCATGCAAAAAGCTTTTGACTTCATGGCGGTATTGGCGCTCCCGCTTGTCGCCGGCACGTTGGTTGTCGGTCGTGACCTCATGATTTTGCTCGCAGGCAAAGATTTTGCGGGTGCAGGTCCTCTGCTCATTATTTTGATTCTCGCTTGCGCTTCCGTCTTCTTCGGATCGCTCTTCGGCCACGCCGTCATCGCCGTCAAAAAGCAGCGCCCGATGATTTGGGGCTACGCGCTTAATGCCGCACTAGCGATTATTCTCAACATCTTGCTTGTGCCTCGCTTCGGTGCGCCCGCCGCGGCATGGGTAACGTTCATTACCGAAGCCTTCATTGCTTGCGCAACGTTCTTTATGATCTGGCGCACGACGGGGTTCGTGCCGAGGTTTGGCACGGCACTACGCGCCGCGTTCGCCGCCGCAGGCATGGCGATGTTTGTCTCCATTTTGCCTGATATGCACGTGCTACTTAAAACGGGAGTCGGCATGCTGACCTACGCCGCGTTGGCACTTGCGTTCCGAGCCATCGAACCTGAAATGGTGAAAGAGCTCTTGAGCCGCAAGCAAGCCGCTGTCACAGCACCGACGCAAGGATAGCCATCATGCGCATTCTTTTTCTTTCCTTCCCCTACGCCTCAACACAAGGTGGCGGTGAGCGTTACACCGAACAAACCGTCGAGGGATTGAAACGTGCCGGACACGATGTTTTACTCGTCTCCTCTTCCGAAGCATTGCTTGCGATGTTTAAGAAGCACGGTTGGCGCGCGTATTCCGCCTGGTGCGGTGTCGAGCCGGTAACAATGCTTTCCGCACTGCTATTTCCGCTCACGATTGTTTTTTTCACGCCGTTTGTATTTCTTCTTTTGGCGTGGTTCCGTTTCGTGCATCGAACGGAAGCCGTCGTGTGCCTTTCGCTCACCGAAAAACTTCTCGCCACGCCGATCGCCAAACTTTTCGGCATGCGCGTCGTGTGGACTGAGCATCTTGTCGCCGGCCGCTCGCTGCGACTGAACCCGTTTCGTGGTTGGTACGTCGCCTGCGCACGGAGCGCGAATGTTGTGACCGTGTCGGAAGCGGCCGCATCCGCACTTGTTGATGTCGGCGTACTGCGCAGAAACGTGCGCATCATTTCACCTGGCGTGCAGCCGAGCACGAATCACATTGACTCATCTGTTTCACACACCGTCGGCATCATCTCGCGCTTCAGTCGCGAAAAAAATGTTTCTCTGGCACTTCGCGCCTTCGCGCTTGTGGTGAAGGAACTTCCAGACGCGCAGCTTGAGATCTTTGGCGACGGTCCTGAGCGCGCGATGCTAGTGCGCTTGGCGGACGAACTCACGCTTTCGGATAAAACGACTTTCCACGGACACGTCGAGCAGGTGCGCGGCGCTGGACGGTTTAACGTTCTCACTGTTCCATCTGCAAAAGAATCCTTCGGCATGGCTGCCCTTGAAGCCATGGCTGACGGGCTGCCGGTTGTCGCTACGCGTGTTGGTGGCTTGCCGGAAGTCGTCGTCCATGGGAAAACAGGCTTACTGGTTCCCCCAGAGGATCCCCGCGCCATGGCCGATGCCCTGCTCACCTTGCTCCGCGATACGATGCGCACGAAGCAGCTCGGTGAAGCCGGACGAGAGCGGGCAACCCAGCTGTTTACGGAAGAAAAAATGCAAACCGCATGGATCGAGCTGTTCTCATCAGCGTCACGCTAATCGCCGCGTTGCTCCCCTTGGAGCGCGTCGGCGCTTTTTCGATTGCGGGATTGAACGTCCGACCGAGTCAGATTGCGCTTCTCATCGCATGGCTGCTATTCGCGCGGTTGTGGCTGCTCGGCCGCACATCGTTCGAGTGGCGGAGTCCTGTACTCCTGGCTCTCGCCGGATTTTTCGCCGCCGCCGGACTTTCGCTGCTCAACTCGGAAAACCTGACGCGCTCTCTCGTCGTGCTGGCGTTCACAATCTTCACCGCGTCGCTCGTGCTGCTTCTGCCGAACGTTTTGAAAAGCGAAAACGACTTCAAACGCGTGCGCGTGGCGATTCTGTTCGCGGCTGCGCTCATGGCACTGCTTGGCCTCTGGCAGTTCGTGGCCGACATGTTCGGGCTTCCGCTTTGGATGACCGGCCTGCGCGAAACGTATTCGCGCGCGATTCTCGGCTTCACGCGCGTACAAGCGACCGCGGCCGAACCTCTCTATTTTGCGAATTATCTTCTGCTGCCTATCGCGCTCGCTGGCGCGTGGCTTTTGAAAAATCCTGAGGCAAAAACGCGCCGCTGGCTTTCATTGCTCCTCGCCATGCTATGTGTGAACGTCTTTCTCACCTCCTCGCGCGGTGGCTGGCTTGGCGCCGCTGTTACGGTAGCTACCCTTCTTTGGATGGAGCGCTCGCGCCTGCGCGACATGCGTCCACTCCTTCGCGCGGCGGGCATCACAATCACTTCGATTGCCGTGGGCGTGCTCCTGCTCGGCAGTTTTTTCTCAACCTCGCGCGAAACCGTGACGGATACGTTCTTCCGCCATGTCACAACCGTCACTGACGGCGCCGCGTTCGATGATCGTGCGCAAACGATCGTCGCTGCGTTTGAAGCCTGGAAGCTCCATCCGTGGATTGGTGTCGGCTTCGGCGGTTACGGTCCGTTCGTCTCGACATTCGCCTTCTCTAAACCTGAAGCAGGTTGGCCGATCGTAAATAACGAAACGCTCGAACTACTCTCGGAAACGGGCATGATCGGTTTGGCAACATTCGTTCTCTTCTTGATCGTCCTCTTCCGTGAGACGTCGCCGCGCCGTGAAGACGGAATCGAGACCATTCGCATCGCCTGCACCACCGCGCTCCTTGGCATGCTCGCGCAGTATCAAACCTTCTCGACCTTGTATATCATGCATGTGTGGTTTACGATCGGCTTGCTTTTGGCCACCTCCAAACCCACTCGCGCATGACCCCATTCCTCATCATCGTCTTTGCGGCCTTCAGCTATCTCGCCTGGCATGACTTGCGCAAGGCGTTTTTACTGTTCGTTGCGGCGCTTCCTGTCTATGTCGTGCGCTTCAGCATTGGCAGTATTCCGACAACGGCGCTGGAAATTCTTTTCATCATTCTTTTCATCGCATGGATGCTCAAACGCGAAAAGCGTTTGATCGATATCAAAGGCTGGGGCTGGCTCTTGCTTGCGTGGCTCGCGGTCGCAACAGTCTCACTGTTCGTCTCCCCTGATTTCCGCGCAGCCGCCGGTGTGTGGAAAGCGTATTTCATCGAACCGATTCTGTTCTTCTTGATCGCCAACGATCTCATGCGCACGCAAGAGGATCGCAACGCCGCCGTCGGCTCGCTTGCCTGGTCAGCGATTGTGGTTTCCGGCATGGCGATCGTGCAGCATTGGACGGGTTGGGGCGTTCCTCCCCCGTTCAACGGCGTACCAGTGCCGCCCGCGACAGAAGCCGAATTCCGTTCGACCTCGTTCTACGGATTTCCGAATGCGGTCGGGCTTTTTCTCGCGCCGCTCGTTCCCCTCTTCCTACGGAAAGGAAATCTCTATCGCGCCGCATTCCTCGCCTCGATCGCAGCCATCGCGCTCGCACAATCCGAAGGCGCCTTGATCGGTCTCGCGGCTGGCATCGGCGTGTACATGCTTTGTTTCAAGAAAGGCCGCCTGCCTGCCTTGATTATCGGAGGAATTTTCCTTGCCGGTATTTTTATCATCCCGGAAACGCGCGCCTTTGCGATCGAGAAACTCACGCTGAGAGACTGGTCTGGACGCGTACGAAAAGAAATGTGGGTCGAAGCTTCGCATATGCTAAAGGATCACGCAGTCCTCGGTGCCGGGCTTTCCGGCTATCCGATTGTCTTCGATGCGTATCACGAGGCGCGCCACATCGAAATTTTCCAGTATCCTCACCAGCTCTTTCTGAACTTCTGGAGCGAGCTCGGTCTCGCCGGACTCATCGCCTTCTTCCTGCTGATCGGGCGCTACTTCATGACGTTGCGTGAAACACTCCGGCGCGTTCCGTCGTCTCAATTTTGGATCGCGATGCTTGTCGCTTCGATGACGGCACTCCTCGTACACGGCTTGGTGGATGTTCCCTATTTCAAAAATGATCTCTCGATGTTGTTCTGGCTGCTTCTCGCTCTTACCAGTTCGATGCGTGCGGAAGCGCGGCAAATTGATACCAGCGCTACATCCTGACAGGCGCAGATGATTTGCGTGTGTTTCTTAAAAAGAAAATGACCGCAGCGTAGCGGTCAGATGTAGACCTCGTTCTTGGGGTCGAAGCGGCGCACGGCGACTTCGACCTTGTACAACTTCGGATCAACCAGATGTTGGTTCTTGAGCTTGCACGCGGCGTAGCACTCCAGTGCTGCCTTCTTCAACGCTTCGGCAAACGCCGTGCGCACCTCGATGGTTCGCTCCGGCTTGTCGAAGAGCACTTCCACGGAGATGAGCGTGACGTCGCTCGGAAGTCCGACGCCCGCGTCGATGTGGACCGCGATGTCCTCGCGTGCCATCTCGCCGAGACCTTTGAAGGCCAGGGTCGCATCTTGAAGTGCTGTCACAAGCACGAGATCTTGGTGCCGACGCTCTGCGTTCGCAGCTTCCTCGTTCTGTCTCCAGAGCGTGTTCGATTTACGATCGAGTGCGAATGCGTTTCTAACAACGATCACGGGCATAGTTCCTCCTGCGCGGAGATTTTCACAAAAACGGCACTCTGTCAATCGTTGACATTGGGATGTGTTTCAACTACGGTGCGCCTGTCCAACAGGAGGAAACGATGTTCCCATACATTGGCATGACCGACGTTCCCGATGCGGAGTGGCTCGCTTCGATGCTCCGCCTCTACCGCCAGTGCGGCGGCGAGATGCTCGAGCACAAGCTGCACGCTGGTGTCATGACGAGCTACAAGGTGTTGAACGGCATCAAGACGTCGTGGTCAGAGGTGTGGCCGAAGCCCGAGGAGATCGCCGACATCTTCGTGTACGATCAATGCGTGATGAATGTGCTCCACTACGCCGACTACGAGGACAAGGACCGAGATCTCGCCGGCACGCTCATGCATGTCGCCAACCTCGGCGGTCCGTATCTCTACGCGCTCCAGCTCGACATGCCCTGGCCGGACGTCACCGCGCTCAAGAAGTTCGAGAAGCGCCGACCGCCCGTCTACGTCATCCTGCAGGTCGGCGAAGTCGCGCTCAAGCGCGTCGGCAACGACCTGAGCGAGACGATCAATCGCCTTCAGGACTACAGCAGCTCGATCGACGGCGTCTTGCTCGACCTCAGCATGGGGCGCGGTAAGAGCATGAACGCCGCACTCCTGCGGCCGTTCATCCTCGCCTTCCGCTCACGACTGCCGCATCTGAGCATCACCGTCGCCGGCGGCCTCGGTCCTGACACGCTGCACCTCGTCGCACCGCTCGTCGCCGAGTTTCCATCGATCTCGATCGACGCACAAGGCCAGCTGCGCGCCAGCGGTTCCTCGAAGGACCCGATCGACCGCGAGCGCGCCGAACGCTACCTCCGCGGCGCCGTCGAGATGTACATCGCGACCGTTCCGAACGGACACCCGGTCTGACCACGAAACTCCGTGGTCTTTTTTATAACAAAAAAGACCGAGACAAACTCGGTCTTTTTTGGCGGAGAGAGTGAGATTCGAACTCACGAGACCCTTGAGAGGTCTAACGGTTTTCGAGACCGTCGCCTTCAACCACTCAGCCATCTCTCCATGGTTGACGTGCCGAAATGTAGCATGGTTGCCCCTGCTTGTAAAGAAAAGACCCCGCGTATGTGGGGTCAGTTGGGCTTTCTCTGAAGTTCCGCCTCGAAGATTGCATAAAAGCGGCGCCAGCCGTTTTCATCGAGCGCGGCGATGTCGTGCACGTTCATGAGACCGAGGCGCTCACAGGCGCGACGCTTGGCCACCACCCGCCGCAGGTTCTCCTCGTTGGCGACGCGAAGACCAAGATGCCAATTGCCGAGGTGATCTTGAATCGGCTCGAGCAACTCCGGATGGTCGAACTGGCGAAGATGCGCCTTGGCTGCGCGTTCCGTTCCGACCGACATCAGCATGGTCCGCTCCGTGAACGTCGCCATGACCGAACGATGAAAGATGCGCTTCGACAGTACGTATGGCACGCGATGTCGCCGGCCCTTTTTGTCGAATCCATCGAGCGAACGCATCATCGTATCGACGTTCCCGATGAAGTGCGTGATGTCCTCGACCGTCAATGCCGTGTGCCAGCGCAGCATGATGCCGTGCTTCGAAATGACAAACACCATTTCCTCATCAAAGTCGGCGTTCTCATGATTCGCAAGCACCTGCATCTGCAGAGCGTCGATCCTGGCCGAAACAGCGACGAAGATCGGCTTCGGCCGCGGGGCGGTGACGAACAGGTAGAGCCCTTCCGGGACGGGTCGTCCGAAGTTCCGCACCAAGTCGTAAAGATCCTCGATCAGCTCGGACGCAGGGAGCGAAGGGGTGTCGGTCATTGCGGCCTCCTTGCAGGCACACTTCACGAGTACGTTTTTTCCAGGTAAAAGTCAATTCTGCTATACTTTCATATATCCCGCCTATGAAGATCCGAAAAGCCATCTTGCCCGTCGCCGGCATGGGAACGCGTTTCCTGCCCGCCACCAAGGCACAACCGAAAGAAATGCTGACGCTCGTCGATAAGCCGGTCATTCAGTATGTCGTCGAAGAAGCTGTTGCCTCAGGTATCGAAGAGATCATTTTCGTCACAAGTCTCACCAAGCGCGCTATCGAAGACCACTTCGATCGCAACTTCGAACTTGAAACGCGGCTTCGCCAGAAGGACAAGAAAGAGGACATCGCGATGCTCGACCGCATTACGCGCATGGCCAAATTCGCCTTCGTGCGGCAATCGGCCCCACTGGGCGACGGTCACGCGATTCTCTCGGCGCTCCCCTTCGTCGATGCGCACGAACCGGTTGCCGTCCTGTTCGGAGACAACGTCTTCGACTCCAAAATCCCAGCGACCGCCCAACTCATCTCTGCCTACGAGCGTTACAACGATCCAGTCATCGGCCTCTACGACGTCGGCAAGAAAAACGTTTCGCGCTACGGCATCGCAAGCGGCGTCATGGTCTCGAAAGATGTGATGGAGCTCAAAGGATTCGTTGAAAAGCCTGAAGAAAACGAAGCGCCTTCGACCTTTGCTGCCATGGGACGCTACATCATCACGCCCGAGATCATGGAGATCCTGAAGACGCAAAAGCCGGGAAAAGACGGGGAAATCCGCCTTGCCGATGCCTTCATCACTCACGTCTCACGCAACGCGCCGCTCTACGGAAAAATCGCGAACACGACCTGGTACGACTGCGGAGATAAGGAATCGTTCATGCTTGCCAACGTCGCGCTCGGTCTCAAAGACGCTCGTTTTGGAAAGAGCCTTAGAAAAGAGCTCAAGAAACTTCTTTCGTAACACTATGCTGCGCATCCGCCTCGCCTCAATCGTCCTCCTGGCCGCTTTGGTCGTGAGCGGTGCCGGCTGTTTGTCTTCGAATCTTCAAACGGCGCCCGCCTCCTCAAAACCCTTGACGCTCACCTACTGGCGCGTGCTCGACGACAGCGACTCCTTTGATGAAATCATCAACGGTTATCGCGCGCTGCACCCGAACGTTACGATCAACTACCGCAAACTGCGTCTTGAAGAGTACGAGCGCGAACTTCTGAACGCCTTGGCGGAAGACCGCGGCCCGGACATCGTCTCGCTTCACAACACCTGGGTGCGGGCATACCAGTCGAAACTGCTCCCGGCACCCGCCTCGGTAAAGATGTCCTTCCGGGAGATCCAAGGCGTCCAGAAGAACCAGGTGTGGGTTGAAAAAACATTGCCTGTCATCACCCCAGCCCAGGTTCGCGACCAATTCGTCGACCAGGTCGGCCGCGATGTCGTGGTCAAAGGCCAGTCGGAAGACCCGAAAAAAGGCATTGTCGACCAGCTCTGGGGCTTGCCGATGGCGCTCGACACGATGGTGCTCTATTACAACAAAGACGTCCTGAACTCTGCCGGCATCCCGACTGCCGCCACGACCTGGGCTGAATTCCAGGATCACGTGAAGCGGCTCACGAAGTACGATGCCCAAGGAAAACTGGTGAAACCGGCTGCTGGCATCGGCACATCGAAGAACGTAGAGCGCTCATTCGACCTCCTTTCGCTTCTCATGATGCAAAACGGAGCTCAAATGACCGACGCCAACGGTATTCCGACCTTCAACCGCACGCCAGACGGCCTCGACCGAGAGATCCCGCCGGGGATGGAAGCGCTCGTCTTCTACACAGACTTCGCCAATCCTTCGAAAGAAGTCTTCACGTGGGACGACACCCAGCCAAACTCGTACGACGCCTTCGTTTCCGGTAAAACAGCCTATTTCTTCGGCTATTCTTACCACCTGCCCCGCATCCGCTCGCAGGCGCCCAAGCTCAACTTCGGCACCACGAACATCCCTCAAATTGACCCGGCCGCGAAGGTCAACTACGCCAATTACTGGATCGAATCGGTCTCGAAGAAGAGTAAAAACCCCGATGCCGCCTGGGATTTCGTCCAATTTGCCAGCAAAGCTGATCAAACCAAGAGCTACCTGGCGAAAACGGGCAAACCGACCGCTCTGCGCAGCCTGGTAAACACGCAATTGAGCGATCCGGACACTGGAGTCTTCGCCTCGCAAGTTCTCACCGCGAAGAGTTGGTACACGGGGGCAAACATTCAGGCCACTGAAGCTGCCTTCGACGAGATGATTGATGCGACCTTAGCGGGCGCTGAACCGAACCGAGTCATCAACCTGGCGGTTCAAACCGTCGCTCAGACGATCCGATAATTCCGCAACAACTCCCCCTACCCCCTCTTTAGCAAAGAGGGGGTTTACGTTTTTAAGATCCTCCCCTTTGCTAAAGGGGAGGTGCCGAAGGCGGAGGGGTTGTGTTACACTTATTCACGATATGAAACGCCTTCTTCGTTTCGCGCTCCCAGTCCTGTTCACCATTCTTCCGTTTGCCGCCTCTGCTCAAATCAGGTTGCTGCCCCCGTGCACAGCGACCGGTGATTGCGGCATCACCGACATTTTGGCCGTGTTCGTGAACGCCGCTGAATATCTCATCGGCATCACTGGCGCTGTCGCCCTTTTATTCTTTGTTTATGGCGGCTTCACTTTCATCTTGGCTGCCGGCGACAAAACGAAAGTTGGCAAAGCAATCGGGATTCTGAAAAGCGCTGTCACTGGCATCGCGATCATTTTCTTCGCCGGCGTGCTCGTACGTTTCACGACACAGGCGCTCACCGGCGGCACCTCTAAAATCCCCGTTGTCGGCGAAAACTGCAAAGTAGACGCAACAGCAACCAACGGAGGCGTCAGCGATAGGTATGGAAACGGCCTGTGGATCTCGGTGCCTCCTGGGCTCGATGCCAACGGGAAATTGATTCCCGAAACCCTGAGGTGCATACCGACCCAAAAAGGCTGCGAAGCGCTCGTCAAAGAGCTTGAAAAGCGCAATCGCCTCGAAAAATATTCCTGCAAGCCGATTGAGGACGGATTAAGCTGCGTACGCGGGCTTTGCACAGACCCCGGACAAGGCGCCAACATTGCTTGCTGTCTCTGAACCCTATGCGATTCCGTTCCCCTCTCTTGTTCCTGACCAGTTTCATTTTCATCGCACTCGTCGCGCTGCCCACAAAGCCCGCCGAAGCCCGCCGACTGTGCTATTGCCGTCTCACGAATCTTCCAAACCTGACAGAAGCGGACGAACGAAAGTTTTGCAGGAGTGAGGTTGCCGTGGTCGGCAGTGTGGCGGAAACTCTGACGGCAGCCATAGACTGCACACAGATGTGCCTTGAGGATGGAAATGAGTACGTTGGTTTGAGCGGGAGCGGACCGGAGGCACGGCCGTACGACTTTGCCTTGACTGAGACGAATTACTGCTTGTTCAGCAAGAACAGTCACAGCGAAAGCGACACGTCACAAACCATTACAGGCTGGACGGACAACAACAATAACTGCCGCTCGCCACTCAACAGCATTCCAAGCGCCAACAACCGCGCTGGCGCCCTGCCCTCGACGTGCTCCTACTGCTTCTGCAAGTACAAATCGAATGTCAGCCCGGCTGCGTGTGCCGGAAAAACAGTCTACATGCACGCGACGGGCGCACCCAGCGAATGCCCGCGCTTCTGCGAAGACATGGGGATGGACTCATCAGGACCCGCTGTCCAGGATTACGGCGCCATCTGCGATTACAAGTCATCCAATAACTGCGGCGCGCCGAATAACCCAACAGGTAAGTGCGGCGAGGTTCTCGCGGGCGTAGCGAGAGATATGGCCAGCGCCCAATTCCAAGCGAACAAGGGCAGCGCGCTTGGACAACTGCTTCCGTTGGGTGATATCAGCGTACCGGGCGTGATCGCGCGTATTATCCGACGTCTCCTCAGCGTCGTCGGAGCAATCGCTTTGGTCTTCTTCATCTGGGGCGGTATCAAATATATGACAGCGGCTGGCGATGAAAAGAAGGTTGCGGAGGCACGCGACCTGCTTGTGACAACGGTCTCTGGCCTCGTCGCCATCTTCGTTTCATACGCACTCCTCTCGCTCCTCATCAACGTCTTGAACTGATCACAACCGCGCCATTACGCTATGCCGTCTTCTTTCTTCCGTCGCATTCTGATCTCCCTGGTTTTTGCCGTGAGCGTTGGCGCGTTTCTTGTTCCCTCGATTGCATCCGCTGAAACCTACCAGTGCACGTGCTTGAACGTGCCTGCTCAGGACTGTTCTGCCGAAGCGAGCATGGTATTGACCGGTCTCACGATTGAATCCGCAACGCCGCCGGCTGCTGATAATCCGGCAAACTGCACCGCGAAGTGCGCGTCACCGGGCGCAATCTGTGACGTGTGCCGTCAGTGCATCACCGCATGCCAGTCGACGGGAAAAACCTGCCAGTTGTGGTGGCAGAAAGGGCAGATCAACGTCATCCCTCCGAAGACGTACATTGAACTTCCCAATCCGCTCAAGGCTGAATCCGTCCCTGAATTGATCTCCAACATTTTGAAAGCAGGAATGGAGATTGTCGGCGCACTCGCGCTTCTTGTCTTCATCTATGGTGGATTTATTTGGTTGACCTCAGGTGGTGACAGTGGTAAAGTTTCTGCAGGTAAAGAGGCTATGAAATGGGCGGCAGTCGGTCTTCTGGTGATCTTCACCAGCTACGGACTTGTCAGCTTCGTATTCTCGGCAATCACAGGCTAACGCCTTGAAAGGAGGTGATTTGCATGACGAAGAAAACGCTTATCAAGGGTCTGATCAGTACGGCAATGCTCGCGACGATGGCGCTCCCGATGGTCGCTTTGGCCCAGGGTGCAGTAACGTCCAACGAACTTCTGCCCGGTCAAATCGCGACCGAACTTGGCCAGCAGCAGCAGGACCTTAGAATCACAATCGCTCGTATCGTCCGCACGGCCATGAGCCTTCTCGGTATCATTGCCGTTATGATCATCCTGTACGGAGGTTTCAAATGGATGACATCCGGTGGTTCCGACGAAGCAGTTGGCGACTCCAAGAAGATCATCACGGCCGGTATTATCGGCTTGATCATCATCCTGACCGCTTACGCTATCGCATCGTTCGTGATCAACAGCCTCATCACAGCAACGACCTAGTACAACACCTTTCTGCGACGCCCCGGTGTAAATCGGGGCGTCGTCACAAGGCCTGCCCCAGCGAAAGCTGGGGGCTCGGGACATGCCGACGACATTCGCCGATATCTCCAGATCCCTTGAACTCATTCTACGTATGCGCTTGAAACGCATTCTCCTTCCGGCGTTATCTCTCGTTGGAATCGCGCTCGCTGGGCTTCCCCTCGCGTACGCCGCCGACAAATTCGGTCTTGATGCAGCCGCTTGCAGCGCCGGTCTCTGTAAAAACAAAGACTTGCTCGCAACCGTCGGCAAACTGATCCAAACAATTCTCAGTTACCTCGGCGTCCTGTTCCTGATCCTCATGCTCTACTCGGGCTTCCTCTACATGACGGCTCGAGGCGACGCGAAGAAAGTTGAGTCGGCTGTCGGTATTATCAAAGGCGCAGTCATTGGCCTCCTGATCATTGCTGCTTCCTACGCGCTCACGGCCTTTGTCATCAATGCGGTAGCCGGAGCAAACACGACCCCTTCCGCCGCCGACCCGAACGCTTCGACACCGGTCACGGTCGATACAAACGAGTGCACACCGCTCTCCTGCGAGACCGCTTCCGACTGCAGCATTCCTGGCAACTACTGCTACACGGGCACTTGCGAATGCTTCGGTGCAGGAGATCCTCCGACGGGAACCAGCGCGCAGCCATGCTCTATCGGCATGTGCGGCGAGGCGATGTAAGACAAACTCCCTATGCGCGACACGATCAAACTGGCTCAGAACTTCGGCGCCGACAAACTCCTCGACGTCGCCGATGCGGCCAACCTGACGTCGCCGACTACGCTCCCCGAGCTGATCGGTAACCTCATCCGCACGTTCATCGGACTCCTCGGCATCATCTTCCTTGTCCTCATGCTTTACGCCGGCTACCTCTGGCTGACGGCACAGGGTGATGACGACAAGGTGAAGCATTCCAAAGAACTCCTGAAGAACGCAGTCATTGGACTCATTATCATCACCGCCGCCTACGCGATCACCGCCTTCGTCATCAACGCGGTTGCGAAGAGCGCGGCTCCGGTCACAGGCGCTTAAACCTACTAATCCTTCTCCACGTATGCTCAAGAAAATTCTCCTCGGCGCTCTGTCGCTCCTCACCGTGAGCCAGTTCGCCCTCGTCGCGATGCCTGTCGGCGCGCAAACCTTTGACCCTTCGACCGGTAACGCTCTGCAAGGACTCGAAGCGACGACGCTTGGCAACGGCCAGAGCGCAGCCACGGCTGGCAGCCAGCTCCCGATCTTGATCGGTCGCATCGTCCGCACGCTCCTTGGTCTTATCGGTATCATCTTCCTGGTTCTCATGGTCTACGCTGGTTTCCTCTGGATGACCGCACGCGGCGAAAGCGACCCGGTCGACAAAGCGAAGGACATCATCAAACAGTCGATCATTGGTCTCATCATCATCTTCCTGGCCTACGCGTTGACGGGCTTCATCATCAACGCTGTTATCCGCGCAACGGCCGCGGCGTAAAAGTAGCGTTCGGGAAAAAGAATAACGGCCCCTCGCAGAAGATGCGTGGGGCCGTTTTGTACTTCTGAGTGGTCAGCGTGCTGACCAGTGGCGGATCTCGGTGACGTCGTACAACGTGACGTTGCCCTCGACGCCGAGAGGCTGCACGTACGAGGCGTCGACCGTATTCGGATCGATCCTTGGCGCGCGGTGCGTGCCGATGTTCGCGAACCGCATGACGGTCAGCTTCACTTGGCGCGCTCGGCCGACATCGACGTAGCACGTCTGGTTCGGCATGAGGACCCCCTGCGTGTCGGTTGCGACGGGTTTGCCGTCGATCTCGAACGCGAGGAAGCTCTCGTTGTCGGGAAAGCCATCGTAGTCGTTGTCGGCGCAGTTGAGGCCGCCGTCCCGATCTCCGTCACAGTAGTTGTTGACCAGCTTGAGGAGCCGGCCCTTGCGTACCTGACGAGACTGCGAGCCGGTGACACAGACGTAGGCACTGCGCTGACCGAGGACGACTTCGGAAGTCGCCGCGTTGCCGTTCTGGCCGAACATGCCGGGTTGACCGACGGGGCCGAAAGCGTTGCTGCTTCCGGATACGTCGGGCGACTTGGCAGACGTCGCGGGCATCTCCGGCGCACCAGGCGGACGGTAGCCGTCCTTCTTGGCACGTTCGACGCGCGCGGCCTGGTCGGCGGAGCGCAGCTTCTCGAGCTCGGCTCGTTCGGCGTTGCTGAGCGCGATGGCGCAGCCGGTGGTGAACAGCATGATCGCGACGATCGCGGGAATGAACTTGCTCATGATCGATCTCCTTCGGAGGGGGTGTGGTTCTACTTGAGCTGCGCGGTGCAGGACTGCACCAACTTCTTGCGTCGAGTCTCGTCCTTGATGACGTCGGGCTGTACTAGGAACATCTGGCACTGCAGGCGAAGCTGCTCCTCGAGTGCCGGTTTGATGACCGCCGTCTTCTTCTCGACCTCGACGAGACGCGCTTGCATCTCATCGACGTCGACCTGCTGCTCCGCGGGCGGAGCGTATGAACCGGCCTTACCTGCCGGAACGACCTGCGGAACGCCACCGGACGAGACCTGCATGTTGCCGTAGCCGCCCATCATGATGAAGGACGACTGCGGCATCTGCACGGTCACGTTCGAGGCGCACCGATCGGGGTACTGCACGCACAGCGCGGAGCCGCCGTTGCCGTTCTGACCGTAGACCATACCGGTCGTCGGGTCGTAGCCGTAGCCGCCGCCGAGCATGACCGGCACCGAAGCACCGAAGGTGTTTCCGGTGTACGTCTGCTCGATCGACGTCTCGGTGGCGGGGTAGATGCCGTTGTCATGGCGGTAGACCGTCTTGGTCTTCGCCTGGCTGGAACCCCAGAGACAGCCGGTGAGGGTGACGAGTGCGAAGGACAGGATCAGGGTGATGGAACGCATTGACGAACCTCTTTCTCTACGCGGTGGAAATGACTGGGAAATGAGCGTTTTCGAGGCTTGTTTTAGCGGAAATGCCAGCCCCGAAGTGTTTTTAGGATAGCATAAAAATGCGATTTTGTCAATGGTTTGCGACAAAAGACACTATTATCGATCTAGGCACCGAGTGGACGGGTTGAAAGACCCCTCCGCCCTGCGGGCACCTCCCCTTTCAGGGGAGGAATTCTGGTTCCCCCTCTCTGAAAGAGAGGGGGCTAGGGGGTGAGTCTTAAAATAAAACACCTGCCGTTTGGGGCGGCAGGTGCTGAGCTGAGGAAGGTGCGGGGGTTCGTGGAAGGAACTACTGGTTGAGCGCCTGGAGGTCGCCGATCGCCTTCCCGGGATCGTCCTGGTAGGACTTCGCCTCGGGAGGGGGCGGGAGCGGCTTCGTTACGACCGCGCGCCTGGCCGTTGCCTTGGAGGGCGCCGACCGGGCCGGGGCGCTGTTCGCGACGCTGCTCCTCGGAGGAGGAGCCATGTGCGTACCGCCACCGGTGCCGGCAATGGGTGCCGGACCAGGGTGGTATGGCGACTTGTCGTCGTCGCCGATCGACTTGATGGCCTTCTTGAAACCATCAATCTCTTCGCTCACATCAGGGGCGTCGTGATTCGTAACCTCCTTGTACTGAATCGTCCCCTTCCACATGAGGAAGATGGAGAAACCGACGGAGATCGGCACGAGCCACTTGAAGGCGAGGAAGCTCGCCGCCCTCGTGTGCGCGTCCTTCGTGAAGACGCCACGTAGCAGCAGTGCGAGAAGACCGAGAACGATGAAGCTCACGACCCACTCGCTCGGAGTGATCTTGGCGAGCCAACTGTCCGCGTTGCCGAACCGCATCGTCCCGAAGGACTGAGGGAACAGCTCGACGCACAGGAAGGCCACCATCGTCAGAACGACGAGCCCGATCGAGATCAGCTTGATCGTCTCGATCACGAGTCCGAAGTCCTTCTTCTGGTGGATGACGGCGAAGACCGCCGGCAGTGCGAGGCCCGTCATGATGACGGAAACGCCGAGCACCTTCCACGAGACGAAGAGCTGGAACGGGACGAGCGCGGCGCTGAAGAGCACGAAGGTCGCGGTGAGATGCGACTTGTACTTCTCGTGCTTCTCTTCGATCTTCTGCTTCTGCGCTTCCGTGAACTTGCCGGTCGCGATCTGCTTGATCACCCCGAGTTTGAACATCAGTATTTTCGCGAAGACCGCAGCGGTGAGCAGCACGAGGACGAAGAGCATCTGTAGAAGCACCGCTCCGATGACGGCGACGACCTTGCCGCCGAACGGGTACCCGTGGTTGTGCAGGTGGATGCCGAGCGTCATCACCGCGAGGGCGAAGATCGCCCAGCAGAGCGCGGAGATCTTGAAGGACCTCCAATGTTCTTTCATCCAGTCGCGGGTTCGCGTCCAGCCCTCGATGGTCAGCTCGGAGCCGACCTGGAAGAGGGCGAACACGGCGTTCTTGAAGGCGGGCAGCCCCTTCTTCACGATCTTGTCCTGAGGCAGGGCAATGACCGCGCCGATGAGACCGACGAGCCAGAGGAACTTGTTGCTGTGCTTCTCGAGGAAGCCCTTCTTGTCGTTGTCAGCCATGATGTCTGGCTCCTTTCAGAACGGGGGGTTGATGAAGAAGAAGGTGATCAGTCCGGCGAGAGCGATGAAGCTCACGACGTACTTGGTCGCCTTCGCGTTGCGGGTCCGCTTCGCATCGCGAGCGGCACACTCAGCCTTGAAGGCCTTCGTGCGTCGCTTGGAGGCGTCGCTGACTCCCTTGCACCATGCAGGAACCTTCTCCATCTGCTCGATGAGGGCATCGAACATCCGGGCGAACTCCGCGAGTTCGCGCTTGAACGTCGACTGGTCGCGCTTCGGCTCGCCGATCAGATCGTCGAGCATGACGTGCCAGTGTTCGTTCGGGCTCTTCAGCACGTAGAGGAAGTCCTCGTAGGTGCCGGAGTTGTCGAACGCCTTGTAGAACTTGACCTTGAGGCCGTGATCCCTGGCGGTGATCGGACGGAACGCTCCGTCGACGATCTCCATGAACAGGAGCGGCTCTTCTTCGCTGAAGCGCTTCAGAAACACGTACAGCGAACCCTTCGGCTTCTCGATCTTCAGCTCCGGCGTTTCCGGCGGAACTTCGACCTCCGTCGCCGTCGACGTGGCGAAGACCAGAGCCTTCACCTGCGCTTCCAGCTGATCGACCGCCGAGGTGGTACCCCAGCAGCCGCAGTAGCTGAGCGCGTGGCGACGCTCGACCGCTTGGCGCACCGTGATGTCCTCGGGCGACTTCTCACCCTTGAACGCTCGCGGTCGCGGCGCCGTCGTGCAGTTGCTCTTGTGCAGCTGCCCGCCGACGACGAAGCCCTTCATCATGCCGGGATCGAGCGCCTCCGCGGATCCGCTCTCCTCAGTCGGCTTCTTGCCTTCCTTGGGAGCATCGCCCGCACCGCGCCCCATGGCATCGATCGCTTCGTTGAACGCCTCGTAGACAACGTCTCCGAGGAAGCCGGGGATGAGCTTCTTGACCTCATCCTTCGGCAGCTCGAACACGTTGCCCAGGAACTCGATGCCCTTCGAAATCAGGGCGTGGGCTCCGGGCACCATTTCCTCGAGGTTCTCCCCGAGCTGGCCCTTCTTGATCAGGCTGCTCAGGAGCGACTCGAGCACGGAGGGAAGCTTCCCACCGAGCTTGTAGCCGAACTTGTCGGCCTGTGAACCGAGGAGCTTCGCGAGATTGAATAGCTTGTCATCGGACATGTGAACTCCAGGTTGTCGAGGACCGACGAACCGGCCTCAGATTTAAGGCCGATTGCCACGTCTCTGGGGCAGAACTCCTGCTTCCAGCGTGACCGGGCAGTCTAGCACAAAGTTAGCTTTTTGTCAAGAGTTTTTGACACTATTTTGGCTATGATTAGGCCAGAAATACGCTTGCGAAATGCAAAAAAGCCCGATATACTCTAAAAGGTTCTTATTCATATCTTCCCAGGGATATGGCCAAGCGAAAGGCGCAGGCAAAGAAAAACGAAGCGGTGAAGGTCGAGGAGCCTTGGTTGGCCGACGAACTCGAGGGGCAACTCTCGGTCGACGTCTACCAAAAAGGCAACACTATCATTGTAAAATCAACGATCGCCGGGGTTGAACCTGAGGACCTCGAGATCTTCCTCAATCGCGACATGCTCACGATCAAGGGCAAGCGCGAGCACGAGGGACGCGTCGAGCGCGGCGACTATTTTATCCGCGAATGCTATTGGGGACGTTTCTCGCGAACGATTATTCTGCCGAGCGACGTAAAGAGCGAAGAGGCGAAAGCGACTTTGAAAGATGGCGTTCTGACGATCGCTATGCCGAAAGCGCAGCACTCCCGCACTATCCCCGTAAAACTCATCATCTAAATGTTCGATCGCCTCAAAAAAATCCTGCCGACTTCTCCCAGACACCTGGTGCTTGCAGGCGTTTTTTGTCTGCTCTTGATTTCGGGTCTCATCATGGTTCAGGTCGCGCGCGCGGACGGACGCATTTTGCCGAACGTGACGATCGGCGGTATTGATGTCGGCGGACTGACTCCGGATGAAGCGAAGACGAGACTCGACAACGCGCTCCGTGCATTGAACGTCGCTGGCGTACAGTTCCGCTATCAGGATCGTTCGTTGACCGTACGCGCCAATGACGTGAGCGCCGCGACGCCGACACAATCCCCCATCACCTACGATCTCAGCGGCATGGTGAACAGCGCCTTCGCCTTCGGTCACGAAGATGGTAAGACCTCGCTGATCAAAGCGAACGTGCGCGCGCTCTTTGCTGACGTACGACAGCCTGTGCAACTTGTCGTGAACAAACAAGCGTTGCGTGATCTTCTTGCGTTGCGCTTTAGCGAACTCGAACAGCCAGCACGCGACGCGGCGCTCACAATTGAACGTGTTGAGACTTCTTCAGGCAACGCGTCATCGACGCCAACAACACGCGTTGACTGGCGCGTAAATGTTACTCCGGATTCGACAGGCATCACGTTTGATTACGATCGCGTCATCGACGAAGCGGCATCGGCACTGGAACGTTGGCAGGGCGTAGCGCTTGAACTTCACGCAACCACGAAAGTTCCGAGCGTCACCGTGACGGAGGCTGAGGGTGTCGTCGAGCGCGCGAAACAAGTTTTGGCTCGCGGTGACGCCAGCTTGGCCTACGACGACATGACCTGGTCGCTTTCTGACAAGGAGGTCGCAAAAGCCCTTATTGTATCGAGAAAAAGTGACGGCCTTGTGGGACTGACTCTCAAACGCGACGTCTTAGAACCGCTCTTGAAAGAGGCGGCGAATGAAATCGAAAGCGATCCAAAACCCACGCGTTTCATTGTTGGTGAAGATGGTCGTGCGCACGACTTCCAAGGAGGCTCGCTCGGCAAGACTGTCGATTATGCAGCAAGCCTTGCGCGCGTCGATGAGCTGTTCGACACCTCGGAGAACGGCATCTTCCCGATCGCTGTCACGACCGTCGCGGCCCCCGCATCGGATCCGATCGCCGAAGAACTCGGTATCAGCGAGATGCTCGGCTATGGCACATCGAATTTTTCCGGCAGCCCAAAGAATCGGCGCATCAACATCGCGAACGGCGCCGCGCGACTCAACGGCATCATCGTGAAACCTGGCGAAGAAGTCGGTCTCATCGATTACTTGAAACCGTTTGATGCATCGGGCGGCTACGTACCGGAACTTGTCATCAAAGGCAACCGCACGGTACCGGAGTATGGTGGCGGCCTCTGCCAGATCGGCACGACAACGTTCCGTGCCACGATGGGCGCCGGTCTCCCGATCACGCAGAGGCAGAACCATTCGTATCGCGTGCGCTACTACGAACCTGCCGGCACCGATGCGACATTGTATGACCCTGCTCCCGATTTCAAATTCGTAAACGACACGAAGTCGCATGCGATCTTGATTACGAAGATCACTGGCGATATCGCTCGATTCGAATTCTGGGGCACGCGCGACGGTCGCGTGCAGAAACAAGGGCCGATCAAGACATGGAACATCACCGCGCCGCCGGCTCCGAAACTGATCGAAACTTCAGAACTCGCGGAAGGCGTGAAGAAATGTTTCGAATCTCCGCACGCCGGAGCAACGACGAACTTCACCTACTCGATCACCTATCCAGACGGCACCGTGAAGGCACAAGACTTCCGTAGTGTCTACAAGCCGTGGCAGCAACAATGTCTCGTCGGCAAAGCGGGTGCGCCGCGTATCTCGCTCGGCAGAGACGGTTCGGTCAAAGAATTGCCACCGCTCGAATCGGCGACGAGCACGCCGGCGATTTAGACTCACCCCCCTACCCCCTCTCTTTCAGAGAGGGGGTTTTGGTATCTGGAATCCTCCCCTGAAAGGGGAGGTGGCCGAAGGCCGGAGGGGTCTTAAACAAAAAAACCCTCGACATACGTCGGGGGTCTTTTTTTCTCCAGTATTTACGGAGTGGTCTGCAGAAAATCGCGCTCAAGAAGGTATCTGATAGAAGCGTTCGAGCCGGAGCCCGAAGTACCCTATGAGCTACCTCCATGCTTGTCGTGAGCGCGAGTTCCTATAGACCAGTGTGATTGGATCCGAAACGGTCGGGCTGTGACACAGAATGCAGAGCGCGGTGCTCAAGCAACGTCGAACACTACCACGGGGTGGAAAACCTGTCAAGGAAATCATTCGGCTGTTTCACGAAATGTTTCATGTTTTATTGACGTTTTTAAGGCGAGCCGGGCATTTTTAGCCTTATTTTGCCGTGTTTTGTCTGTCTGAAACCATTGACAAAATAGGCTTTTTGTGATATCCTGCTTCACATGAGCCTAGTCGCGGCTTTGCGACGAGCGCTCCCGTATTGCACGAAACCACCTGACTCAGGAGCACGCCGTGTCCAACCGCAAGCACCTTTCCTCGCTCCTCTCCAAGGAGACCAGCAACAAGGCCCTCGACGAGATCGAGGATCGCCGCATGAACGCCGAGCGCATGCGCGGCAAGTTCTGCGGCAGCAACCCGCCCTCGCGCTACATCGGGCTCTACGATGCCGTGGAGGTTGACGACGGCCGACTCGACCCGTTCGAGCGCAGCGGCTTCATCTCGGACGATCAGATCCCCGACGACCACGAGCCGTACGTGGAGGAGGACGACGAGGAGTACCTCGTCAGCGGCGGACTCCCGCCGGCCCCCACCAAGGCGACGCCTCACGGACCGCGCTCCAGCCAGAACTACGCGAAGAGCTACTACGACAGGCTGCCGCCGCTCAGCTGCGTGACCGTGATCATCAAGGGTCGCGGCCAGGTGCCGTACAAGGAGGTGCGCGAGCAGCTCCGCACGCAGCGCTGATCCTTCCCCCATACATTCCCAGTCCAGTCAGGAGACACCATGTTCGACACCGAAGACAACAGCAAGCTCATCGAGTCCCTCAACACCCTCAACATCACCCTCCAGAAGGTGCGCATCGACGGCACCTACCTCTTCACCGAGGACGACGTCGAGAACGCCGAGAAGTTCATCCGCACCTTCAACGAGGCGGCGTGATGAAGATGATCGTCGCTTCCACCCAGAAGATCCGGGCAACGGCCTGGTACGAAGACTGCAGCCGCTACTCGGCGCAGTTCAACTGGCCCTTCGGCACCGGCGCCATCGTGGCGATCCTGCTCTTGATCGCCATCCTGGCGATCACGGGCGTCACCGCCAACCTCTGAAGCGCTAGCGCTTCACTCAGTCTCGGGGAGAGTGACGACCTCCCCTTCCGCAATTGGCTCCCGAATCTATCGGGGCCCGATGCCGGAACAACCGGATCGCCAGTCAGAGTCCGCAGTACCGTACAACAAGGAGATCGAGATGCAGCAGAACGATTGCTTCAACCCCCGCGAGATCAAGCTCCTCACGTGGAGCCTGCGCGGAACCCCGCTCTACATTCTCATGGTCGTGATCGTGAAGCTCGCGACCGGCTGCGTCACGATCGAAGGTGACGATCCCGACATCATCGTCGTGAACGAGCCCGACGATCCCGAGCAGCCCGAGCCCCAGCCGGAGCCGACCGAGCCCGACCTCGCCCCGCCCGATCCGCAGCCGGAGCCCGAGCCCTGGTGCGGGATGGAGACCGACATCACCGAGACCGACACCCCCGCCTTCGGCGAGGACTGGACGAACGGACATCCGTTCGAAGTCGGTGGCGGCGTCGGCGCCATCGACATCGTCAGCGCGCCGGACTTCGTCTATGTGGTACTGAACTACTACGACGAGAGCAACCTTCGGCGCCAGTACTGGGTCGTCGGCCAGCAGCTCGGCGTGAGCTACGTCGGTTGCGAGTTCTGGGTCCAGGACGTGGCGACCGACACGGCGAGGGCGCACATCTTGGTCAGCCGCATCTGTTGGTCCGAAGGCGGCACGGTCAACCACCGTGCCACCACCCTGTCGACGATCGACGTCGAGGAAGGACTGAATGGCATCTGGCATCTCTGGGAGCTCGAGCAAGAGCAGGGCTGTCGGAACTACCAGATCGCGGCTGATGGCGCTGAGCTCGTCCTCGGAACGTACAACTGCCAGACCGGGGGTCTCAGCGTCCGCCCGCTGCATCGCATGAGCGGCAACATCTGGGTCGGTGAGGAGAACATCCTCGTCGAGTACAACTACCCCTGGGCCTTCCAGCGCTTCATCGCATTCAACGCGACCGACGGCCTGCTGACCTACGAGCTCGCCGGCCAGCGCGACGTCCAGACCACCCGCTACCGCGCCTGCGAGTAGCTCGCTCCTTCTCATGTCCGTCCTCTGAGGCGACGCGGCGCGTTCGACCACGAACGACGCCGCGTCGCCTTCAGCCCTTGGGCCACCGAGCAACGTGCTCGGAGACCGAGGCCCTGAAGCTCCCAGTACTCATCGGATCCAAAAGGACACACCGTGCGCAAGCTCTTCACCTCATTCAGCGGTCTCATACTCCTCCTGAGCAAGGACGAACAGAACATCCAGCAGGAGGACCTCGACTCTGGACTCTTCTACTTCGGGTGCGTGCGCGAACACCTGTTCGGATCACTCGAAGAAGACGGACCCGAACCTTCCAAGGAGGATCTGCTCTCCAGGAAGTGGTCGGAGCGTATCGCTCAAACGTACTCACAGCGGTTCGTCCGCAGGAAGCAGGCGCTCGCGCGCATCCGGGAGACGATCCTCAAGGCGGAGGAGCAGGGCCGCGTCCTCTGGCGCCCCACACCAGCGGATGAGCGCAGCTACAGCGCCTTCAACGCCTTCCTGACCCAACACGGTCTCACTCCGATCAACCTCGACGACCTGTCGCATGACCGCTACAGCCTGTCGAACGACCGGTTCCACTCCCACGACGCCGCGGCACTGCTCGCGACGGCGGGTGAGCTGGAGGTCTGGACTCACATGCGCGTCACCGACTGACGTCACTCTCGTTCTTTCCTCTGGGAGGACATCGCGTCCTCTTCAGCCCTGGGCCACCGAGCAACGTGCTCGGCGACCGAGGCCCTGAAACGACTGTACGAGACACCACCGCGAGGAGACAGCATGCGCACCTTGACCTTGATCGCTTTCGTGATTGCCGCTTGTGCGGCCTGCGTCACCGTCGAAGGCGACGACCCCGACACCATCGTCGTGATCGACGACAACGACTGCGACGGCGGCGTTCCGGAGACGGACGCCGCGCCGGAGCCCGATGCGTCACCCGACGCTTCGCCCGACGCCGCGCCCGTGCTTCCCTTCCTCCACTTCCTGTTCGGCGGACCGCCGAGCGGGACGGAGGTCGCGACCGGCGCCCAGAACGAGCCGGTGCTGTGCTACAACATGTCGGCGAACGCTGACATGGAGATCCGGCGCTTCCGCGTCCGACTCAGTGCCCAGCACGGATTCCTGCTCAACGGTTCCACCCCCCGGTTCGGCGACATCAAGATCGTCGGCGGGAGCGGAAACGTGATCGCGGGTCCGATGGAGCTCGATGTCGGTGGCAGCAGCTGGACGCAGACGTTCGTGATGAACGACGTCTTCGGTCTCGCTGCCGGCCAGACGACCGGTGGTTGCATCCAGCTGGATGTGAGCGCCGACCGAGGGCTGCACAACGAGCACATCGCGGTCGCACTGCTGCCGTTCGAGCTGGGAGACGTCGTCGTCACTGGCGACAACTCCTCGCTCCCGCTCTCACAGAGCGACATCGGCAGCGGCCTCTCGACCGAGCTCGTGCTCAAGGCTCCCCCTGGCGTCATGACCTACACGCTCGCTCCGGACGACACTGAGTCCGCGGCAAGCATCGTGGTCGGCAGCTCGACGAACGTCGTGCTCGCCAAGTTCCGCTTCATGGCGCAGAACGAAAGCCTGAAGCTCACGAAGGTGCGCTTCCGGCTGACCGATGTCGTGTTCGATCCGTCCGTTCCGCACGGCGTGGCGCAAGTCACGCTCTGGGACGGCGCAACGCACGTCGCCGGCCCCGTTCCTCCGACCGCATCCGGTTTCATCGACTTCTCGGGCTTCACCTTCACCGTCCCCCAGGACGGCACGAAGACGCTGACCGTGAAGGCGACGCTGAACCAGGTCGGTCCGGCGGGCGCGAACACCGGCATCGATGTCGGCGTCACGCTCTGCTCCGGAAACAACACCCAGACCTGCTGGACCGGCGGCCCCGACCCGATGGAAGACGGAACGTACGAAGTGCGCAGCGCGGCGACCAACGCCGTGGTTGACACGATCGGAAATTCCGGCAACATCCAGGGACGCGCGAAGATCCTGCGCAAGACGAAGCCGACCGTGACGCTGAACAGTCTGCCGTCGTCGACCCTGTCGAACGGCACGCAGACGATTTCTCGCTTCACGATCACGGCAGATGCTGCGGGGGACGTCTCGCTGAAGACCATCTTGCTCCAGTCGACACTCGTTGACACCGGCTCCGCGATCCTCTCGATCTCGTCGCCGGCGCTTCGGGAAGTTGGCCAGGGCACGAACCTGCCGATCGTGCCGTTCGCGGTGATCTGCATCGCCAGCTCGAACTGTGTGACGCAGCTGACCTTCGCAACCGAGGAAGTCATCGCTGCAGGAACGGCCCGAACGTACGAACTTCGCGTGAACGTCACCGGAGCGGACGTGACGGGTGAGTCGATCAGCACGAAGCTGCTCGGCGATACGACGCGCGTCACGGGGTCCCTCGCGGGTTTCGATGGCGAAGCGGTCGGTACCGGTGCCTATCACTTCATCTGGTCGGACAACAGTGCGATCCCGCACAGCGCGGTCGTCGGCGGCTCTGCCGACTGGACCAACGGACATCTTGTCCGCGCCCTGCCGACGGACTCGCAGACGCTCGTCCGCAACTGACGTTCCTTCACCCTCAACCACAACTCTGTAGCGCTCGGGGATGTTCGCATCCCCTTCAGCCTCCGACATCCACGCGCTCATGCTGGATGCCGAAGCCCTGAATCCGACAGTTCTTCAAAAGAGAGGTCCGCCGTGAACAACTCCCTCGGTCACTTCCACAACCTGCTCCGCACCATCGACGCGCTCGTGCTGAAGATCAGCTCGCCCGGCCACAAGGTCGGCGAGAAGCTCAAGGCGCTCGCGGCCTACGAGAAGGAGCTCGAGACCATCCCCGTCCACATCAAGACCCAGCGGGAGCTCCTGCTCACCTGCGCCAACCCGGAGGCCGGCCTCGTCGTCGAAGCGAACAAGCTTCTGCGCCGCATGCGCGACAACTGGGAGGGCTGCCTCCGCACCGACGCGCTGCTCGAGAAGCTGCGCAAGGAGATGTCGCGCAAGCGGCACATCACCGTCGCGGTGCAGACCATCGAGAGCGAGATCGCGGTGCTCGTCGCTTCCAACAAGGAGCGGCGCGCGACGTACCTCGAGCTCATGGCGCAGTACGTGGCCCTCGCGCACGTCGATCACCTCAACCGCGAGGCGCTGACGATCCGCACCGAGCTCAAGATCGTCTCCCTGGAGCAGCTGCTCGAGGAGAAGCTCGGCGAGCTCGACGAGGCGATCGCGTTCGCCGAGGAGGTCGCGATGGATCTCGACCAGCGCGCCAAGCGCCACCAGAAGGCCGTCGAGGCCCGCGCCAAGACGGAAGCCGAGGCCAAGGCCAAGGCGGAAGCCGAGGCGGTGGCGGCCACCGTCACGATCCCCGGGTTCGAGAACCCCGATGGTTCGCCCATCGAGTTCGAGAACGTCGAGCTCGACGCGCTCCCGCCGATCACCGTGCACCCCGCGATCGACCCCGATCTCGCGGCGTACATGAAGATCGAGGGGCTCGACCCCGAGAGCCCCGACGACGTCGCGCTCGCGATGGCGACGGCCGACTCGGGCGATCTCGTGGCCGCGCGCGAGATCTTCAGCAGCTGCACGGTCTGACCGCTCACAACGTCGCACCTTTCTTCCTCAGAGGGGACGCCTCGGCTCGTCGTTAACGAACGACGATGTCGAACGCGTCCCCTTCAGCCCCCGGCCAACAAGCATCACGCTTGCCAGTCGGGGCCCTGAAAAGGCCGCCCGTCCACCGTCCATGACAAGACCGGAGTTCATCATGCCCGCACTGCACCTTATCAACACTGGCCGCCTCATCGACCTCACCGCGCGCACCAAGAAGCCGCCGGCTGATCTCAACATCGACGGCGTCGAAGTGCTCGGTTGGCCGCTCACCGGAGTGGCCGTGACGCTCAACAACGAACACGTCGGCACCCTGCACGTTCGGATGCGCGCCTTCTACCACTTCCGCGAGCTGTGCCGCAATCGCGGCGACATCGGGCTCGACGAGAAGCGCACCGACGTCATCCGCGATCTCATCGCCGCGTTCTCCTACGCCTCGCGCATCCGCTGGGAAAGCTCGTACCGCCGAGACAAGTTCGGTAACCTGATCCTGATCGACCGCGAGGAGAAGATCATGTTCATCGTCGACGAGGAGCGGAAGCTGCTGCTCGCCGTCTTCGACAAGGACGAGGCCGCGAACGCCGACAACCGCTAGCTTCCGGAGACCTTCATGACCGACACCCAGCACGCACGCACGCAGTTGCGCTACAGCCCGGATTTCGACATCTGGATCATCAAGTCGTTCGTCATCGTCACGCTGAGCGTTCTGCTCATGCTGCTCGTGGCCGGCATCGAAGAGGCCAGTCACACGGTGAGCACCGAGCTCAGCCGCTACGAGCCGACGATCGACATGGTCATCCCCGCCAACAACGCCCCGTTCCGCGCGAACGGGCCCAACCTCGCCTTCGCAGAAGGAGTACGTCCATGAAGCAGCAGGTTCTGGCTCCGGACACCATCGACAACACCATCCTCCAGTACCTTCACGAGCTGGACGCCCCGTCCACGCTCGATCCGGACGATCCGATCTTCGCCGGCATCGACCTCGAGCAGCCGCTCGGCATGGTCGAGGTCCACGGCGAAGACACCGATCGGTTCATGCGGCACCTCGGCGGCCTCCTCACCGAGGAAAGCGAGGTGCCGCAGAACGTCCCGTAACTCAGTCAGAACGAAAGAGCCAGGCTCCATCATGGAACCTGGCTCGTATTTTATTTCTTGATGATCTTGTCGATCAGGCCGTACTTCCTGGCTTCTTCCGCCGTCATGAAGTTATCGCGGTCGGTATCCTTCTCGATTTTGGCGAAGGATTGTCCGGTGAAGTTCGCGAGATGGCGGTTGAGATCGTCCTTCATTTTCAGAATGCGCTCGGCGCGAATCTTAATGTCGGACGCCTGACCTTCGGCGCCGCCCAAGACCTGGTGAATCATGATCTCGGAGTTCGGAAGAGCGAAGCGCTTGCCCTTGGCGCCGGCGGCAAAGAGGAAGGCACCCATCGAAGCAGCCATGCCGACGCAGATCGTCGAGACGTCCGGCTTGATGATGTTCATCGTATCCATGATCGCCATACCCGCCGTGACAGAACCGCCCGGCGAATTGATGTAGAGCTTGATGTCGCGATCCTTGTCTTGGCTTTCAAGGAACAGAAGCTGCGCGATGACGATGTTCGCGATGTTGTCATCGATACCATCGCCGAGAAAAATAATTCGGTCGATCAAGAGGCGCGAATAAATATCGTACGCGCGCTCCCCCATCGGCGTCTTTTCGATCACCGTCGGGATAAGATAGTTGCTCGGCGAAATTGAATTGATCGTGTAGGGATTTTGCATATCGCATTCAGTATATCGCCTGGCGCAACCATTGACAAAGGCTCACGCATTTCGTAGGTTTGCGTTGACCTAACAGGAGAAAGACCTTGAAGAGTCAGATCGAACTCGTTCCATTTCTGAACGAACTCCAGGAGAATTTCAAGCTCGTGGCCGACACGACCGTCGAGTTGGTTCCCGACTGGGAGCGCTGCTGGATGGAGGTCGCGCACTACGCGACGGCTCACACCGGCCGCACGACGATCAGCCACGCTGCGCTGCGCCATGCCGTCGCGTTGACGCTTCTGCATGTCGACGAGCCCATCAGTGACGCCAAGGAGTTCATCCGCACGTTCCAGGGCCGATCTTCCGAACTGGCGTACAAGTTCTCCGAGATTGTCTCCCGTCGCGCCGGTTTCCTTCCGAACGCGGCCACCTGGCGGCACGGCAAGCTGCTGCGAGACTTCGCTGGCGAGATCGGCACCTGGTTTGTCAGCGAGTGCTTCCACGGTTTCGCCCGCGAGGACGCAAACCATCCGGAACGTCGCGAGAAGCGCGAGAATCAGGCATTCGTCTATTCCTGCCTGCGCATGGATCCGTCCGGCACCCAGTTCATGGGGTTCCTGGCCGACTACACGGAGAGCACGAACCAGCTCGCGCACGTGACCCTCCCGCCCGAGGTCATCGTGGCGGCGATCCAGGGCTTCAAGCGGCTCGAGATGGAAGAGCAGCTCGGCGCGGCCACGGTCGCGCTCATGCACTACGGCACGCTCCGCACCTATACGAAGCACGACCTGCTCAAGGTCATCACCATGATCGCCGAGATCGAATCCTCGAACGCATAAGCCACCGACGCACGGTGGCTTTTTTAATTTTAACGAGCGGCACCTTGCCCCCCCCATGTCATCCCCGTCGCCCCCATGTCATCCCCGCCTGCGCGGGGATGACATGAGGAGGTATGAAGATGGCATATGTATACAGAAACAAAAATTCCAGCTTTCGCTGGAATGACATATCTAGGTAACGGCACGCAAGCACCCCGATTAAATCGCCGGGAGTTCGAATTGCGGTCCGAGGTCGCTTTGCTGGACGACCCAGCCGTCGGGACGTTCGACGATCGCGCCGTCGACAAGAAAACCAGCGGCTTTGCGATGTCCTCCCCCACCATACGCTTTCGCGAGTTCAGCGACGTCCGTTTCTGTCGCGCTGCGATAACTTCCTTTCACGCGTTTCTTTTCCATCTCTTTGAGCACCAGCACCACATCGGCTTGCAAAAGATGATTCAAAAAATTCGAGAGGCCTTCCAGGTATTCATCATCGACAGGATGATCTTCAAAATCTTCGCGGAAAAGCGCGGTCGAAGCGAGTTTGGTTTCCGGATTCCAGCGCAAACGCTCAAGCGCACGTCCCCAAAGCTTCAGGGCATCGAACGGCTTGTTGCGCATGAGTCGACGCGTGATGTCTCGAATCGAAACGCCTTTCAAAAGAAGTTCGGAGGCGATCTCGAGACTCTTCACGGTCGTAGCCGGGTTCGAAAAATTTGAGGTGTCGGTCAAAAGACCCGTCATGAGGCATGTCGCCATCGATCGCGAAATTTCGATGTGGTTGTCGTCAAAAAATTCATGTACCACTTCCGCAGTAGACGAAGCTTTCGTCATCACGAGGTTTCCGTCGCCGAAGAGTGTGTTCGTGATGTGGTGATCGAAGTCGGCGATATACGGGCGCTTCGGCATCGCGCTCACAAACGCCTCAATGCCGGCGTACTTCAAGTCCCCCGCGTCGAACACACAGATCATATCGATGTCTTCCTCTGCAAAAATGTTCGGATCTGTCTGCACGTCGCGGATACGCGGAAAATAGGCGTAGGCCGAGGCGGGTTCGTCGACACAAAAGGCGTGTGCAACACGCCCGTGATCGCGAATCCAATTATAGACAGCCATCATGGCACCAAGCGTGTCGCCATCCGGTTTGCGGTGCGCAACAAGAATCGGCTTCCGTGCGGCGGAAAGCTTCTGGAAAATCTGTTGTGACGTGGCGCGGTGCGGCATAGGTACGGCCAATGAGCATACGGAAAATAAAAAAACCCGTCAAGATGACGGGGTCAGGCGACATGGATGCGGATCCCGCCGCGACCAAGGCCGAAAGTGGCGTGACTGAACCGGGCACGCACGACCATGGTGCCGAAGAGCAACTCAACGCCTTCTTCAGAGAACGACGTCCATATCTCGCGGAAGAAGGCGTGATCCTCTTCGCGCAAGGCCTGTTGAAGCGGCGGATCATGCCCCGCGGGCGAACGAGGCGTCTTCGGATGTTTGAAGATGCTCTCAAGCATCCGCAACAATCCCTCTTCGGGTATGCCTGCAGCATCGATCAGACTGCGCATGACCGCGAGCTGCGGCGTCGTATCCAGCTCCGGCGGAGCGTTGCCGTTCGCCGTTGTGAGCTCGTCGTGCTTTCGGAGCAGCGACTCGCTTCCCATCGGGGAGAACCCCGCATGATACGGCCAAGCATCGAGCGTGCAGGCATCGCCGGCGACATCGAACTCCTTCTTCAGCTCGAGCATCTCCGCGCGCATCATCGTCTCGACCGAGCTGGTGTAGAACGGCAGCGTCGGACCGCCAGGAACGATCGCCGTGCGGCGAGCGCGCGGATGAAGGGCACGGATAGCGTCGTGAAAGACCCGCAGCATCCTGAAACCGGTATCGAGCACGCGCTCGAAGTCGTACACCGGCCCTTCGGCCGCGACCACACCCGGAAAATCCGTCGGCGTGATGAAGCGGATCATTCTTCTTCCTCCTCTCCATCACGATCGACTTCGTGCAAGTAGCGCGAGATCTTGATCGGACCGACACCCTTGCCGAACGTCTCGTGTGGGAAGCGCACTTGCACCGCCTGGTCCCGATCGTTGGGCTGGTAGGCGTCCCAGGTAATGCCGCGCGGCAGAAAGCCTTCGAGCACTTGGCGCAGAAAGTTGTACTGAGGCTCATCAAACGGGTCGGTCATGCCGTCGCGCATCATGACGTACAGCACCGGCGTCGGATCAAGTTCGTCCCAGTTGAGGTCGTAGTCCGTCAGGCAATTGATCATCGGCCCGTTCAGGCTGTCATGCCCAAGCAGGTAGAGATCGATCATAAACGGACCAAAGTACACCGAGCAGCAGAGTGGAACCGCGTCGAACCGCGTGATCTTGCAATCATCGTAGATGTAATCGATCGCGGCGTAGCTCTCGTCCCCAAACGGGTGCTCCCCATCTTCAAACGCAAAGGCGTAGGTGGGAGGCTCGCTGTTCGGGAAACGCATCATGGCGCGCTGGTAGAGCGTCCGAAGGATGGCAAACGCCACTTCGATAACCTTCGGCAGATCGAACTTCGGGCCGTCGGCAATGACCGTGTCATTGTCGAGTTCGCGGAGCTTCTTCAGCATGATCACTCCTTTGTCTAAGGTGCCGCGTCCAGCATCGTCTCCTCCGCTTGAAACGTCAAGAGATTACAGGTACTTTAAGGAGGTAATAGCCGCTTTCCCCATGTATCTCCAGCGCATCGAAATGCAGGGTTTCAAGACGTTCGCCAACCGCACGGTTTTGGAATTCCTCCCCCCGAAAGAAGGCAACCGCGGCACAACCGCGATCGTCGGCCCGAACGGCTCCGGTAAGTCGAATATCGCTGACGCTGTCCGTTGGGTGCTGGGCGAGCAATCGCTCAAGCTCCTGCGCGGTAAAAAATCGGAAGACGTCATTTTTAGCGGCTCCGAAAAACGCTCGCGCTCCGGGTTCGCCGAAGTCTCCTTGGCACTCAACAACGAAGCGGGCGGCAACGATATTGAATATCCGGAAGTTGTCATCACGCGCCGTATCTACCGCGACGGCGAATCGGAATACCTCATCAACAAGAACAAGGTGAAGCTGCAGGAAGTCATCCTGCTTCTTGCACGCGCCAACTTCGGACAGCGCACCTACTCCGTCATCGGCCAAGGCATGATCGATGCGATCCTCGTCGCTTCGCCGAAAGAGCGCAAGGAGTTTTTCGATGAAGCTGCGGGCGTGAAGCAGTATCAACTCAAGCGCGAATCCGCCGTCCGCAAGCTCGATGCTTCGGAAGAAAACTTGAAGCAGGCCGAACTCATCCTCGCCGAAATCGAACCGCGCATGCGTTCGCTCTCGCGCCAGGTCCGCCGCTTGGAAGAGCGCGCCAATCTTGAAAAAGAATTGCAGGAACTTTCAATCCTCTACTTCGGCACGCAGTGGAAACAGATTAGGGAAGAGATGGCCGCAATCGACGCCAAAACGAAGCTCGTCGAAGAAAGCCGCAAAGCCAAGGAAAAGGAAATCGAAGCCATCCGCGCCGAGCTCGCCGGCATGGAAACAGAAGAAACGAAATCCGACGGCTTGATCGCACTCCAGAAGGACTACGAGAAAGAGATGGAAAAGCGCAACAGTTTGCGCGAGAAAGAAATCCAGCTCAAGAACCAAATTCGGATGGAGCAGATGAAGGCACAGGCGGCCAACGCACCGGCGCTGCCCATGCCACTCCCCCGCATCGTCGAAGAAGTTTCCTCGATCTCAAAGCGTCACGACGAACTTGTCGCCTCGATCATGGGCGCGAAAACGCTCGAGCAGGCGCAGCAAGCGGCGCGCGAACTTGAAAAGCTCGGCAAGCAAATTGAAGAACTGCTCTCGGAACTCCGCGAACCCGGCCACAAGGAAAAGCAGGAAAAGAAGGAACCAACGGTTCCGGTTGCGATGCAAAAGGAGCTCGAGGAAACGCTCGTCGCCATCTCCGAAATGGGTAAAACGCTGACGGACCTTCAAGGCCAAATGCAGCGTTGGGGCCAGGAAGAGGCCAAAAAGCGTGGTGCCTTCTTCGAGATTCAGCGCAAGATGCAAGGCTTCCAGTCAGAACTCTTCGAACTCGACCGTCACCTCTCCGACCACCGTGTCGAACGCGCGCGCATCGAAACCCGCCGCGAAACCATCGAGCGCGAAGCGCGCGAAATGATGGGTGAGGAAGCTCAAGCCGCGCTTGCCGCCGAACCGAAAGAGAAGGTCGACGCATTAACTCTCTCCCCTCGCCTCCACCAACTCCGCACGCAAGTCGCCGCGATCGGCTCGATCGATCAAGCCGTCGTCGACGAATATAAGGAGATCAAAGAACGCTTCGACTTCCTCTCCGGACAAGTCGAAGACCTGCACAAAACGAAAGCTTCTCTTGTGGTGATGATCGAAGAGCTCGACATTCTGATCAAGAAACAATCGGACGCATCGTTCCGTCGCATCAACCAGCACTTCGGAGAATTCTTCAAACAACTCTTCGACGGCGGCACCGCTTCGCTTGAGAAAATCGAGCGCGAAGAGGATGAAGATGAAGTCGCCGATGCCGAAAAAGCGGCCGCCGCGGAAGCTGCAGGCGTCGAAGAGGAAGAAAAGAAGGAGGCCGTCTCCGCCGTGCCGAAAGAGTCCTGGCTCGGTCTCGAAATTTACGCGAACCCTCCGGGCAAGCGCGTGAAGTCGATCCATTCACTCTCCGGCGGCGAGCGCGCCATGACATCGATCGCGCTTATCTGCGCCATCATGACGACGAACCCTTCGCCCTTCGTAGTGCTCGACGAAGTCGACGCCGCGCTCGACGAATCGAACGCCTCGCGCTTCGCTGCGATCATCGACGAACTCTCTCACAAGACGCAGTTCCTCGTGATCACGCACAACCGCTACACGATGCAGAAGTCGCAAGTGCTCTACGGCGTCACTATGGGTGAAGATTCAACATCGAGCGTTCTCTCGCTCCAGCTCGAAGACGCGGAACGCATTCGCGGACAGAAAACCGTAACGGTGTAAAAGAAAAAGGCCCCGATCACATCGGGGTCTTTGCGTTTAGCGGTACGGATACGCCGGGAGGCCGGTGCCGCTTTGATGCGCGAGCTTGAGCTTCAAGAGCGGCATGGCATCGTCGAAAGAACCCAGGTGCGGCAACTCCACGCCGAGAAGCTTGGCATCCGGTTGCGCGGAGAGCTGCCCGCAGCCGTCGCAGACATACGCCGGCGAATACCAGGAACAGCCACGCGCGTCAGCAACGTCCTTGACCAGCTCCCACAGCGTGAGAAGTCGGCGTCCACAGCATCGATACTCAACGTGCGCCGAGCTTTCCGTGGCGACAGCCACCAAGCCGGCATTGCTGGCGCGGGCTTCGTCGACAGACACGTGATCGAGCTCCAACACGCGCAGCCCGGACGCTTCCAGCATGCGGGCAATTCTTGTCTCTGACATAAAGACCTCCTTCATTGAGCCGACGTTAGCATTGGCTGCTGAGCTTGTCCAAAAAAATTCGGAAATAAAACGACGGCCCGAGAGGGTCGTCTTTGCGTTTAGCGATACGGGTCCACCCGAAGATCGATGCCGCTACGATGCGCACGCTTGAAGAGCAGACGTACGGTATCGCTGTCGTCCTTCCAGCCGGCGACGGCTTTGAGGAACTCGCGGGCTCACCAAGAATTGACACGCGAACGTTTTTCTGCCAGACTCCCACGTTCGCATCCCAGACCTTTCTCCGGAGGAAACTGATGAAGATCGTGACCGTGACCCGCACAGAATTCGAAGGCCAGCCCGAAGGCTTCCGCTCCTTCTTCCACGGCACCCTGCCAGACGGCCGTCATGCCGTCGTGCTCCTCTCCAAAGATGCACGTGCCTACGGCGATCTGGAGCGCGCGTCATACTATCGGGTCTACGTCGGCACGCCCGAGCAACTCGACGAGATCACCGTCACGCATGCCCTCACGTACCGCGGCAAGTCCGTGATGCTGCACTGCGGCATCGAACGACGGTTGTGTGTCCCCTTGGTGCGTGCCGCGGACGATCCGTTGCCTGATCCCAACAGCCCGAATGCCGCGCGTCTCGAGCGGGATCCGATCCAAGTCCTCAAGACCGCCGTCTTTCCGCCCGTTCCCGATCAGAAATGAAACCGCCCACCGCTTTGCGCGGAGGGCGGCTTTTACATTTCGGAAATCCGATCAGACTATTCCTTTCCGCCTTTGTTCCAACCGCTGAAGGCCTTGAGGATCTCAAGCGGAACCGTGAACACGACGGTGTTCGAAGCGTCCGACGAGATGTCGTTGATCGAGTTCAGCGTGCGCAGATGGAGCGCGCCGGGTGTCTCGCCGAGGAGGCGCGCAGCGTTCGCCAGGTTTTGCGCGGCGGCGACTTCGCCTTCCGAGTTGATGATGACGGCGCGGCGTTCACGCTCGGCTTCAGCTTGCTTGGCGATCGTACGGACCATGTCGGTCGGCAGGTTGATATCCTTGAGTTCAACCGTCGTGACTTCGACGCCCCAGCCGCTCGTGGCGTGATCGACGATCTTCTCAATCTTCTCCGAGATGACCATGCGCTGCGAGAGGAGTTCGTCGAGCGTCACTTCGCCGACAATGTTGCGCATCGTGGTTTGCGCGAGCTGGAGCACGGCGTAGTCGACGTTCTGGATGTCGATCACCGCTTTGGCCGGATCGCTGATCTTGTAGTAAATGACGGCGTTCACCTTGGCCGAGACGTTGTCCTTCGTGATCGCGTCCTGCGGCGGGACGTCGACGGCGCGCAGACGCATGTCGACTTTGGTCATCGACTGGAACACCGGGATCACAAGACGCCAACCTGGTTCAGCAACATTCGAAAAGCGCCCCATCGTGAAACGGACACCGCGCTGGTACTGGTTGATCTGCCGAAGACATGCGAGCAAGAGACCGATGATGACGATGAGCGGGAATCCTCCGCCCAAAAGAAGGTCAATCATATGTGTAGACGTGAAGGAATAACGATGCCGCGAGGATAACACGCAGCCGTGGAAAATAAAACGACGACCTCGCGGGGTCGTCTTTGCGTTCAGCGGTATGGCTCATCGTCAATCGTCTCGCCGAGCCGATTCTTCACCGAAAGCAGTTGCGAACGTAGCGTGTCGCGGCGATGATCTATGTCCGCGACTTGCTTCTCCAAGCGCTTCTTTCGTTCCGCAAGTGGTTCTTCCGATTGATCCGATCCGCGCTTCATTCGGGCCAGGAAGTCGGAGAGGTCGACAGCCCCTTGCCAGGCGAAGCGGATACGCATGGGCGCATCCCATTCATCGCTATGCAAGCGGTGACAATGCGCGCAGACGTTTCCGAAATCGACAAGGGTTTTGCCATCCATGAAATCTTCGGTTCTGCACAATCGATACACGGTTCCACAACAGGCACCGCAATTGATTCCCGAACGCGCCACGAAAGCCACGTCGTCAGGCTTCAAGCGATGCACGTTTGGCTGCCGGTTCGGAAACCAGATGAAGCCGACCTTTTCGAGCTGTCTCACGACATCCAGTGCGGGATCCGCCGCGCTGACGAGACGGAGCTGAAGCCTCTTGCGCCGAAGCGCGTACTGTCCGGAGACAAACGCGATCAGCAGAGAGATAACACTAACTGCGAGCGTTTCCATCAGAACCTCCCCTGTAATGGAACGGCGCAATGTATCAGGGGGCGTGCCTTACGTCAATATAAAAGGACGACCCGTGAAGGTCGTCTGTGTACTGACAGGGCTGTGATCCGATTATCCCTTGTCCGACGTCGTCTCCCCATCGGGCTGGAGCGGCGTGCCGCGGAAGGGTTCGACGTCGGTGCGGAGCCGCAGCTCGCCATCGAGTCGCTCGATCTCGCGCTCGATCGCTTCGAGCTCCGGACACAACCGACGATGCTCCGCGCGAAGTCGCACGAGTCGCTCGGCTTTGAGGCCGCCGGGATCCAAACACTCCTGGTCTTCGAACCAGCGCAGGATGTTCCCGACGCCGACGAGTGCGCTCGGCGGACAATCCCAAGGACTCACGACGATCTTGCCGCATGAACTGCAGCACCGGAAGCACGACTCGATCACCTGGCTGGTCGTCTTGTCTGCTTTCCGCTGTTGCACGACCTGCGTGACCCAGTAGCCGAAGCCGTCGCAGTAGAGGCACGCCTCGTCAGGAACGGCGAAGCACCTACCGATCTGCGCAGATTCGTTCCGCTGGAACAGCATGCTGAGCGTGGTCAGGCGACCCGGCCCCTCTTGGAACCAAGCGCCTTCGCCCGTGATGAACTCTCCCCCACGACCATCAGTCGTGATGATCGTGAACCCGTGCCGTTCGAGGCGTTGCTCGAACGCGTCCAAGAACTGCGTGCTCTTGTTCGGTTCGAACGGCGACGGCGGCAACGGGTGCCGAGTTCCGTCGACGAGCTGCTCCTTCTTCGGCCTCGTGATGAACCAGATCGCCGCGGCGATGAAAGCCATTGCGGCAGCAAGACCAAGAATCGGTTGAAGAACGTACAGCATCTCTACTTCTCCTTGTTGGAGTTGCGTGACCGCTCATCGCGGCGTGCGAGCGCGATCACGAGAGCAACCAAGAGCACGACAGCAATGATGATGCCGAGCGAGACATGGACGACATCGGACTCCGTGATGGTAATACCGTCCACGGTGAACCTCCTCGTGGCTTCTGTATGACGGGCAAGACGTGCTCCGCCTCCCGATGTCGGGATACGACACGATGGCATGAAAAATCGATTTTCGTCAAGATGCATCTCTTGCGAAAGGATCGGGCGCAGTACGAGATAAAAAATCCGACCGTGCCAGGAAGACAGCGGTCGGTCAGGCGGCGGACGGACCAGGATCGGGTTCTTGATCCGCGGACGTGACAGGTGGATCGACCACGAGACTGAGGACGCGCCCACCCTTCTTGGGGGTCGGCTTGCTCGTCAGTTCGCCAGAGGCGAGCTTGCTGCGGAGCGTGGACACGGACTCGAGACCCTGCTTCAGCAAAGCCTCCGTCTCGTCGAGCGCACAAGCGATCGCAACGTGCTCACGACCTTCTGCGGGAACGCCGTCGAACACCTTGAGGGCTTCGATCAGATTTCCGCGCTCCACGACGATGTGATGAAGCACACCCACATCCTCCATGAGGTTGTTGTGGTAGACGACTCCGCAGTAGGCGCACACGAGGCACAGATCATTGATCTCCACCTCGCTCTCGTACTCGAATTCCGGCTCATGAGGAACGATCTCCTCCAGGAAGAACAGGGGCTTCTCGCACGGAACGCAGTACATCGTCGAGCAGCCTTCACCTCCATGCAGATGCAACTCGCCGAGACGTTCTGGAGTCGGGCGCAGGCAGGCGAAGCTCACGATGAATCCAACTTCGCGCAACCGCCGCACGAGTGGAGTCTGCTCGTACTTCGTACCGGACACCTGTTCGTTTTGATCGGTCAACGCGACCTCCTTTGTATGGTCATCGCTTTTTTCCCACGGACAGCCTCCTGCGTCAAGACACCGACCTTGACGACCGCGCCTCTATCCCCTATAGTACCCCCGTTCGCGCCCCGCATACGCAGGGCGAGCTGCAGAACCGCGGGAAGCTCTCACCCCGCGTTTCTCATACGTTTTATCTCATACCAATGTTGTCCATCCGCCTCTCCCGCGTCGGCAAAAAGAAGATGCCGTCCTACCGCCTGATCGTCACCGAAAAAACCCGCGACCCGTGGGGCAAGGTGCTCGAACAGCTCGGCACGTACGACCCGCTCTCCAAGCCACGCAAAATCGCGTTCGACATCGAGCGCGTAAAGTACTGGATGTCGAAGGGCGCTCAACCGTCCGCGACCGTCCATAACATGCTCGTCGATCTCAAAGCGATCGAAAGCGAAAAAACCAAGGCGCACCCGACTCACAAAGTCACCGCCGAGGAAAAGTAAGCCGCAACAACGCCTCGCATACGCGGGGCGTTTTGTGTATTGAGAAGTCGTTCGCGTGTTGACGCTTTTGCCTGCGCGAGCCTACGCTTGATCTAGACCAACCTCCGCCAAGGAGTGCCCCGTGGAATCCAAAGCCCTTACGACCCTCGCGCCGCTATCGCTTGTCCCGACGTCTTCGATGCCGCGGCACAAAGGCAAGGAGCTTGCGGATCTCGTTTGCGCGCGTCGCAACGAGATAGGAAACGCCCTCGTGCATGCCGGCGGCGCCATCGGGCTCGCCTTCTGCGGCGCCTTTTGCGGATTCATGGCGGCCCTCGGTTTCGTCTATCCGTTCTTCCCAATGTGGTACTTCCTCATCACGCTGACCGTCTGCTTGTTCTCATTGCTTGGTGCCGGCGTGATGGTCAGTCTCGTCGTCAACGACGTGTACGCGTTTCGCAGGAAGAAGATTCCCCCAACGCTTCAATCTGAGGCCGCCGAAGAGGCGCGGCTGCTCGAAGCCGCATGGGAGCTCAATAGCCAGATCATGGAGTGGAACGAATCCGCCAGACGCGCGGCCTCTGAAACGGAGATCGAACCGGTCTACACCGAGCTCCTTCACGCGAAGCGTCGCAAACTCGCGCGCCTTCGAGATGGGGCTCTGGCCTACCTCGAATGTTCGACCAAAGATCCATAACGGATCTTTTTTCTTTTGCCGATGATTGACAAGCGCGCGAAGATACCCCTACCCTGCCACTAGGAGGTTGCCATGGAATCCACCTCGCTCGTACTCTTGCCGCGTCTGGAATTGATCGGTGCGGAAACACTCCCTTCGAAAGACCGCCGCGAACTGGCGATGCGTACCGAGCAGCAGCGCTTTGTGGAAAAACAGCTGGCCTCCGCTATCGGACTCACATTTCTCTCCGGCGTTTTTACGATGATCTACGGAACGATTCTGTTCTTTTCATGGGGCCACGCGCTGTTTTCCCCAATCTTCTCCGGTATCATGCTTCTCGCCGCCCTGTCGGCAACGTACATCATGAGCAACGTATCCGTTCGACTCCAACGCTCACTGCGAGTGGAGAGAGTGCCAGCCAAGCTCGTTGAGCGGGCGGCGGCGGAGAACGCCTTGTGCTCGCTGGCAATCGATGTCGATCACTATGCTTCCAACTGGAACAACGCGGCCGCTCACGTCGAAGCGCTGAGCGAACCCGATCCGGCGCTCCTAGAACGTCTTCGGAAACACCGCAAAGTTCTTGAAGCCAAGCAGCGGGAGCTTCGGCAACTTGCGAAGCGTCTCGAACGCATCAACAAGACCTCTTGAAGGGGTCTTTTTTCTTTGTTAGGCTTCTTGAGGAGGCTGATGGAGGTCGGCAGCCGCCAACTGAACCCGTTATATTCACCGCATACAGAAGGTATGGCAAGAGAAATGGACCAGGAGTTCGTCGAGTACATCGTGAAAGGCATCGTCGGTCATCCCGAGGACGTCGAGACGGAACGCACGATTGATGAGCGCGGCGTGTTGATCACTTTGAAGGTCAATCCGGCGGACATGGGCTACGTTATCGGCCGCCAGGGCCAGACGGCGCGCTCAATCCGCACACTGCTCAAGATCGTCGGCGCAAAGAACAACGCCCGCGTGAACCTGAAGATTTACGAACCGGAAGGCTCCCGCCGCGCCCACAGCGCCGGCAGCAGCGAGCAACCGATCGCGCGCGAGGACATCGATACCTCCGCCGTCGACCTGCAGCTCTAAAACGAAAAGCAAAAACGACTCCCCCGGCCACAAGCCGAGGGAGTCTTTGTTATGCCTCTTTTCGGCCGTGGCATGCCATAAAAGTGTCAGCCTCTTGACACAATTTAGGCCACTCTGCTAGGACCCTCTTGCTGGCATGAGCCAGCGATTCCCCAAAGGAGATTGTCGTGAAGAAGCTCTCGAAAGAAACGTTCCTTGCATCGTGCCTGATGACTGCCTGCCTCGCTTCCCTCTTCATCCTGTCGAGTGGATGTGCGGAGGACGAAGACGCCATACCGCAAGCCTTGAGTGAAGCAGACCTCGTCGAAGACGACGACCTCAGGTCCGCGAAAGTATCGCGTGACGAGCCGGACAACCCCAACCCCGCTGGCGGAAAGATTGCGAAGGCGGCTGCGGCCCCGTTTCACTACGACCGCATCAAGGCACGCGACTATGCCGTACGGTACGCCAAGAAGCCGAATCGCTTGATCGCCTACTGCGCGCTGCGTGATGGTACTCCGGCGGACTGTACGAACTTCGCCTCGCAGACCCTCTGGGCAGGCGGCGTGCCGATGAACCACAACGTATCGGATAACGAAGGTTGGTGGTATCGCTACGGCTGTATCCCAACCGGAAGCAGTAAAAGCTGGCGCCAGGTCAATCACCTCGTGAGCTATCTCGTGACCGAAAGCAACATCGGTGAATTTCGGCGACGGGCCCGCGATCTCGAGCTCGGTGATCTCATCTTCTATCGGTTGCCGCAGGAAGAGAACGACTACCGATGCGATGGAAACCTGTTCAACCACTCAACGGTTGTCACGGGATTCAACGAACTCGGTGAACCTCTCGTGTCGTACCATTCGAATGACGCGTTGAACGTCTTGTGGCACGTGAAGAACGGGTCACGAATCGCGCTTGGCGAAGCGTGCGCAACAGCGTTCGTCCACATCAAGAACTGACCGGTTCGGCCACTCGGCCGGTCAGTTCCCTTTTTTATAACCAACCCCGTTGACATAAATCAGCGGGAACTGCTATCACTTCATCACTATGTACAAATACCTTCTCATTGGCCTGATCGCCGTGGCGAGCATTGGTTACGTGGTCGTCGACGAACTCTACTTCGCCGAACCTGTCGTTACCGACTGCTGCGCGAACGGTTTTGATGCCACCCCCTACGAGATGCAGCCGGCGCAACCTTGACGCCGGCTCGTTTTTTTGATACCTTCCTCGGTCATCCCAACCTCATGACAGGAGAACCCGATGACGAACCAAGCCGCTCTTTCACCAGCCGAGCGCGACGCGCTGCGCCCCATCGCCGACACCTGGATGCGCGAGTACATCTTCGCGTTGGGCGAGGCCTCCTTCAACCCGAATACGACACTCGAACAATGGATCGATGTCGCCTGGGAGAAGGGCCTGCTCGACCACGTCTCGCCGACCGATCCGGCCGTGCGCGAGGCTCGCGCCCGCATGGGCCGCACCCTCTGGCGCGAGCGACAGGACCCCGTGCTCTACTGGCGCCTCCAGTACGCGCTGGAGAACTTCCGCGTCAGCGCACAGCACACGCGAACGTCTGGGCCCGCCGCCCAAGCGTGCGTGGAGCTCAGCAAGGAGTTGGGCAAGAATCGCACCAAGCTTGAAGAGTACTTCCCGAAGCTGAAGTACCACTCGAGCTGGCCGTGGTACTTGGAGCTCAGCAAGCTCCTCATGGCGCGTGCGCAGAAGACGCTGCGCGGCATGGGAGTGACGCCGCACGAGCCCACGTTGCGTCGGCACTCGACCGGCGTTTTCCGCGGCATTCCCGTCGAGATCGAGACCGTTTGCGATGACGGAACGCTGTGGCTTCAAGCAACTGAATGGGGTGAAGGCAACGCGAATGTTATCGCGCTTCTCGACCTCATGACCGGGGACTACCAGCTCAATGACGGCCGCGGCATCTGTCCGAGCCTGATCGATGCAACCGTTTTCACGCCCTACAAGGACAAGGATCGCTAGAAGGGTTTTCCCCTTCTTTTTTTATTAGCATGCTGCTTCCCTCATCTTGACAATGAGGCCAAAATGCACTATGTTCCCGTCAGCTTCGAAGCATCTTGCGACGAAGAATCAACTTTCACGACGAGGTGCGCGTGTCGAAAGATCCCTTCTCAACGATCGCCAAGATCGCCGTATGGTTCCTTCTCGGCCTGACCCTGGCCACCCTGCCTGCAAATTGCCGGCGGAACGACCGACTGGATGCGCTCGAGAAGCGCCTGGCGGAAAAGGATGCGGCAGCGAAGCCGAAGAGCGAGAAGCTCTACGTCGTGGCCGAGCCGGAGGATCCCGTGCCCGTACCGGGAGCAGTCATCTCGATCAACATGGTCGAGGAGAAGCCCGACGAGGTCTACCGCGACATCACCGTCGTCACATCGATCGTCCACGCTCCTGGCACCGGATGCCGGCTCTCGCACTTGCGTGAAGAGATCACTGCCCTCGAGATCCGCGGCCGCTACGTTCTCGTCCAGTACGAACGGCGCGGTACCACGGAGGAGATCGAGTCCTGGCGGAAGAAGTGGTTCTATCGCACCGACCCACCCTTCTGCGAGAACGGCGACATCGGCGTGATGAGCTTCGAGGATTTCGAACGCTATCGATACGGCGCGGAAACCGACGTCATCGTGCAGCGAGAGCAGCGCGAGGAGCTCGCGCGGATACACATGCTCTTTCCCGAGTTATTGGCAACGCCAGCTGAAGGACCCTAACGTCCTTCTTTTTTTGTTCCACCGTTCGATTCTTGACGCGACTTCGGGCGCACGTTAAGGTGACACCTTATCCCGAATACTGCGGCATGGCGCTAACGGAGCGACAACAGGTCCTCGATCAACTTCGGACGTCCGAGCGTCCCCTGATCGTTTTCCGCAAGGATTGGAACCCCGACACCGCCGCATCGGCCGTGGCGCTCGCCGTTGGTTTGGAAAGCGCTGGCAAGAAATGCGAAATCGTCTGCGACGGTTTTGCCGCGCCGGAGCATCTTGGATTTCTCCCCCAACTCAAGCGCGTACGCCCGGAAATCACCGCGCTACGCACCTTCGTTATTTCCGTCGACACGCAGAAGAGCCGCATTGGCGAACTCTCGTATGAATCGAAAGACGGTTTTTTGCACATCTACCTCACTCCGAAAAACGGCACGCTTGAAGCCGAGCATGTGAAGACCGGCACGACCGAGTACCGTCACGACCTGATCATCTCGATCGATACCCCGGACCTCGCCTCGCTTGGCGCCGTGCGCGACGTCGCTTCCGATTTTTTCTTCCGCACGCCGATTTTGAACATCGACCACTCAATCGCCAACGAGCGCTACGGCCAAATCAACAACGTCGAATCGACAGCCGCCTCAACCAGCGAAGTCGTCTACCGCTTACTGCGCGAACTTGATCGTCCGATCGACGCCGATCTTGCCACGGCACTACTCACCGGCATCGTTTCCAAAACGCGCAGCTTCAAGTCCGGCGCCATCACGCCACAGACGCTTTCCGCGGCTTCTGAACTTGTCGCCGCTGGCGCTCAGCGAGATCTTATCGTTTCAAGTCTTTACCGCACGAAGACGATTCCCGTTCTGCGCCTCTGGGGTCGAGCACTGGCACGCCTCAAATTTGATTCGACGCTCAAGCTCGTTTCGACCGTGCTGACGCGGCAGGACTTCACCTTAGCTGGTGCCGGAGAAGCTGCTCTGCCGGACGTGATCGATGATTTGATTCTCTCCTCACCGGACGCCGAAACAATCGTCTTGATCCACGAACGCGAGGATGGACATATCTGCTGCCTGATCCGCAGCGACATCCGCCGCGACGCCGACACACTCACCGCGCGCTGGGAAGGCGAGGGTGGCCACACGCAGTCGCGTTGCTTCATCAAGGGGAAAACGCCCGCTGAGGCCGAACAGGAAATCATGGCGCATGTCAGAAATGAGATGCAGAAGACGCGGGCTCTCTGACCCCTCCGCCCTGCGGGCACCTCCCCTTTCAGGGGAGGATTTTAATTACCAAAACCCCCTCTCTGAAAGAGAGGGGGTAGGGGGTGAGTCAGTATGTCGTCTCGATTGGCCTGACAATGCGAAGCGTGTGGCTCTGCGTGCTCTCCCCAGTTTCACTCTCTCCAAGCGCGTACACCGTCCAGGCTTGAAACCCTTTCGGGATCGCGAGCGTCCACGTTTGCTGACCTTCCAATTCGCTTGCCAGCGTTGCCTGTCCGAGTTCGTATGGTTGCGACCCGGGATTGTGCGGATACTCCGTCGCCAGCACACGAACCCTGGCGAGGCCGCGACTCTTCACTAAAAACACAGAGTCAGGATAGTAGTTGTGCGTCGTGTATTCCCACTTCGACGGCGTGACGTTCAAAAGATCAATCTGCACGTTCGTGTTCCAATCGCTCGGATCCGCTTGGCTGACCTCACCCGCCGCGACGCTCACGAGAATCGGCGAATGATTTTTGCACGTTTCCAATTTTCCGCACTTCACGTGCTCAGACCAATACGCACGCTTGCCACTTTCATCATCCACGCGAGTGGCATACACCCAATAGTTGCCCGGCTCGGCCGCAATCACAAACTCGGTCGCGCCATTGATCGTTTGCTGACAAAATACTTTTTCACCCTTCTCGAGATTTGCAGCGCACACACGTTGCGCTGGAACGCTCACCCCTTCAGGTGCGGAAATGCGTCCTACAATGGTGCCGCTTCCTGCACCACCCGCACAAGCAATTTTTGTGCAGCTCCAGCCGGTCGTGCCACACGTGCACACGTTACAGCCGTCATCTGCTTGGCGCTGCTCGCTTTCATGATACGTCTGCCCCTGGTAGTCGCAGCTGAGCACGCCTGCAGCATAGGTTACGCCTCGCAAACTTAGCACCGCTTCTTTCACGGGGTGATACCCGAAATAGACAAGCAGCGCGAAAAGCGCGATGAGAACGTATTTGCGCAAGAGGGCGATCATGCCCACATTCTATCTTACTCGGCGGCGGCTTGGGAGACGGCGGCAGCAACGGCAACCGTCGCGCTTTTATCGAGCGCGTCGGGAATAATGCGCTCCACGCTTGGTTCAGGCACAAGATTCGCAAGCGCCTGCGCGGCGGCGAGCTTCATATGCTCGGTGATTTTCAAGGCACCCGCGTCAAAAACGCCACGGAAAACTCCGGGGAACGCCAAGAGATTATTGATCTGGTTTGGGAAATCGGAGCGTCCGGTCGCCACAACTCCGGCACCTCCGGCTTTGGCTTCGTCCGGCATGATTTCCGGCGTCGGGTTCGCCATGGCGAAAATGATCGGCCGCGTCGCCATGCTACGCACCATTTCTTGCGTCATGATTCCACCTTTCGAAAGACCGATGAACACGTCCGCGCCCACGAGTGCATCGGCCAACGTGCCGGCAAGAGCGCGCGGGTTTGACCACGCGAGCAGCGCCGTCTTCGATTCATCCAAGTCGGTTCGCTCTTTGCCGATGACGCCTTTTGAATCGCACAGCGTAATATCGGTCGCGCCGTACGCGCGCAAAAGTTTGGCGACGGCGACGCCGGCGGCTCCGGCTCCAGAGAAAATAATCTTCGCGCTCGCGAGGTCACGACCAAGCGTCTTGCAGGCATTGATCAAACCAGCCAAGACAACGATGGCGGTGCCGTGTTGATCGTCATGAAAAACAGGAATATCCAATTCTTCCGTCAGGCGGCGTTCAATCTCGAAGCAACGCGGCGCGGAGATATCTTCCAGGTTGATGCCGCCAAACGTCGGCGCAATGCGCTTCACCGTCTCGACGATTTCGTTCACGTCTTTTGTCGCAAGCGCAATCGGAAAGGCGTTGAGTCCGGCGAATTCTTTAAAAAGAATCGCTTTCCCTTCCATGACAGGAAGTGACGCGAGCGGGCCGATGTCACCGAGGCCGAGCACGGCGGTTCCGTCCGTTACGACCGCAACGGTTCTGCCTTTAAGCGTGAGCTTCTTCGCGAGAGACGGATCTTTCGCAATCGCGAGGCACGGCGCGGCGACGCCCGGTGTATAGACCGTCGAAAGCGTTTCGCGATCAGTAACCGGAACAACGCTCACGACATCGAGTTTACCCTGATATTTTTCGTGGAGTTCCAGTGAGGCGGCGTTGTAGTCTTTCATGACGGCAAATGAGTTTCAGATGCATATCGTAGCATCGGCCTTATAAAAGAAAAAGAACCGCGAATGCGGTTCAGCCGTTGTACGGCGTGACGGTCAGGAACCAGACGTCAGGACGGCGATAGCCGTCACGGTCGTTGAAGTCGCTGTCGAGCCTCCATTGCATGGAGCGGTCCCGATGATCGTTGACATCATCCTTCACGCCTGGAGTGAGCAGCACCGGAACCATCTTCTGCTCGGACCGGCGAGGCTCCTGATGCGTACCCAGAGCGTAGATGCGGCACGGGCCGTACTTGTAGACCCAGTCCTCGGCGCTGAGATGCTCCGATACTTCGGCAGCAAACGAGGCCGCCTGGTGGAAGTTCGCGTGATGGAAGCCGCGAGCCCGGAGGTCAGCGGCCACACGCGGAAGCCCGGACGACACGCCGCGCATCACGTCCTCGCGGTACTGCGGATCGCCCATCGCATAGGACACGAGCGTGCAGCGAAATTCCGACGGGCCGTCATACGTTCCCGGGAACCACTCGTCGCGCTCGCCGCTGCCAGCGACATACTCGGCGAGCCGCCACTTCAACAACCCCGCCTTCTCGAGCGCCTCGCCGCGCGGCAGAAAGTCTCGCGCCTTGAAGACGTGGTTCGACTCCTTCATCAGGAGACCCGAGCTGGGACGGCGGCGAACGAAGGCTTGGATGCGCTGGAAGTTGTCGAGCGCCCACTGGGCATCGCGTTGGTCAAGCTCGTCGATGAACGCGCGGAAGGCCGTTTCGAGACCGAATCCCTGCGCGCGCGTGATCGTGCCGGGCATTTTTTGATCAGACAAGGAACACTCTCCTGTGTTGGAAGATACCGTCCTTGTAGCAAAACGGAGCGTCTTTGTCAACGCTCGGCAACCTTCAGGATCGCTTCAAATTCCTTCTCCGTCACCGGTTGCACGGAAAGCCTGGAACCGCGCTCCAGCAGCACCATATCTTTCAGTGCCTTCATGCTGCGCAACTCATCAAGCGAAATCAAACGCGGAAATTTTTTCACGAATCCCACGTCGACGCAGTGCCAGATCGGTTTTGTTTTCGTGGCCTTCGGATCAAAGTACTGGCTCTTCTTTTCAAACTGCGTCTCGTCGGGATGCGCCTCGGCGACAACCTTGGCGAGTCCGGCCACGCCCGGAGGAATTGTGCTGGAATGATAGAACAGCACCGCATCACCGACACGCATCTCCTTCATAAAATTGCGCGCTTGATAATTACGTACGCCACTCCAGGCGTCTTTTTTCAGACGTTTCAGGTCATCGATCGAGAAAGCGTCCGGTTCAGTTTTCATCAGCCAGTAGCGCATAGTGCGCCCAGTCTACCGTATTCGCATTGACGCCGCCCAGAGCCGGCGTTAAAGTGCCGCCACGCCGAACTTCCGGCGAGGAGGCACGCATGCGCTCTCTCATTCTCATGACGCTCCTGGCCGTTTGCGCTCTCCCTCGCTCCGCCGCGGCCGAAAACGTCGAAACGGACGCTCCAGTGATCGAATCGTGGACCGACTTCGGCGGCACGATTCCGTTCCGAGGCGCGACCGGCATCCGGCTCCAAGGCCGCGTCGTGATCAGCCAAGACGATCTGCGCGACGCCTACGAAGCCAGCATCGGCGCCTCTCGCGAGCTCTGGCCGCACGCCGGACTCGACGTGACCGCCGGGTACGGCTACGGCGGCGAGCAGCACACGTTCATTCTCACCGCCTTCCACGAAGCGACATTCGGCAAGGGCGTACACAGCCGCGGCTACGCGGTCGAACAGCGGCTGCGTCATGGCGACGGCTGGACGCACGAAGGCTTCTACCGCGTCGACTACGCCGTCGTCGGGCTACACCTCGCGCATCTCGGAATCAACGAGCTCGCCGCAGGCTTCCAACTCGGCACCGGGCTGGGCTACCGCCAAGCGCGCGTCGAAGCGCGTTTCTCCTTCGGCCTCGCGGGTTCGGCACCCGATCGCGTCACGGCTTGCGTCCTCACCTTCAACGTCCCTTGAAACGGGACGTTTTTCATTTGCGCGATCGCGAGGTTGGAGTTACCATGCGGCCTGTCCAAGCAAGGAGCACGACCATGTCCAAGATCGAAGAGGAACTGCAAGCGGCTCGCGCACGTCGAGACGCGAGCACGCAAGAAGCCGCATCCGAAATGCAGGCCCTTACCGCGCGTATCAAGGCCGGCGAAACCACTGGCGACACGATCCGCGATTATCTCATCGCGAACTGGCCGGATACAGCCGCATCGCCGGAGGGCGCGAAGATCGAGGAAGCCTATCGCTCGCTCGTGGCGCGTACGGCCGGTAAGAAGGGACAGTTCGTGCTGCTCATCGAGCGTGAAAAGATCCACGCCGGCGGCTGCGAGGTGCAGTGGGCGCCGATGCGCGAGAGCTTTGCGTTCGGGCGGCTCGAGGGGGACGCATTGCGTCTCAGTCTCCACATGGCTGGCTGGGCTTTCCCGACAACGCAGTTCTCCCGCTACGGCGACGTTCACAATCTTCGCACCTTTTACAAAGATCCAGAGATTCACAGCGAGCAAGGAAGCCTGCGTCCCTGGTGCGAGATCGCGTTCTTCAAGCTGCAATCGGAGCAAGTCGATCTGAACGGTTGCGAGAACCCGGGGTTTGCCTATTTCAACCTCGGCGTCGATTACAACAGCCCGATCATGAAGCTCGTGATACTGATCGGCAACGACGAGATCGACGCCTGGTGCCGCCGCATCCGCGCGGACGGCGATCTGATCAAGGTTATTCAAACAACGAAGTATCGGGTCGATACCGCGCGCGTCGACATGATTCGCCAGCTGGCGAAAGCGATTGGCGCCGATCCCGAAGGGATCCTGGCGGTCAAGCAACTCAATGACCTCGAACGCGCCGAGACGCTCGAGAAGCTCCAGACTGAAGTGGAGCGCCTGCGTGTCGCGAACGAAGGTTTCAAGGAAGCGAAGACACCGGCCGATGGAGCTCTTCACGGCGGAACCGTCGTGACGGCCCGCGAGAACATTCTCAAGCTCCTCGACAAGGCCGAAAGCCTCGGCATCAACGACCCGTTCATCCAGCGCCTCCGCGCCGCCCACCCCGCGAAATGATCGCGGGTTTTTCTTTTGTCGCATCTTGACGGAAGGCTTTGCGTATGCTAGTTTCCGCACGGATCTCAACTTGGAGGAACCATGATCCGATCACTCTTCAGTATCGCTCTCGCCTGCATCTGCCTGACTCAGCGCGAAGCGCGCGCCGAACCGTCTGTCGTGTACGGAGAAGGAACCTTCATCGCGCGCAAGCGGGTGAACGAAAACGTCTTCTTCTTCGGCGAAGTGCGCCATCTGGAAGGACTCGGCACCGAGCAGTTCGAAGAGATGCTGACGAGCGCGGTGCTCGGCTTCGGCGGAAACTTCGCGAACGGGATCCGTGTCGAGACCGGCTTCGGACTCGTCGCCCGTCTCGAGCGCGGTCGACACGCCGAAGAACTCGCGGGAACCACCGTGTCCTGGCTCGAAGAGGAACGCATGAACGGTTGGTCCGAATCGTTCCGCGTCTTCATGGAGCACGGTCGCATCGCGACGGCGGGCGAAGTCCTGATCGGCATGCCGTTCTCTTCGAACGAGAACCGAAAGCCGTTCATCGAGGGCCGTTACAGCCTCGCCGTGCTCGTCGCCGGAAAGAAGGACGAGGGCAGGCGCTTCTGGTTCGGCATCCATGTCGATCAGCTGAACACGCGCCTCACGGACGGCCTCAACCTGACGTTCGCCTTCGGCAAGATGAACGTCGTCTCGCTCCGTCTCTCCCTGAACTCCGGCCTCACCGACAACGCGCCCGAATGGTCGTCGCGTCTCGGTCTCGTCTGCGACTTCGAGTGATCGAAGTCGTTTTTATTTTGCGCGCCGACTTCGCAACCACTCGCGAATGATTTGGATCAGTGCCGGAAGTCCCGGGATGATAATCATGGCGAGAATGACGATTTCAAAATTCTTTTTGATGATCGGTACGTTGCCGAAAAAGTATCCGCCGAAGACAAAGAGCGTCACCCAAAGCGCTGCGCCAAGAACATTATAAAGAGAGAAAACGGAGGCCTTCATGTGACCAACGCCTGCGACAAATGGGGCGAAGGTGCGGATGATCGGCATGAAGCGCGCGATCACGATCGTCTTTGCGCCGTAGCGTTCGTAGTACCACTGCGTTTTTGCAATGTGTTCTTTTTTGACCGGAAGTCCACCGAGCGATCCCGTTTCAAGCACGCGTGCACCGACTTTGAGACCGATGCGGTAGTTCAAACCATCACCCAAAACCGCCGCAACAAACAAAAGCGTCCAAACAACCCAGACATTCAAAGCACCCGTCGCGGAAAAAGCACCAGCCGCGAAGAGGAGCGAGTCGCCCGGCAAAAAAGGCGTGACGACCAAACCCGTCTCGCAAAAAACGATCAGAAATAGCGCGCCGTAGATCCAGTTGCCGTAGGTCGCGATCGCCGTTCCCAGCGTAGCATCCAGATGCAAGAGAAGATCAAGAAATTTCATAGCCGCTTCATTCTACGCCATCTTGACAAAATGGTCATTTTGAGGTAAAGATCGTTCATCCAAGAAAGAGGCGCACATGCTCGAAGTCAAGACTGACGAGACGATCACCACCATCCGCGTTCTGGCGAGCCAGGGCGCGATCAACTTCGACACCGACAAGCTCGAGGGCTTCGAGGGCGTGATCGCGGACGTGTTCTCCGCACACGGCATGGGGACCCGCGAGACGTTGATGGAGGATTCGGTACTGATCGACCATGCCGGAGAGTTCGTCTCCGGCCTCGCCGTGATCTTCCCCAACCTCGAAACCATCACGATCAGCCGCAGCATGAGCTCGGCCGACGGCGGCGGGCGGTACGACTGGAAGACCTTCCAGCGCAAGCCGCAGACCAGCAAGAGCAGCTGACAGTACGCATCTCGCGTGTTCTAGAGAGCCCTACGGCTCTCTTTTCTTTTGGTAAATAGGCGTTGACACGCCCCTCGGAAGTTGGTATCCTCCCTCCGTTCGCTTTCCGGTATACAATGAATCCTGCATGTCTCCGTAGCTCAATTGGATAGAGCGGCGGGCTTCTATCCCGAAGGTTGCAGGTTCGATTCCTGCCGGGGACACCAGCATGGCGGCCATCGTTCAGTGGTAGGACAGTGGATTGTGGTTCCACGAATGAGGGTTCGATTCCCTCTGGCCGCCCCATGAGAAAAACACCTGCAAGGGTGTTTTTTTCTTTGGGCGGCATTGACTTTTCCCGAATTATCGGCATACTTGCTTCGTCACGAAACCCTCCACGTGGAGACTGCCCATGTCCGAGCTCGCACAGAATCGCCTCCTCCATCTTGCCGCTGCCTGCGGCGTCGTTCGCCAGGTCGTTGACCATCTTCGCCACGGATACACGCCCGACTTCCACACGGCCCACCTCGCAGCGCCCGTCTTCGACGACGTGCGCGAGTACGCCACCTGGTACGCCTCCGGTTTCCCCCGCGACGTCATTTCGAAGCTGGGGCACGCCAAGGTGTCCAAGCTCGTCCTCGCCGGCGACTTCGATGCGGTACGTGTGGCAGTCTGTGCCAACCTGCACTGCGAAGACAGCGGCTGCCACGAAGCGCACGAGATGACCACCGAGCTGCGCGGCCTGACTGAAGACGAGCGTCTCGAGCTGGTCGATCACAACCAGAAGATGTACCTGGCGGTCACCGTCGGTTACATCCGCTGCACGCTAGCTCGGGTCTGCGACCGCCGGGACGACTACGAGTGCGCCCGCGGCCACCTCGAGCATCCGGTCTTTGCCGCGCTGCCCAAGCCGGTGCTGAGCCGGATCGAGCTCGAAATCTGCGAGTACTGGAAGGACGGAATGCTGAACGGCGCTCGCACGATGATGGACGCGGCGCTGAGCCGCGACCACAACTTCTTCTGGAGCATGGCGAACCGCGCGGTCGGCTGCGGCGTGCCCGTCGAGCCGATGCCGATCAACCCCGAACTCCTGCCCGAAGACCTGTTCCCCGCCCCGGAGATCATCATGAAGAAGAAAGAGAACGTGCTCCTTCACCTCGCCCTCGCCGTCGGCTACGCCCGTCTCAGCCGCAAGAGCGTCGAGGATGTCGACACCGTCATGGCGCTCACGTTCGCTCAGGCGCACCTCGAGCTCGAAGCGTTCCGCGACCTCTCGGCCGCCTTGCGCAAGATCGTCGTCGACGAGATCCACATGCTCGCGCACGATGGCAACGGCACGCCGGACCAGGGCGTCGAGCTCATCGAAGCTGCTGTCGCCGGCAAGTACGGCCCGTGCTGGAAGCTCGCCAACTATCGGCTCCACCAGCGCGAGCCGAGCCACCGCCCGGTCCTGGCAGCGGCGATCGACCCTGCCTGGCTCCTCTGAGACTCGCTATCTGAAGCGAGTCTTTTTCTATGAAAAAAACCGACGTGTGCAACGTCGGTTACGTTCTAGAAACCGTACTCTTTCAGAGTAACGATGTGGCCGCACATACCGCACGGCCCGCTCACAACAAACTTGGCGCCGCAATACGGACAATTCTGTCCGGGTGTACACGCAATGCATGGTCGTTGTCCTTCGGTCGTCGAGACCTTCTTCACGCCCTTGCAGCTGGCACACGCTTTCGGCTTGAGATCAGAAGGATCGGGAGTTTCCATTTCAACCATGGTCCCCCTCTCTTAACACCTTTTCTCCCGTCAGGGAAGTCCTTACTTCACCGGCAGAGCAAGCGTAACGGTCGCCCCCTTACCTTCGCCTTCGCTCTCGATCCACACTTTGCCGCCGTGCGCCTCAACAACATGTTTTACGATAAAAAGTCCGAGCCCCGTGCCATCGGGTGAACTAAGCACTGCCGCCTGCGAGCGGAAAAATTTATCAAAAACTCGCTCAATATCGCTTTTTGAAATACCGATGCCCTCGTCGGAAATAGAACACGTCTGATACGCATTGCCATCAATCTTCGCGTCGGCCACGCGCACGGTTACGGTACCACCCTCTTTGCAGTAGGTAATGGCGTTGTCAGCTACGATCTTCAGCGCGAAAGAAATTTTTGCTTTGTCGAAGGGGATCTCCTTCAATTGGCTCTTGGTACGTTCAAAATTCCATTTCAACTTCCGACGCGCCAATGCTTTTTCAGAATGATCGTGAATGTCCTGCACGAGCTCCCAAAGGAACGCGGGCTTTTCATCTAGCACGAGCTTCCCCGTTTCAATATCAAGAGTCGCAAACACGCGCTCAAGAGTTTCGATGAGATACACACTGCGCTGGCGTACCGTCTCGACGGCCTCGCGAAGTTCTGGCGCGAGCTTTTTCTCAGCCATCGCATCGGCCAATAATTCGCCGCTCCAGCGGATGGAGGAAAGTGGCGTACGAAACTGGTGAGATACGACGTCAATGAATTCAGAGCGCGCCCGACTTGTCGCTTCAAGCTGCTCACGCGTTATCTGCAACTCCTTCACCGTTTCTTCAAGGTGTCCGGCCTGTCGGCGCAAATCTTGATCGGCTGTACGAAGACCTTTGGCCTGCGCGAACGTCTCGTTCTCAAGTTCATGAAGCAATTTAACCTTCGCGGCCCAAAGCACGGTTTTCGGCGTGAGACTGAGAAGATTCTTTAATGCCGGCAAAAAACCGTACGTCGCCTCGACGTCGAGGTAGGCCTGCTCAAAAAGATTTCGCGATGTTGTATGCCCGAGCGTAACGTGCAAAAGGCTGTACCACTGCTGGAAAAGCGCCGCCACGATTTCACCGCACTCCGTCATGTTGCGCATGCGCGCGGGCTGGTACGGAATGCCGTGCGCGAGATCAAGCTTCACGCCTTTCCACGGCGTTTCACTTAGGGCATTGGCGAGAATACGCTCGCTGACGTGCTGGCCGAAAAAAACACGACTTCGCTTGGCATACGCCGCAAGGAGCGCTGAAGCGAGCGCGAGCAGTTGCGGCTCCGGTGCTAACAGCAGCAACCGAAACGTCGGGTACGCGCCTTCAGGAAAAAGCGCGAGGGTTTGTTGCCGAATCGTTTCGAGCGACAACGTACCCTTCGATTCGCGCACCAGCTCCCCTTCCGCCTCAAGGTAGAGCTTGGCAAAACGCTGCTCGCGATCACCTCTTTTTTCAAGAAATGCTTCGTCGGCGCGCAGACGAAATCGCTCGGCAAATACGGAATCGCCGGAGAGTCGACCGAGCAGCGCGAAGACGTCGAGGATGGCGTCAGCCATACCTACTTCAATATTTTTTTGTACAAAGCACGCGCGTAGAGAGCACCCGCCAAAAGACACGCGGCACCAACCGCCTCAACCACAGGGACGAACGCAAGAAGAAGCCCCAACAGGTCAAAAAGATTCGCGACACCGATAGCCGTCGTACCGAACGCGAGCAAGATCCATGTCACGTTCATCTTCGCTCCTTTGTTGAGCATGATGAACGTAAACGATGCGATCGTCGCGCCAAAACAGCAAAACGCCGTAACCGCGGGCAAAAGATAGACAAGCGTCGTTGTATCAAACATGCGTGGTGATTCTCCTACAGTCTATCATGCTTTGCGGCCTTTCCGCTTGTCGTGAAATGCTTTGTAGACTTCCTGCAGGTGCGAGTCGGTGATGTGCGTGTAGATTTGCGTTGTCGTGACGGAAGCGTGGCCGAGCAAAGACTGCACGCTGCGAAGGTCCGCGCCGTTCATCAGGAGATCCGTGGCGAACGAGTGGCGCAACGTGTGAGGAGAAATGCTTTTCGTGATGCCAGCGATCTTGCGATAGTGCTCAACAATACGTTGTACGGTACGTGAAGTGAGACCAGACATCTCATCACGTCCCTTCGAGGCACGATCATGGCTCACAAAGAGCATCGGGCTCATATCCCGGCGCGCTTCTTGATATTTTTTGAGCCAGCCCTTCGCGTCGTCAGAAAAAAACACGACGCGGTATTTCGAACCCTTTCCTTTTACGGTGAATTCGCTTCGATTGAAGTTGATATCTCCCAGCTTCAAGCTGCAAAGTTCCGAGACGCGCAAACCGGTCGACCAAAGCAGTTCAAGAATCGTGCGGTCGCGCAGGCGCACAATATCCGGGCCTTGCGACTTCATCGGCGCATCAAGAAGCTTTTCAATTTCCTTCGGTTCCAAAAATTCGACGTGTCGATCGGGCTGCTTCGCGAGTTCGATCTTTTCCGCCGCCAATGTTTCAATATCGCGCTTCGAGAGATACTTCAAAAAAGCACGCAGGGCGATCAAGTGATAGTTTTGCGTATTTTTCTTGAGCATCACGCCGTGACTATCCTCAAGACGGTTCAACCACAGACGGAACTGGCGCACCGAATCGAGGGTGATCGCGCTTGCTTTGCTAATCCCCTTGTCTAAAGCCCAGTCGGCAAACCGTCCCAAATAGAAACCATAGTTCTCCCGAGTGCGTTTTGAGCGGTTTTTCTCGATTTCCAAGTAGTCGCCGAAATCACGGATCAGCTCGTGAACCTGGCTTTTTTTGGCTAAGGTATCAACTTTTTCTTTGAGTGCCATATTTGTCAAAATAGGTTGACAGAAACCGTGTTTTCTGCTAAGATTGGCCGTTCCGGATAGTTCATTTCTTTGACTGTTAGGCGCCCGGAACCGCCACCAACCCAGAGGAGTCTCACTTGAAAGACTGGATCAATGCCTTTTCGATCTGCATCTTCGGATGCACGATCGCGTTCTTCCTCAAGGAAGGAGCCTTCAAGGACAAGGAGCATGTCGTGCACGCCGGAACGTTGCCTCGTGCGACGTCAGACCGGAGTCCTGTTTCTGCGAACGTGATGCGGGCGATGAGCGAGGAACCCTCCTCGGACGTCGAGATGCCGATCGCCTACGTTCCATCGAACCAGAACCAGCTCTGCGCGGCATACGACACCGTCGCGCACCCGGAGCAGATCCTCGATGTCCTGACGCTCGCCAGCCAACGCGGTTGTCGAACGATCAAGGGTGTGAAGATCTGCGCTCCCGTCGAGGTCTTGTACGCCATCTGGCGCATCGAGACGGGTCACGTCGATGGCGCAGGTCTCGCATCAGGCAGATGCGACCTGATGGAAGAGCTGCGACGTCGTGATGGTGCCGCTGGTACCAAGCACGGCGCGGGCATGCTGCGCATGGCCGAGAAGTTCAAGTGGAACAAGGTCTACGGCGAAAACCTAGAGCGCATGACCTGTTCATGCCCCAAGATCGTCGATGACAAAGACCCAGTGACCGGGGACGTGATCGGCAAGAAGAAGTACGGCTACGGCGGTTGCTGTGGTCCGTTCCAATTCTCTGGCGCGGAAGTGGTCGACTGGGCGATCGAACAGAACCTCGATCCACTTTCCTTTTGCGGCGGCGCGCTCATTGCCTCGCAGGACATCGTCTTGCGCTACGAGCGAGCCATCAAGAAAGGATACGCGCACGGAGTACCCGCCTGGCGACGAGCCATCAGCAGCTACTACGGGCGTGATCCGAAGTCTGAGTACTACCTGAAGGCGTTGAGCAAGTGGGAAACCATCTACGGGTGGCAAGCCTGCGAACTCAAGACGACCGAAGACGGTACCCAGAGCTGGACGCGCAAGAGCAATGGCGAGGTCTGCGACCAAGCCGCGCTCGAAAGGCAATGGGACTTCGTGCGTTCGCAAATCGTCGCACAGTCGATGCGAAGCGTTCGCTACCACCAAAGCCTGCGACAGTAAGTCGCACATTCGTTCCTTCCGAACATCTCACTCTCTCTCAGAGGCCGCACGCTGGGCCTCTTTTGTTATTGTACGACACTTCTTCTGTTTGACCGAGTCCTGCACGATTGATAGCGTAAATAGAGGCAACCCGCCGCATCGACGGACAAGGAGGTTTGTATGTCCGACGCACGACTGGGACGAGACACGCTGTCGGTTCGATTCGTTCACGTGGCGCTGGTGTTGATCCTGGCGATCACGCTCGCGATGCTTGCGATCATGCTGCTCATTCACGCTTCCGATTCCTCGTCGACGACGAAATACGGAAAGCGTACGACGGAGCAGCAGAACGAGACCGCAATCCACGAGGCCGGCCACGCACTGCTGAGTGCAGCCATCCTGCCAGAGCGACCGATCGAGGACATTCTGATCTACGTCGAGTACGACGAGGCGGACGGCAAGCTCGGTCTGACGCACGTCGGCACGGTGCCCGCGCTCTACATGACGCATCCCGAGTTCGTCACGAAGGCTGACGCGATGTTCTACCTCGGCGGCGCCGCTGCAGAGGAAGCCGTCTTCGGCACGAAGCCTCAGCAGGACTACACCGACAAGGACATGGTGGGCGAGGAGCTCCTGAAGTACTGTGGTGCCGGTGACGGCAGCCAGTGCGGCGAGTGCCCAGCCTCCGACCTCGTAGGCAAGACTTGCATGATCAAGGGACACATCGTGTCCTATCGAGATCTGCTCTATGTCGAGACGCTCGCCATCGCGAAGCTCAATCGCGAACTGCTGGCGCAACTCGCAAACGAGCTGATGCAGCAGCCGGTTCGCAACCGCGAGCGGCGACTCGATGCGGCACAACTCAAGGCGTTCTTCGCGGGGCATCCGATCCAGTTGCCGCCGAGTCCGCCCGTTCCAAAGACCCCGTAACCTCGGGGTTTTTTTCTTTGCGCTGAGACTACGCATTGACACAGCGCACATTTCACGCTACGTTCCGCTCACCTTCCAAGGAGGGATTCATGACGCGCGCAGCGATTTTTGTCGGGAGTGAACTGCGTTTCCACGAACAGGCCAAGACGCTGGAAGAGTATCTCCTTCACGAAGTCGGCATGCGCAGACACACCGTCGCACTCGTGCCGTGCTGGAACAAGGAGCCAGACGACGTGCTCTGGACCATCGGCTTGCACTCCGCGAAGGCGAACAAGCAACCACTCCTCCTCGCCTACCTCGGACACGGGTTTGAGAACGGTTGGTCGTATGGATATCGATCGAAGGGACATCCTCTGCAGATCGGTTATGACGCGATCGGCTCAAAGTTGCGCGAACACCGCGGCCCGCTCCTCGTCGTGAATGAATGCTGTCACGCCGGCAGAATCCAGGATCAGATGACCTGGATCAACAGCGACAAGGTCCCTGTCGGCGTTCTTGCTGCCTGCGACGCCAGTGAAACGTCTTACGGGGCAATGCTTCCGGACATCATTGCCCTTTGGCGCTCCAGAAAGCCCTACACTCCCGTCGTTCGTCGCTTGGCAGCGCGGAAGGACCACGAAGAGCAGCGTTGGGGTGCCCCGCTCGACCACCATTTTTTCGCGAAGCCCGCCTAGGGCTTCTTTTTCTTTTATCTTAGCCAAGACTTGACGACTCTCCCCTGTTTTGTTAGTCTTCTCGCGTACTTAATCCCTGCCACGCGGCTCGGTTTTGGCCTCGAGCGGCCTTTACTCGGCGCGAAGGCTTATAAAAGATGTATGCTCGACAAGAAGGCAAAGGAAAAAATCATCGAGAAGTTCAAGACGCATGATCAGGACACCGGTTCTGCTCAGGTCCAGATCGCCATCCTTACGGCTGAGATCAAGGATCTTACGGACCACCTGAAAATGCATAAGAAGGACTTCTCTTCTCGCCGCGGTTTGCTGCGCAAAGTCAACGAGCGCCGCAAGTTGCTCCGCTATCTCCAGCGCGAAATGCCGAAGGAGTACGCGAAGCTCACCGAAAAGCTCAAAGTATAAATGATAAGCGCGTCGCGTTTAGGGCCTTCGGGCTCCACGCGACGCGTTTCCGGTTTTTATAAGGATTTTCCCGCATAAGGCGGGCTCCGCATATGCGGGGAAAAACTCAACTATTTTCATTTTATGGCCGTTATTAAGCAAAAAAGTCAGCGCGTCGGGGTCTTTATCGACGTGCAGAACATGTATTACTCGGCGAAGAACCTTTACAACTGCCGCGTCCATTTCGGCAATATCGTCGAAACAGCGGTCGCCGACCGCCAGCTTGTCCGCGCGATCGCCTATGTCGTTCGCGCTGGCGTTCCCGAAGAACAGTCGTTTTTCGACGCTTTGACCAAGCTCGGCATCGAAACCAAGGAGCGCGAAGTCCAGGTTTTCTTGGGCGGCGCCAAAAAAGCTGACTGGGACGTCGGCATTGTCGTCGATGCGATCCGTCTTTCCCCTAAACTCGACGTGGTCGTGCTCGTCTCGGGCGACGGCGACTTCATTCCCTTGGTCGAATACCTTCAAAACATGGGTGTTCAGACCGAAGTCATGGCCTTCCGCGAAACTTCTTCCTCAAAACTGGTCGAAGAAGTTGATGATTTCATCGACTTGTCACGCGACCAAGCCCGCTACCTGATCCCAACTCGCCACACCGGACGCGCTCCGAGCACCCGTGGCTCAAAATCCGCTCCGACCGCCGACGACGTCGATCCGAACATCAGCAAGATGCTCCAGGACGATCAGGAATAGTCGTTTTCCCCGCAGGTGCGGGGAGGCAGCCGCCCGAACTTCGGACGCCTGCCTCCTCCCATCAAGGGAGGGCTAATACCTAGCACGTTTCGAGCGCGCGAGGAGACAGTTCGCAGTCCTGTCTTGCCGAACAGTCGGCGGCACGGGACTGAGTACTGGCCTCGCCGCGCATTGGAACGACAACTATGACCAAGCAGTTCTCGCTTGAATGGGGCGGTAAAACGCTCTCTGTTGAGATTGGCAAAATTGCCAAGCAGGCCAACGGTTCGTGCACGGTGCGCTACGGCGACACCGTCGTGCTCGTCACCGCCACGATGAGCTCCGGCTCGCGCGACGGCATCGATTTTCTTCCGCTCTCGGTTGAGTGTGAAGAACGTTTGTACGCCGCAGGAAAAATTAAGTCCTCGCGCTTCTTGAAGCGTGAAGGTCGTCCGACCGATGATGCCATTGTCGTCGGCCGCATGATCGATCGCTCGATTCGTCCGCTCTTCGAACAGAAGATCCGCAACGAAATCCAAGTCGTCTTCACGACACTCGCGTTCGATAAGGAAAACGATTACGACATTCCGGCAATGATCGGCACCTCGATCGCGGTCGGTATGTCTGATATTCCGTGGGCCGGTCCGGTCGCGGGTATCCGCGTCGGTCGCGTCGGTACGGAGTGGGTCATCAACCCGTCGTACGAAGCGCGCGAGAAGAGCGACCTCGACGTTGTCATTGTCGGCACACCGACGCACACGACGATGGTCGAAGCGGAGAGTAGCGAAGCGAAAGAAGAAGACGTGATGGCCGGCATGCGTTTCGGCGCGAAGCATCTTTCCGAAGTCCAGGCCTTCATCGAAAAAATTATCACCGAGGTCGGCAAGCCGAAGCGTTCGGTTAACGACCTGATCGGCATCGATGAAGAAACCGCGAAAGAAAAAGAGGCGTTAATCGCCAAATCGCGCGAATTCATTTTCCCGAAAATCCGCGAGTATCTTTTCGCCACGCCGAAAGCGACGAAAGTCGAACGCCGCGAAGCGAAGTCCGCACTCGCACACACGCTCGATGAATACTTGAAGACCGAACAGGTCGGCAAGGACAAGCGCAAATGGGCGCTCGACGCGATGCAGAAATGGGTTGAGGAAGTCGTCTCGCAGATCATCTTGGACGAAGGCAAACGCTGCGACGGCCGCGCGCTCGACGAAATTCGCGAGCTTTCCGCCGAAGTTGCGCTGCTTCCGCGCGTTCACGGTTCCGGCCTGTTTTCTCGAGGTGAAACGCAGATCCTCTCGACCGTCACTTTGGGTGCCCCGTCCGATGTCCAGCTGGTCGACAGCATGGAGTTCGACGAAAAGCGCCGCTACTTCCACCACTACAATTTCCCTCCGTACTCTGTCGGCGAAACGGGCCGCTTCGGCGGTGGCGGACGCCGCGAAGTTGGTCACGGTGGTCTTGCTGAACGCGCATTGATCCCAGTGCTCCCCGCGAAAGAAGATTTCCCGTACACGATCCGCGTTGTCTCCGAGACACTCGGTTCGAACGGTTCCTCCTCGCAGGGTTCCATCTGCGGCTCGACGCTCGCGCTCATGGACGCCGGTGTACCGATCAAGAAACCGGTGGCGGGCATCGCGATGGGTATCGCAACTGATCCGAACGACATCAACCGCTACAAGATCATCACCGACCTCCAAGATTTGGAAGACGGCGCTGGCGGTATGGACTTCAAGATCGGCGGTACGCGCGACGGCATCACTTCGATTCAGATGGACACCAAGACGAAAGGCCTCACTTGGCAGATCGTCGAAGAGACGCTGACGAAAGCGAAAGCCGCGCGCTTGCAGATTCTTGATGTCATGGCGAAAGCGATCGCGACACATCGTCCGGAACTTTCTCCGTACGCGCCGCGCATCATCATCATCAAGATCAATCCGGAACTCATCCGCAACGTCATCGGTCCCGGCGGCAAAGTCATCAACGACATCATCGAAAAAACTGGCGTGCAGATCGAAGTCGAAAACGACGGCACGGTCACGATTACCTCCGCCAACCTCGAAGGCCTCGAAGCCGCGAGGAAACGCGTCGAGGATCTCACGCGTGAACTCAAGCCTGGCGAATTCTTCCCTTCCGGCAAAGTCACGCGCATTCTCGACTTCGGCGCATTCGTCGAAGTCCTGCCCGGTCAGGAAGGCATGGTCCACATCAGCGAGCTCGACACGAAGCGCGTCGAGAAAGTCACGGACGTCGTGAAGGTCGGCGATATCATCCCAGTCGTCGTCATCAAGATTGACGAGCTGGGCCGCGTCAACCTAAGCTTGAAGCGCGCTAAGGAGAAACTGAATGGCACTGCTTCCCAATAAGCTAAGCGGCCTCCAAGCGCTCCTCCTTCTGGGAGGGGCGTTTGTTTTCGTTGGATTTCTCATTGTCCGTTCATACACGCTGGTCCTCGATACCAGCCCGACGGCCCCGCCTCAGTCTGAAATCGTGCTTTCCATCGTGAAACGCGATGAGACGTTTCTGAAGAGCGCCGCCTGGGCAAAGTTCCTCGCCGCGCTTCCAAAAGAAGCCGCTCAGGCACTTTCACAGGCACAAGCCGACCACACAGCAACTCTTTTTGCTGTTCGTGGTGAGGACGGCGCCCTCGCTTGGGGTTTGGTTGAAGCACTTAGTACTTCCCGCGGACAAAGCCAGAAACCCCAACGAAAACTCGTACCTCGTGAGGTCGGGGCCGTGGGTTCATTTAGAGTTGCCGGACAAACTCAGCCGATCCAAGCCTACTTTGAGCCTGAATTGGTACGGTTTGAGATTGGTCGTGGTTATCGTGGACTTTTGGCCAATCCAGTTCCCTTCACCATGGGCCGCAGGCTTATTCAACCGATCAATCAACAAATCGCTCACCTTGAGAAGCCGTCCGAGGCCAGCTGGGGGAAAGCACCCGCCTTGTTTCAGTCTACAATGCAGCGTTTTAAGGGCCTTGCTGATCCCTGGACCTGGCCGGGGAGGGTTGAACTCGCTGTTAGTGCCTCATCGACCGGGGAGACGCTCTACCCCTTCCTTTTGTTCTATAAACCAACAGTTGGCCAGAAGAATGTGGCCAAACAAACGGAGGATTTTGCGAGGAATCTGCTTGCTCAGGCGGCCCCGCAGACAGTGCTGGTGAACTTGCCTGACGACAGCCAAATGACCGAATTCCGCCACGATCCTGAATCTATCCAAAAGGAGGAGATTCGGAACCAGTTTGGCACCCTTCTGAGGCTCACAGCCCCTGGAAAATCCCAAAGAATGCTGGTGTTTCTGGCGGATGACCATGAGGTCTGGATCAGCAACGATCTTGCCCTGATTCAAGCTGGGTTTCTTGATAACGTACAGGCGACAACCCCAAGCTCTGCTTGTGACCGTGACAGCATCGGCGGTTTTGCCTCACTTTCAGGTCAGAGTTTTTCGTATGGAAGTTTTTCAAGGGTGAATATCTCAATTAATGATATTGAGACCGGGTTATTCACACTCTGTGGATATTATTGATGGATTTGTGGATAACCTTATCCACTAGAACTCACAGATAATCCACAGTGTTGTGCACAGCGTACCGTAGCCTTAACTGAATAAGCTCACTTCGCCTTATTTTAATGAGAATATCTATCCACAGAACGCAGATTGACCCAAGCCGTTTTTTCAGGTATAGTTATTACAGAGAACGTTGACAACTGAATCGCGGAAAGACCACTGAGAGATGCCTACCGAAGCTTAGCTTGGGTGCACATCCCTCTCCCTTACTTTTCTCCTTGCAAAACAAAAATCAAAAGCATCCTGGTTCTGCCTCAAATATGTCGTGCTTCGGCACTGACCCGAGGATTGGAACCGTTGGAAGGTTGGGGAGGTTGTTCTTTCAGCCCACCGTTGGCTAGTCCTTCAATCGCTGCGGCGAACAGAAGGCTCAACGCGCGGCACTCAGGAGCTCGAGAGTATTGCGGATTTGTCCTAGCACGTCTTTTACAGGCGTTCTGAGACAAATCCGCATACACACTCTCGAGCTTTTTCTTTTGTAGAATACCCGGGTCTGACCCTTGCCATGAACGGGTGGATCCACTATACTTTTACCAAGGCCAGAAGCCCGTTTTTTTAGAGAAGTATGGACAAGAATACCCTCAAAACACTTGAAGAAAAACTGATCGCGGAGCAGGCTAAGCTCGAAGTTGAGCTGAGCGGCTTCGCTCAGAGGAATCCTCAGAACGCTGACGATTTCAACGCGGATTTCCCACAACTTGGCGATAAGGAGGATGAAAATGCTTCCGAGGTTGCCGAGTACTCGAAAGACCTGACGGTTGAGCGCACGCTGGAAGCATCGCTGCGCGACGTGAAGAAAGCGCTCGAGCGCGTTCAGGACGGCACGTACGGCACCTGTAAATACTGCAGCAAGGTGATCGACGAGAAGCGCTTAATGGCGCGACCGACATCGACCTCCTGCATCGACTGCAAGAAACTGTTCACGGAATAAGCTAACCCCCCCGACAACCGTCGGGGGGCTTTGCTATACTGGACTCCATGAAACTACAGACGCGTTGGACACTGATCGCAGCAAGCGCCTTTCTTCTCGACCGCCTTTTAAAACATCTGGCTCTTTCAGGAGCGCATGCCGGTGGAGACAACGGACTTCTCCGATTCGCACTCTTCCGCAACGACGGCATCGCCTTCAGTCTCCCCTTCTCCGGACCACTCGTTTGGCTGCTGAGTATCGGGATACTCGCTTTTATCGGGCGCTTGGCGTATAAAGACTTTCGAACCAAGCACTATAAGCGAGCGGAGGCCTATCTCTTCTTCGTTCTCGGAGCCTGCAGTAACTTGTTTGATAGAATCGTCTACGGCTTCACAGTCGATTATGCGATCTTCTTCCGCCTTTCAGCCGTGAACATTGCCGACGCAATGATCATTGCCGGGGCGGCCTGGCTTGTCCTAAAGGCTCCTGGAAAGAAATAATTTTATGCCGAATCTTTTTCTCGAAAAATCGATTGACGTCAACACCCCGGCGGCAAAGGTCTGGAAGCATTTGTGCGAGAAGTACGCTTCTGATTGGGAGGTTGGCTCTTCAATTCAAGGGCGGGGCGCGGATGGAAAAATCCTGAAGCTGGAGCAGGAAAAGTTGCTGAAGCACAATCTCTTGCGCATGAGCGCTGACGGAGTTGCCACGCTTTCTTCTGTCATTACGTACGAGCTCCGCGAACACAACGGCATGACCATTCTGGTCGCGAGAGAAAGTTTTGCCGAAGCACAGAGCGACAAGGCATTTACAGAGGCGCTCTCGGGCTGGGACGCGACATTGGCTGCCTTAAAGGCCGAAGCGGAGAAATAAAAAACGAGGGGCTTGCCCCTCGTTTTTTTGTACTAGATGCGCTTGTGTGAAAGGACACAGCCAATCGCATGTGTCACTTTTTTTGAACCTTTTTCATATGCCGGCGCGATGTCCATGACCACATGCGTTTTACTGCCGTTTTTACGAACAAAGTCGTGCGCAATAGCACTCATCGCGTGCCCTTGGTAAAGATCCAGCAGGTCTTTGAGACCATCGCGAATGCCAGCATTCGCAAGAAGCGTATCGAAACGCGCTCGCGTAAGTTCCCTGCGATGATACCCCGTCAGTTCAAGAAAAGAATCGTTTGCGAAGATGAATCGCGCGTCTTTATCGAGAACAAAGCAGGGCGTCGGTAAACGTTTAATCCAAGCAAAAGGCACGGCTTGCAGCACGGCGCGCTTTCTTGTGGTTTGCCTTAAGACATTGATACTACGGGACTTCGGCATGTGGGACTGCTATACTTCAATGCAAATACAGTAGCAGACCTATGACGAAGCATGAAGGCCATCGGCACGGTTCGACGGACGACACGCAGCACCTGAGCGCTCTTGAACATGCTCATGGGCCGCTCCCGCAACTCATGATTGGCGACATCATCTTGGTTCGACACAAGAAGTCGCTCATTCGAAATTTTTTGCGTAAGATCACGAACAGCTATTGGGACCACGCAGCGCTCGTAATTTTTTCGAGAAACCCCGAGAAGGGCTACTCGAGCAATATTATTGCGGAAGCGATTCAGCATCGTGCCATCGACGCGTGGCGACGCGGTGTTGAGGTTCATAAAATGGATCGCTACCTCAACGAACCCGACTTGTACGACGTGGGCGTAAAACGTTGCATGGATATCGACGACGAAATTCGCGACCATGTGCGCGCATTCACGCTTATGAACGTCGACGCTCCGTATTATCGTCTTCCTCTCGCAGACCTCGCGCTCGCGTCTGTCTCGCGCGTCATTCGGAAGTTTGTCCTCAAGCGCCAACGATTCACATGCAGTGGCTTGATCCAAAAAGCCTATTGGAATGCGGCGCCGTGGGAGAGAAGGCATGGTTTTGCTTTCCGTGATTTTGGCGATTCGCCGATTGAACTGCAGGAACTTGTTTCGCCGGGCGATATCGCAAAAAGCGATGTCTGCGCGTGGATTTGGAATCGCCACTGATATGCACGTCGGTCGATATTCCGATATCAGGAGCGCGATGCGAAATCTGCAAGTCGCCGATATCATTCTCACGCGCACGAAAAACGCGAACTGGCTCTTGAGAGGCATTCGTAATGTCAGCCGTTCCCATTGGAATCACAGCGCTCTTGTTTTCCAAGTTGTTCATCAAGAAGACGCGGATCCGGAGGTACTGATCGTGGAAGCGCTTGATCATGGCATAGAAATCCATCGTCTACACAACTACCTCGACTCTAAGGAATTCGACATCGGTATCAAACGCATCCCGAACCTTACAGAGTCGGAGCGCGAACGTATCCTTGCCTACTTTCTAGAGAACATTGATACGCCGTACGATTTCACGAGACTCTTCGGATACGTGCTCAATCGCGCGGCGCTGAAAATTGCAGGCGTGAGGATTCGCGACATGGTGGCGCAAAGGATCATCAACATCGACAACTTTGTTTGTTCCACGTTCACGCAGCGCGCGTTTTACCTTGGCGTCTCGCCCGACAAACGTGATCGCGTCATGTTTAAAGAGGGCGCTGATACGAACTTTCTCTACCAACTCGAGTTCATCTCTCCGGGAGACATTGCGAAGAGTACCAACACCGACTGGCTCTACAACCCACACGAATGAGCGAACCCCTTGCGTGCTGCAAGGGGTTTTTGGTAGGGCGCTTCATATGCCTGCCAATATTCTTTCTGCCGCTTTGATCGGCGTCGACGCTGCGCCAATCGAAATTGAATCGGACGTTGCTAACGGCCTGCCCGCTTTCGTGATTGTCGGCTTGCCGGACGCCGCTGTCCAAGAGGCACGTGATCGCGTAAAGACTGCGCTCAAGAACAGCGGCTTCTCGTTTCCTCGAACTCGCCTGACCGTAAACCTTGCGCCGGCTGATCTTCGAAAAGCCGGACCGGCGTTCGATTTACCGATAGCGGTTTCCATCATGGTCGGGTCTGGAGAGCTGAAGTATGAGGCCGTGCAGGGCGCGCTCTTTCTCGGCGAACTCGCGCTCGACGGCTCGCTCCGTCCCGTCGCCGGAGTCTTGGCGGCCACTCTTCTCGCGAAAAAACTTGGTGCGACGCGTATCTTTGTGCCAAAAGAAAACGCGAGCGAGGCAGCGCTTGTGCCGAACATTCAAGTTTTTGGCGTGCCAACACTCTCCGTGCTTGCCGAGCATCTGCACGGCATACACGTGTTTGAGCCGCATCACGCGACGGAGCCAGCTGACGATGACGTGGGTGAAAGCGGGTATGACTTCGCGTCGATTGCCGGGTTAGAGCAAGCAAAACGAGCGCTGGAAATCGCCGCGGCGGGTGGTCATAATATTCTTCTCTCCGGTAGTCCGGGCGCGGGCAAAACTCTTCTCGCGCGTTCGATTCCATCGATCTTGCCGCGCATGACGTATGAGGAGGCGCTTGAAGCGACAAGAATCCATAGCGTTGCGCATCTTCTACCGCGTTCGTCCCCTCTCTTGCAGTCACGTCCCTGGCGCGCGCCGCACCATACGGCAAGTACCGCGGCGATCATCGGCGGCGGTACAAATCCGCACCCAGGCGAAGTCACGCTCGCGCACCGTGGAGTTCTCTTTCTTGATGAGTTTCCAGAATTCCCGAGGCCCGTGCTTGAAGGTTTGCGACAGCCTCTTGAAGATCGACGCGTGACGGTCAGCCGTGCTTCTGGCACTTTGGAATTCCCCGCGTCGTTCATGCTCGTGGCCGCGCGCAATCCTTGTCCTTGCGGTTTTTTTGGCGACCCTGAACGCGCTTGCGTCTGCACACCATCATCACTCGAACGCTACCGCAAGAAGATCTCCGGCCCGCTTCTTGATCGTATTGATCTCTACGTGGAAGTACCGCGCACACCGTACGAAAAACTCGCAGCAGCTGGAGAAGCGGAAACATCGTTTGTCGTGCGAGGTCGTGTCAGCGCGGCAAGAGACGCGCAATCACGCCGCAATGCTTTTTTCGGAGCAATTACCAACGCGGATATTCGCGGCCGTGATCTTAAAAAGATATGCGTGATTCCGCGTGAGGCCGAGACGCTTTTGCTCGCCGCTTCCAAAGCACTGCATCTTTCGCCGCGCGCTATTCATCGCTGTCTCAAAGTCGCGCGCACGATTGCAGACCTCGCTGAACGAGAACGTATCGAAACTCCAGACGTCGCCGAAGCGTTGCAGTATCGACCGAAGCAGGAATAAAAAATCCCGCAGCGTAGTAGCTGGCGGGTTTCAGTTCCAAGTGACGAACAAGAGGTAGATAGACTGCAGACCCATGAGGATCCACTGGGCGCGGGCGTGAAGCATCTCAGACCCATGAGGCCAGAACACGCCCTCAAGCAAGAGAAAGAGCGCAACGACAAGCAGCTGCACGAACATGAACAGAAGCGCCAGTCCGAGGTTGCCGCTGCCGCCCGACTTGGCGGTGTAAACGCTGACAAGGAACGTCAGGAACCCACCGAGGCCCACGAAGAACGTGAGCTTCCAGGCGAGCTCGCCGAAGTTGGTTGCGGGTGCGTAGGCAAGCGTGGCATACGAAAGCGCGGCAAGCGCAGCGATCGTCAGGCACACGACAACGAAACGGTTGAAGTCCCGGTTCGCATCGTGATAGGCGTCCTCTGGAGGATGCGTCATCAGAATCTCCTTGGTTGAAAGACCTGTTGCTGTCACGAGCCTAGCAGAAGGTCTCGGTCGCATCAAGAGAAAACCCCCCGACATATGTCGAGGGGTTTTTCTTCAGACCGCGGGCGCGGCGGGCGGCGTTTGCGTCGGCGGTGTCGTCGGTTTGTCTTCCGTTCCGTACGCGAGGTACACGTAGAGAATCAGGTTGAACGGCGAAAGGACAGCGACGAGTCCCCACCACTTTTCAACACCGAAACGTTCGCAGAGCGCCATCGTCGCCATAATGAGCGCTACGATGTTCACAATCGGCAGGAAGAACAGAATCAGCCACCACATCGGCTTCTTCGCGATCTTGAGAAGCAGCACCATGTTGAGAAGCGGCAAAACCGCAAACCATTTCGGCTCCTCTTTCGTGCGATCCGCCATCTTCCAGAGCACGAACGTCATGACAACGTGAAAGAGGCTGAAAGCGACCCAGGGCGAGATCCCGAACGGTTGAGACTCAAACATAGTGGTTACTTATAGTAGGTAAGCGGGTTGACGCGTTTGCCGTTCACGTAGATCTCGAAGTGCAAGTGGGGTCCCGTTGAACGTCCTGTCGAGCCAACCATGCCGATCGTTTGTCCTTTAAGGACTTGGTCGCCGACCTTCACATACATCTTACTATGGTGCGCGTAGCGCGTAACCATGCCGTTGCCGTGATCGATCAGGACCATGTTTCCGTAGCCGCCGGAGTTCCAACCCGAGTAGGTAACGATACCGGCATCTACGGCGTAGGTCGCGTTCGAAAGACTGCCGTTGATGTCGAGTCCTGCGTGCCTGACTTTGAAGTATTGGTTGATGCGCTTCTGATCTGTCGGCCAAACAAGGTCGACGCCTTCCGCCGTTTGGCTCGGCGGAGCTTCCGCCGGAGGTTTGAAGACATCGCGTACGTCACCGAGGCGCGGCGGAGCAGCTGGGGCTGGGGCACGCGCGATGACCGGCGGTCGACCTTCCGGAATCACGAGCTCTTCCCCGATCTGAATCTGCGACGGCGAGGATACGCGGTTTGCCGCCAAGATCTTATCGACATCGGATCCGTATTTTTTCGCAATCACACCGAGCGTCTCGCCACGCTTTACCGTATGCAGCACGCCGGTCACCGGAAGAATCGTCAGCTTCTGACCGAGGCGCAGTACCGAACGCGCCGTGAGGTTGTTGGCCCAGAGCACCGTGTTGATGCTGACTCCGTATTTTTTCGCGATACTGCTCACGGAGTCGCCTTGTTGTACTTCATACAGGCTCGGCTTCGAAATCACGATCTCTTCATGCTCGACCGGGACTGGCTCATCCGTTCCACCGATCACGCCAGGAATCGCGACGCCACTTTGATCATACGTCAGCGGAGTCGTCTCGTTCGGCAGCGCAAGCGCAACTTGCTTCGTCGAAGTCGCACCACCGTCCGGCACGACGTTCAATTGTGATTCGGCGTACACGTCCCCAGAATCAGGGCTGACGTATTCATCCGTCGCCACGTTGAAGAGGTCGAAGAACATCGCCTGCTTCACTTCCTGACCGGCATCCGTGCTCGCACCGTGGGCGTACAAATTGCTGGTCGCGACAAAAACGGAAATAACCGCAATGACCGCATGGACAACGTAGCGATGACCGAAGATCGCAAAGAACGTGCGGCGCACCGGGGGCAAGAAGGTCGTTGCGGAAATCTTGAGACGCAACAACACTCGATAGAGAAAAAAGGCGATGCGACGCAAAAAAGCCTTCCAAAGAAAGACAAAGGGAACAGCGACGATTTTCAAGAGAACAAAAAGCACCCTGCCAATTGCCTTTGCTAACGTTAGCAAAAACAAGAGGAACTTCACGAAGTACTTTTTAAGGGGTGTTGGCATTGAGAAACGCCTTTTTTCACTAATGTTAGCTGATTTTCACCCATCACAACCGTTGCAGCCGATATAGTCAGGGTAGGCCTTCAAATGGGGTGCGTCAAGGAAATTCAGAGAGGAAAAAGCATCTTCTTTATGGGCGCGTAACTTTTTCTGTGTAGGGCGCTCACGCCAAGAGTGTGGAGCGCGGCCTGATGTTCCTTTGTGCCGTATCCTTTGTGTCGCGAAAATCCGTACCCCGGATAGAGCCCGTCGAGTCGATCCATTTCAAGATCACGTTCGACCTTGGCGATGACCGAAGCGGCTGCCACCGACTTGATCGTGAGGTCGCCGCGGATGACAGCTTTTTGCGGCATCGGCAGATTCGGAATACGAAAGGCGTCGGTCAACACAAACTGCGGAACCGTCGAGAGACCTTCAATCGCCCGACGCATGGCCAGAGCACCTGCCACACGAATGTTGAGTTGATCGATCTCTTCGGCCGACGCAATACCAACCGCCCAGGCCATCGCCTCGGCTTTAACGTCTCGTGCGACTCGTACACGTTGATCAAGTGAAAGCGTTTTTGAATCTCGAATCAATCCGATCCCGGAATCAAAAGGTAGAATCACCGCGGCGGCATAGACGGGGCCGGCCCAGCAACCACATCCCGCCTCATCAACACCAGCGACAATCGCAAATCCCTGCGCTAAAAGAGCACGTTCTTCTTTAAAGGTTGGAATCACTACTGGAGCCATATTTCATTTATATTGACACTATCTGCGTCTGCTGTTAACCTCCATTCTTGTCAGAGGGCTTACGTAGACCATCCCTGAAAGGAGAGGCCGATGAGAGCCTCCAACAAAGACGAAGAGTGCGTAGAGAGCAGTGAGCAGCGCGAGTGTCGTCCGCGCTATGCACCGCATCTTCACATGGGCGGACGTCTGCCAACAACCATCGTTGTTGAGCAGTACGAAAGGGACATCCTCACGAGAGAATCGGAGGAGAGCATCCCTCGCGCTTCGGTGCAGTACTCGCGGGTCACGATCGGTCACGGTCGGACGCGCTTCCTCGGGCCGAAGAAGCTCAACCAGTTCCTCAGCATCGAGCTGGGGCTTCGCGACTGGTTGGAACAGGACGAACCGGATGAGGACATGTTCGAATACGAGCTGGATGACGATGCGCACGAGGACCAAGCCTCCTTCAGCGAGCTCGAAGCTGACGACAACCCACACCTGAACTGATCAATCCGCCCATACGGTCTCACACGTGCCGAACCCTGCGTTCGGCCTTTTTTATTGACAGTTTTAGCTTATTTTCATAAAGTAGCTCTGTTGTTTTATTCATAGTTTTCGGGACTCGGTATGTCCAATGTTCTCATTTTTGCCTTGGCAGCGGGCTTGGTAGCCGTCGGCTACGGTCTGTTCCTGGCCAAGTGGATCCTGAAGCGCCCCGCCGGTGACGCCAAAATGCAGGCGATCGCTGAAGCGATTCAGGAAGGTGCGAAAGCCTATCTCGGTCGTCAGACCAAGAGCATGGCCTACGTCGCCGCCGCGCTTACGCTCGTCATCTGGTGGGCCCTCGGCCTTACCTCGGCCGTCGGCTTCCTTATCGGAGCCGTCCTGTCCGCAGCCGCTGGTTACATCGGCATGATGATCTCGGTCAAAGCCAACGTGCGCACGACCGAAGCCGCAAAAAGCGGAATGGCCGCGGCGCTCGACATGGCCGTTAAGGGCGGAACCGTCACGGGACTTCTCGTCGTCGGTCTTGCGATCATCGGCGTTGCCGGCTTCTATGCCGTCACGAAGGATGTCGCCGCACTCGTCTCGCTCGGTTTCGGTGGTTCGTTGATTTCCGTCTTCGCCCGTTTGGGTGGCGGCATCTTCACGAAGGCCGCTGACGTCGGTGCTGACCTCGTCGGTAAAGTCGAAGCTGGTATTCCGGAAGACGACCCGCGCAACCCGGCCGTTATTGCCGACAACGTCGGTGACAACGTCGGCGACTGCGCAGGTATGGCCGCTGACCTCTTCGAGACGTATGCCGTCACGGCCATCGCCGCGATGTTGCTCGGTTCCCTTGTTTTCGAAGACGTCCCGGCCGCGGTTCTCTACCCGCTCGCAATTGGCGCCGTGTCGATCGTGACAAGCATCATCGGCACGCTCTTCATCAAGCTTGGAGCCAAGCAGAACATCATGGGCGCCCTCTATAAGGGTCTCATCGTTTCCGGTGTGCTCTCGGCTGTCGCTTTCTACCCGCTTACGAAGTGGATGTTTGCTGACACGGGCATTGCACCGATGCGCTTGTTCCTCTCGTCGCTCGTCGGCGTCGCCGTCACGGGCCTCATGATTTGGATCACCGAATACTACACGGGCACTCAGTACAAGCCGGTCCAAGACATCGCCAAGGCTTCTGAAACGGGCCACGGCACGAACATCATCGAAGGCCTCGCGGTCTCGATGAAGTCGACCGCCTATCCGATTCTCGTCATCGCCGCTGGCATCTTGCTCTCCTACGGTTGGGCAGGCGTCTACGGCGTGGCTGTCGCATCGATGGCGATGTTGTCCTTCGCGGGCATTGTCGTCACGATCGACGCCTTCGGTCCGATCACGGACAACGCGGGCGGCATCGCCGAAATGGCGGGCCTTCCGAAAGAAGTCCGCGACGTCACCGATCCGCTCGACGCGGTCGGCAACACGACCAAAGCCGTCACCAAGGGCTACGCGATCGCTTCCGCCGGACTCGCCGCCGTCGTGCTGTTCTCCTCGTTCCTCGAGGACTTCAAGCGCTACTACGGTCTCTCCTCGGTTTCGTTCGACCTCGCTGACGTGCGCGTGCTGATCGGCCTCCTCATTGGTGGCATGATCCCCTACCTCTTCGCCTCGATGGGCATGCAAGCCGTCGGACGCGCCGCTGGCGCCGTCGTTGAAGAAGTTCGCCGCCAGTTCCGCGAGATCAAAGGCATCATGGACGGTTCCGGCAAGCCGGATTACGGCGCGGCCGTCGACATCGTCACGAAGTCCGCTCTGCGCGAGATGATCAAGCCGGCGCTTCTGCCCGTCTTGGTCCCTGTCGCGGTCGGCCTCATCCTCGGCCCAATGGCGCTCGGCGGTCTCCTCGTCGGTACCATCGTCACCGGTCTCTTCGTCGGTCTCTCCATGACAACCGGCGGCGCGGCTTGGGACAACGCCAAGAAGTACATCGAAGCGGGCCACCACGGTGGTAAGGGTTCCTTCGCCCACCAAGCAGCTGTCACCGGCGACACCGTCGGCGATCCGTACAAGGACACGGCTGGTCCGGCGATCAACCCGATGATCAAGATCATCAACATCGTCGCCCTGCTCTTGATTCCGTTCCTCCTGAAGTAAGAGGACAACAAACCTCTCGACGTACGTCGAGAGGTTTTTTTGTACCCATTCCACAAATCCTGCCAGGAATGAGGAAAGATTGACGCCGCACGCATCACCTGATACGTTCCGCTGTCGGAGTAGCTTTCCCAACCGACAAGGAGCCAGCGATGCATGACGATGATGATGATAACGGACGCAGCGGAATGTTCTTGCTCGTCTTCTTCGGACTCATTGCCGCCTACGCGGCCACGGGCCTGGTCTTGGGTCTTTTCAGTTCCCTCGCACGTGACCTGACAGCCTTCTCGACTGGCTCGTACGCCACCATCGCCGCCCGTGATGACGGTGTGTCGATGATTGTGGCCAATGCCATGACGATGGCCGTCATCACGCTTCCGCTGTCTGTCATCCCAACGCTTATCGTCGGCAGACTCATCAGGCGCGGTCAGCAGACGAAGAAGCCGGCCGTCCAAATGCTCGTGCCCCAGCCAGGCAAGAAACCGCTGACGGGGTGGCGGGCGCTCATCATGGCCCTGCACAAGATCGCCGCTGTTGTGTTCTACGAGGAGTTCTACACGCGCTGGATCTTCCTCGGGGTCTTGGCGAGTCTTGCTTGGTTCCAGGGCCCCGTCGCCTTCTATACGCTGTTCTTCATCGGTAACGGCGCCTGGGCGCTTGTTCACCTGACGAACTACCCGGCGGGTGCGCGGAATCCCCTCCGTATCCTGCCGCATTTCTTCCTCGGGATCCCGATGACGATCATGTTCCTGCGGTACGGTCTGCTCGGCGCCTTCATCGGACACTTCCTCTGGAACATGATCCCGATCCTTCCCGCCTGGATCGATCAGATCAAGCGCGGCGTACCGCTCACCCTCAAAAGCTCCGGCTGATCGGAGCTTTTTTTAGTCTTGACGTGCTGGTCATCGAACGCTATAAGAGAGGCATCACCACGGAGGTGTCATGCCAGTCTTTTCAAACTCTCTCGAACTCGAGCGGCGCATGATCGCGCTCGGGACCGATCGAGCGTTGATGTCAGCATCATTTGAGCGCTTGGAAGCGTTCAAGAAGCGGTTTCGTGACGAGAAGTACATGCTCATGTCACCGAAGCAGCTCGAGAAGAGCACGAACCTCGCAACGGGTACGGAAAGGGATACGGAAAAGAAGTTCGATAAGGAGGGTTTGGCCGAGGCGCTTGCCGTCGTGACCGGCACTCCGAAGTGCGACATCTCGTTCCTTCGACTCGAAGAGTGTCGGGCGATGCCGCGCAACAAACAGTTCGACCTCTACGAACTCGCGCGCGCCAATTCGCCGCGCCGCAAACTCATCACCCCAACCTATCGACGGTTTGTGGCTTTGAAGGACGAGGACGGCCGTACGATGGGCGACGTCGTCCATGGCGCGATCGGCACGCGACGTATGACGCTGGCGCTCGACAACACCTTCGGCAATGCCTTCGCGAGCTTGTTGAAGCACGACATCGTTGCGCTCTGGGTTACGCACTTCATGTCGCTCGTACCGCCAAAACAGGGCAAGCTCCCGGACATTGGCCGCGCGGGCGCGACTGGCAACATGGTCGAGTACGTCACCAAGGTGCTTCCTGCGGCGTACCTCCCCAAGAATCCGGCACAATGGATCGTCTTCACCGCATGACCCGCTACGGGTCATTTTCTTTTTCCAAACTCGGTACGTCGGTCGTAATTGAAGTGCCTTGACTCCGCTTCGTTTTTCCGCCACACTACCCGAGATTCACCACCTCTTCTTATATATGAAGTACGACATCAAAGACCTTCCGAGGAGTCAGAAAGAAGTGAAAGTTACCGTCGATGCCGAAGAACTTAAACCGTTCTTGGAGCGCGCGGCGACCGAACTCTCGCAGAAAGTAAAAATCGAGGGCTTCCGTCCGGGCAAGGCGAGCTACGATATCGTTGCCAAGCGCGTCGGCGAAATGGCGATCCTTGAAGAGGCTTTGCCGCGCCTCGTACAGAAGCAGCTTGTCGAAATCATCAAGAAGGAAAACCTGGAAACCGTCGGCGAACCTTCGATCAACGTCGAGAAGGCCGCGCCGGGCAACGAAGTGATTTTTACCGCCACCGTTTCGCTTCTTCCCGCCATCAAAAAAATGGCGGACTACGCTTCGATTAAAATCGAAGCCAAAGATGTCTCCGTGAAGGAAGATGAAATTGAAAAAGTCATCTCCGAGCTGCGCAAGATGCAGAGCACCGAAGAAGAGGTCGAACGCGAAGCGACTGACAAAGATAAAGTCACCGTCGACATGATGATGGCGATCGACAAGGTCGCTGTTGAAGGTGGCGCGACAAAGGGTCACGCGATTTATCTTAACGAGCCGTACTACATTCCGGGGCTGAACGAAAAAATCATCGGCATGAAGAAGGGCGAGCAAAAGATCTTCTCGCTCACGTTCCCGAAAGACAACTTCAACAAAAATCTCGCCGGCAAAGAGGTTGAGTTTACGGTCGATATGAAGGGCGTCCACGAACTCAAGCACCCTGAGCTCGACGACTTCTTCGCCAAACGCCTGGGCCAGGAAAACATGGAGAAGCTCCGCGCTTTGCTTCGCAAGAACCTGGAAGACGAGGCGAACATGAAGGAGCAGCAGCGCCAGGAAGCCGCGGCGCTCGAAGAACTTCTCAGAAAGTCTGAGATCGAAGACGCCCCAGAATCACTCGTCAACAACGAGGCACACAAGATGATGCACGAGATGGAGCACTCGATCGCCAAGCAAGGCATGGCTTTCGCCGATTACCTGAAGAGCATCGGCAAGTCGCACGACGAACTCTTGCTCGACTTTGTCCCGGACGCCATGAAGCGTGTGAAGTCGATGGTCGTCATGCGCGAAATCGCCCGCCGCGAGAAGCTTGATCCGACCGACAAAGAAGCGCTCGACGAGCAGCTCAAGATGCTCAACATGTACGCCGACGATCCGGAGACGCAAGCCCGCGTCCGCTCCGAAGAAGGCGAAGACTACATCCGCGCAATGCTGAAGAACCGCAAGGTGCTCCAGTTCATCCGCGAGACGATGATCAAGAAGTGAGGCTGTCGGGCATGCCCCTTCACTCACTGCGGAACTCGGCTTCCCCGACTACGTCGGGGAACCGGCTCGCGCAGCCAAGAGCGCTCGCCTGCCTCAAACAGTCCTCGCTCGTTTCGGAGCATGCCAGACAGCCCGGTGGAGAGTAGGTAAAAGGAAAGCGGCCGCAAAGCCGCTTTTTTGTTAAATGAAAAACACGCTTCTATCGTTGGCTGCTGATAACCTCTCTTTTTCCGAGAGAGGTCACATAGGAGAATCGCGGGCTGTCCCTTGAAGCTCCCAGCCTAACGGGTACAAAGCGTGCAGAGATGTACGGTCGCCCAGCGTCGCGTGCAACTGCGCGGCCTCATCCGCCCAACGGGCGTTGCCGGCATTGCCAACGGGTCCAGCGGCGCAGAAGGGAGGCTCCCGCGCGGCGCGTGCAGCGAACGTACGCTGCCTATATTGGACTGTTCATGCAGGAACAGTCAAGGATTACCAAATATCATCCTGAACGCAGTGAAGGATCCCTTTCCGGAGAGTGGTTCTTCGCTTCGCTCAGAATGACAAAAGTGTTACCCTCTCGTTATATGAAATTCGGCGCACACGTATCGGCCGCAGGCGGCCTTTGGAACGCCCCGGAAAACGCAGCGAAGGTCGGCTGCGAGATTTTCCAATTCTTTTCTCGCCCACCCCAGGGAGGCAACGCAGCAGCAATCACGCCGGAGGTCGCCAAGAAATTCCGCGACGCCTGCGAGAAGTATGAGCAGGAACTTTGGGTCATCCACGCGCCCTACATCATCAACTTCGCCTCGACGACGGAACGCATCCGAAACGGCTCCATTCGCATCATTCGGGAAGAACTGGAGCGCGGGTCGACCCTGGGTGCTCGCGCCGTCATGTTCCATCCGGGCTCCGCGCGGGACGTTCCACTCTCTGAGGGTATTCGGATGGTCGCAGACGGCGTGAACGAACTCCTCAAAGGCTATAAAGGCACCACGCAGCTTTTGATTGAAATCTCGGCGGGTAGCGGTTCCGTCATCGGCGATACCTTCGATGAGGTTCGCGACATTCTGAAGCTCGTCAAAAGCGAGAACGTCGGCGTCTGTTTCGATACGGCCCACGCGTTCGCTTCCGGTTACGATTTGCGTGACAAGAAGGCCGTGGCAGCCACCTTTGACGCTTTCGACAAGGAAGTCGGGCTCGAACGGCTCGTGATGTCTCATTGCAACGATTCCAAAGTGGAGCTTGGCGCCAAGAAAGATCGACACGATTTCTTAGGCGATGGCCATATCGGTCTAGGTGGTTTTAAAGAGATGTTGGCCGACAAAAGACTCTCCAACCTCTTCTGGGTTGTCGAAACGCCCCCTGAGGGTCAGGAAGCTGACATCAAAAAGCTCAAAAAGATCCGCGCTTCGCTATGAGCATTTTGAGCGTAAAGGTTATCCCCAAAAGTGGTCGTACTGAGCTCAAGTTTGAGGGGGAATTACTCAAAGTTTGGCTCAAATCCGCACCTGAGGATGGAAAGGCAAATGATGAATTAGTGCGAATATTAGCAAAGAAATTGGATATTTCTCGTGCGCATGTGGAAATTCTCCACGGGAAATCCACAAGAAATAAAACTGTGGATATCACGGGGATAAGTATGGAGGAAATGAAAAAGACCCTTGCTTAAAGGGTCTTTTTCTTTGGTTCAGGGACCGGATCAAGCCCGGCCTGACTCCAGGGGTGACAGCGAAGGACGCGCTTGGTTGCCAGGACCCACCCATGAAAGAAACCGTGCTTCCCAAATGCCTGGTACGCATACTCGGAACAGGTGGGATGAAACTTGCAGTACCCATTCGGATAAAGAAAGCGCAGCGGGCCATGATCGAGCGAGAGGGTTCGCTGATAGAACCGTATGAGAAGCTGTACAAGGCGCGTCATGCAATCAGTTGCAGCTTCTTGAGGCAAGAGAGCACCTGCGTTTCCAATTCTGCATACTCGAGGTCTAGCGCCCTTGTTTGCGTCAGAAGCATCACGTCGTAACCTGGCTTGATCTCGTCGAGATGTTTTCTCAGGATTTCACGAATGCGCCGGCGAAGAAGGTTTCTTTTTACCGCCCTCTTATGCACCTTGATACCGACAACGACTCCAAAACGAGAGTGCGGGAGAGCATTCTCCCGCACTTTCATGCTCACAGCCTTTGAAAAGGCACTTTTTTTGCTGCGGGCCAGGAGGGAGAAATCTTTCTCCGCCTTGAGCCGATGCGTGGCTGGAAGCAGATCTCGTTGAGTCCTACTTCTTACCCATGCGCTTCACGGCGACACGCTTGCGTCCCTTGAGGCGGCGGCGCTTCAAGACGTTACGGCCGGCCTTCGTGCGCATGCGCTTGCGATAACCATGGACCTTGCTGTACTTACGCTTCTTCGGCTGGTATGTGCGTTTCGGCATATTTAGCTAATATTAGCGATTTATGAATCCACACCCCTGTGGGGATGGGAGAAGTTATCAACAGGTTACCAACACTTTGATTTTTTGTGAAGCATTTGTGGGGATAGTTGCTCACCTGTGGATGATGTTGTAGGCTTTGATCAGTGTTTTTTAATTTTCCCCGCGTATGACCACGCACGAGCTGTGGCAAGCCGCCCTCGGCGAGCTTGAACTGTCCCTGTCGAAAGCGAACTACACAACCTGGTTCCGAAACACCTTTATTTCGACATTCGACGACGGCCGTATCGTGGTTTCCGTTCCGAATACGTTTACAAAAGCTTGGCTCGAGAAGAAGTATCACACGGCGATCCTCAAAGCCCTCCAGAACGTCGCAAAGGAAGGGGCTCGCGAAGTGCACTATAAGGTTGAGTTGAAGCCTTCGGCTCCTCAGGACATTATTACTTCCGTTGGTGCAGCCCCGACCGTTGCGTCTGTCGCCCCGAGTCAGGCCGCGCATCAAGAAGAAGAGGTCGCAGAGGGTAGCAAGGATTTTAGTTTGAATCCCCGCTACACGTTTGAACACTTTATTGTCGGTAAAACCAACGAATTGGCGCACGCGGCGGCCCTCGCGGTTACCGAAAAGCCCGGTCGCTACAACCCGCTCTTCATTTACGGCGGTGTCGGTCTCGGAAAAACGCACCTTTTGCAGGCAATCGGCCACAAAATGGTCGAAATGAACCCGCGCACAAAGGTTCTTTACGTTACCTGTGAACGTTTCACCAACGAATTCATTCACGCCGTCCGTAATGGTCGCGGCAAGGAATTCAAGGACACCTATCGTGGCCTCGACCTGCTTTTGATCGACGACATTCAGTTCATCACCGGTAAAGAAGGCACACAGGAGGAGTTTTTCCATACCTTCAATGCTCTTCACCAGTCGAACAAGCAGATCATCATGAGCTCCGACCGCGCTCCGAAGGCCATTCAGGGTATTGAGCAGCGCCTCGTTTCACGTTTCGAATGGGGCATGATGGTCGATATCAGCACGCCGGACCTCGAAACCCGCGTTGCCATTCTTGAATCGAAGTGCAAGGAAAAACACTACGAAATTCCGCGCGAAATCCTTTCCTACGTTGCCAGCGCCATTCAGTCGAACGTGCGTGAATTGGAAGGCACCCTCAACAAGATCATCGCCTACCATCAGTTCAAAAACCTGAAACCGAGTCTCGAAACGGTGCGCGAGCTCGTTTCGACGATAAACAACGCGGCTGGAACCAAAAAGAACCTCACTCCGAAGGATCTTTTGGATACCGTTGCCAACTACTACGATATTGCCGTGGCTGATTTGCTCGGAAAGTGCCGTGAAAAAAGGCTTTCATTCCCCCGCCAGATCATCATGTACCTCATGCGCGAGGAGCTCAGCTCTTCGTACCCTTCTATCGGTAAGATGATTGGTGGCCGCGATCACACGACGGCAATTCACGCCTACACGAAAATTGTCGCCGATATTCAGGAGGACGAAAAGCTTCGCCACGACCTGACATTGATCCGCCAGCGCCTCTACAGCACCAGTTCCTAGTTGAGGACAACCTGTGTACGGATGGGGGTGATTCAGGTGGACGAACCGTGTACGATATCAACTCTTTCCCCAGGTAGTTTTCCGCGAGGAGATTTCCTCCCCGTATCCTCCACACTCCGTGCACGCTCCGTACCCAGTGTATCCACCGGTGTGATCGCCCGTGTTCATTACCTCAGATGCGCGTTTCCGACGTCAAAAAAGGAGTTATCCACGCGCTTACTGTTACTTCTGTCTATATCTATATATTTTTAAACAAATAGAATGAAGTTCTCCTGTACGCAGGAAAACCTGAAACGCGGACTCCTAGCGACCGGATACGTCGCCGGGAAGAACGTGAACCTTCCGATCTTGAACAACGTCATGATCAAGATCGAAGGATCCTCGATCCAATTGATCTCAACGAACTTGGAGATCGCGGTTCGCTGCATCATTCGCGGCAAGGTCGACGAGGCTGGTGAATACACCGTCCCGTCCAAGCTCTTCATGGAATACGTGAACCTCCTGCCGGAGGATCGTGTCGACATGGAGACGACCGAAGCCTTTCTGAAGATCGCCTGCCGCAAGAACTCGACCAAGATCAAAGGAATCCCGTCTTCAGAGTTTCCTCTCATCCCAACCGTTGATCGCCAAAAGACGTTGTTTATCTCGGGAAGCGTTCTCAAACGCGCTCTCGGCCAAGTAAATTTCGCGATTTCAACGATTGAGTCACGACCAGAACTAACGGGTGCACTCTTCAACGTAAACCCCGCGTTTGCCCAAGGATCGCTTGTGATCGCAGCGACAGACAGCTACCGACTCTCAGAAAAAACGATTGCGCTCGAAGCTAAAGCGGGTACGGCCTCATCTCAAGAAGCTTTTTCCTTCATTGTTCCTGGAAAGTCTTTGCAGGAAGTCGTGAGAATCCTAGCTTTGTTCAAAGATAGCGAGTTGGAGGCTGAGCCGGTCGAAATTGCCTTTAGCGAGGGTCAGGTAGCCTTCAGCTTCGGGGATGTCGAGCTGATCTCACGACTCATTGATGGACGTTATCCGGACTACCGTCCGATCATCCCTGAAAAGCATGTGTCCGAGGCGGTGTTTCGTCGCCCTGATGCCGTCCAGGCGGTCAAGGGAGCGTCGCTCTTCGCTCGCGCGGGTCTCCAAGACGTCCACTTCAAGATGGACCCCACAGAGGGCCTCATCGTCTCCTCGAGCGAAGGCCAGATGGGTAAGAACGACAGTACGGTCGAAGCTGAGGTCTCAGGACCGCAAAATTCGATCGTTCTGAACTATCGGTACTTCTTGGACGGACTCGCGGCTCTCGAGACGCCGAAGGCTCGTATGAGAATCATCGACGCAATGAATGCCTGCTTGCTGGTTTCCGACGGCGACAATGAAAAGGAGAAGTTCCTCTACATCGTCATGCCGATCAAACAGTGATAAAAAATTCCCCCGACGAGGTCGGGGGAATTTTTTAGTTCCGGATTGTGATCGCCTGACCGAGGAACTCCTTCACTTCGTTGTTTGGAAGCGTGATGATCGCTTTCAAGATGTACTTACCAACCGCGGGCGGTGTGTCCCACGAAACGGAGACTCCGTTTGTCTTGGGGTTCGCGAGCGAGCCGATTGAGATCGGAGCGCCGTCACCTTCAAGCGGTGTAGCAACAATTTCTGCTTTGACGATACCAGCCTTCTCCGACAAGCTCGCGTCGATATACACGGGGAAGATGCTTGTGCGATAGGTTGCGTCGACAGATGGTCGCAACCAGGTGAGTTCGAGCGGTACGCCTGCGGCCGTAACATTGATGGTGATGTCTTGTCCGCCAGGAACTTCGATGTCGTCGTAGGCCGTCGCGCGAAGGGTGTAGAAACCCTTGCCGAAGGTCGACGGTAGAGTGATCGTCGCGTCCCACGGATAAGCACTCGCAGTCGCGACCTTGTAACCGTCGATTGAATACTCGACACGGCGTACGCCGCGCGTGGCGTCGGCTTGAATGCGAGCGACGAAACTCCGATCGCTCACGACGGCGTTATCTGTCGGCATGAGGAATGTAACGTGCGGGGCATCGGCTCCGACATGTACGTCATCAATCTCCGTTGGCGGCGGTTCTGTCGTGATCCAATTGTTTCTTTTAGCCCAAGCTTCGACGGCGCTCTCCCATGCCGGTGCTTGTGGATCGTCGAGTGGACTCACAGGATATGCACCGCGTGGATCGTCCTTGTTCACGTAGTAGAGAATGTCGTGTGCTTGGCGATAGACGCGCTCTTCGATCGCTGTGAGTGGCGTGAACTCCGTCGCGAGCTTTCCGGAGAACTTATCGACCTTCACGCGGACTTCTCCGGCTTGTCCGTCGAGCACAGGCTTGCCAGTGATAATTGGTTCTGGCGGCGTGAAGGATTCGTTCGGCATCTCAGCGAGCGCTTGCTTCATGTAGTTCTGCCAGATGGGCGCTGCAACGCGGCTGCCGTCAGCCTTGCCTTTCATTTCTTTCGCATCGCTGTTACCGACCCAGACTCCCGTCGCGAGGTTCGGCGTGTAGCCAACCGTCCAAGCGTCGATGAACTTGTTGGTGGTACCCGTCTTTGCGGCAGCCTGACGGCCAGGAACCATCAAATAGTTTTTCTCTCCGAAGACGTATGCGCGATTCTCGTTGTTAGAAAGAATCTCGTTGATGTTGCGCGCGGTTTCAACGGCCATGACCTTTTCTTTTGGCTCGTCTTTCCATTCCTCGAGTGTTTCACCGGCGGCGCTCTGTACTTTCATCACGTAAGCCGGCGCGCGATACGTACCCTCGGTTGCGAAAGCGCCGAAGGCGGCGACGTGCTCAACAAGACGTACTTCCGCGCCGCCAAGTACCAGCGAGAGACCGAAACGACTTCGATCTTTTAACGTGCTGTATCCAAGACCTTCCGCAAAGTCGATTGCGCGATCAATTCCGACAAGATAGAGCGTCTTCACTGCAGGAATGTTCAAAGAACCGCCGAGTGATTTTTTCAGCGTGATAGGACCACGCTCACCCATGTCGTAGTTGTGTGGTTGATAGGGAGCGCCACTGTCTGTTGGGAATTGCGTCTCGACGTCGAAGACGACCGTGCTCGGCGTATAGCCTTTTTCGAAAGCGGCAGCGTAGACAATCGGCTTGAAAGAAGAACCAGGCTGTCTCGCGCGCAGGGCGACGTTCACGTTGCCGTCGATTTCCTCATTGAAGTAATCGGCGGAACCAACCATGGCGAGAACCTGTCCTGTTTTCGGATCAATAGAAACGAGCGATGCGTTCGAGCCGCCGCTCTTCGTGACGGCGTCCATGCCATTCTTAATCGCCTCTTCGGCAAACTTCTGCTTGTCGTAGTCGAGCGTTGTGATGACGTTCAATCCACCAGCTTCAACTTCCTTTTCTCCGTAGCGTTCGGAAAGCAATTCTTTTACGTAGAGAACGAAGTGCGGCGCTTCAATAGAATCACGGCGAGGTTTGATGCGCGCGAGAACGTCGTCGGCTTTCGCGGCATCGACAGATTCTTGCGTCATGAAGCCTTCTTTCGCCATGCCGTCGAGAATGAAATTTTTCCACCACAGCAATTCGTCGGTGCGTGAACCGTACGGCGACAAACGCGACGGCGCTTTGTTGACGGCGGCCAGTAACGCGGACTCCGCGGCATCAAGATCCTTCGCACTCTTTCCGAAATACGATTGCGATGCGGCTTCGATGCCATACGAAGTCGAGCCGTACGGAATCTCATTGAAGTACATCTTCAAAATTTCGTCCTTCGAAAACTTTCTTTCGATTTGATACGCAAGAATAATTTCCTTCGCCTTGCGCGTGAGTGCGCGTTCGTTTGTGAGAATCGCGTTCTTCACGAGTTGCTGCGTGATCGTTGAAGTCCCTTCGACACGACCGCGGCGGAATGACTGCACCAAGGCACGCAAAAGACTTTTGAGCTGTACGCCTTTGTGTTCGTAAAAATGAATGTCTTCTGAAACGATGGCTGCTTTGACGGCGAGCGGTGCCACATGGTCGAGCTCAACCAGCGTACGCTTTTGGTCGCCGTGAATCTCGTACAAAAGATGTTCCGCCGTTCGATCCCAAATCTTGGTAGACTTTTCAACCTCTCGGGACAAGAGGCGGTTCGGGTCCGGCAGGTCGCGGCTCACCCAGGCAAAAAGCAGGGCCACACCAACGACGCCGGACAAAAAGCCTAAAAGACAGACCGTACCGAAGATACGGAGGGCTTTTCGAATGCGACGGCGGCGCTCTGGCGAGGGTCCGCCCGTCATAGCACCCATGAAGGGAACCTTTTGAACCACGGAGAGCTCATTGTCAGTTCGTTTCGAAAACATGGACGGAGTTTTAGGTCGATACGTCATGGGGTTGCGCTCAGGGAATGGCACCTTGTAAGGTATCGGCTTCTGGGGTCAAAATCAACCCCTTGGCATTGACAAAAACCATGTTTTGTGGTAACTTAGCCCGTCGACTGCTATGGCGGTCGATTTGGTTTCAAGGCCAAAATTAGCCAAAAAAAACATGAAATTGACTCAAAACAAGGCCCTCTCCATGCTTACCGGCCTTAAGTCTGGTCTTTCCATCCCCCTGGCAATTGTTCTCCTTATGTCCGCTTTCCAGCCTATCCAGGTCCGTGCAGCCACCCCCGATGCGGTTGCAGCCCTGTTTGAGGTCGGTCAGTCGGAGGTTTCGGAGGTTCTTGAGGCCAAATCGACGAGTACGGTCCAAGACGTCTTGCTCAAGGTTTGCCTTGAGCGCGGCTACGGCCAGGCCTGTGCCCAGCACCTGCTCGGCATGCTTTGGAAGGAGTCCAACAACATCGCGACCGCCGTTGGCGACCGCGGTAAGGCTCGTGGCTACTTCCAGATCTGGGTGAAGCTTCACAAAATCCCCGTTAGTTGCGCCGAGGACCTCGAGTGTTCGGCCAACTGGACGCTCACGTACATGGAACGCAACAGCTATCCTCGCTACGTGGCGTACGCGATTCAATGCCATAACGGCTGCAACATCGACAACGGCTATGCCGCGTCGGCGATGCGCCACGGTAAACGCTTGTGGGACAGTCCTCTCGCGATCGTGAAAACGAGCGAAGTGGCCATGGTCCGCTAAAAACGTAAAAAACCCCGCAAGGGGTTTTTTGCTTGTGCTATACTGACACCACTATGCGCCTGAGGAGGAAACAGGTCATTGCAGAGCGCCACACGGAGTTCTCTCCGCTTCTCTTTGATGTTCTTTTCGGCCTTCTTGTCTTTCTCGGCGTTGACGCGCTTTTCGGACTTAAAGGACCGCAAGCATTTTTGTTCGTGACGACGTCGATTGCGATCATCGTGCATTGGTGGTTGAAATATAAATCTGCTGACGAAACGTACGGACTCGAAGTAGGAAACTCGACGCTTGATCTTATCTTCGGTTTGATTGAAGTGGTCTTGCTGCAATGCGCGATCATGGCGGCGAGTCGAGGGCAGGTCGTGCAGGCGGTTTTCTATTTTGCTCTCCCACTTTTGACGGAAGCTGTGTGGGCATTGCTCTGGAGGTTCTGTGGAACGTGGCGACGCGCGACGCGCGACCGCGTACAGTTTATGGAACAACAACTTGAGACAACGCTTTTTCTAAACCTCAGCATGGCGGCATCGATCGGCGCGCTTATCTCAAACGCGTCGCAGCTTTCGACTGCGGAATTCATCGGTGTCTTTGCGATCCTCTATGCCATCTATGCGCTGCTGTCATCCTATTGGGAATTGGTCGATGTGAAGCTCATGTAGCCTCTTTACAGCCTCGCGCGAGCGACTTATAGTTCGTCCGTTCAAGGCGCCGTCGCCAAGTGGTAAGGCAAGGGTCTGCAAAACCCTCATCAGCGGTTCAAATCCGCTCGGCGCCTCCATGAAAAAGCACCCGATGTTCTCGGGTGTTTTTTCTTACGCCGCTCCTTGACGTCCGAGTCATTTTGGACTAGGTTACACAATCCGACGCTTTGCGTCGGTGGCCGCAGTTCATTAGAGGAGGTACCCGTGACCCATCGTAGGAAACACTTCTTCGCGACGCTCTCCGGGCCGCAATTGGGCTTCTTCATCGCGATCACGTTCTTTGCGATATTGATCGCCATGCAGTTGCTTGTGCAGATGCGCAGCGTGAATCATGTGCCGACGGACGAGGAACGCTTGCTCGCGCTCGCCAAGGCTCACCCCGACACGCGTATCCGTAAAGTGCTTGCTGAGGCGGTCAGGTCTGACGAGATCGTGCTCCGAACCGAGGATCTTGGATCGCGTGCCAACGGTACGTTTTCCGTGCCTGGCAAGCAGCCAACGATCACGCTCGACTCGACTCTTCTCACAGCCTCCGCGACGCGCGCTGGGCAAGAGATCGCGTTTGCCGTGCTCTCGCACGAGTACGAGCACTATCTCCAATGGCTCAGAATGCCGGCGGTCCGAGAGCTGCACGAGACGTATCGCACGGATACGCGCTTGAGTCCTGCGCAATGCGTGCTCAAGGTCGCGACCGAGGACGAAGCCTACGCGCTCACCTGTTACGCCGCGTATCGGTACGGCTGGAAGGCCGCGATCAGAACGCAGTGCGACGGTATCGGTCTTGGCTCGCGAGCCGAACGATTCATGGCAAAGGTTTCCGATCTACCGGAGTGCAAGGACACTTGGGAATCGTTGATTCAGAAAGAGATTCCCCCGCCTGTTCCCGTCACATCGACGAAACCATCCTTGCCGGAAGAGAGCGACTCAGGAGGAGAGCAATGAGTGAAGAGCTGATTCCAACGGAGTCGCACCGATTGTTCGGAGGCGCGGTCGAAGTTCACTGCTTCGGCACGCGCTACGGCAACTGGTCGATGGCCGGTAAAACTCCTGAGGAAGCCGAGATGAATAATCCCGGCATCATCGAGAGAATGCGTCGACTCGCCGATCAGTTCAACTGCGCGGTCTTCGCTCCGAACCCGAGCTCCTTCAATGCGATGGTTGTCGGTCCAAATGCCTTCCATCAGGAGTGGATCGAGAACAGTCTCATCCGCGGACCGATGGCTGACGGCGTGTATCTACGCCATCGCAACATGGCGTTCGGCGTAACAAGTGCCGATTGTCCGACCGTCATCCTGCATGACCCGTGCCCTGATGGTCTGACCGTTGCGGCACACGCAGGACGCGACTCGCTCATCGACCGTGCCTTTCTCGAGAGTCGTTCTCCGGAACGTGCACACGAGAGCGTCGTCAGCGCGATGCTCTCGGTTATGGGTAGTGGTGCCTGGCACCTTCGCGCGTTCATTGCTTGCGGCATCAGCCCGCACCGATTCTCACATCCGTTCGAGGATGAGCAGCACGGGCAGACGAACCGTCTGATCACCGACTACATCGTTGAGAAATGGGGCGCGACGTGCGTGCCTGGTGACCGTCGAAGCGGTCGCTTGTGGCTTACAGAGATCATACGTCGTCAGCTGGCAGACCTCGGCCTCGATCCGTCGCACATCGGTTGCGACGGGGTCGATACCTACGACGACCGCGATGAGACCCTGAAGCCACACTGGTACTCGCGTCGTCGAGCGCGCGCCACGCCGTCTACGCCTGACGGACGCAATCTCATGCTCGTCATTCGTCGCTAGCCGACCCGCAAAAGGGTCGGTTTTTCATTTCTCTTGCCAAAATATTTCTTGCCGGAACGTCATTTTTTTGACAGGATAGACGCATGAAAAACCGTTTTGTCATCATCGACGGCAACGCCGTCTTGCACCGCGCCTGGCACGCCATGCCCCCGCTTTCTACGAAAGACGGTCGTATTGTTTCGGCGGCCTACGGCTTCACCGTCATGTTGATGAAAGTGCTGAGTGATTTGAAGCCGACGCATCTTGCGGTCACGTTTGATCTTCCCGGCGCCACGTTTCGTCATGACGCGTACGTGGAGTACAAGGCACAGCGCGTGAAGCAGCCGGACGAACTTTATGCGCAGATCCCGATGGTCAAAGAAGTGCTCGCGGGGTTCCATATCCCGGTCTACGAGATGCCGGGGTTTGAAGCTGATGACGTGATCGGTACGCTTTCTAAAATTGCGCCGAAGGATACTGAGGTCGTTATCGTCACGGGTGACCGCGACACGCTTCAGCTCGTCGACACGCGTACGAAAGTCTACACGCAGCGTAAAGGCATGTCGGACATCGTCATCTACGACGAGGCGGCAGTCTTTGAGCGGTATGGCCTCACGCCGTTGCAGATGATCGATTACAAAGCGATGTGCGGTGACCCGTCGGATAACCTGAAAGGCTTGAAAGGTATCGGCGACAAAGGCGCGACCGAGCTTTTGAAAAAGTACGGAACGATCGAAGGCATCTACGCGGCGGTCAAAAAATCACCGAACGACTTTAAGCCGCGCACACTTCAAGCACTCGTTGATGGAGAGAAGGATGTCCCGCTTTCCAAAAAGATGGTGACCATCGTGCGTGATTTGCCGATTGAATTTTCGTTTGCAGCGACAAGCGTTGGCGCGCCAGATATCGAAAAGCTACGCGCCGTCTTTCAGGATCTTGAATTCCGCACGCTGCTCCCCAAAGTGCAAAAAGATTTTGGCGATAAAAAACCCGTGTCCAAAAAAACAAAAAAGGCGAAGGAAGAAGCGGAGGTTCCAAAAAAGAAATCCGCGAAAAAACTGCCTCACGTTTCTGCCGACGCGCTTGATGCGAAAGCATTTGCGAAACTCTTTAAGGATTCCGAACGCGTTGCACTTCGTTTCGCATACGGCGGCGATGATCGTATTGCTCCAACATGGTCAGCTCTTGCCGCCCATGACGGAACACACACCGCAATTTGGCGCTCGGAAGACGGTGGGTTGCCGGAAGCTCTTGTTGAGTTTTTAGCAGGAAACACCGTAAAAATTGGACACAACGTGAAGGAAGACGTGGTCGCTCTCGTCTCGGCTGGCGTGGCCCTCGGCGGCACGCTTGAGGATGTCATGCTCTTGTCGTACCTGCTCAATCCCGGCAGCCGCGCGCACGACCTCGCCGCACTCGTCTTTGAACTGACAGGACAATCCGTCGACGCGCAAGCATCGCTTTTCGACCAAGAGAACACATCGTCGATAGCAGACGAAGCGAAGTGGATTTGGGATCTTCACGCAACACTTTCGAAAAAACTTTCCGATGATGGTTTGAGTAACGTGTACGAAACAATTGAGCGGCCGCTTTTACCCGTGCTTGCGGTCATGGAATCTCACGGTATCAAAGTCGATGCTGACTTCTTGAAGAAAATGGAAACGGTCATGCGCGCACGCATCGATGAAGTTTCGAAATCGATTCTTAAAGCGGCGGGCGAAGAATTTAACATCAACTCCCCTGCTCAATTACAGCATGTCTTGTTCGAGACGCTTGGGCTTTCGACGAAAGGTATCAAGAAAACTTCAACCGGACAGCTTTCAACTGGCGCAGATGAACTCGAAAAATTGCGCGGGCAGCATCCGATCATTGGCGATATTTTTGAGCATCGCGAATATTCGAAATTGCTTTCGACGTACGTCGCTGCGATTCCCGCGTTGATCCATCCGCGCACGGGGCGTTTGCATACGCACTTCAACCAAGCCGTCGCCGCGACCGGCCGCCTGTCGTCGTCAGATCCGAACTTGCAGAACATTCCGATCCGCACCGAACTCGGTCGCGAGATCCGCAAGGCGTTTGTTGTCGACAAGGGTAACGTGATGATTGCCGCGGACTATTCGCAGTTTGAACTGCGCATCGCCGCCTCGATTGCGGAAGACCCGAAGATGATGGAGGCCTTCAAAAAAGGCACCGACATCCACACGGCAACCGCCGCCGAAGTTTGGGAAATCAGCGAGTCAGAAGTTTCATTCGAGCAACGCCGCGCCGCCAAGGCGATCAACTTCGGTATTCTCTACGGCATGGGCGCGAACTCGCTTGCCGCGTCGGCGGGACTCAGCCGCGAGGAAGCGTCCAATTTCATCAAAAAATATCTCGGTGTCTACAAGGGCCTCAAAGGCTACATGGAGCAGTCGAAGGTGCACGCGCGCAGTCTCGGCTACGTCGAGACGCTCTTTGGACGCCGGCGCTACCTTCCCGACATCAATTCCGGTATCCCGTATCTGCGCGCCGAAGCCGAGCGCATGGCTATTAACATGCCGATCCAGGGCACCCAAGCCGATATCGTCAAACTCGCGATGGTGAGGGTTGAAGAGCGAATTGCTCGCGAATACGGCACGGGTCCGGACGCCGACGTCAAAATGCTGCTCCAGGTGCATGACGAACTCGTCTTTGAAGTGAAGGAATCCTTGGTGCCCACTGTTGCCGCTTGGATCAAGCAAACCATGGAAGAGACCGTAAGTTTGAAGGTGCCGATTGACGTAAAGGTTCAAATCGGCCAGAGTTGGGGAAGCCTCGAAACCTTCGAGGGATAGGCCTTTGCTATAGGAGGAATCGTGCTGAATGGTATTCCCTACCTGCTCGTGGCGGTTCTCGCCTTTTGGCTGGGTTGGAAAGCGAGCGCCTGGTGGCACAAGAGTGCTATCAAGAAGGCGACGGATGTCGTCGGTTCGGCCGCCCAGAAGCCCTCGAAGCTCGCCAAGAGCTTCCTCGACAAGATGAAGACCTACTGGTCCAACACGTCGGACCCCAACAAGAAAGGTAAGGTGTAATCATGGTGAAAAAGGATGAAGGCCAGGGACTGCTGGATGAAGCCGCAAGCCAGGGCAAGGGTGCCGTTGTCGGAGTCGCTGCTGTCGTCGTGGCCGTTCCCTTCTTTGGGTGGATGGTCGGAGCCGTTGTGGGAGGAGCCGTGCTGATCGGTTCAACCGTCATCAGTTGGAACAAGAAGCGTAAGACGCCCTAGTCCGCCTGCTCTGTAGGCGGTTTTTTTATTGATGTATACTGCCTCCATGAACCAGTCACACACGATCAGTGCCCACTATTTGGCGAAAGCGCTCCCTCTGCCGCTTGTCGGTCAGTCGGAAGGATTTTCTTTGTTATCAAAACGGCGCAACTCCCTGATGTACGGAAAGGTCGATGGGCAGATCGTGGTTGTCTTTGCGTTTGGTGTCGTTGTTCTGTACGACTTTCAAAAAGAACAGGCGGAGCCGCTGCTCAAGCAGCTCGCGACGCACGGCGTCGAACCGGCAACAAGTTTTGAGACGGAAGAATACACCGTCGTTATTGATCCTACGCAGAAAATTTCAGCGGAATTTGAACACGTCGTCTTGCCAAAGTTTGATATCAATATTTTGTACGTGGTCGCGGAAGTGTTGGCGCAGTCAGTCGCCATCGAACACGTCGAGAAAAAAGTCGTCGACATCGTTAATCGTTTCGAACGCGTTACGGCCGGTTTAGAAAAAGGCGGCAAAATTCGTGCGCGAAGTTCTGAAGTGCTTAAGACGATCGGTGCGGGCCGCTCCATCACGCAATACGTCTTGTCGCAACTCTCGCTCCTCGACAAACCGGACAGTACTTGGGAAGATCGCGACGTCGAGACGACCTTTACGGGCATGCGCAAGATGTTCGAACTCGAAGACCGCTTTCGGGCCATTGAATTTCGCCTTGATTTCATTCAAGGTACATCGGAACTCGTCCTCGACCTTTTGCAGAACAAGCGTTCAGTGAACCAGGAATGGGCCATTATTTATCTGTTTGTCATCGACCTTGTCCTGGTCGTCTACGAGATCGTCACGAGGTAATTTTCTAAGACTCACCCCCTAGCCCCCTCTCTTTCAGAGAGGGGGAAACCGGAATCCCTCCCCTGAAAGGGGAGGTGCCCGCAGGGCGGAGGGGTCTTATCTGTACAGCATGATTCTCTTTTTGTACGGCGAAGACAGCTATCGTTCGAAGAAGAAGCTCGAAGAGATTCGCGCCAAATTTTTGCGTGACATCGACCCGTCTGGTTTGAACGTCACCGAACTCGATGGAGAAAAAGCGGAAGTGAGCGATATTCAGGCAGCACTCGCAAGCGCGCCATTTCTTGCGAAGAAGCGTCTCGTTGTCGTGAAGGGGGCGATCGCCTCAGCGGGAAAAAAGGATGGTGAAGCTTTAGCGGAACTGCTCGACAGGATTCCCGAGGAGACAATCCTTGTCATGCATGAACGCGTCGGGGTCGTTGATCTTGAGGACACACCGAGCTACCGCAAACTGAAAGATGGAAAATTTTACCCGGAGTTCAAACCTCTTGCCGCGAAAGAGCTCCAGGCCTGGATCATAGCTGAAGCCAAAGCGCGCGGCGCCGAGTTCTCACCCGAGGGACTCTCGGCCTATATCCCCCTTGCCGGCACGGACGCCTGGAAGATTTCAGGAGAGCTTGATGTGCTCTCGGCGCTGGCTCGTTCAGCTGAGAGCAAGATCCTGCCCGCCCTCGTGCGAGAAATTGCCCACCTTGAGGCGGAGGAAAGCGTATTCGACTTTCTTGATGCTATTGGCACGAGAAGGCCCGACCTCGCCATCCAGAAGATGGAGAATCTGCTCCACCAGGGGGAAACCGAGGTTTCGTTGCTCTCCAGGCTCCAGGCGCATATTCGTGGCCTACTCGTCGCGGCAGACCTCTCGGTGCTTGGCGAGGCAACAAAGGACCGTTTGGCTCGAGAGCTGGGCGTTCACCCCTTTGCAGCCGCGAAGCTTTTGTCTCAAAGCCGCTACTACAAACCGCACGAGCTGGAGGCTCTCTACATCTGGCTGATCGACGCTGACGAGAAACTCAAGCGAGGCGGCTGGCCAAAACCGCGGCTCGCTCTCGATCTGTTCCTAGCCCGCCTTGCCGAGCCGCAGCGCGCATAAGAAAAACCCCCGACATTGTCGAGGGTTTTTTCTTTGACTTACTTCTTGGAAGTCATCGCCTGAAGCTTCTTCATCAAGCGCGATTTCTGGCGCGAGACGGTGTTGAGCTTCATGATGCCGCGGCTGTAGGCCTTGTCGAGCATCTTGATGGCAACTTTGACGGCGTCCTTGGCCTTGTCAGCCTCGGAGCGCGCGATCGCCTTACGGACGGCGCGGCGGGCGTCACCAAGCTTCAGCTTGGCAAGCACGTTGCGCGCGGCATGCTTCTTCGTTTGGCGAAGAGCCTTGAAGGCGGCTGGTTTGGTAGGCATGGGTCGGTCTCTTTTATACGCTAATGACACTAGTTATAGAGGATTGCCTGAAAACCGTCAAGCCCGGAAACCCCGAGACCCCTCCGCCCTGCGGGCACCTCCCCTTTCAGGGGAGGGATTCGATCCGGTTCCCCCTCTCTGAAAGAGAGGGGGCTAGGGGGTGAGTCTTACTTCAACTGACGAATCTGATCAACCTTCCCTGCTAACTTACCGTACTCGGACATGGCCGTATCCATGGCCCCTTTGGCGTTGGTGATGTGCCGGGAGAGCACCCCCATCTGCTCGCCGAACTTGATGGTCTCTTGATGGAAGCCGGCCAGGAGCTCCCAAACCCGCTGGACGTTCTCCTCAATGCGAATGCGCTCATGACCCAGGCGCAAGATATGGAGGAAGTAGGACATGGTATTCGGCGAGACCATCATGACGCGGCTTTGCTTGGCAAAATCGCTCAGCTCTTCGGAGGCTGAAATGATCTCGTAGAAGGTCGCTTCAGACGGTACGTACATGACGGCAAAGTTTGCAGTCCCCTCGCCCGGCAAAATGTACTTTTTGGCGACGTCGTTGATGTGCTTACGGACGGCCTTCTGGAACTCATGGCGCTCCGACTCGCGCACCTCGTCCGTCGTTGCCGCCAGCATCTTTCGGAAGTTGTCGATCGGAAACTTGGAGTCGACCGGAATCGAACCATCTTTTGTTTTGATCAACGCGTCCACCACCTGGCCATCTTTAAACTTATGCTGAAGCTCAAACTGCTCCTTTGGAAAGTTGTTGGTCAGCATGTCGTTTAACACCTGCTCACCAAAGTTTCCACGAAGCTTTGAGTTCATGAACACCGCGCGGAGATCCTCGATATTCTTGCCGATTGTTTGCATCGACTTCAACTCCTGACCGAGTGACCCGATATACCGGGCAGCTTCCGTCAGGCGATCGTTCAAGCGATCATTCATCTTTTGAATGTTATCGTTGATCAATCGAGCCGCGGATTGCTCGCCCATACCGTCGAGCTTCTTGGAGAGCGCAAAGTAGACAAAGGCGAGTGCGAAGAGCAGAACCAGAGCGATAATGACGAGAGGTGTTGTCATGGGGGAATTGACCTGTGAAAAAATTGTGACTATACTATAGCGCGAGCCACAGTGCTGTCGCCAGCGTGCCCCTGTAGTTCAATGGATAGAACAACCCCGTCCTAAGGGGTGGATGTGTGTTCGAATCACGCCGGGGGCACCACCCTTCGCCCCTCACCGCGTTCGGGAGCTACGGGTGGCAAGCCGTCCTATACGTGTGGTTGTCCGTGATATCTTTGACAAACAGTATTGTGCGACACATGGAGATGGTCATTTCATCCACATGTTGTCCTCAACTGTGAGTAACAATTTGGGCCAATAGCTCAGTTGGTAGAGCGCTGCATTCGCATTGCAGAGGTCTGGAGTTCGAGTCTCCATTGGTCCACCACAAAGCACCTCCGATATTTGTCGGGGGTGTTTTGTTTCATGTGAAACATCTACGTATCTTTGGCGTGGTAGGTTGAAAATGTTTTCGTAGCCACTTTGTAGATGCTGTAACCAGATTGTGTGTTTCACATGAAACATTTTTCAATTCTACAACGCTTAGTTATTTGAAAACTTTGTTACTAACACAAGAAGTGTAAGTGGTAGATTCAATCGGCGAGTAAATGCATTGGAAGTACACCAATTGTTTTTAAGTCATCACTAAAGTGTTTCACGTGAAACAAGTGTGTTACACACTGCTTATGCACAGATACAACAGTAAAACTATACATAGATGTCCACAATATACTTGACAGAATTAAGTAGTTAACAACAACTGTGCATAAACCTGTGGATAGACTGTGAAGTTCTGTGGGTTTTCTGTGAGTATTAGCCAAAACTCACTGTGGAAAAGAAATAAATCTGCTAAGGTTAGCCATAATTACGATTGACTTTTGGTCGATTTTCTGATATAGTGTCTGTGCATAGTGCGAGGAGAATATATCGTGCAGCATTCTTCTCGCATCCACTACGGGGTGATTACCAAAGTGGCTATGCGAATCCTTCAGGAAAGACGTCCTGAATGAACGGGGCAGCGAGTCCCACCTCCTACTCGCAGACAATTTTTGTAGTACCTGAAGTCCTGTGGTCAGCAGGGAAAGGGTAACTGTATCTGCGTGGAGGAAACAGGCTTGCGCCCATAACGCGTGAGGCTCCTTTCGAGTTGTCCAATCACGACCGTTCGTCGGAGTTTTTCATTGCGTCCGAATGCTGCGCGCCTTGTGGAAATGACACATGTTTTCCCAGCGCCGCGCCCACAACCTAAATAAGATCCTGCCTGTCCTCATTGGGGCCTTGGCCGTGTTTTTGTTGTCGCTTGCTGCACGAGCGGCAACAATTACTGGCTACTCCGACATTGTGAGTAGGCTGGCCGTAAGCACTTCGGCAGACCACGAGATCAAATTCGTGACCCCAACGGGAGTCCAGGCTTCGACGGACACCATCACGGTGACGTTTGAGTCGGACTTTAACCTCTCAGCGATCGTGTTTGGGGATGTTGATCTGGCACTTGATACTTCGGCGCCGACAAACGACTGTATCGGCGCATTTACCGACAAGACGCTGGCTGCCTCCGCGGCGGCAAGCCCGACGTGGGGTGTGGGTGTTTCAGGTCAGGTCATGACGTTTACCCCACCGACAGACGCCGCGATCGGGGAGATCCCGACGGATACGTGCGTGCGTATTCTTGTCGGCCTTAACACGTCGGCTGGCGGCACAGGAACGCACCAGATCGTGAACCCATCCGGGGCCTTCGCGCACGCAATCGGAATTGCCGGTGTCTTTGGCGACACCGGAACGGCCTACGTTTTAAACAACGATGGCGACCAAGTGACCGTCACGGCGGAAATCGCTGGAAGCGGTGGAGGTGGAGGTGGTGGAGGAGGCGGCGATCCAGCTGCCCCGAATATTTCAAACGTACGCACCTCCAACCTCACGGAAACTGAGGTCGACGTGCTATGGGACACGGACGTCTCTTCATCGAGCACGGTCAACTACGGTTTGACGGTTTCGTATGGTAGCAGCGGTTCCACGCTTGGCGATACGTTTAACCACAACGTGCATCTTTCCGGTCTTGCACCAGGCACGACGTATCACTACCGTGTGCGCTCCACGGGCTTGGGTACGCCAGAAACAGTTTCTGGCGACTACACGTTTACGACACCAGATTCAACCGCCCCGGTGATTAGTAATGTCAGTGCCACGCTCGTGACGGGCACGAGTGCACGCATCGTGTGGGACACGAACGAAGACACAAATTCGCGTGTTGATTACGGCACGACGATTTCCTATGGCAGCAATGTCGCCGTCGGCGCTTTCGTGAATACGCACGCCGTTGACCTTGCGGGGCTGACGCCAAGCACGACGTACCACTTCCGCGTGACGTCGGCAGACTCTTCAAACAACTCCGCCTCTTCCGCGGACTTTACGTTCACGACTTCAGACACGGTTGCCCCGACGATTTCAAACATTGCCGTTGATGCCATTACAGAAACATCAGCGCGCGTGAACTGGGCAACTGATGAACTCGCTGATTCTACGGTGCGTTATGGTTTGACGAACGCCTATGGTGCAACCGTTACGAACAATGGATTGGTTGCGAACCATCAGCTGACGTTGAACAGCCTTGCAGCCGGCACGCTGTACCACTTTAGTGTGAGCTCTGCGGATGCAATGGCAAACGGAGCGACGTCGACTGATCAAACATTTACAACATTGGCCGACAGCACGCCGCCTGCAAACGTTAGCAATCTTGTTGTAACACCAGGGGACACACAGAATTCGCTCAGCTGGTCGATTCCTGCGGACATCGATTACGCCGGTGTGAGAATTCAGAGGTCTACAACAGCACATCCGACGGGTCCGGGCATCGGCACAAATGTGTACGACGGTCCGGCGACAACCATGGTCAACAGCGGCCTCACGAACGGCACGACGTACTACTACACGGCTTTCGCCTACGACAACTCTGGCAACTTTGCTACGGGCGCGCTCGGCTCTGGCACGCCGTTCGACGTGACGCCACCGGGCCCGGTTTCGAACTTCACGGTAACGGCGGGGGATGCGCAAAACGCGCTCGCGTGGACGAATCCGGTGACACCTGATTTCAACCAGGTTCGAATTCAGCGTTCGACGACGGGTTTCCCTGCGACGCCAGGGAACGGTGCAACCGTGTATACGGGCAGCGGGCAGAATTATCTCGACGTCGGGTTGGTGAATGGGACCACGTACTACTACTCCGCTTTTGCCAGCGATACCTCCGGAAACTTCTCGGGCCCAGCGCAGGCCTCCGGTACGCCAGTCGGACCTCCGCCAGCTGGTCCCGTGTGCGGAAACACGGTTTGTGAAGCATTGGAAACGAGTATCTCGTGCCCCGCAGACTGCCCAGTTGTGCCGCCTCCGCCAGGGCCGTTCTGTGGTGACGCGATATGCAGCGCAGGCGAAGACAGTACGAGTTGTGCCGTCGATTGCCCGTTGCCGCCACAGCCACCAGTCGTGTTGCCACCGCCGACAGCAGCGCAGCCGATCAACCGCGGACTCATTCGTCTCTTCGCGCTTAATCGGGTTCTCGAGTTGCACCAAAACAGCAACGAGGAATACCGCACGCTGCCAAACCGCTCCCTGACCTTCTTCATTCCGATGACGGCAATCCCGCGCCCGGTTGCCTCCATGACGCTGAACTTTGCCTCGGGTTCCTATCTCTTCACAAGAACGACGCTCTCCGTGCCTGCCGATGGATACGTCGTCGATGTTTCCGCACCGAGCTCAATCGGACGCGTAAACGGAACGATCATTGCGACGTTCGCTGACGGAGCGACGGATGTGATCGAGCTTGGTGTGCGCGTTGAACCTTTCGGTGTCGTCACTCACTCGAAAAATTCGCAACAAGCTCCGCTCGATGGGGTGAAGATCAAGCTGCAGAAGCGTGTGGGGACATGGATCGATTGGGACGCGCTTCCGTACCACCAAACGAACCCCGTCACGACAGACAACACAGGCAGCTATGCCTTCATGGCACCGCAGGGCGAGTATCGCATTGTTGCGACGCGTGAAGACTATCGTTCCTACGAGAGTGCCCCGATTGATCTCGCGACGGAAGTGATCAACGTGACCTTCGAACTGATCGCGCTCCCGCCGTCCATCATGGACGTCTACATCCCGGGTGCCCCCGTTACGGAAAACATTGCGAACGTCGCAAAAGCACTTGGAGCGCAGGGTGCCTACGTCACGAAGGTCTTTACCAACGAAGTGATTCAAGATCCTCGCGTGGAATCGGCGGCAACGCAGATTCTTGTACCGGCCGCAGCGGCTGCTACAACCGCCGTCGTCGCCACGGCCGTGCAGGCCACGAGTCTCGTCAGCTATCTCTACTTCTTGCTGACGCAACCGTTGCTTCTCATCGGTCGCCGCAGGCGCAAGGGATACGGCACGGTCTACAACGCGCTGACAAAGTTGCCGGTCGACTTGGCCTCGGTGCGCCTCTTCCGCACGACGACGAATCGCTTGGTACGCACGCTCGTGACGGACAAGCAAGGCCGCTACTCCTTCATTGTCGAGCCAGGGGAGTATCGCATCGAAGTTGGAAAGCCCGGATTCGTCTTCCCAACGCGGTATCTGGGAGGTCGAAAGGAAGACGCGCAGTTCCTCGACCTCTACCACGGCGAGCAGATCTTCGTGAGTAGTGAGGGGGGTGTCATTACGGCGAACGTGCCGCTTGACCCGATCGAAGCTATCAAGACGACGCGCCGCCTGTTCCTTGAAGAGCTTGGTCGACGAGTCCAGAACACAACGGCGTTCTCAAGCGTTGTGCTCACATTCCTCGCCGCATTGTTCTACCGACACCTATACCTATATATACTCGCCGCCGCGCAGCTCGCGCTCTACCTGCTCTTCAGGCGGTTAGCGCGTGCTCCGCGCCCCAAAAACTGGGGAATCATCTACGACGAGCATACGAAGAGGCCGATTCCGTTCGCAGTAGCCCGCATTGTCGAGACGCAATACAACAAAACGCTTGAATCGCGTATCGCCGACAGTAAGGGTCGCTACAACTTCTTGGTCGGAAGCAGCAAGTACTTCATCACGGTTGAAAAACCGGGATACGAAGCGTCCAAGACGAATGAGCTTGATCTGACGCAAAAGGGTAATGAGTCCGGCGTCGTGAGTCGAGACATTCCGATGCGAGAGAAAAAGCCTGAGTAATCGGAGTCCGGAGCCCACGCTCCGGCATCCGGTTCGGCTCCCTGACGCAGGGAATCGAACCGGGTGAGCCCCTCTGGGATCAAACTCACCTGATCAGTGTCGAAAGACATCATGAATCGTTTTGGGTACAACTTGCGACGCTTTGGACGGACGGTCATTCAGGCCGCCCTGGTCTTGTCGTTGCTGCTTGGCTCATTCCCCGCTGCTGTTGTTCACGCCGCCAACTCCGTCCCCAAAGTCCTCAACTATCAAGCCCGCCTGACCGACTCCGGCGGTGTTCAGGTTCCGGACGGCGCACTCTCCATCATCTTCAAGCTCTACGACGGAGACGGGAACTGTCTCTATACCGCCCGAGGTACCTGTGGCACGCCAACGGCAAAGTCGGTAACCGTCACGGGTAGTGTCTTTACGACGCACATCGGTGAAGCGGCCGATAACGAGATTCCGGACGGTTTGTTCGACAATAATGTCGTCACGCTCGGTATTACGATCGGCGCAGACGCCGAAATGACGCCTCGTAAGCGCCTGACCGCCGCCGCCTACGCTTTGAACGCCGATCGTCTCGACGACTTGGATGTCACATCGTCCGGTTCGACTACCGCCTACATCCCAAGCACCACCGCCAACGGAAACCTCGTGATTACGGGTGATCCGCAGGGTCCGACGGTCGGGACCGGCTCGGTGTACATCAATCCCTCAAACGCCGCGGCCTCGGAGACGCTCTTCGGCATCGCTGACAACGGCTCTACGCGCTTCCAGATTGATAAGGAGGGTGACATTGCTCACACAGGCTCGCTCCTTGCGACCGCCGCTTCCTCGACCGCGCAGTTCGCTTTCCGCGGCGCCGCGTCACAGAGCACCAACATCTTTGAGGTGCAGGATTCTGGAACCAACCGCCTCTTGAGCGTGAGTGCGACTGCGACGACAAGCGGCAATCAAGTGTTTGTGCCGCTTGGAACCGCTGAGACGCCAACAATTGCTTTTAACGACAATACGGCCGGCTTCTACTCTCCGGGGTCTTCTCAACTTGCATTTGCGTTGAACGGAATTCAGCGTGCAGGATGGACTACGGCAGGACTCGCCTTTATCTCTGGCCGGATCTTCATGCCGGTCAGTAGCGATACTGCACCTGCATATGCGAACACGACCGACATTACGACGGGTCTGTATTTCCCCACCTCGACGTCGGTTGGTTTGTCGACTGCGGGAGGTAGGCGCTTTATCACGTCCGCGACGTCGACGCTGATCAACCCGGGACATGTTGCCACTTACGTAGCGGGCATCGGAACCGGACTCCCGTCCGCCGATCTCACGATCGCGGACCTCGCGGTTACAGCGACGGACAACATCTTCGAGATTCAGAATACCTCCGGCGGCGGAGGCTACACCAAACGCTATCTCACGGTCAGTGGCACTTCGACGCGCGTCTTCGGTGATCTCATGATCGGCGAAGGTTCCGGCTCGCAGATGCTGTCGCTCTACGACATCAACACGAATAACTATGTTCGCTGGTACAGTCCTACCGCCAACAACTTCCAATTCGATTTGGAAGGTACGTCTGGATATGGAAACTTTACCTTCAACCAGTTCAAGCTCGGCATCGGCAACACGGCGCCTGCGAACCTCTTCACCGTCGGTTCCGGCACGAGCACCTTTGAAGTCGACGAGTCAGGTAACATCTTGAAGATCAACAACGTCATCTACTCCTGGCCGTCTTCGCAGGGCGCTGCTTCGACGGTGCTGCAGAACAACGGTTCCGGCACGCTTTCCTGGGCTTCGGCGAGCGGCCTTGTGAACTTGAACCAGGCGTATCTCAGCTCGACCTCAACGGACACCTACGCGGAAATTTCCATCACGCCGTCACTCGGCGCCGTGACAATTGCCGACACGTTCTCAGGGACAGGTAATATCTTCGAGATTCAAGATCGCACGAATGCGACGGGTGATTACAGCCGCCGCTACTTCTCCGTCAGCTCAACGTCGACGCAGGTCGTGGGCGGCTCGCATCTCATCGTCGGTGCGACGAATACAATGATCGTGAACTCGTCCGGCAACTTCGAGATGATCAACGGGGTCACCACGCGCTTCCCCGCGGCGCAGGGTTCGAGCGGACAGCTTCTCACGAACGACGGTGCGGGGAACCTGACGTGGACGACTGTTTCGGCAGCTTCCACCAACCTGAACCAGGCGTATCTCAGCTCGACTTCAACGGGCGAATTCGCTGAAATTTCCATCACGCCGTCCCTTGGCGCTCTCACGATCGCTGATACGCTCTCGGGCACCGGAAACATTTTCGAAGTTCAGGATCGTACGACCGCAGCGGGGGATTACAGCCGTCGCTACTTTACGGTGAGTGCGACGTCCGTGAACCTTACGCAAGGCCCAGCAGCGGGTGGTACTCCGACAGGCTTCAAGTTCAACGGCGGCGCACACACAGCGTTGACAGCCTCGACCGAGGCGATCGATGTCGATTATAACCTTGCTCGGAACGTGCAGTTCTCCGCGGGCGCGCTAACGACGCAGCGCGCCTTCTATATCAGGGCACCTACATACTCTTTTACTTCAGCATCCACGATCAGCTTGGCTGAAACGCTGGTCATTTCGGGCCCACCCATCGCTGGTACCAATGCGACGCTTACGACGCGATACGCGCTGCGTGTCGAATCCGGCGATACGCTGGTGAGCGGTAACATGTTCTCGAGCGGCTTCTTTGCTGGCAACTACGGTTTTTCTTCTTCGAGCGGTTTCTACAACACGTCAACATCGAGGTTTAACATTACGATTGGAACATTGGCGGCGGGCGGTGCCTACCCGATGAGGTTGAGATCCGGCGACGGCCTCACTGCGTTCGGCGGTCTCGTGACGCTTGAAGCTGATGGCGCGTATAGCGTCACTGTTTCGGCGACCGCGACGACGATCGGCGCGTATTCGGCTGGTTACGGCACCGGTATTGGAACGCTCACACCATCTGCATCACTTACTGTTGCTGGAAACGGTCCCACTCCGACTTCAAATATTTTCGAGGTTCAGAACCGCAGCGCGTACAACGGCAGCTATTCGTACCGCTTCTTCAGCGTCAGCTCGACGTCGACCCAGGTGACGGGTGGCTCGCGCCTCATCATCGGTGCAACCAACACGATGATCGTGAACTCGTCCGGCAACTTCGAGATGATCAACGGTGTCACTTCGCGCTTCCCCGCTGCGCAGGGTTCGAGCGGACAGCTCCTCACTAACGACGGCGCGGGGAACCTCACGTGGACGACCGTTTCGGCTGGTTCCACCAACCTGAACCAGGCGTATCTCAGCTCGACTTCAACGGGCGAATTCGCTGAGATTTCGATCACCCCATCGCTTGGAGCCCTCACTATTGCCGACACACTCTCGGGTACCGGAAACGTCTTCGAAATTCAGAACCGCACGACTGCGGCAGGTTCGTATAGTCAGCGTTACTTCACCGTCAGCGCGACGACGGTTGCGATTGGCCCAGGTCTCAACACGGCATCGAACCCATCCTTCTCATTCATCGATGATCCGGACACAGGTTTCTATCAGAACATTGGTGGTGCTATTGCGTTCACAAATGATGGCAGCACCTCGATGGTGATTGATCCTACGGGCGCCGTTACCATCTTCAACAGCGGTACGCTGACGGTGAACGGCGGCACGATTGATATTGGAGCATCAACCGGCTCTCTTGCTGATACGCCGTCGACGTTGACGTTCGCTAACGCGGCCACATCGCTCACGATCGGCGCGACAACGGGTACGACCACGATACGTACAAGCTTGGTTGTAAGCCGCCGCCTTGATATGCCGGCGCACGCCGCCAACGTTGGTCTGAATATTCCGACGAATGCTGGTGCACCAGCTGGCGTCACTGGCACGGCAGAAGGCGACCTTGTTTGGGACTCCACTGGTAACGGTCTCTACATCTATAACGGCTCTGCCTTCGCCTCTATCGGTGCAGTGACGAATCTGAACCAAGCCTACATGGCTTCGACAGGTTCGGCTGAAATTTCACTGACGCCCTCTGTTGGTGCTGTGACGATCGCCGACACGCTAAGTGGAACTGGCAATATCTTCGAAGTGCAAAACCGTACGACCTCCGCCGGTGATTACAGCCAGCGTTACTTGACCGTGAGCGCGACCGCCGTCGGTGTGCATACCAACGCGCCGGAAGCATCGTTTCACGTCAATCACCTCATTGGAGATTCGGGCACGGCTTTCGAAGTATCGACGCTGGCCTCGCCACTTTTCACCGTGGACTTCCAAGGAAATATCGTCGGTCAACGCTCGCTTACGCTCTCGCGTAGCGCCGAGCTCGCAACGGATGCCGACGAATTCTGGCCGGTTCCAGCATTAAATGTCCATCCGGGCGCTACGTTCGTTCAGGATCTTCTCCAGCTGAACCTTGGTCCGACGAGTAAGCTTGCCGTCACCAGTGCTGGTTACATGGGTTTGAACGACTCGACACCGGATTCACTCCTGACGGTACGCGGCCCCGCTTCTCCGACAGAAATCCTTTTCGAGATCAGCAACGCCAGCAATTCGGAGAGGTACATGGCCGTCAGCTCGACCGGCACGACCGTCACGAACCTGACGATTACCGGCACTTGCACAGGCTGTGGCGGCACGACGACGAACCTGAACCAGGCGTATCTCAGCTCGACTTCAACGGGCGAATTCGCTGAGATTTCGATCACCCCATCGCTTGGAGCCCTCACTATCGCCGACACGCTCTCGGATACCGGAAACGTTTTCGAAATCCAGAACCGCACGACGGCTGCGGGTTCGTATAGTCAGCGTTACTTCACCGTCAGCGCGACGACGGTTGCGATCGGTCCTGGACTCAACACGGCCACAAACCCGTCGTTCTCCTTCGTTGATGACCCTGATACGGGTTTCTATCAAAACGTTGGCGGTGCCATTGCCTTTGCGAATGATGGCAGCACCTCGATGGTCATTGAACCGACCGGTAACGTCGTCATCTTCAACAGCGGTACGCTGACGGTGAACGGCGGCACAATTGATATTGGCGCTTCGAGTGGTTCGCTTGCTGACACACCAACAACGTTGACGTTCGCTAACGCGGCCACATCGCTCACGATCGGCGCGTCTGGCGC
>JBAZZB010000003.1:0-131429 GCA_041659045.1 Patescibacteria group bacterium
TTACCAGTGATGGTCGAGGACGGGACGATGGTCGACGTCGCGACGTAGGTCGAGTTGTCGAGGTTGCGGATGTCGGAAGCGCCGAAGGCCGTGAGGTCGACGCGGACAGTCGTGGCGTCAAGGCCAGACTGGTTCGCGACGTCCAACGTCACCTTGAAGGTGCGAGCCGAGCCAGCAGCGAGCGTGAAGACGTCCGTGAAGACGAGGGCCTGGGAATCGTCGGCGTCGGAGGCCGTCGCGAGGACGTCCTGCGGACCGGCGACGATGGTGGCGGACGCGGTGTCAATCACCTTGATGTCGGTGTAGTTGGCGCCGTCGGTCGTGTCGTCGTACTTAAGACCCGTGTCGTCGTTGTCGTCATCATCTTCGCTCGGAGCGGAGATGTTGATGCGGAGGTTGCGAACTTCGACGTTGGACTGCGAGGCGAGGGTGAAGTTCAAGACTTCCTTGTCCTTGCCGTTGGTCGCAATGTCGGTCGCGGACGGGCCGTTGAAGGTGATCGTGATCTGACCGCCTTCGATCGTGAGGTACGAGCAGTCACCTGACGTCGAAGTGCAGGAGTCACCGTCATACGCAGTGCGCGTAACGGAGACACCGTAACCGAACGTGCGGCCCGTGGCCGAAACATCGGAGTCTTCCTCGACGTAGAGCTTGATGGTGTCGTCGGCACGAGTGCCGCCGCCGACGTTGCCCCAAACTTCATACGTGCGGGTGTTGCCCTTTTCGAGGAGGGTCGTACCCGTGAGGACGAAGGTCACGCGATCTTTCTCGTCGAGACCGGCAGCCGAAGCGACTTCGTTACCAGCCGCTTTGAGCTTGAGGTTAGTCAAGTTCGAGCGGGAAACGTTGCCGCTCTGGAAGAGCGTGATGCGCTTAATGTCCAAGTCTTCCGTGGCGCCAGCGGAGAGCTGGAACTCGGCGAGCTTGACGTTCTGCTGACCAACCTTCGGGTTGGTGAGGGAACCCGACTTCGCGATCGTGACAGAACCGACAGTGGCCGAGGCCATCGTCATGTTGTTGCCGGAGACCGGGAGACCGGAAGCGTTCGAGGTGCCGCTCATGACGGAAGTCACCTGGAAGGCGTTGACGTTACCCGCGCCAGCCGAGCTCGACATCGTCGCGGCAGCCCACAAAGTGCGGGTCTGACCGGCGGAGAGGGAGAGCGAAAGGCTGTTGAAGGTGACATCGTTCGACGACGTGTTGACGGTACGGCCCGTGGTCAGACGGGTGTTGCCTTCATACAGGTAGACGTTCGAGAAGTCCGTCGAAGCACCGGCGCCCATACGATGGAGGACGACGGAGTCGACGACGACCGACGAACCGGAACCGTTCGAGACGTTGAACTTCAAGAAGTTCACGCCCGTCGCGGACTTCGGCACAGTGGCCGAAGACGGAGAGTCGGAAGCGAGACTGACGGAAACGCCAGACATCGATCCTGGGCCGGAGCTCAGGTTCTTGTCCTGGTTGACCGTCTGAGACGAGCTCATTTCGGCGGTCTTGTCGAAGTCGCCGCACGCATTGATCGCGTTACCAACCGTGTAGTTGGTGAAGAACGCGTCGGAGATGTCGTCGATCTGCTTGTTCCAAGTGGAACCGTAGAGGCAGGAGGCGACAGCTTCGGAACCAATAGCGCGGAGAACACCACCCTTAGCGATGGCGTAAACCTTCGGGTCGGACTGGATCTTGAGCATCTTCACACCCGGGCGATAGGTGACGTTGCCACCGATCTGGATGGAAGCGAGGTCGGCGTCGGAGATCGTCGTGACGCCGGAGAAGTTCGTGTACCACGTGAAGTACGCTTTGTCGTTTGTGAAGACGTAGCGCTTCATGTCGGCTCCGCAGTAGTAGACAGCGGAGAGAGAACCCTTGATGAGACTACCGCTCGTGCAGCCGGCGGCAGAGGCCTTCAAAGGGGCAACGAGGACGGTCGCCATCACGGACCAAAGAATGGTCGAGAGGACAACGCCCATCGTCAGAGCCTTGCGGCTCATTTTGAGAACATCGGTCATAAGAGATGAGATCCTTTCTTCAAGTTTAGTATGCAGCGGCTCGGCCTTGCGGCCTCGACCTTGTAGTGCCACTGGTGCCCAATGGGCCCGTCCGGGAATTATTCCGCTTACGCGGGACAAGCCTCCTGGATCGGAGACGGCTTCTCCTTATATAAGGAGAAGCTCTCTTCGATCCGAGAGGGTCTCGGACGTTGTATTAGTAAGGTATGGACGTTACGGAGCGCTGGTTGCGCTATCAACTTCGGACGTTTCGGTTGAGGAGATAGTCGGATTGGCCGGTTCGTCTTTGACCGTCTCCGCTTCGGAGACGAGGTCGGCGCTTTCACTCACTTTGCGAACCGCGGCGCGGAAGTCGCCTTGCGAGAGGAGCTCTTTGGCTTCCTCGACGGCAACTTTGGCTTTGGCGGTCAGGAGCAAGCTTTGCGGAGCGAAGGCTTCCCCATTGTAATTGTCTTGGGCGGCCGCTACGTGCGCGGCGAAGGAGTCGATGCGTTTGCCGACCGAGGAGGTCAGCTGCGCTTCAGGTAAGACGTTGGAAGCGAAACTTTGTTTCTCGACCAGGATCTCGAGCGCTTTGACGGAGACTTGGTCGAGGTTCAGAAGCGCCATGCGGAGCGTCGGACGTCCGACAGAGAGACCACTCTTGAAGAGCGCTTGGTATTCATCAGCTTTGGCGTCAACGCGCATGGCGACGCGGACGATCTCATCATTGCTTTCTTCTTTTTGAAGGTCGATGAGGTCTTTGCGGATGCCGTTCATTTCGTCGGAGAAGAGCGCGGCGACTTTGGCGATTTTTGTTTCCTTGTCCGGTTCGGTGCTGGCGGAGAGGCGTGCCATCTCGTCGAGCCGGCGACCGGCGATTTCGACGCGGCGCTCGGTGCGTTCCGCTTTCGGGGCGAAGCGCAAGCTGACCGCTTCCGCGGCGAGCTTCACTCCATAGAGCATGTCGCCTGGCAGCGTACCGTGTGCGGAAGCGACGACAGCCATCGAAGAGAAGCCGGCCGAGACGACGAGCAGCAGCATGAGGGCGGGAACCGCCATCGCGCGCATCAGATTTTCAGGAAGGAAGATATTGAGGTTCTCCGCAAACGCACGAAGACCGGTCCGTCGTTCGCGACTGACCGTGTTTCCGATTTGCATCAATAACGTCTCTTTCGTGGACGCAAGCCAGCGCGCGTCCGGGCTTCCGCCCGCACGCTCATCCTTCAGCGCTTTCAGTTGCCTCACGATTGAGTCTTTCATGGTCGTTGGGAGTTTCAGCAGCGACCAGGTCCCGAATGGCATCCAAGGCGCGATGCAAAAGCACGCGCACGTTCCCTTGGGTCTTGCCGAGGATCCTGGAGATCTCGAAGGTCTCGAGTTCATCGAGATACTTCATGACGAGCACTTCGCGATACTCATCCTTGAGCGAGCGCAGATGCTTTTCGAGCATCGTCACGTCGATCTTGGCTTCGTTCTTGCGTTGTGTCGTTCTGTCGTCCGCAATCGTCTCTTCTGCTTCTTCAAGAAGCGGGAGCGTCTCGCGTCCGGACTTCGATCGGTAATGATCGATGACACGGTTGCGCGCGATGCCGTAGAGGAGAGCGCTCAGATGCCGAACATCTTTGCCGCCTTCATCAAGAAGGTAGGACCACACTTTAAGGAAGACGTCTGCTGTGAGGTCTTGCGCCTCTTCAACGGACGAAACTTTAAAGTAGATGAACCGGTGAATCTTGTGCGCGTACAAATCATAAATTTTCCCGAAGGCTTCGGGATCCTTTTTGACGCGTACTCGGTACAGCAAGAGTTTCTCTTGCAGTGGATTGCTCATGGCTTTAGACGGCGGACAAGGGAAAAGCGTTACAGTCCACCTTTGATGTGGTTCAGGCTATCATGTAAAAGGCCAAGGGTCAATCATCACCCTATAAAAATAAGGCTACGGGCGTGCTGGCGTTTGGTAACACCTGTCGCGTCAGCACTTGCCAAATTCCTGTATTTTGTCTACACTGGAGTGGACAAACATATTGTTGATATCTATGGAGACTCCAAAGAACATTATCCGCGTTTCCGTGTCCGAGGCCGCTAAGCTTTTTGGTATTTCAACACGCACGATCCGTCGCGCTCTGACCGACGGCGAGGTTGCCTACGTGGTCGTTCGCGGGAGGTATAAACTGAACTTTGAGAGCCTCGTGAAGTGGTCGCAGGTACGCCCGACGGTGCGCAACAAGCTCGCGACCAACGGCATCGGACAGTTCGTCGAGCACTGGAAGATCCGAAACAAATTATACAGCCCGAACCCCAAGGCATTCGAGGCGAAAGAGGAGGAGAAAAAGAAGTGAGGTCCAAGACCCCTCCGCCCTGCGGGCACCTCCCCTTTCAGGGGAGGGATTCGATCCGGTTCCCCCTCTCTGAAAGAGAGGGGGCTAGGGGGTGAGTCTCAAAGAAGAAGCGGGGATCGAAGTGAGTCTCGAAGGTTGACAAAAGCGCTCAAATCTGGTACGCTCGGCTGTTTTAAAACACACCTCATGACCAACGCGCGCGCCACGTCCGCACTCGTCGCTTTCACGATTCTCTCGATCGTGAGCTTCGGCGTGCCGCGCCCGGCCCTGGCTGCCCGTACACCATCGGACAAATTCGTCCGCATTGCCAACAACTACATGAAGGCGGGCATCACGCTCCCCTCCTCCGAGTGGAGCGCGCTCGCGAAGTACGACGTGATCGTGCTTCCGGTCGAGGCACAGATCTTCAATCCTGATTTTTTCGCGAGCGTCCGTCGCACCAATCCCGATGTCATTATCTTGGCGTACGTGCCGACGAAGAGCTACGCCAAAATTTGGAGCGAGAACCCGCTCGACACGCTGCACCCGAAACTCAAAGCGCGTACCAACGACGCCATGCGTTTGCGTTCCGCTGGAGGACAGATTCTTTCCGTCTGGCCAGGCACGGAGACGTACAACGTTTCAACCGGCTGGACCGACGCGCTGACAGCCTTCGTGAAAGACGATGTGATGGCCTCCGGCAAATGGGACGGTATCTTTTTCGATGAAACATCCGCCACCATCTCGTGGCTCAATGGAGGAGACGTCGACGTCAACAACGACGGGCGCCGCGATGATACCGGAACGGCCGATCGTTTGTGGAAAGAAGGCATGATCCGACTTCTCAAGAACACGCGTGACGGTATTGGTGCAGGACCGGTTATTATCACCAACGGCGATTCTGATCGCGATCTGCAGCCGTATGTGAACGGTCGTATGTTCGAGACGTTTCCAACACCGTGGGAATACGACGGTACCTGGGCGACGGTCATGAATAACTATCTCGGGTTGCAGAAGCAGGTCGGATATCCTCCCCTGTTCATCATCAACAGCAACACGGGCAACACCGGTAACAAGAACGATTTCAAAAAAGTGCGCTTCGGCCTGGCGTCGACGTTGCTCGGCGACGGGTTCTTCGAGTTCGACCACGGGGACACCGATCACGGCCAACTCTGGATGTATGACGAATACGAAGCCTACCTCGGCAAACCGATTGCAGACGCCAAGAACCTGACGGGTTCGACGAGTCCTGTTCGTGCCGGCGTCTGGCGCCGCGATTTCCAACACGGCACCGTGCTTGTGAACTCAAGCAATCAGTCGCAAACCATCGACCTCGACGCGGATTTTGAGCGTCTCCATGGCGTGCAGGATCCCAAAACGAACGACGGTTCGATTTCCAACATTATTACGATTCCGGCGCAAGACGGCTTGCTTTTGCTGCGCCCGCTCGAACAGGTGAAAGACGCGAGCTATAAGAACGGTGCCTTCATGCGCGTGCTAACCAACACCGGCGCGGTACATCGCAACGGATTCTTCGCGTACGACGACACCCAAAAAGGCGGAGTCGACCTTGTGAGTTATCGCGATACATCGGGCGTCAACGTTACGGTCGTAGCGCGCGGTAATCGTTTGGAGGCCTACGACGCGAGCGGCCGCATGACGCGCAGTGTGACACCGTTTGGTGACAGCTGGAACAAGTCGCTCACGATTGGTTACGGCAAAGCTGGAGGTCGTTCGTATATCGCGGTTGGTGGTACCGCCGGCGGCGCGCCCTACGTACGCATGTACGACGATCGCCTCGAACCTGTGACGGACGCCTTCTTGGCCTATGGGGAAAAATTCCGCGGTGGCGTAAACGTTGCCATCGGCGATCTCGACAACGACGGTTCCCCCGACATTGTGACGGGTGCTGGTGCCGGCGGCGGGCCTCACGTGCGCGTTTTCGGACGTGACCAACAGGTAAAAACGCAATTCTTCGCCTATAGCCAGAAATTTACTGGAGGCGTCTACGTGGCTCTGGGTGACGTGGATGGCGACGGCAAGCAAGAAATCGTGACAGGTCCAGGCTTCGGCGGCGGACCTCACGTGCGCGTTTGGAACCGTTATGCCGAGGTAAAAAGCCAGTTCTTCGCCTTCGACAGTAAGAAGAACGGCGGCGCGCGCGTCTCGGTTGGCGACGTCGACGGCGACGGCAAGGCGGAAATTCTCGCCATGACCAACGACGTCTTTACCCTGGCCTTCAATAGCCGTTCCCTTTTCTAAACGTATGAAGATCCTCATCCAAAAGGCACACGGTCACGCCAAACGGCATTACGAAAAGCATTACAAGACGCGCTATCAAGAACGCGCGCATGTGGTGTTTCTGCTCGACGCAGTGCTTGTCCTGATCGCGCTCTCGATGCTCGGACTCGCGCTGTACTTCCGCTTTGCGTATCATCCGCTCCGCGATGATTTCAAACTCTCGTTGCTTACGGAGCAGACGATTGTATCCGGCAAGGAGACGACATTTTCGGTGCGAATCGTGAACAATGGCGAGACGCGTCTTCATGACGCAGCGCTTTCGGTGCACCTTCCAAAAACGTTTGTGCCCGCAGAGCTGCCCGCACACTACGATGCGCTCACTGACACGATCGCTATTGGGGAGCTGCCGGCTGCCATCTCGAATGAATACCATTTCCGAGGCACACTACTCGGCCCCAGCGGCACAGCAGACGTCTTCGTCCACTTCGTGGCACAAAACGATAAGGGCCAATCCGATGAAACGCTGACAAAGGGTTCGCTGGCCTGGAAGAGCAACGCGATCGAAACACGTTTCGACATGCCCGAAGCGGTCGTGCCGGGACAATCCGTCGCTTTTGCTTTGCGCGTGAAAAATGGTTCCACGCTGACCTTCGAAAACGCTTCCGTGACCCCTTCGTGGCCGGACGGGTTCAAACTCCAGAACGCGACGCCTCCGCTCTATCGCGGCACGGTCGCGCTCGGACGTCTTGAAGCTGGTGAGGACGTCGAAGTGAAATTCTCCGGGCGCTTTAACGGTGCTACGGACCTTATGCGATTGACCGCAGCGTTGCACGGCACGTTGAACGGCGAGACGCTTGTCTTGTCGCAAACGCAATCCGACATCCGCATGGCTGCCGTTGACTTGAAACTTGAAGCCGCTTTCGCGGAAGATGCTCCGGCCTTCGTGCGCCCAGGAGATGAAGTCGCCGTGCTCGTGCGTTATCACAACGAAGGCTTGCAGACGATCAAGAATCTTCAGCTGAAGATCGCTCCCGAAGTGAATACGCTTGGTGAAGTACGATGGGAAACGTCCCCACGCATTGCTTCGCTTGGCGCGGGTGAGCGCGGTGAACGCAAAGCGTTCGTGCGCGTGCGCGAGACGATTTCGCGCTATACCGTGAACCCTGTTTTCCGGGCGACTCCGCAAGCCATCTTCTCGATCGATGATCCGAAAGTGATCGACGCACAAGTGAGCGGGTTGCCGATTGAAACCAAGATCGCCGGCACGTCACGACTTCGCACTGTCGCTCGCTACTACACAAGCGAAGGCGATCAACTCGGACGTGGGCCGCTTCCGCCACGCGTCGGCAAAGCCACGCGGTATTGGATCTTCGCGAGCCTCGAAACAGGCGCAACACAAACGACCGACGGTCTCGTGACCTTCCGCTTGCCAAACAACGTCACCTGGACCGAACGCGCAGCCGTGACGGTTGGACAGGATCTCGTCCTTGAGGGCGACAACTTGATGTGGCGTCTTGGTGCGACAGACCCACATGCCGGCATCTTGCACGAAGCCCCGAGCGCCTCCTTCGAGGTTACGCTGACGCCGACGTCCGAACAGGTCGGCACCGCGCCGCTCCTCTTGGCCGGAGCCGCCTATTCCGGGCAGGATACTTGGACAAACGAGGCTTTGACCTCAAACCAGGGAGGCCTCACAACCCTTTTGCCAGGAGATTCCGCCGTGGCGGGGCGTACCAACGTCAAGCCATAGGGGTGAAGACCCCTCCGCCCTGCGGGCACCTCCCCTTTCAGGGGAGGGATAATATGGCTAACGTTAGCAAGAAACCAGCCTTTTCGGGGCTGGTTTTTTGGTTGCCTGTTCGTCTTGACAAAACCGCCTATTTCTGCTAAAGTACCGAGTTAATTCAGCTGGGTTATACCCTAACCCGACGTCTTATGCGTATCGCCATCATTGGCTCAAAAGGCATGCCGGCCCGCTCGGGCGGTGTGGAACGCCACGTTGAAGAGCTCGCTCCGCGTCTCGCGAAGCGCGGTTTTCGCGTAACGGTCTACACGCGCCCGTGGTACACCGGTTCTCGCAAGACGTCGCACAACGGTGTGCGGCTGGTTCCGATTGCGTCCGTGCACACGATGCACCTCGACGCGATTACGCATACGTTCCTGGCGACACTGCACGCCATGAAGGAAAAGTTCGACATCTACCACTACCACGGTGTCGGACCGTCACTGCTTGCCTGGCTCCCCCGCCTTTTCCGCCCGTCAGCCAAAGTCGTCGTGACCTTCCATACCATCGACCGCCACATGCACAAATGGGGACCGTTCGCGCGCCTCGTGCTGCGCTGCGGCGAATGGGCTGCCACACACTTCGCCCACAAAACGATCGTCGTTTCGAAGACACTCGCGCACTACGTGCGTGAAGTCTACGGCTGCGAAGCTGCTTATATTCCGAACGGCGTGAAAGTTCCGAAGCCGACTAAGAAAGACGCAGCCATTCTTGATACCTTCAATCTCAACAAAGGCCGCTACGTCATTCTGGTCTCTCGACTGATCCGTTCCAAGAATGCCGGACAGCTGATCGACGCCTGGAAGCGCCTCAAGGCGTCCACGACCGATCTCCGCGTCTTGGGCATGAAGCTCGTGATCGTCGGCGACGGCGAGGCGAACGACCCGTACGTGTGGGAAGTGCGCGCGAAAGCCGCAGGCGCCAAAGACATCGTGTTGACCGGAGCCCGCTACGCCAACGAACTCCACGCACTGATCGCCAATGCAGCCTTCGCGGCGCACCCTTCGTCTTTCGAAGGTTTGCCGATTGCCGTGCTTGAAAAGATGGCCCACGGCAAAGCCGTCCTCGCCTCGAACACTCCGGAACACCTGGAGATCGTCGAGGGTCGCGGCTTCACCTTCCGCCTCGACAACGAGCGTGATCTGATGCTCCAGCTCTACTGGATGATCACGCATCCGCGCGCGTGCGCCGAGGCTGGTCGCAACGCGCAAAAGCACGTCGCCTCCTACTTCAACTGGGAGAAGATTGCCAAAGAGACCGCCATGCTGTATACAACGCTGGCGTCGAAGACAGCGAAAAAGGGCGTCCGCAAGGCCGCCTACCCGCTCTCCGGTGCCCGCCGGGTCTCGGTCGCATAAAGCGGCTCAGCCCGAATAAGAAAAGCCCCACGCTGCACGTGGGGTTTTTCTTTTATACGACATGCTCGCGCGAGTGAATCGCGAAGCGGTTGCCTTCGGTGTCGGTGCAGCAGGCCATCCAGCCGTAGTCGGGAGAAATCTGCTTGATCGGCACGACCACGTGGCCGCCGGCGGCTTCGACACGACTAACTTCGTTCTTCAAGTCGCCGGACTGGGCGGTGAAATAGACGAGAGGACCATCGGTTGTCGGCTTGTACCATTCGGCATGCTTCACGAGTGCACCGCCCGCGCCTTTGCCCCCAGGCATCTCCGGCCACATCGCCATCTCAAGCGGACCGAGCTCCATGTGCTGGAGCTTCACGTCGAAGACGTCTTCGTAAAATTTTATGGCGCGCGGCATGTTGGTCACCGCGATCTCGATCCAGCCAAACGGGTTGGTGATTTGGGTCATGACTTTACTTCAATTCATCAAGCACGTCCTGGTTGATCGGCTTCCGCTTTTCGTGACTCTGTGCCGTCGCAACTTTTCCGCGGAATTCCTTGGCGAGATACTGCGCGGCATCGCTTTGATCCATCCCGGTCTCTTTCAAACCTTTGACTGCCCAATACAGGTTGTTAAGTTCGAAGAGTGTCCAGTCGTCGCCTGTTTTCGGTGCGGCTCCTTTTTTATTCCACTCCTTGTCAGTCGGGCCGTAAAAGTCGTAGGCGCCAACAGGGCTGTCCATATGCACACCGCTCGCACGCGCGTCGCTGGCGGAGTCGAGGCAAAGGTAGCCGAAGTCTTTGGCGCGCGTCGCATCGTTGTAAGTTTTGACGATGATCTGGCACTCGCTCCAACGGTCATCACCTTGCACGTTGGCGTCTCCGTCTTCAAAAACGTGCACGTCGAGTACCCGCTCTTCCTTTACTTCATCATCAGACAAAAGATGCGTACCTTCGTAGACGGTCACAACCTTACCGTCGGGTAGCGCCTTTCTCTCCATCTTTTCAATATCAAGATCGTCGCGCCGGGGCAGTTCGCGCATCGTGCCTTCGTAGCGAAGCTGCGCAACTTCTTTCTTTTCCGACGTCTTTTTCGGCGCGGCCTCGGCGTGCTGCGCGGCGCCAGCTAAGGTTACGAGTGCACCCATCCACGCGATTGCTTTCATGCCGGCTCTGGCGCGAAGCGGAGGTTCCGGACGTACGTATTCAGGAGTTGCTGGGGATTCGAACGGCATGCAAGTGAAATTACTTCTTCAACGCTTCTTTATAGATACGATGAATCCTGCCCAAATGCAAACCGGGGTTATACTCAGTCTCGGCAAGATGGCGGCCGGCGCGACCCATCGCATCGATGCGAGCAAAGTTTCCCTGGAGCCAATGCAAATGCGCAGCAAGCTCTTTCGGCTCTTTCGGGTCGAAAAGCAAGCCTGTTTCCCCTTCTCGCACGACCTCCGGAAGTGCCCCGATCCGCGAAGCAATGACGGGTTTGCCCCAAGCGTAGGCTTCAAGCGCCGTCAGACCGAACGTTTCGTAGGATTGCGAGGGAATGACGATTGCTTTGGCGCGGGCAATTTCACGTTCAAGATCTTCGTCATGAAGCGCGCCCAGGAATTCAACGTTGTCGAGTTTCAGCTCTTCCGCCAGCGCGTGAAGTTTTTCTTTTTCCGGACCATCCCCGATGATCGCGCAGGTGAGGTGTCGCACCTCTTTCATGGCGCGCAGGAGTACATCAACACCCTTCTCTTCCGACAAGCGGCCAACGAAGGCGACACGTGCCTCCGATTCAAAACGCGGCGTACGGCCCTCGAGGTCGATGAAATGCGGCACAACTTCGATTTTGCCCTCCGGAATGCCGTAGGCCACGAGCTTTTGGCGCACGAATTCGCTGGGCGCAATGAAGGTTGAGACCCAGCCATAGGCGTCGAGCACGTCGTGTAGCCAGCCTTCAAAAGCGCTGAGGGCACTCTTGGCGAAGGATCCGCCGATCAGACGGCGATGGAAGGTGTCCCAATGGGGATGCTTCACGGACGGCTCAACGATTTCACCACGATCGAACATGCCGTAGTTCGGCGAGATCAGGTGGTAGTCGTGCACTGTCATGACGACGGGGATTTTTCTCTTTTGCGCGACATCCAAAATCGACGGCGAGATCTGGTGATAGATGTTGTGAGCGTGGATGATCTCCGGAGGAAATGCGGCGAGGAGACCTGAGAATTTTTTGGCGGCTTCAAACGACCAGAGCATCCGTTTGGCCGTGCGCAAACCTTCACGATCGAAACGCACGCGATCGGTTTTCACTTCCGAAACAAAAAAACGATCGTAATGCGACGGCAGATTCTTTTCCGAACGCATAGCGAAGGGCACGACCGTGTCGCCGTTGCGCGTCAGAATTTTCGTCAGCTCAAAAACGTAGCGTTCGGCGCCGCCCTTCAGATAATGAAACTTGTTGGCTTGGAGAATGCGCATAGCTCAAATCAACTTTTCCTTTTGACCGAGAGCCACAATGAACGCCCCGAATATCCAGAAGTACAGACTGATCGTGCGGACTTCGAGATAGGTGCCGAGCACCGCTTGAAAAGCAAACGCGAGCGTCGCGCCGAGATAGCCGAGCGCGAGACCGCGTACGAGCGGATCTTTCGAGCCGCGGTACACCGCATGCGAGGCGCGGAAGAGCAGCGTAAACATCCAAATATACAGCGCCAAGCCGAGCGTCCCGATTTCGCCCCAAAGCGAGAACCAGTTGTTATCGATGTAGCCTTCAGTACCGTAGACACCGAAAGGCAAACCGAGTTTGTCGTACACGCCCGTGTTCCCGAGTACGGCTGCCGCGCCACCACCGTAGGTACCAGGACCGTGACCAAAAATCGGCGAGGCTGGCACGACGCGCAGTGGCGTGTTGAGCATCCAGTAGACGCGGCCATAACCGTAGTATTCGCCGCGCCACCGTTCATAGGAGAAAGCTTCAAGCAAGCGCGCGAGCACGGTTTGCTCCGGCAGGTCGGTCAATGCGCGCACGACGACGCCGGTATAGAACGTATAACCAACAATGAGGCCGACCGTTGCTAAAAACACTGCTAGCACCTTCTTGTCCTTCTTTATGCGAACAGCGATATACAGGAAACCGAGCAGGAAGCCGAACCACGACGCGCGCGAGTAGGTCAGCATGAGCGCGAAGGAAGCGATTGCGAAAAGCAAAAAGAAGTAGCGGTGCCAACGGCCTTTTTGGATCTCATAGATCCAACCGGAAAGGAGCAGTAGGAAGAAGCACAGGAACGTACCGAGTTGGTCGTAGCGTCCGAGTGTCGCGAAGACGCGCTGTCCTGGCGCCCAGAACTGCTCCGTACCACCCGTGAGGGCGAGCGAGCTGTAGAAGCGGTTTTCGCTGGGTAGGAGGAACGGGTCGATGGCACCGAGCGTTGCTGCCTGGAGAATGCCGAGCAAGCTCTCGAAGAGCACGAGACCGAGCATCAGAACGACAAGCTTCCTTAAATAGTCTCTCGGCGGCGCTAACAACGCGACGGCGAAGAACAGCAGCATGAAACGAATGATCTGGCGCGTGCCGAGAACCGCAACGGCCGGGTCCACAAAGTTTGAAACAGCCGAGGCAACGGCCACAAGCACGAGTAACGCGAACGGCAAGTCGAGCGGCGTTGGCGTCCGACGCTCCCCCGCCAGCACGCGCCGCAAAAGCGCGGAGCCGAGGAGAAGGTAAATTAAAACTTCCGAAAAATATTTGGCAAAAATGAAGAGCTCGTCTGGCACGAACTTGAGCGCAAACGGTTCCAGCGGAATGAAGACGGCGAGAACGGCCAGCATCCAAAGCGGCCGTGCGTAGACCGCGACAAGAAGCGCGATGCCAAGAAAGAAAGCCAGCACTTTCCAAGGCGAAACGAAGACGACCGCAAGACTGAAAAAGGCGGCCGCGCCGACGAAAAATTTCATCAGACGCTGCCAAGGCACGTCTGGAATTTCGTAGAGCTTGCGTGCCTCGCTTTTGAGCGCCTCGACGAGCGACATATCACCTTCAGAATAGCAGAAAAAAGAAGAAGGGGCGACTCGCAATTGCTTGCGAATCGCCCCTCTGAGCTGACCTGAGCCTAGTTGACGTTGATGCCGCCGCCCGTCATGTGACAGTTGCTCGTCCCGTAGATGGACGACTCGTTGATGATGGTCCAGGCCGCGAGATTGAACCAATCGCCACCAGAGACCGTATCGCCTCCATTTGCCACGTCATCGTTGTCGACGACGAAGAAATTGAAGTCGTTCACCGACGGCAACGGGTAGAAGATGTAGGGCTGACCGTTGCCAACCCACGTCTGCTGCTGACCGTCGACATTGAGCCTGATGCTCTCGGGCGAGGTGACGGGAGTTCCCTCCTGGAAGGTTCCGGCGATGATGCCGTTGCCATTGGGAGTGATCGTCACTTCTCGCTTCGTGATGCCGCCGACGTCCCAGAGCCGACACTTGATCGTGCCGACGATGGTCACCGCGCTCACGGTGTGCGTGAACGAGGTCGACGTTTTCGAGCACGTGCCCGAGACGTTGAACTCGGTCACATCGAACGCATAGGTGTTCGCGTTCACGTCCCGCAACTGGAAGTTGAAGTTCGTGATCGTGTTCCCCATGGTGAACGTGTAGCTCGCGCCGTCGCCGTTCCAAGACAGGGTCTGGGAACCGCCGTACGCGAACTGGAGCAGAGACGGCGTGCCCGGCGTGCCACTGAGGTGCGCCAGGATGCCGCCCGAGACCGTCACGTTCGTGTTCGAGCCCGACTCCGAGCAGCTGATGCTGCCGTTTCCGACGCTCGTCACCGAATGCGTGAACGCACCGGTGATCTTCGAGCAGGTGCCCGTGACGTTGAATTGATTCACGTCGAACCAGTGATCCACGCCTGCGGTATCCCGCACGAAGAGGTTGAACTCCGGCGTCGTGCTCGGCATCGTCAGCACATACGAAGTGCTGTCCGATACCCACGACTCCCAGTCGCTCAGACCGTAGCCGAAGCGCAGGGACGCCGCCGTGAAGCCGTTCTGATTGAACACGTGCGGCAGGATCCCGTTCGAGATCGTGACCGTCGTCGTTCCGCCAGAGTCGGAGCAGTACAAGTTGCCGTTACCAGTGGAGGCCACCGTGTGCGTGAACGCACCGGTGATCTTCGAACAGGTGCCCGTGACGTTGAATTGGTTCACGTCGAACCAGTGATCCACGCCTGCGGTATCCCGCACGAAGAGGTTGAACTCCGGCGTCGTGCTCGGCATCGTCAGCGTGTAGGCCACGTTGTCCGACACCCAAGCTTCGTAGTCCTGCAACCCATAGCCGAAGCGCAGGGATGCCGCCGTGAAGCCGTTCTGATTGAACACGTGCGCCAGAATGCCGGCGGAAACCGTCACGTACGTCTGCGTCCCGACGTCCTGACAACCGAGTGTCCCGTTACCAGGATTCGGAGGCGGCGTCGTGGACGTCGAGTGCGTGAACTGTCCAGTGCCGCGCGCACACGTCCCAGTGACGTCGAACTCGCTGACATCGAACCAGTGCTTTTGGCCGCTCGGATCCTTCACCGCGAGGGTGAAGTTCGCGATGGTGTTCGGCATCGTGAGCGTGTAGCTCGCGCTGTCGGACACCCACGTCTGCTGCACCGCGAAGCCGTCGATCATGGCGACCTGCCAGTTCGAGTTCGGGGAAACCGAATCGAACAGGTGGGCCAAGATGCCGTTCGAGATCGTGACTTGCGTCTGCGAACCCGACTCGGTGCACACGATCGTGCCGTTGCCGCTCGGAGGCGGCGGCGTGGTCTGCTCTTCGCAGAGGTCCTGCGCGTTGCAGACCTCTCCGGAGTCGCAGCTCGAGGCGTACGAACACGTTCCTTGCGAACAGCTGCCGATGTGGCAGGCCGTCGGACCGTTGTCGCAGTCGCCGTCGTCCTGGCAGTCGTTGGGCTGCGGTTGAGGGGGAGGCCGATCGTCATCATCGCCTTGGGCGTCGTCCGGCCCATCGGGACGGAAGGCGCAGTTGGCGGTGAGCGTCAGCAGGACAAGACACAACAGACAGCGCATGACGTGGTTCACGGAGTCTCCTTTGGTGCTGGCCATTTAAGGCCGGAAAAACGTGTAAAGGTGCTCTGTCAGGGGCGTGGCACGCCTCTGGCAGCGTGAGAGGAGTTTAGCATAATTTGCCTATTTTGTCAAGGTATTTAGACAGATAAATAAGCTTATTTTAGCAAAAAGAAGAGGCGGGAGACGGCCAGTAGTGGCAATCCCCCGCCCTGAGCGAGTTGAACGTTAAGACCCGATCCGGATGATCCCTCCACCCCCGGGCGGATGGATGATGTGACAGCTCGAGATGCCGACCCCGTCGACGGTGAAGCCGTCGGAATCGCCGTCGTCGATCTTGATGTCCGCCCAGCGCACCGTGCCGTTGGTATAGACCACGGCGATGTTGAAGTTCTCCACGTTCTCGGAGATCTTCAGCTGGTTGGCGGTTCCGGGCTCCCCCATCCACGTGGCCTGGGGCTTGCCGGTGCAGCCACTCGGGTACGGAACGATCCATCGGTTGGTGCCGTTGCAGCTCGAGTTGATCGCCGACGAGTCGAAGTCGCTGCCGTACGCGATGTACGACGGCGTGGCTCCGGCGGGAGCGCTGTCGAGCAAGCCGTAGGTGACCCATCCCGTGAAGTCCAGAACGCGCCAGCGCATGCCGTTCCCGTCGGTGTCGAGGGAGCAGTGGATGTTCGGGCGCACCTGGCAGCCGGCGGGCGTCATGACCTGATCGGTCGGACACGTCATCGCGTCGGGAGACGCGTCGGGCGTCAGGCCGCCGTCGATGGAGGCATCGTTGTCGAGGCCACCATCAGCATCAGCACCGCCGTCCCCATCGTCGCCGACGGAGCCATCCACATCCACACCCAGTGGGGCGCCGGAGGGATCGAACGCGCAGGCAGCGAGGAGTAGCGAGAGAACCAGGATGAACTTGTGCATGAGCAAACCTCCGTGGCGAGGGGCCACAAATACGGACTGTCGGGACGAAACTGACGGCTCCTGTCACCCATGCCCACAATAGGCATGGCAGCAGCCGACCGAGCAGGATAGCATAAATAAAGGGTTTTGTCAATGCTAATGAGACCCCTCCGCCCTGTGGGCACCTCCCCTTTCAGGGGAGGGACTCGGTTCGGTTCCCCCTCTCTGAAAGAGAGGGGGCTAGGGGGTGAGTCTTCAAAAAAACGACCCCAGTCAGATGACCGGGGTCGAGAGTTGAGGACGGATGGATCAGTTGGGGTAGCTGTTCAGCGGGGCGGGCATGTGACCCGTCACCGGCTTGAAGAACATCCCGCAGGCGAACACACCGCTGCGCGTTCCGCACTCGCGGTAGTCGCCGGCGATCTCGTCGGAGACCGAGCCGTACTGCGCATAGACCACGTTGCCGTTGGCGTCCTTGTAGGCGAACGTCATCTCGCAGTAGAGGTTCGGGTTGGCCGAGGCGGGAACCTCGACCTCGTACTCGCCAGCATCGTTGACGTGCACGCTCTGCGTGTGCCCGTTGGCACCGTAGTATTCGCGCAGCCCGAGTGCCGGGCACGCGCCGATGAAGTCGACGACGTCCGGCGCGCCGGCGATGAAGTCCGGGTTGCAGGCCCAGTAGGCCTTGCCGCCGCGGAACGAACCGCGGCAGACCCACTTGTCGCTGCCGACGGGCGGGTTCTCGTCCTCGTCGCAGTCGGCCGGGCAGGACGCGTGGTCCTCGCCGGCCTCGCAGACGCCGTCGCCATCGCAGAGGGTCTCGTCGCAGTCCTGCGGACAGGACTGGGCGGACTCGCCGTTCTCGCAGACGCCGTTGTCGCAGACCGGACCACTGGCCCCGTCGTCGCTGCGCTGGGCGCAGCCGATGAGGAAGGTGATCGCGATCAGGGTCGAGAGGGTGAACAGATTACCGATGGTCTTCACGTGGATCTCCTTGAGGAAGTGGAAGCGCGGAAAGGGAGAACGCGGCCGTGACCGCGCTCTCCCGAGTTGGAAGAGGGATCACGGTCCCGTTGGTTCAGAACTTGCCGCTTGCTCCGAGGAGCGCGGTCCACCCGAAGGCGGCCTGACGCTGCTCGTCGTATCCGTCGAAACCCACCATGGGTGCGGCCTCGACGAAGACGTCCGCGTACTGACTGTCGACCGGCACCCACTTGGGGCCGGCGAGGACGAAACCTGATTCCCAGAGGGCCTTGTTGCCCACGAGGTTCCAGGCCTGGTACTGCCCGCCGATGCAGAACCCGAAGTTCGAGTTCAGACCGCGGCGACAGAGTTCGCCGGTCACGACCATGCTGCGATCCTGTTCGGAAGCCCAGGCCAGACCGACCTCGAACTCCCACGTATCGCTCAGCCAGTACTCCACGATCAGTTCGGGCGCGAGGCTCACGCCCAGAGGGCGCTTCGCCGTCACGACACCGCTGTGTCGCATGCCGAGTCCGACCTGGATGCGCGTGTTGCTGCCATCCCGACCGGGCCGACCGGAGCTACCGGACTTGCCGGCCTTGCCATCGCACAGCACGACGTCGCCCTGCGACTCGCCCTTGTCCAACACGCCGTTGCCGTTGAGATCCGTCCAGTTCGTGGAGCGGACACCCCCGGCGGGGCATGCGGGATCGGACGTGAAACGCGTGGTCTTCGTCGTGTAGGAGTGGGCGCCGTTGCGACCGGGCTTCCCCGGCTTTCCGGGCGCGCCATCCTTGCCGTTGCATCCGGACTGGAGCTTCTCGAGCACCTCATCGGCGTCGAGCTTCTTGTTGCCGTTCCGGTCGAAACCGACCGGCAACTTGAAGCTTCCGTTCGGGCACGTCGCGTTGGGCGCAACGGGCTCGGACTTGCCGTAGAGCGGCACGAGCACTTCGACCGTGACCTTGGGCGCCTTCGGAGGCTTGGGCTTGTCGCCCGGCTTCCGGGGACGCTTGGGGGGCTTCGGAGGCTTCACGCGCTTGGGCACATCCGTGCCCGTGCGCGCGTAGTCCTTCAGCTTGTCGCTGTCGACGCCGGCGAGATTCGGACACTGCGACTTGGACCACTCGACGTACATGTCGTAGTCCTTGCGGCAGGTCTCGAATCCCGTCTTGCACTCTTCGAACTCCTTGAGCTCGCAGCTCTGCGGCATTCCCGCATCCTTGGGAGGACCGGGCACCTGGGCCGAAGCCGTTGCGACGCTACCGATGACGATGAGCAGGAAGATACCGAGAACGTTCTTGGGAGCCTTCACGACTCACCTCCATGGTTAGGATGTTTGTCCATCCGTTGACTTGTGAGAGAACTGAACACGCCGCAGCACCCTTCCCTTCTCCGCACATCGCGGAAATGAAGAAGCACTGGAATCGCCCGACGGAGTCCGGAAGGCAAGGAGGAGGTGACTCCCGGCCTCACATCGGGCGATTTCAAAGCTTCTTTGGCATGATCGTCCATTCCAAAGGACTGCAAAGTACACCATGATTCCCCTGTTTTGTCAAGACCCTGGGACAAGGGGTGATTTTACGCCAAAAAATCAAAAAACAGCCGTTTCCAGCTGTTTTTGAAGGTCTTTTAGAGAGGCGGGGCTCCGGAAAAACGGACCCTTCGATTCCGCCTGGCTTCCCCCACCACGAGGTAGAGAGAGCTCAGGACGACACCGATAACCGCTCCAAGAAAGGCGTTGAGCGGCACGTTCGGACGCACCGGGAAACGCGATTGAAGGGGCGTGTCGACGAGCTGGATCGCGAGGTCGTGTCCGCCGATGTATTGATTACCTTCAGTTGTAAGGACAAAGGCAATGGCGCGCGCGATTTCGGAAGCTTGCTCCTTGCTCTTGTGATAGACGGAGATTTGAAGGAAGCCGGTTTCGTGCGTCACCTGGGTCGAAACCATGTTCGACCATTGGCGGCGTTTTTTCGTTTCGTTGGCGTTGAAATAGCTCTTGTCGATGCGGAAGCCGGCACCGGTCACCTTGTCGAAAAAGACTGAGGTGTAGATGACCTGACTCAAGTTGTCGGCAATGCTTTCGGCGGAGCGAATGGCGGTGTAGGGATCGAGGCTTTGGCTGGCCCGCTGAATGATGAGCAAGCGCATGGTTGAAGAATACTCGAGTGGACGCACGAAACTAAGCGCTGCGGTGAGCACCATCATCGCCGCGGCGGAGACGGCGACCGTCTTCCAATGCCGTTCGAGAAGTTGCGTGATGTCCAAAGTCATACCTCCTTCTCTAGTCTACCTCTTTTCCCCATCGAGCGTCACGTCGATCGTCCGTTCAGCGCCGTCCTTAACGACATCGAATTGGATCTTGGCACCCGCTTCCAACTCGGCGATCAGCTCGCTGAGATCACGTCCACCTGAGAGATCAACGCCATCGACGCGCAGAAGAATATCCCCTTCTTGCAAGCCGGCCTTCGCCGCGGCCGAACCGACGCGTACCGCCGGCAAACCGTAGGCGCGAGAACCGGTGATCCTGACTCCTTTCACGCCACCGAACCCACCTTCAGCAAAAGCAGCGTCATCAAGCGCGAGCGTCTGCACGCCAAGCTGCGCGCGCACAGGCGTTTGACCACGGAAGATCTGCGCGAGAACAGAACGAATCAAGTGCATCGGCACGAACGTGTCTGGAGCGTTTTTTTCGGAAACGAGGAATCCTGCCAAGTCACCATCAGAAGAGACGACCGCGCCTCCTGCGGCGCGAGAGCCCCAAACCCCGTCCAAATGGAACGCGCGGGAAAAGAGATCTGAATTCTGCAGGTTAGGAACTTGCGCTTTGCGATTCTGCGGCGTCGTTCCGGCGAAAGCCGAAGCAACGAACAAACCGTTTTCGTCAGAAGCATACAGCGGGGTGCCGACAAGAAGCGCATCCGTTTCTTCAAAGCCGCTGACGGGCAACGCCGTCGCATCGACTTTCAAGAAGACAAGACCCGTGCGCGGATCCGTGATCCGCATTTTCGGTTCGAGCAAACGACCTCCGATCGCGATATCAACCGTTCCGCTGACAACCGCGGGCGTAGACACAAGCCAACCGTCCGAGGTCAACACGGTCGCGAAACCAACAGCCTCGGAAATACCTCGCGCGCGCTGCGACAATTCAATACTCGGCGCAAGACGCGGATAGACGGCGGCGTTCAAACGATCGAGTCGCGCCGCGACGTCGGACTGCGACAACGAGGCGCTCGAGACAATTGGCAAACGGCCGATCTGCAGTGGTTCAGTCGCGTAGTCCGACAAGGTGACGAAATACGATTCAAACATCAACGCACCCGCGAGACCGGCTACAAGCCCGAGCGTGGCCGGTACGAAAACCAGGCGAGTTATTTCTCCGAACGTGATTTTTTTGGTGAAAAACATATCAAACCCATCGTGCAGTTAGGAGAACGAGAGCAAGCGCAATGCCTGCATAGATCACGTACTTGCGCACCAAGCGTCCTGGAATCGTATCCGCCCTGCCGATCGGCAGCAGGTTCGCAGCCAGATAGTACACGATCGCGACAACCGCGCCACCGACGAACATCGAAGTCGGCAGGTTCAGAGCCACGAGATACGTTTCGACCACGACGAGTGCGGTAAGGAAAATGCGCGAGCCCGGACGCACACAGTGATCAGTACACGCGAGGAACAGGTGCCAGCTCCAGAGCAGTGCGATTCCCACCATGGGCGGAATCGTCCACCACGTTTGAATTGGCAGAAAGGCCGGGAGCCCGACGGCCACGGAAGCAACCAAGAAGAGCGAGCCGATATTCACCATTCTCGCGAACTCCGAAATCGAAAGGCGTTCCTCTGTCGCGTGCGCGGCGTCTTCGCGTCGCACGTGCTCTAAAAAGAGGTACAGTACGAAACCGAAGACGGCGATAAAGATGTGGCGGTTGGCGACGAGGTCGAGGAACAAAAGCGAAGCGATCGTCGAGGCGGCGATCATGAGGACGGCCGGCACGGCCACGGGCGTAAGACGGCTCTTGAGTTTGCCGTGCACGAGCGCGAAGAACACCGTCAGAATCCAAGCCGATGTAATCAGGCTCCACCACAGAAAATCGTGTGGGCGGCCAATCGACACTTCGCTGAGCGCGATAAAGCCGCCTGCACCGAGAACTGGCAAGAGCGGCGAAAACCTGACGAGTCGATCGTAGAGCGCAGACATATCAGCGATTGGATTTCAGGAAACGGAAGCCGTCGGCAACGATAATACCGAGCATCATCGCGACCGGAATCGCCAAGAGCGCACCGAGGAGCCCCGCGACTTTCACACCGATCAGCATCGCAAAAATACTAGCGATCGGATGAAGCCCCGTCACCTTTTGCATGACCTTCGGCACGAGAATGTGGTTCTCGGCCTGCTGAATCACGATGCACATGATCGCGACAAGCAACGCTTTGAGCGGTGAGTCCGTGAGTGCGATCAAAACTGCGGGGATCGACGAGAAAATCGGGCCAATATACGGAATAGACTCAGCGACACCCGCCGTGAGCGCCAGAACGAGCGCGTATTTTACGCCGAGAATCTTGAGCGCAATGTAGTACGCAACACCGATCACGAGCGAAAGAATCAGCTGGCCCCGCACCCAGCTGCCGATGCTCTTTTCAATACGCTGAAACAAATCAACGAGATACGGCTGATACGTTTCGGGTGCAACCGCGCGGAACAACCGTTTAAGTGCGTCTTCCGAAACGACCAAATAAAACGCGACGACAAGCACGATCACCAATGAAGCAAGGCCCGTCAAGAGACCGGTGATCGTAGCAAAGACGCCCGCAGCTGCCGTACCAAAACTGTTGGAAGCACTCGCCGCAGCTTCTTGCAGGTCGTCCCCTAGTCCGTGCGTTGCGGCAAAATCTTGAAGCGGCCCGAAGGTCGAGAGCATGCGCGCCCACAACGAACCGGAATTTGAAACGAGGTCGCGTGATTCAAGCACGACGGCCGGCACGAGCATGGTAAGCACCGCCGTAATGATCGCGATGATCGCCAGGTAGAGAAAGAGTACCGCCAAACCTCGGCTCATTTTTTTCGACTGGAACCACGAGGCCAGCGGATTGATGATCGAGGCGAGGATCAGCGAAACAAAAAAGAGGGCAATGATGTCGCGAATCAGGTAGACGAATCCGCAGGCCAGCAAAAAGACGGCGACCTTCACGATCGTGACGGTTGAAATCGTAATCACCTGCGGCTGGCGTTCCGTGCCGTTTTCCTGCATACTTCGTTGGAAATATAGCAGGAAAACGCTACACTGACCAGTGCCCCTATGTCCGACATTCTCGCCTCAAACGACAAGGCCCGATACGACTACGAACTCCTCGAAAAAGTTGAGGCCGGCTTAGTGCTGAGCGGACAGGAAGTGAAGTCAGCCAAAACAGGGCACATGAAATTGAAGGGTGCCCACGTCGCCTTCACGCGCGGCGAGGCCATGCTGCTTGGCGCCCACATCGCTGGCTACCCGAAAGCTGGCCCACTCCCCGACTACGATCCCGATCGTTCGCGGAAGCTGCTGCTGCACAAGAAGGAAGTGGATCGATTGCGCGGAAAACGCGAAGAAGACGGATTGACAATCGTGCCGATTCGTGCTTATATAAAGGGCGGCCGCATCAAAGTGGAACTCGCCGTCGCGCGCGGCAAGAAGCAATACGAAAAGCGCGAGACGATCAAAAAACGCGACCTCGAACGCGAGGCGCGCGGCCGGATGAAGATCCGGCGATAGACAGAAACGGAGAAGATCGGAAGGGAGCGATCCCTTCTTATCCGCCCTACGAAGCAATACGTTCCGCGCGACCGCGCGGAACTCACTACACCGCCATCAAGCCCCGGCGTGCCGGGGCGCGAAGGAGGAGCGGCCCTGCACCGTACGGTGCAGGGGTAAGCGACGTGGGGGGGATGAATAGATTCGATGGAGTTCGTTGCCAATACGCGCAGGTTGACGGAGCCTTCCCGTCATGAATAAAAAGGCAAACGACTACGTGCCAACGTTTTCGCAAAAGTGAAGACGGCGTTCGCTAACGCGTTCGCTCCGTCCTTCGCTCCGGTCCTCGCCTAAGCGCGATTGACCCATCGCCCGTCAACACCTTCTAGACGGATCACGGTGTTATAAGAAGGTCCGCCGCATGTTCCGCCGAGAGGCATGCGATACGGTTGGATCCAGGCACGGACGCATACGACTCGTCGCCTCTATGTATGTGCTCCGGTCCCGCTTGCGGGAAAACCCGAGTCGACTACGCCTGTAGTGCGCATTGTTACACTGACCCCAGACCCGGGTGCGAATCCCGGCATCTCCACCAAAGAAAAGACTCTATCCATGCGATGGAGTTTTTTCTTTTTGCCGTGATACACTGGACGCATGAAAGACTCTCACATTGAACTCATCGGCTGGTACGGCGCCTTTGCCGTGCTCTTGGCCTATGCCCTTGTGACGTTCGGGGCAATTGCGACGAAAAGCACGCTCTACCAGCTCTTGAACCTCACGGGCTCGTTCGGCATCATCGTTGTTTCGTTCAGGAAAAAAGCGTATCAACCGATCGCACTCAACATTGTTTGGTTACTGATCGCGCTTGTCGCCCTTCTTTCCAGCCTATGAACCCCATTCGCCTTTCGCGCGAAGAGATCAAAAAACTCGTCTACGAAATTTCGAGCCTGAACCAGGAACAACGCGCCCTTGTCAGAGAATTTTTGGAACGCCTGGCACACAGTTCCGACGGACATATTTCTCCGGAGGAACTCCGCAAGGAGCTTTCGCATCAACGCGCTGAACACACCATTTCTGAGATCGACGCGAAAGCGATCACGCGAGCCGTTTTTCCGTCTTGAGCCGGCATTGACGTGCGGTAAAATTCCCGTATCATACCGGGAACGGTCCACCTAGGAGGACACATGCCCGCACCGTACCTTTTCCAAGACCTGGCTCGCGTACGCGCGACTTGTGACGCAAAAACAATCGCCCACCTCGCCAGAAGCGCGCTCGAAGACTCCGGATTCATCGTTCGAAGCAGTAACCCGCGCAAGCCGTGGGGTGCCGAGATCAAGCTCCGAGGAAACCCCGAACGCGCCATGAAGTTCCTTCAGCACTTCTTCGGCGATCTCGAGATTGCCAGAACGCTGATAGACCCCGTCACGCCCAAGATCTTGTTGATCGCACAGTCGCAGCGTCTCTCGTGGCACGTTCATGAACGGAAAGACGCGCACCTGCGCGTCCTTCACGGGCAGGTCGGGGTCAGCTTGAGCACAACGGACACAGAGACGACGCCTCACATTCACTCGTCGGGCGCGTACGTGCGCGTGCCGCCGCTGATGCGCCATCGGCTTTCGAGCCTGAGCAGCTGGGCCGTGGTGGCCGAGATCGGTCGCGACGTCGTACCAGAACATCCGTCGGATGACAGAGACACGCGCCGCATCAAAGACGATTACGGACGCTAGACCGAGACAACTCGGTCTTTTTCTTTTGCACAAAAAAAGACCTGCCAGTGAAGGCAAGTCTTTTTTTGGTCGAACCGCGTCTTAGACGCGGCGGACGCCGACGGCGCGAGGGCCCTTTTCGGACTGCTCGGTTTCGAAGGTGACCTTGTCGTCAACGCGGAGCTCGTCGAAAGTGACGTCGACGAGAGCTTCCGAGTGGAAGAAGACATCCTTGGAGTTGTCTTCCGGAGCGATGAAACCGAATCCCTTATCCGTGAGGCGCTTGATGATACCGTTCATGTGCTTGTACAAATGAGTAATACGCAACGCTGCTTTGACGGAAATTGGCAGCATTTCCGCTCAGAAGTCTTTGCTGAACGGTACGATACCATACTTCGCGGTTTTTTACAAGCCCCTAGCCCGCTTGGGGGGTGCTACAATGGTTCCGCTATGCCTTTCTCCAGTTTCAGCCCTTCCAGCCTCCGTTTGTTCCGTCGACTCGATACGCCAGCGAAAGTGCAGGATTTTTTGAACGCGATTCCGATCAATCGCGAGCCCGAGGGCGACACCGTCCTCTCCCCGCTTCGCGTCCTGCGCGAAAACCGAGCGCATTGCATCGAAGGCGCTATGCTGGCCGCCGCGATTTTCCGCTATCACGGCGAGAAGCCTCTTATCGTCGACATGGAGGCGGCATCGTGGGATCAAGATCACGTCATCGCCGTTTTCAAACGAGACGGTCACTGGGGAGCGATTTCAAAAACCAATCATCCGGTACTGCGCTACCGCGAACCGGTCTACCGCTCGATCCGCGAACTCATCATGTCGTATTTTCACGAATACACGGCAGTGGGAGGCGAGAAAAAATCGTTGCGCGCCTATTCGCTGCCGATCGATCTCTCGCGCTTCGACAAAATTGGCTGGATGACAAGCGAGGAAAACGTCTGGGACGTTCCGTATTATTTGTGCGAGGCAAAACACTTCCCGATTTTGACGCGCTCGCAAATTGCATCGCTTCGCAAACTTGATCCGATCGAAAAAGAAACGAGCTCGAGAGAAGAGTGGCCGAAAGCGTAAAAGAAAAATGCCGCGCAGGGCGGCATACAGCGTTCACCAGAGATACCCGTAGACGGCGCGAAACTCTTTGACGTATTTCAGATTGCCGTCACTAAAGCCGTTTCCCGGACGATCCCAGTCTTGAGGATGTTTCGCCAGAATCTTGGCGGCACCGTACAACCCGTGGTTGTAGGCGGCGGCAAGATAGGCGCCGAGCTCGTCTTCATCGTCACGCAAGCGTTTGAGGTCATCTTCTGCCAAACGCGCGAGAGTGAAATCGGCGTAACAGTATTGCGCCATGACACCATTCACGTGATCGCGCACGCCGGCAAAGAACTCTTTCTTCAGCTTGGCATCAGGGTACGACTCACGGATCTCTTTGTAGCTCGCCGGACGGAACTGGGCGAGACCGCCCGCGTCCGCGTCGGAAAACGCTTGATCGAAGGCGTCGTCACCGTTCGCGCCCACGAGCGCGAGCACGCGGTTCGCGGTTGCCTCTACACCTCGCGCTTCGAAATCATCGGGGTCGATGTGTTCGATGACGAGGAGCGTGACGAGCATCTGCACGGGCACCGAGGACGTCACGCTTCGCGACGGATCGGCCAACGAACGTACGTCGAGCGCCTTCAGCTTAGCCGTCGCCCTTCTGGCGATGTCCGCGAGGTGTTCACGCCCGTGACGGCGCAGAGCCGGAGTGTCGAGGTGTGAACCGTACGGCGCATACACGACCGCAACCGAACGCGGCTTGCGAGAGCCTGGACGCTTTTTGACGTTCGTCTTCAGCGCCAGCACGACAGCACCATCCGGCTCGTCAACACGATACTCCGTGTTCACGCCGTTGCGCTTCGTGAGCGTCACGCGATAGCCCTTCGTGACAGAACGGCCGCCGCGCACCTTCACAACGCTGAATTTCGACGTGCCTGGCTTCCAAACAGCCAAAACCGCATTATCGCCTCCGATCTTCGAAGTGCCGACGGCATGGCCGGCAAGCTTCTTTTTGGCGCGTCCGATCATCTCAACGAGCGTCGGTGGCGTAACGGTTTTCTGAGGCTTCTTCTTGCGTCCAGCTTCGGCAGTCGTGGCGGTCAGGCAACACAACAGAAAAAAGAACGCGATGGTCCGCATGTAGCTCCTCCTAGCGGGGTATCGCGAGTATGCCAGCCGACTCGAGAAGTATCAACCGATGCGGCGTTCGAGCGAGCGGCGGAAGCGCCAGGCGTTGATGCGATTGGAGTAGATGACAGTGAGTCCCGCCACGATGCCTTCGGTCGAACCGACGAGTGCCAGGATCCAACCATTGTGCATAAGGCCGAGCACGGCCGCGATCATACCCATGAAGGGCGCCATCGAGGCACCAAGCAAAAGACCGAGACGCGCGGGGTTGGTGAAGTCTTGCACGATCGCGATCCAGAGATCAGATTTCGTTTCACCGTGAGTGTGAATTTTTCCTTCTTTTTTCAAAGCGCGAACGGAACCCAGATACATGCCGATACTTTGAATCGCCGTGGTGAGGGACAAGGCGACGGCGGAGAGGCCGAAAACGGCGCCGGCCGTGAGCGTCTTACCGTGCTCGAGCAATGGCTCGACTTGGAAGACCGCGTAGGTCGCAAGCGCGAAAACGGGTACCAGTACGACAAAACGCTTGCGAAGTTCTTTCCAGCTGAAGCCGGAACCGCGCAGCGCCATGAGCTCGGCCGATTCGCCGAGCAAGTCGTCGGTCGAAGCCGCAAAGAGCTTGCCTAGTCCGCTGACGTATTTTTCAAGCACGTGCGCGATCGGACCGATCACGAGCATCGCCTTGATGATGTTCTGTGCAATTTCGGTGCGCTCGTTAGCGTTGTCGATGACGGCGCGGTGGACGATCGTGTCGATCGCCAGCGGATAGATGATTTCCGAAAGCTCGCGCATGAAACGTTGCTCTTCCGTGCCGATACCGATGTTCTCCTCGTCGATCAGCACGAGACGCTTGAAGGCCAGGCGCGATTCGAGAATGACGTTCACGTCGTTATGGAGATCCGCGCCGTGCTCTTTTGCACGCGCAAGATCAGCCGGCGTAAACAGCGGCAAATGCTTGTCGCGCAGCAGCTCCGGCAGCCAGGTCAGGATGCAATTGTGTTGCGAGTAAAAACTGATGTGCTTCACCGCTTCAAGCATGCGCTCCGGCGTTCGCTTAACCGTACGCACGCCGATCGCCTTGCCAGCCGAAAGAAGTGCTCGCAGTCGTTCTTTCGTTTCGGGTCGTTTGGAAAAAAGATAGCGCAACTCAATTGGAAGATGTGCTTCCCAATCGAGTTCTTCGGGCAAAGAAACAACTTCGACCGTATAGGAACCGATCGGCGATTGCTTGCGCTGCTCTTCGTCGCTCTTGAAAAGTTTGGTGAAGATGTTCATGAGACTAGACCGCGTCATTGATTTTTTTGAAATCCTCGGCCGCCCGATCAAGCTTTTCTCGCAATTCGGCAAGTGCCTGGGGTGGCAGAGCACCCAGACGTTCGGCGAAGACGAGCCTCAAATCGCTCGGTACCGGCAACTCGAAAAGCTTGCGCCACAGCTCGGCTTCCGCTCGTGGATAGACGGCGGCCTTCCAGCCGCGCACGCGGAATTCCGCGACGCAGCCGGCAAGATACCGCGGATCATCCGGACCGACTTTCACGTAATCGACATCAATCTGTCCGGGCGAGAAATGCTCGTCACGCACGTGCACGCCTTGCTGCGACAGCTCTTGAAGCGCAAGTGCGACTTTTTCCGAAGCGCCTGCGGTACCGGACACGTATTCCAAACCGGCTTCGCCCGCTTTCAGGAAGCAAGCGACACGACCCTCGGCATCGGCCAAACACAGAAGTGTATCATGCATAGCATTCACGGCATGCGTTTGTTATCTTCTTCATCCTGCATCTCCACCAAAACACCCAGGCGCGCTTGCAGCTCAGCTTCGCGGTCAAAATCAGGATCCTGCTTTGCGATATGCTTCTGAACCAGCTCCTCATCCGCTTCGGGCAGTACCCCGCCTTTCAAATATTCCTCGACGATCTCGGCCCAATATTCTACTGCCTTGGTTTCCAGTTCCTGCGCGTCGTCGTCGTTGTTGCTAATCGCTTCGACGTACGGCGACTTGAAACGATCCTCTGCGGCAACGCGCGCCATCACTGCAGCTTTCAGTGCGGTGCGATCTTCAGACGACAGGTCGCTGTCGGTGCGCCAGTCGTTGGCGTGGGCGACTTCGTGCAAGAGCGTGCCGTTCCAGATTTTCATGGAGGGATGCCCCTTCATGCCGCGCCAGAAAACGATGCGGGTACCCGATGTGCCATGGCCGCCTTCCGCCGTGGCTGCACCTTCCGCATTGCGATGCAGCTCCTCGCCATAGCTTTTATCGAGCTTATACTTCTTGTCACGAAAGCCGATCGAAGCAACGTCGCCTTCAACGAAACCTCCCGGCAGAGTCGAAAGGATGAGATGCAAACGCTCCGGCGTCGCTTCGGGGTCGAGCTCCCGCAACTCCTCCATAACCAGGGCTTCCGGCGCCGACTCCACAGGAGAAACCTTTTCCCACTTCGATCGAGCGATCTTTACCGCCGAATACGATGTCGAACCCAAAGCGAACACCAAGGCGGCATGCCTCAAAATAGGATAGCGAGACTGCATGCTTCGCATCTCTTCCTCCAAACGTTTGGCGCGTTCTGCCGCAACGCGTCCCTGCGCCAAGGTATTTCCCTCCAGGATATTTAAAACCGTCACCATGTACCCACCAAGCACGGCGTGATCGAACTCAGGATTGTTTCCCAGGTGCTTTTTAAACACGTCGCGATAGCCCTCGTTCTTCCAAATCTCCATCCCCTTTTCATGATCAAAGGCGCCAAGAAACTCAATGAGGCGCCCCTCAATTTTTTTCGCCTCAACCTGCAGATCAAGCGGTTCTAATTCCTTCCCGTCGGGAAGTTGCGGAGATTCAAGAGACATAGATCACGTTGAAGTTTTCTTCGGCATCGCACACGCTTCCGGCTCGACAATTTTGCGAGCGAGACTGAATGACGAAAGAACAACAAGGACGATACCGATCCATGAAAATTCCTGGCCACGGAGCGGAAGAGCGGCCAGAGCACTGCCCGTGCCAAGCAAACTCGCGAGCAAGGCCGATCCGCAAGCCGCGCAACCGACACCGAGAAGCCCGACAAGCACGCCGATCGCGCTCGCACCTGCGGCTTGATGCAAACGCACCTGGCGGCGCATGTAGCGCTCGATGAACGCGGCGTTCACGCCAAAGAGTGCCGCGAGAACGAGCGTGACGGACCCTCCTTCATGCGCGAACGACACGCGACCGCCCCATAAGGTCTGCAGCACGGACTTGAACTTCAAGCCGAAGCTAAAATAGTCTTCGTTCAAGATGAACCCGAGCAGTTTCAGATTCGAAATCACGATGGAAAAAAGCACGATGAACGCGAAACCGCCAAAAGCAACGAGCCAGCCTTCTGGACTGGAAAACGTTTCTTTCAGCGCGGCGCGCAGGTGACCGATTCTTTTGGCGAGAGGATTGACAGAAAGCATGTACGCATGATAGCTTCGCGGCACCAAGGAGGCAATGATGGAGAAAAGCCGTATCGCTGTGCTTCACGAAGCGACCGTTGGTCTTCCGTATCCACTCGCGTTTCCCTCGATCCTGAAGGCGGCCTGGCGACGGGAGTTTTCCGCTCAACACGACGCGTGGACGCCGAGCAATCCCGCTCTTGGCCAGTGCGCCATTACGGCACTGCTGGTGCAGGACAAGTTCGGCGGAGAGATTCTCCGCGCCGTCATCTCAGAGAAGCTCGGCTCGCACTACTGGAACCGCATCGGCGGCCAAGAGCTGGACTACACCCGCTCGCAGTTCCCGGCGGAGACTGTCATTCCGCCCGGACAACTGGTCGACAGAGTCTACATCCTCGAATCCGAGCGCGCCGTCGCCGCCGGTACGCCCGAACGGTACCAGCTCCTGTGCGACAGCTTCCGCCGCGTCGAAGAGATGCTCGCGGACTATCGCACGCGCCTCAAATCGCAAACCCCGACCTGATGGCCGGGGCTTTTCTTTTACTTTTCTTTGGCGACGTAGCGTCCGTCCCAATCCATCGCTGGCGGTTCGGCGCGATAGGCACGACAACGTTCAATATAGAGCTCCGCGGAATGGTCGCCAAAACGTTCGACGATATCCTGAAACGCGGCTTCCGCTTCATCCCAGCGACGGGCGAGGAATGAAGCGAGCGCGGATTCGAATCGCGAGGCGAGCTCCCGCGCTTTGTCGTCGACGCGCGAGGTCTCCCCCATCAATTCGTAGACGGCGACGGGTTTTACTTTTCCTTTGACCGTCACGAGATCGAGACGCCGGCAGAAAAAGGCGTCGCCAAGCTGGCGCCTCACGAATTCCGAAATAAGAATCGTCACGCCGTAAAACTTCGTCAGGCTTTCGAGACGCGAAGAGAGGTTCACTTCGTCGCCGATCGCCGTGTAGTCGAAGCGCTGCTCGGAACCCATGTTGCCGATAACAACTTCGCCACCGTTCAACCCGATACCGACGCGTACGTCCGGAAGTTTCCGCTCGGCCCAATCGGCGCGCAGCGTTTCCAAACGATCGCGCATACCGAGCGCCGTGCGAGCCGCGCGAGTGGCGTGGTCTGCTTGCGGCATCGGCGCGTTCCAAAACGCCATGATGGCGTCACCGATGTATTTATCAACCACGCCTTCGTGATCGAGAACCACCGTGGTCATGGCCGTCAGGTACTCGTTGAGCAACGAGACGAGTTCCTCTGGAGTCAGACGTTCGGAGAGCGTCGTGAAGCCTCGGATGTCGGAGAACAGAATCGTCGCTTCGCGGCGCGCGCCTCCGAGCGAGAGTGGTACCTCGCCCGTTTCGATGCGGCGAATCACCTGCGGCGCGAGATAGCGGCTGAAGGCATCACGAATACGGCGACGTTCTCCGCGCTCACTGAGGTAGCGCACACACAATTCAACGACGGCTGTACCGACGATGACAAGAAAGGCATACCACACCGGCAGCAGCACGCCGCGGTTTGAAAGCGACAACGCGGCAAGGACGTACACGAACACGAAACCAGCTGCGATAAAAATACCGTAACGCAAACGTAACGCGCCGAGCGTCAGGGTCACGAGCAGTGCGAGGAAAATCGAAAGCGCGACGGAGAGTGCCAAAGGAAGTTCAACAAGAAGACGCGCGTCTCCCTCACGCAAAATTGCCGCGAAGTTCGCTTGGATCTCGACGCCGTTCATTAATTTTCCATTGCCGAACGGGGTCAACGCCGCGTCATGCAAATCGGGAGCTGTTGCACCGATCAACACCGTCTTCCCTTTGAAGACTTCAGGAGAAACGCGACCTTCGCGCACATCGATGAACGAATAGGTTGGGAAGGTTCCGGGACCGCCGTAGAACGCAACGCGCACAGACGTCTCACGAAGCGGCACGCGCGAGGCAACGAGTTCGGCAAACGATTGCGAAAACGTCGCGCGTCGCACAACACCATCGGCGTCAGGCAGAAGTGTCGTCTGTCCGACGCGTCCTTTCACCGCTTCCGCAAAACGCGGTAACGGCTTCACGTGCGTTTCCGTCACGCGTTCGTCCGGCAGAACGACATTCGGCGCGCGACGAAGCGCGGTTTCGAGCTCCGTATCATCCGTTTCCGTCGAGGCTTCCGAAAACGTGACGTCGTACCCAATCGTCGTCGCTCCGGCATTCGTCAGCGTATCGAGCATGTCGGCATGCAACGCACGCGGCCACGGCCAACGACCGAGCGCCGCGATCGACGCGTCATCAATGCCGATAATCACGATGTCAGTTGGCGGACTCCTCTTCTCGATCAACTTGTCCTGAAGCCGGGCCTCAAACGAGCGCCAGTAGCCGATCGTTTGGAGCAGCGTCACGCAGGCGACCCACGCCAAAGCCGCCGCAAGTGCCAAGAGGCGGTTGCGGAGATGGGAGCGAGACGCGGCGCGTGGCTGGCGAGTCATACGTGAATCAGTTCACCGCCGGAGAAACGGGGCCGAGAACGCGCACGGTATCAGAAGCCGTGAAGAGGCCGAGCGTGTGTTGATACGAAACAGTCAGTTTCGACTCACCATCAGCCTCGCCCGCGAAAAAAGCATTCGCACGCATCTGGCCGATCGGCATCAAGCCGCTTGTCGACGCAAGCGACCATGCCGCCTGCTTTGTCACGTCTTCGCTGCGCCCATCGCTCCAACGCAAGAACGCGTTGAAGGAACCGGACTCGCCGAAACCGAACGTAAAGCGCTGCGCTGAAATTTCAAGACGCAGAGGCTTCGGTGCGGTCGGCGCAGGGGGAACGGACGGCGCGATCGTTTCGTTGTTTGTCGTGACGATCGGTGCCGCGCTCGGTTCATCAACGGGAACCGTTTCTGAAACAGGTGCGGTTCCCTTCTCGAACTTCTCGCGTCGCTCCAATACGCGGCGCAACGTTTCCGCCATATCAGGCGAAACGCGCATGGCGGCATCCTTCATGCTTGAAGCGAGGTCGGCATGATGCGCGACATACTCAACGAGGCGCGGATGCACGCGACAGACGACGCCGTTTACTTGCGCGTAGGTACAGAACTGTTCCGCGCGCTTAACCAGAGCGTCCGTCGCCTCGGCATTGCCGCGCTGTGCCGCCGCTAAAGCTTCGGCCACAAGACGCGACAAGCCACGTGTCGCGATACGCTGAGCATCTCCGTGGTTTTTCTTGAGTACGGCACGCTCTTTCGCCTCAACGCGCACGCTCATGTCCGGGCGCGGCACGAAGCGCTCGAGGTCACCCTGCAGGCGTTCTTCGACGCGCTTCTTATACGAAGCGTCCTTCTCGAGGTTGCCGCGGACCCAGGCATCTTCGCGCAGATCCTTCGCGTCTTCGATCTTCCAAGCGGACGCATTCAAGCGTTGAATCGTGCCAGGCTTCGGCACGGCGTACCGCAACTTCTTTCCCTCCACGACCTCAGAGGCGGCGCCGCCACTCACCGGAGTAACGCTGACAAGATGCTCGGCGACGTACACGTCGTTCGTCGCGCTTGTGGCATCGACGAAGAACGCCGTGCCACGCACCGTCGCCACAAGATGCGGCGTTCGCACTTCATAGGAAGATTCCGGCGCCATGAAATCAAGCAAGCGCGACCACAAACGACCGCTCTCCACGAGAATCTTGCCGACAAAAGAATTTGTTTCCTGATCCCATTCCAAACCGTCGAGCGTGATCGTCGCATTCTCATCGAGACGCGCAACACCTTGCTCGAAAAGATTCAGACTGGCCGATGAGTCCTCGCCCGTACGCACGGCGTCGCCCTGCGCGACTTGCGTTTCTTCCGCAATCACCGTCCACTCCCCGCTTCCAGCCTTGCGCACTTCAACCGTACCGCGTTCCGGCAGAACAAGCGCGCGATGCGGCACCGTCGCAGGCGTCCGTTCGGCAAGAGAAGCCGCGGCGGAATCAAGCAGCGCGCGTTCGGCAAAAAATCCGAGCACGAGAAGCGCAAGGACACCGAGCAGGATTTTTTTCAAGTGTTTCATCATAGGGTTAGACGCCAAGCATTGCGCGAAGTTCTTCGGACGGCTCCCATGGCGGATCAAACGTCACTTCGATATCGACAACGCGGAGATCGAGCATCAAAAGAGATTGCTTCAGTTCGCCGATCAGCTGCGGTCCGTATGGGCACAGCGGCGTCGTGAACGTCATCTTCACGTGCAGCTGCTCTTCGTCTTCTGACAATTCAAAACCGTAAATCAACCCCAGCGTCCAAATGTCGATGTGGAGCTCGGGATCCTGCGTGTGCTTGAAGACCTCCGTGATTTTTTCTTTCATCGTCATATCAGTTGGCAATCGCTTCATAACCTTCTTTCCCGATCCGTTCCGCGAGTTCGTTTCCGCCTTGCGCCACAATCTTTCCGTCCTTCATGACATGCACGACGTCCGGCGCCAAGGCCGCAAGCAGTTTGGGATTATGACTGATGACCAAAATGCCGATCTTCGGTCCGCGCAGGCGCGCCAGTCCGTCCGTGACGATCTTGAGCGCGTCGATGTCGAGCCCGGAATCCGTTTCATCAAGCACCGCGTACGACGGATTGAGCACCGAGAGCTGAAGGACTTCGGCACGTTTCTTTTCACCACCAGAGAATCCCGCGTTCAAGTGACGTCGCGCGAACGTTGGGTCGATTTTCAAATCTTCCATGCGTGCTTGGAGCAAGGCGTGGAATTCAAGGACTGAAAGCGGTGCTTCCTTCACGGCGTTAAAAGCCGTGCGGAGGAAACTCGAAAGCGTCACTCCCGGAATCTCCGGTGTAGCCTGCATCGAAAGGAAGAGGCCCGCCTTGGCACGTTCGTGCGGCGCGGCGTTCGTGATGTCGCGACCATCGAGCGTGATCGCCCCCTCCGTGACGACATACGAAGGATGACCCGCGAGTGCGTTCGCGAAAGTCGACTTGCCGGAACCGTTCGGCCCCATGAGCGCGTGCACTTCGCCTTTCTTCACTTCAAGAGAGACACCGTGGACGATGTCTTTGCCTTCGCGGGTGACTTTTAGATTTTCGATTTTGAGAGATTGCATATCAATGTGAGCACGAGGTGTTAGGATCGGACTCACGAGGCTGGGAGAGGGCGGACTTCAGCGCACGCAATGAAAGCATCGCGCATTTCATGCGCATCGGTCCGACATCGATACCGAGCAACTCTAGGATATCGCGTTCCGAGATTGCCAGCACCTCCGCGAACGGTCGGCCCTTGATGCGATCCGTCAGCAGAGAAGCGCTCGCCATGCTGACAGCACAACCTTTTCCATCGAATTTCACGTCGGCCACGCGATCGCAGGCATCCAGTTTCAGAAACAATTCGATCGTGTCGCCACAACTGGGATTCAACTCGCGCGCGCGTCGCGAAGCATCCTCAAGCCGCCCCGCGTTATGCGGATGCTTGTTGTGATCGAGGATGTTCTCCATGTAGATATTTTCTTCCATATCAGAGTTTCAGTGTGACCTTGGCTTTTTCTATCGCCACGACGAGTGCTTCAACATCTTCCTTTCCATTATAGATGCCGAAGCTCGCGCGGCACGTGCCACTCAGACCCAGCTTGCCCATGAGCGGCATCGCGCAATGATGCCCGCCGCGCACGGCCACGCCTTCGCGATCAAAAAGCGTCGCAAGATCGTGCGGATGCGCACCAGAGACCTCAAACGAAATCACACCGATACGTTCCCCCACTGTCGGACCAACGATCTTCACGCCTGGAATTGCGGAAAGCTTTTCAAGCGCGTACGCCGTGAGTTCGAGGTCATGCGCTTCGGCAATATCCATACCGATCGCTTCGAGATACTGGATTGCCGCACCGAGACCGATCACGCCCGCAATGTTCGGCGTGCCTGCCTCGAATTTCATCGGCGCATCGTTCCAGGTCGAACCTTCGTATTTCACTTCGCGAATCATGTCGCCGCCGTATTGCGCGGGTTCCATTTTTTCCAAAAGCGCTTTCTTGCCGTAGAGCACGCCGACACCGGTCGGGCCGTATGCTTTATGAGCGGAGAACGCCAGGAAATCGCAATCGAGGTCGCGCACGTCGATCTTCATATGAGGAATCGACTGCGCTGCGTCGAGAATCAGAACGGCGCCAACCGCGTGCGCAAGCGCTGCGAGTTCTTTCGCGGGGTTGACCGCACCGAGCACGTTGGAGGCGTGCACGATCGAAACCGCTTTCGTCTTCGACGTGATGAGCGCACGCGCCGCCTCCATATCAAGACGATACTCGCTTGTGATCGGAATAAATTTCAAAACGAACCCATGGCGCTTTGCGGCTTCCTGCCACGGCACCAAGTTGGCGTGGTGTTCCATTTCGGTCAGCACGACTTCGTCGCCAGGACCGAACGTGCGGCCGAGCGAGGTTGCGAGGAGATTCAAAGATTCGGTTGTACCTTTCGAAAAAACAATTTCTTCCGGCGCGGCATTCAAAAAATTCGCCACCGTGCCACGCACGGCTTCATAACGTTCAGTTGCCTCCCCCGCCGTCTTGTACATGCCGCGATGCACATTGGAGCGAAAATTTTGGTAGTAGTCGTTCATCGCTTCGATGACGGAAACCGGCGTGAGCGACGATGCGGCCGAATCCAAGAACGCCCGCATGTCCATGACATGGAGCGAAGGAAAATCTTTTTGGATGACGTTGGGAAGTTGCATATCAAGAAAGCTTGGAGAGGTACGGTTCAACGAACGCTTCGATCAACATTGCTTCCGCGGACGCGCGATCGAGTCCGCGCGACATGAGGTAGAAAAGTTTTTCCGCATCAATCCGGCCGACCGTCGCGGCATGCGAGCAACGCACGTCCTGGTTTTCGATCTCGAGCATCGGTACGGCGTCGATTTCGGCGGAGTCGGAAAGCAGCAACGTTTCCTCTTTCTGACGACTGACGCAGCCGGGCGCGTTTTTCTCGACACGCACGAGACCGCGAATAATTGCTTTCGCGTCACCCGAAAGCACGCTGCCAACGTGCAGATTCGAAATCGTGCGCGGCGCGGCGTGAATAATTTCGTGCTTCACATCAAAGCGCTGGCGATTCGTGCCGCGCACAAGACTCGTCGCTTCGACTTCAGCACCTTCGCCCTCAAGACGCGTGACAAACAACGCGCGCGAAAATTCCGGCACGGAGCATTCGTCGATCCATTCAAGTTTCGCATTCTTCGCAAGACGTGCTTCGCGACGCACGAATTCAACCGAAGACGTCGCGCGCGCGACGTATGTGACGCGTGCGCCTTCGCCGATCTCGAGACGAATCTCAAGATCGCGATCGCCTTCAGGATCTTCGACAATGCGCATCGTGGCGTCAGCCGGAACTTCGATCGTCTTCGTTTGCGCAACCAAAGCCGCCCGGTCGAAACCTTCCGGGTGTTCAGGCATGAAAATGCCGATGCCGTATTTGAGAAGTTTCGTTGCCATATCAGCCGACAGAACCTTCCATTTCGAGTTCGATCAGCTTGTTGAGCTCCACCGCGTATTCGAGTGGCAGCGACTTGATGATCGGCTCGACGAAGCCGCTCACGATCATGCGCATGGCCGCGTCCTGCGAGAGGCCGCGCGACATGAGGTAGAACAACTCTTCCTCGCCGATCTTGCCGACCGTCGCTTCGTGTGCGACATCGACTTTATCGGTCGTGATTTTCATGAACGGATACGTGTTCGAAACCGAACCATCATCGATCAAGAGCGCATCGCACGCCACGCTCGACTTTGAGCCTTCTGCGGCCGACGTCGCGCTGACATAGCCGCGATACGAAGAAATGCCGCCGCCTTTCGAGATGCTCTTGGCGCGGATCGTGCTCGTCGTGTTCGGCGCGGCGTGAATCACTTTCGAACCGGTGTCCTGATTCTGTCCGGGACCAGCAAAAGCAACGCCGAGTGAATGCGACTGCGAACCTTCGCCGCGCAAAATCGAGCACGGATAGAGCATCGTGACGCCCGAGCCCATGTTGCCGTTCACCCATTCGACGATGCCGTTCTTGTCGACAACCGCGCGCTTGGTGTTCAAGTTGTAAGTGTTCTTGCTCCAGTTCTCGACGCTTGAATAACGAATGCGCGCGCCTTCGTGCACATGGAGTTCTACGCAACCAGCGTGAATCGAACTCGCGTTGTAGCGAGGTGCCGAGCAACCTTCGATGTACTGCACCTCCGAGCCTTCGTCGGCAATGATCAGCGTGTGCTCGAACTGACCGCCGCGTTCGGCGTTCATACGGAAGTAGGCTTGAAGCGGAACGTTCACCTTCACGCCCTTCGGCACATAGATGAAGGTGCCGCCGCTCCAGACCGCCGCGTGCAGCATGATGAACTTATGATCGTGCGGCGGGATACAATCCGTCATGAAGTATTTCTTCACGAGCTCCGGATATTTCCGGACGGCTTCATCCATGTTCTCGAAGATGACGCCCTTCTCCTCCCATTCTTTTTTCAAATTGTGGTAGACGACTTCGGAGTCGTACTGCGCGCCCACACCCGAAAGCGAGTGGCGTTCCGCTTCAGGAATGCCGAGTTTCTCGAACGTCTCGCGAATCTTGTCCGGCACCGTCGCCCACGACTGCGATTCTTCCGCGTCGGGACGCACGAAATACGTGATCTGCTCGAGATCGAGTTTCGAAAGGTCAGGCCCCCACGAAGGCGTCGGCGTGCGCTTGAACATCTCGAACGCTTTGAGACGCAGCTTCAGCATCCAATCCGGTTCATTCTTTGACGCCGAAATTTCTCGAACCACTTCTTCAGTGAGTCCGAGTTCTGCTGTATGGCGCGTTACGCCTTCGGCTGCTTTGTCGTAGATGTCGCGAAAATCTTTATCGGCCATATCACTTCGCCACCCCACTCCGCCCTGCGGGCTCCGCGGGGCAAGCGTCGGCAATCGTCGTATTCATAAGCGTCGCCATGACCTGACCCTGCACTTTCGTGAGGATGCCCGAGTCATGATGATGCGTGAGCGCCGTACACGCTTCGCGTTCCATCGGACCTTCGACGGCGTTCATCACCTCGGCGACCGTCAGCGTTTTCGCGTCGCGCACCAAGCGATAGCCGCCTGTCGCGCCGCGCACGCCTTCGATCATCTTGGCCCGACGCAATTCACCCGCAACCTCCTCCAAGAACTTACGCGACTCCCCACTCTTCTTCGCTACCTCTTCAATCGAAAGAGGCCCCGCATCCTGAGGACGCTGGGCGAGTTCCGAAACGAGGAGAAGGCCGAGCTGGGCCTTGCGAGTGACTTTAAGAAGGGATTTCACAATTCCTAGTATTCTACTGGGAATTAATACCATAGCCGCAAAATACGGTCAAGAGTACCGCTAAACCATTGACAAAACCGTATTCCCCTGCTATTCTTCTCAGTCCGAAATCCACCTCGTATGAGGGGGTCGGCCGCAAGGCTCAGGGGTCGTTTCTGCCCGTCAGAGACATTCGAGCTAGGAGGTGCCGTATGGCACAAGAAAAGGTTACGTTCGACGTTCTCCAAGGTCCTTCGAAGGGAGACCTGCAAACCGCAGTGTTCCACGGAAAGTCCGAAGAGCAGCTCCGGGTCCGGTTCAAGATCAAGGCAACGCAGGAGACGACCAAAAAGTCTCATCTCCGCCAAGATCTCCGTCTGGCCACGCTCTTCTTGAAGGCTCGCCTCCAGGGGGCCGTGCGTGCCGATGGTTCCGGTGAGAACTGGGTGATCAACGGCATGCTCTACCTCGACGATGTGGAGACCGCCTTCTCTGGCACGTACAGCACCCAGCGCCGCACCGGATTCTTCACCCTCACGTTCGAAGGAGTCGCTCCATGATCCAACGCGTTCTTTCCTACGTCTGCCTCTCCCTCGCCACCGCACTCCTCCTCTCCGTGCTCGTCAACGACTGCGGTGACGAAGTTGCCGACGGCAGGCGCGAGCGCAACACGCTCGTCTCCCGGATCGCCGGCATCGAGCGTTACTACCACTGCGAGCACACGGAGACCGTCTACCACGATGGCGACGGCGTCCTGGAAGAGCGAGGATACGAATGGGTCTGGGTCTGCGACGATGCACCCACCCTGATGCCGAAGAACGGCACCTACGTACCGCTCTCTACGGAGACGATCACACAGAGCCACTGGCTCCGCACGGTCGCGACGATCGAAACCTGGCACGAAGGCGTCCTCGGAGGCCTTCTCGCCGTGATCGGTCTCATCCTGCTCGTGCGTTCGTTGCCACCTCTTCCACCGAAGCCCGACACGCCTCTCCCCTAGCCTCCGCGCACCCGCGCACGAAGAGCATTCCTCGCTCTCGTGTCGGGTGCTCTTTGTTTTCAAAAATTTTGTCGTATACTCGGTGCGGAGGTACCTATGGAATCCTGGCACTTGGACCTGTTGGCCAAAGCACGACTGCCGAGCGATCTCAATCGGCTGATCGGTCAAACTGTCGAGTATGCTTGTCGCTTGGACGGTAGCGACAAGCACTCGCGCATCATCCGCGGCGTCGCTTTCGGCGGAATTCCTGACGACAAGCCGATCGATCCCGGCGATCGTATCGATGCAACACTGTTTCTGATCCTCTCAGATGATGGGCCTTCGCGTGAGTCGCAAGAACTCTTTCCCTCACTCGCCTTCGACGGCGCGCGTTGGACGCTCTATGCAAAAGACCCGCTGAACACCGAAATACACTATGCAGTCGTCTCTATCCGTTTCCCGTGACTTCGTCACGGGTTTTTCATAAAAAATGACGCGGACAGAGTCCGCGCCGAGGTGGGGGTTCAGTGTGTCCGATCATCCGTAGCTCGGATGTCGAACGGGTGCGATCAGTGATCGCGGGGGTTGGCGGCCTTCACGAGGCTCAGCCGCAGCAGACGCGACCCCATCGCACCCGGCGCCGACCGATCACATGGTCTCGGTCGAGCCGCCGACGCCGGCGCCGATGCCGGTGTTGGTTGAGGTGTCGCTATCACGGGCGTCGTCGTTGACCCCGAGGTTCCACTTGATGTGGGTGGGGTGCTTCGGCACCATGGACGGATGGATCTTCATCGTTGCGAGCCTCCATGAGGAGTTGCGTCACGACCCAACGCGGGCCGCTTCGGAATCCAAGCTATCAAAACTTTTTAAGGTCGTCAAGGGGAATACCCGGCAACCTTGCTTGTTTTCGGCCTTTTCGCTATAGTAGCCCTCGTAATCAACTTTCCGAGATCGGCCCCCAATGCGTATTCACCCGAAAAAATTCCGCCGCCCCGTCGACGTCGCGCCGCTCTATCGGGCCAACTTGCAAATCCAGGCACCCGAAGTTCGCGTCATCGATGAAAACGGTGTGAACCTGGGGGTCCTTCCGACGGCACAAGCCGCCGCGACGGCGCAGGAACGCGGCTACGACCTCGTCGAGGTCGACCCGCGACCGCAGCCGCCGATCTGCAAGATCCTGAACCTCGGCCAATTCAAGTACGAACGCGAGCGCGAGATGCGTAAGCAAAAGGCCAAGGCCAAGCAGGTCGAAGTCAAAGGCATCCGCCTCTCCCCGCGCATCGGAGCGCACGACCGCGAGACGCGTATGAGGCTCGCCGAACGCTTCCTCGAAGAGGGAGATAAGCTCAGAATCGAGATTATCTTGCGAGGTCGCGAGAAGGCCCACGCCGAACTGGCGAAAGGGGTCATCCAGAACTTCGTGAAGTCGCTGCAAGAGAAATTCCCTTTGAATATCGAGCAAGCGATCGCCGTTCAAGGAGGCCAGTTGACAATGATCGTTGGAAAGAAGTAAACTACGCCCGCTATGAAAGCCAAAACGAAGAAGGCCTTCGCCAAGCGCATCAAAGTCACCAAAAACGGGAAACTTTTGAAGCGCGCCGCCGGCCAGGATCACTTTAATGCCCGTGATACGGGCACGCAGACCAAGCGCAAGCGCCGGGACACCAATATGTCGGAGTCCTACCGCCACTCGCTCAAGAGCCTGCTTCCTCACCACAACGTCTAATCTATGCCGCGCGTCAAACGAGGTCTCGTCCGCGCCCGCAAGCGCGCCCGCATCTTGAAAAAGACGAAGGGCATGATGTGGGGCCGCAAGAGCAAGATCAAACTTGCTAAAACCGCCGCCACCAAGGCTGGCGCCTATGCCTACCGCGACCGCCGCACCAAGAAGCGCGTCATGCGCTCTCTCTGGCTCCTGCGTATGAACGCGGGTCTCCGCGAACTCGGACTGTCCTACAGCAAGTTCGCAGGCATGCTCAAGAAGGCTAAAATCGGCCTCGACCGCAAGGTTCTCTCCGATTTGGCCGCCAACCACCCCGAAATCTTCAAGGCTTTGGTCGAAACGACCGTCAAATTGGCCTCGAAATAAGATCAAATCAAGAAAGTCAGGGCGACCCCAAAAGCCTTGACTTTTTTGCTATTTTGTGATATCTTGGCGTGTCCCTACAACGTAGGGTCCAGCCGTCAAATGGGCGGTTGCCAGCCATTTCATAACCACGTCCGTTAACCCGTTCCTTTTAACCATCGACCCAGGAGGTGGCCCATGAGCCACGACGACGGAAAATGCCCTGACTGCAACGGAGATTGGTCGACGCACACCCTGTGCGTCAACGACCTCGGCGAGCTGTACGGGGACTGCGAACGCAACCCCGATGACGGCATCGACCCCTACATGAAGCTGTACTGGGACCACGCCCTGTTGAAGGAGCAGATCGAGAAGATCCGCTCCGGCAACACCGAAGAGATCGACCGGCTCAAGCGTGAGCACGGCACCGAGCTCGACGGCCAGAAGCAGCAGCTGCAGCAGCTGCGCACCGAACTGCAGAGCGCGAATGCGCGCGTCCGCAGCGTCGACGCGATCGTGAAGTCCGAGACCGCGCGCGTTCAGAGTGTGCTCGAGGAGGCTCACAAGGCCGCACTCGACACTCGCCTGAAGGCGCTCGAGCAGGCTCACGAGACCGTGCTCCAGGGTCGTCAGACGGTGCTCGACGAGCTCCAGAACCGGTACGACTCGCTCACGACGCTCCTTCGGGCAACCGAAGACAACGTCGGCGCGCGTGACAACCGGATCGCCGAGCTCGATGCGAACCTCACCGCCCAACGGCTGGGGTTCGACACGGAGCGGAACGCTCTCGAGTCGCGCTACCGCGAACTGGACGATCGGTTCACGATCGAGGTCAACTCGCGTGTCCAGGCAGAAGATGCCAGGAGCACGGCCGAGTCCGCCAAGGACAAGGCCGAGCGCCATGCTCGCCTCGCACTGAGCGAGGAGGAGATGGCCAAGAGCGAGCTGAAGTGCGTGGCGGCAGAGCTCAAGGAGCTCAAGTCGATGCTCGCGCAGCTGGGTGGCGCTGACAGCATTCGCATGCTGAAGGTGATCCAGTGGTACGAGCACATGCACGGACCGATCCCGCAGGACGTCGAGATGCAAATTCTCGCCGGCCTCGAGGTTGTTCCGAGCACGGAGTCCGCCGTTTCGGAGGTCCTGTCGGCGTCTGCTGACGACGCTGTCGTCTCGCAGCTCGACGACTCGACCAACGAAGGCTCCGTCGTTTCGGACTCGCAGCTGGCTTCATCGACGGAACCCGTCGCCGAAGCCCAGATCGAGAACGAGGCGAATACCGGGAACGGCGAAGTCGGTGCGACCACCGACCCGGTGATCGAGCTCAGCCTGCACAGCTCGCGCATCGTCGGAAGCGTTGATGACATCATCGCTGAGCTCGACGCGCAGTCGAACAGCGATGGAGCGCAAGCGCCGATGCAGTGCGAGTCGCCCGAAGGGTGCACGAACGGCGCGACCAAGGTCGCTACGCTCAAGTTCCCGGACGGTACCGAGCTCGAAGTGCCGGCGTGCAACGCGTGCGCGGCGCATCCGGCGCCCTTTCTGCCGGCACTGTACGGAAACGGCATTCAGCTCGACGAGGACGAGCTGAGGGACCTGTTCATCAACATCGATCCGGACGACAACATCCTCACGTCCTCAACCCACAACCAGCCCGCACAGGAGGCTTCGCACCATGCCTAGCATGACCTCACTCCGCTCGTCCGCCCCCAAGACGAAGACCAAGGCCGGTTCCGGACGCCACACGATCATCTGGATCGTCGGCGCCATGATCGTCGCGATTCTGGCCTTCATCGGCCTGAAGAGCTTCATCTGGAGCCCGGACCAGGCCGCGAACGCGACCCAGACCATCACGGACCGCAACAACGGCACCGCGGAGGCCCCCAGCCCGAAGAACAACATCTACTGCACGACCCACGCCGACGACCCCGATCCGTTCCCTTCGTGGTACTGCTCGGAGTTCCGCGACTGGGCCCAGAAGATCGAGACTCGCGAGTCGGGGTCGAGCAACACCCTGCTCTGGATCGCCGTCGCGATCCTCACACTCCTGAACCTCTTCACCTTGTCGCTCGTCGCCAAGAAGAAGGATGGAGTTCCACCCACAACCCCCTAACCCCACCTCAGCTCAGAAGTCCGGTGTGTCGCAAGACGCACCGGACCTATTTTTTTATTCAAAAATGATGGACTCGGGTGCCGTGACAAAACCTTGCGCTGGCGAGCCGGAGCGGACAATCGATTGCGCATCGGCCCAGGCATAGCCACAGCGCTGACCGGCGAGGTCATACAGCGCATACACGGCTTTGCCACCCAGTTCACGACTGAGCGGATCAAACGCACGATAACCGACCAACGCACCATCCGTATTCGTGACGGCTCGACAACGAAGCGCGCGTCCACGCTTGCCATAACAGAGAATGGCCGCAGGGCGCTTCCCGTGAGGCGCAGCGCGTAACAGCGCGTCACCAGGACGAAAGGCGTCCGTACGAAGCTCAGCAGACTCAATTCCCAATGCTTCCGAAAATGAAACCGTCTCGGCGTCGGGATGAGCGCGCAGTGTCTCCGCAAGAGCTTCGGCCATCAAGCGTTCCGCTTCGGCCGAGCGTGGATCATTCGCGTGTCGTTCCAAGGCATCCGCAGCGTCCGAAGCCGCGACGTGTGAGAAGCGTTCGTGCCAACGTTCAGGCAAACGAAACGCAACCGTTGAAGCCGCCTGTTGTTGCGGCACGTACGGCGCACTGCTCCCCCGCCCGGTAACCGCGCCGGCGGCTGCGGCTCCAAACCGACGCACGGCCTCGGCATCGTATCCATCCCAAAGTCCGAGTCGCACGCCATTCTGCTCTTGCACAGCATTTTTCAACGCCGTGAGAGCAGATGTTTCTTTCTTGGGTTCGGACGGTTCCGAACGCACCAAAGACGACGCCGCCGCACCCAAAGCCAAGGCAATCGAACGATGTTGATCGTGCGCGCAAAGCTCCTCTCCTTTCAACACGACCGCCGCCGCGAGTGTGCGCAGTGCCGCTCCTTCGCGAGAATCTCCATGTGCGCGAGCGTTTCCGGCAAAATGCCCAAGCAGCGCGTGAAGCTTTTTTTCCCAAATAGACACGCCGCCGTTCTCGCGTCGAAGCGCTTCTTGCCGAACTTCCGCTTCAGGAGTCAGCACTTCACGAAGTGCCAGGATCAATGCCTTGGCAACAGCCGCATCAGCGCGGTCATGCGTCTGAGGCGGTACGCGAGGCACAGAAGCCGGCGCAAACGAGCCAAGAACTCGAACAGGAGTCCAAACACCGCGCTTCAAAAGTTCTTCAGAAGCCGCCGCGCGCTCACGCCAATCCCCTCGCGCGTGCAGCAATCGTGTCTCCACGTCGTCTTCGCTTCTCTCATCATCGAGAAGCGATACGGCGAGGCGCGCGATCCGCTCGCGTTCAAGTCGACCCGCTTCAAACAAGCGCTCACGGTCCGCGAGACGATCAACGGCGGCACGTAGCGCCGAAAGTAATTCGTCACTGTCATCTGCTTCAACGACACGGATAATGTCCGCATCAGCAAGCAAGCGGCGTACCGCCTCGGCGTTCATAGATGTAATTCGTCGCGCAAACGCTCGGCGCGTTCCAAACATTCTCGCCCAAACCGATCAAGGGCCGTCATCACGCGCGTCTGCGCGTCCGGAACCCGAATATCAAAAAATGCGATAAGCTCATCTTCGCTTGCGCCCTCTTCCGCCATCTTACGGAACGCTTCAAGCGAATGCGGATCGATCGCGTGCATCAATTCAAACCCAACGCGCCTCTGTGCCTCGGCCGTCAGTGCCGCAACCGTTTCGGCGCGCTCTTCCGCAGGTGCATGCGCGAACCCGGCCTTGGCAACCAAGGCTTCAACATAGGCGCGAATCGGGTCGTGCGCGAAGACGGAAACGAGCGGTGGGTTCATACCTGAACAGTATAAGGCAAAAACGACCTCAAGCGAAGCTCCCAGGAGGATCTTGCTCTCTGGAGAGGCCTATGCTACACTTTGGCAGTCAAAAAAGGGGCCAGTAGCGAAGCCCGGTTATCGCGTCTCCCTGTCACGGAGAAGGTCGCGGGTTCGAATCCCGTCTGGCCCGCCAGAGAAAGATCCTCAGAAATGGGGATTTTTCTTTTGTATACCAGAGACGCGATGACGAGGACGTGGCTTTTCTTGGAGATTTCGCGCACATAAAAACCGCTCCCAAGAGGAAGCGGTAGCGGCTCATTCGCCGCCAAAACCGGCGGCATAGAGCGTGCGTGCGTGCGCCATTCTCGCATCATGCGGTTTGCGTTCTCCAGTCATGGCATTGAAAGACTCTTTTGCGTCACCTCGTCGCAAGATGAAGACTCTCCCGCGACCGTCAGGATCACGCTGTACTTCATCAAAAGCCTCGTCGGGTACGCGGAGGCCGTCTTCTCGGCGCACCAGAAACCATGAGGCTTCTTTTTGCGCGATCGTGAAGGCTTCGTCGGCGTCGGCAGAATGCACTTCGTCGTAGGCAAAGGCCCCGACCTTCTGACCCTGGGCGTTGATCAAGACCCAACCATCTGGCTCGCGCACCCAGGCGCAACCCTTGTAGAAGTCGCAGGCGTCGTCGTAGCTTTTGCGCCACGCCCGTTGCCCCGAGGTATTCAAGAAAGCGAAGCGAGAGCCGATGCGAACAAGTGCCAGTCCGGAATCGCTGAAATCGTAGGCGTTGGTAATACCTCGCAATCCCCTCAACTTGCCGTCGGCACCAAGCAGCCGCCACGTGCCGCCTTTCTCCACCCAACGCACGTCGTTGTATGGTTCGATGCTGATGCGATCGAACGTGCCAATGATCGTGCCGTCGGGCATCACCGCCGTACGAGGCACAAGATCGTCCTCCGGACTTCTTGACCCGATCCAGACAATAGGACCCGGACCATCTTTGTGACCACGATGATTGCCGGCGAGCACTGCTTCGGCAATCTCTCGTCCACGCACATCAATCAACCAAGAACGATGATCGTGTTTGTCCGTCACTTCGGCAATGCACGCCTCGCTCAAGACCGCCGCCCATCGATACGGGCCGCCGATACGCTTTCCTGAGGCGTCGTTGTGGTACCAGTATTCGCCCTGTAGAACGAACAGTGTCGATCCGAATGGCTCACTTTTCTTGTTCTTCATGGAAAGACCTTTCTGTCGTGCTGCGTGCCAGACTAGCAGTCATGATCCCCCTTGGCAATGCGGCGCTCATGCACAACACCATGTCCTTACCACACCTACATTGTGCGTTTCGTCCAAGTGATCGCCGCTTGAACGAAAAACGAGGCCTAAGCCTCGTTTTTTTTATTTGCCGGTCGCCCAGACTTTCAGCGTCTCGTAGTCAACCGCGCCACAGAGTTTCGCGCCGGTTTCTTCGTTAACGAAGAACGGCACGCCGCCGCACATGTTCTCCGCATCCTTCTGTCCGCGCAGCTTGTTATTCGCTTCGTCGTGCCAAGTCTCAAGTTTTTGAACCTCGACGCCGAGTTCCTTTTCCAGCTGTTCGACAAGCGGCGCCATGCGGACGCAGTGTGGGCATTCTTTACCGTAGAATTCGAGGAGGGCCATGCGGATGCGTAATGAATCTTATCCACACGGTATCCCAGACACGACTGGACGGCAACCGCGCGCACCGATACGGTAGGGATACCACCAGAAGGAGGCTCGCCGTGAGCATGGACAAGCTTTTCAGCCAATTCGCCAGAGCGACCGAGCCGAACGATCGCAAGCTCTACCTGTCGAGCGTTCTGTATTCGCTCTTTCACCTCGTTGTCATGTGGTACGTCTACGTGCGCGGCGTCCACACCGCGCCGTACGCGCTCGTGATCGTACATATGGTTTTCGTCGGCGTGCTCTATGCCCTGCCGAAGGAGATCCAGCGCTGGCACAACGGCACGACATCAAGCGCGCCAAAAGCCGGACACCTCCTCGTACTGATCTGGCTCCTTAGTTTCATCGCCATGTGCATGATCCAGCTCTGCAGCGATGGCGCCTACCGGCTCCCCGAAGGCATGACCGAGATGACAGCCTTCCTGATCGTCGCGCTCGGACTGACGCACGCGTCGAAACGCAAGCACGAGCTCAAACACGGACCGTGTCCGCCACCGAACGGCACAGACGAAAAAACCCCGACCTAATCCCACGCCGCCAAGGCTCTGTGGGACGCGCGTCGGGGCTTTTTATGACTTGGCCGATGGTAGCTTGACCGTGAACGTCGTCTCCTTGCCCGGCACGCTCTTGAAAGAAATCGCGCCGTTCATACCCTCAACGAGACGCTTCACGATGAACAGGCCGAGACCGCTTCCTTCAACACCGCTTGAAGCCTTCGCACGCCAGAACTTTTCAAAGAGGTGCTTCTGCTCCTCAAGCGCGATACCCGGACCATCGTCGACGACGTCGTATCTGAGGTACGGTTCCTCACGCGCAATGCGGATACGCACGCTACCACCTTCTTTGTTGTACTTCACAGCGTTCGAGACGAGGTTTACGAGCACTTCGTCGACGCGTCGATCGTCGGCCAGCGCCATCGGCACGAGTCCATTCGTCTCCTCGATCACCAGCGACACCTTTTTCTTGGCGGCAATCGGCTCGATCTCTTTAACAATACCCTTGGCCGCGTCAAGTAAATTCACGAACTCTTTCTTGAACGGAATGCGCTTAGAGTCGAGGCGTGCCATGTTCAGCAAATCTTCCACCAAAGTCGCGAGATTTTTGCTTGCAGAAACAGCGTCTTCAAATGCCTGGCGAATCTCCGCGTTCATGCGACGATCGGCAATTGATTCAAGACTCCAACGAATCGAGGTTACTGGCGTACGCAATTCATGCGCCGCCACGAAAAGAAATTCGTCTTTGAGCTTCAAGACTTCCGTCTGACGCTCAATCTCTTTCTTTTGAGCATCTTCGAGCGCACGCGTACGCTCTTTTACTTTGTTCTCCAAAGACTCGCGCTCCGTCCTAAGCGCGGCCGCCATCGCGTCAAAACGTTCGGCCAGAACCTGCAATTCGTCGCCGGTATTAACCGCGAGATGCAGATCAAGGTTCCCCTTCATAATTTCCTCTGTACCGCGCGTCAGCTGAGCCACCGGACCAAAGATGCGGGTGATCACCAAGTAGGTGAAATAACCGGCCAACACCAACGTTGAAATCAAGATGATTGCGACGAGGTTTTGGCGATCGAGGTTCAAGATATGCGTGAACGTCTGCTCGTCAATAATAATCTGCGTGACGATCATGTACGTCACGATGAGCAGAATTTCGAAGAAGATGACCGTACCGGCCACCTTGAGTCCGATGTTCGGATGAATTTTCAAACGTTCCCGAAGGCTCATACCCCTTCAGTATAGCATTGTTTCAAGGCAGCTCGCGGATTTCGACGCGATCGGCCAGAGAACCGATCGGATCGCCCCCAACAACGACAATTTTATCACCGGAAGCAGCCAAGCCGAGCGCGATCACAGACTTCGTCACTTCTTGAAAAAAATCTTCGGCATCCTTGGCACGCTTCTGTAAGACAGGCAGCACACCCCACGAAACACTCAACTGCCGCCTTACCCGAGCATTGTCCGTCGTCACGAGAATCGGCATTTCAGGGCGGAAACGACTGACCACGCGTCCAAGGTCCCCATGCGCAGAGGCGACGACAACCAGTTTTACGTCAACATCCCGAACGAGTACGTTCGCGATTTCAGAAACAGCCTCTTCAACAGAGCGAGCATCGCCACGTCGATGATCGACATCAAGATTATCAAGCGTCGAATTTTCCGTTTCCCGGACGATTCGGGCCATCATTTCCACCGACTCAAGAGGGTGCGCGCCTCCGGCTGTTTCGCCGGAAAGCATGACGGCGTCTGCGTGATCGATAACGGCATTCGCGACATCCGACACCTCCGCTCGCGTTGGTCGCGGATTACGGATCATCGAATCAAGCATCTGTGTTGCCACAATGACGGGCTTCGAAGCCGCGCGGCATTTCGACACAAGCTGCTTTTGCACGATCGGCACGCGTTCGGGAGCCATTTCAATGCCCAAATCCCCTCGCGCGACCATAATCACGTCAACCGCTTCGATAATTTCATCCATGCAATTGACCGCCTCGCGCTTCTCGATCTTCGCCACAATGCGGATTGATGCTTCTTGCGGCGCGCGCGCGAACGATTCGGCTCGCGTGATCATCTCGCGGAGCTCAATGATTTCTTTCGCGGAGCGCACGAATGAGAGCGCAATAAAATCAACACCTTGAGCTACGCCGAATTCCAAATCCGCTTTATCCTTTTCCGTAATCGGTGAAATCGATAGCTTTGAATCCGGAAAATTCACGCCCTTGTGAGACGTGAGCAAACCGCCGTCAATCATTTCGCAAATAACGTCGCGTCCTTTAACCTCTAGCACCTTGGCCGACAACAAACCGTCGTCGAGCAGAATACGTTCTCCCGCCTTCACGTCCTTGTGCAGGAATTCGTAGGTGACAGGCAATCGCAAATCATCGACCGCCGATTCCCCCGTCGTGAACGTCACGCGTGCGCCCGCTTTAAGTTCAATCCCCTCTTTCGGCAGCACGCCAGCTCTAATTTTCGGACCTTGAAGGTCTTGAAGAATCGCGATCGGCTCGCCGAGCTCGTCCGCCGCGGCGCGGATTTTACGAATCAGTTCAGCGTGCTCTTCGTAGGTGCCGTGGGAAAAGTTCAGACGCGCGACGTTCATACCCGCGCGTATCATGTTCGAAAGCATCTCCGGTGAGGAGGAGGCGGGTCCGATCGTGCAGACAATTTTCGTGCGTTTGAATGTCATAGGTGGTTACGGCGCGTCCGGCAGCACGCCGAGCGTGACCGGAATGACGCGTTCGACTCCGTCGCGCAAAATACGCACTTGTACGACGTCCCCCGCCCTCTTCTTAGCGATCACGGTGGACAACGGGTGTTCAATTTCCAATCGGACTCCGTCAACATCGAGCAAAACGTCGCCCGCCTTGAGTCCAGCCTTGTCTGCTGGAGAATCATGCACGATCGCTGCGCCATCACCCTGTGTCGTTCCGCCGACCAACAACGCGCCATACCCTACTTCAAGACCGTTACGCTTCGCAGTTTCCGCCGTCAGCATCGAGTAGCGTACGCCCAGCCACGGCCGGACAATCTTGCCGTGAACTTTCACACTCTCGATCACGATCTTGACGGCATTGATCGGAATCGCGAATCCGATCGATTGTCCGGAGCGATTGATGGCCGTGTTTACACCAATGACTTTTCCTTCAAGATCCACGAGCGGTCCGCCGGAGTTACCCGGGTTAATCGCGGCATCCGTCTGCAAAGCCTCTTCGAGCACCTCCGACTCTCCAGAGCCGTTTCCCGCGATCACGCGGCGGTTGATGGCAGAGATGACGCCTTTCGTAACGGAGTTGCGATATTCCGACAACGAGTTACCGATGGCGATAACGGTTTCGCCCGGCGAGAGCACATCTGAGTCTCCGAGCGGAGCGACCGTGAGCCCTGTCGCCTGAACTTTCAAGACGGCAATATCAAGAATGGAATCTCGCGCCAAAACGGTGGCTGGGAGAATAGTGCCGTCGGAAAATACGACTTCGTAGTCGGCTTCGGTATCGGCAGCGACATGGCGGTTCGTAAGGATGAGACCGTCTTCAGAAATAACAAAGCCCGTGCCTCCGCCGATTTCCTGTTTTTGCCCGGGCACAGTCGGTGCTTGAGGGATTTCAAATCCGAAATAGCCGAGCGGGCCGGTGGTTTCGTACAGTTTAGAAAGATCTTTTTTAACCACGACGCTCACAACCGCCGGCGACACTTCGCGGACCGCGTCGATCACGCGGCGATCTTCGGCTGACACCGGTTGTCGCGCAACAGCGGCAGCGGGATCAGCCGTTTCGCGCCACGGATAATACTTTTGATTCAGAGAAACGGCGAAGAGGACGCCAAACGCGGCACCGGAAAAACTTCCCAAAAGAAAACTCGCCACAATGACGTACGTCAGCGGATTGCGGCGTTCACTTTTCTGCGCGGACGTATCCTCCATAGTCCGTATCAGCGTTTTTTCTTGGACTTGGCCAAATGTTCGAGCGCGTCCTGGAACGTTTTCACGTCCTCAAAGGCGCGATAGACCGATGCGAAGCGAATATACGCGACCGTATCGACTTGCTTCAGGCGATTCATGACGATCTCTCCGACTTCGCGACTCGTCACTTCGTTCTTCTTTCTCTTTTGCAAATCTCGTTCCACCTGATTCACGAGATCCTTGAAAACCTCAGCCGTGATCGGTCGTTTTTGGATGGCCTTGCGGAGTCCAGACTCAAGCTTCTCGCGCATGTAGGTTTCGCGCTGGCCGTCGCGCTTCACGACCGTGAGATCGAGAATTTCGCTTTCTTCGACAGTCGAGAAACGGAAATGGCACTTGAGACATTGCCGACGACGACGAATGCTCATCCCACCTTGTGACAGGCGGGAGTCAACAACTTTGGTGTCTTTGTGGTTGCACGCAACGCACCTCACAGCATCTTCTTCCGAATGAAGGCGGGGATGTCGAGCTCTTCTTCTTCAGCGGCCGTGCCGGCCGGTTGCGGTACCGGGGAGGTGCCGCGGAAGCGCTGAGGCTCCGGTTCGAGCGACTTGATACGCTTCGGCATAGCCGAGGCGCGCGACGGATCAAATACCGGTTGTGGTTGGGGCTGAACTTGAGGCTTCACTTCAATCGGGCGCACGGCGGCCACGACCGGTTTTTCCTCGGCAGGTTTCGTAGCAAAAATAGAAGGCTTCGAAGCGGGGGCAATTGAACCAGCCGAGAGAATACTCTTCATCGACGTGGTCATCTGTGAACGCTCCTGGTTGTCAAAACCCGTCGCCACGACAGTGACTTTGATCTCGTCTTTCATCGATTCATCAATGACCGCACCGAAGATCACCTTGGCGCCCTCGTCGGCCTTCTCTGTAATAACAGCGGCCGCGTCGGCGACTTCTTTCATGCCCAGGCTCGGACCGCCCGTGACGGTAAACAAGATGCCGCGCGCGCCATCGATCGAGACCTCAAGAAGAGGGCTCGCGATCGCCTGCTTCGCAGCTTCGATCGCGCGGCCTTCTCCGGCACCGCGACCGATACCCATGAGAGCTGAGCCTTGGCCGAGCATGATCGCCTTCACGTCGGCAAAGTCGACGTTGATGAGGCCCGGCACGGTGATAAGTTCGCTGATACCTTGAACGCCTTGGCGCAAGACGTCATCGACAATTTTGAAGGCGTCGAGAAGCGACGTCGTTTTATCGATGAGACCGAGAACGCGGTCGTTCGGAATCGTGATGATGGTGTCGAGACGATCTTTCAATTCCTTGTAACCGGCCTCCGCGACGTCGCGGCGCTTCGCACCTTCAAACGCGAAGGGGCGCGTAACCACAGCGACGGTGAGCGCGCCGAGGTCACGAGCGATTTCCGCCACGACCGGCGCCGCACCCGTACCCGTGCCTCCGCCGAGTCCACACGTCACGAACACCATGTCAGCGTCCTTGAGCGCTTCGCGGATTTCGTTGGCGCTCTCTTCGGCGGCGCGCTTGCCCATTTCAGGATCCATGCCTGCGCCAAGGCCGCGCGTAACGGTTTTTCCGATATGCAACTTCACAGGCGCGTGCGAGTGATGCAGCGCTTGAACGTCCGTGTTAACGGCGATGAATTCGACACCGCGGATTTTCGACAAAATCATGCGGTTGACGGCGGAGTTGCCCGAACCGCCGACGCCGACGACTTTGATCTTCGCGAATGTTTCTACCGCGGGTTTGACTTCGCCCATAGTGGCGCTGCGCGCGAGTGGTTATAAATCTTCTCTTTCAGCGTACATAAAAAAATCCCCTTTCTCAAGGGTCTTTGAACACGATTATTGTTCACCTTATGCCCATCTCAAGGCAGGAGCGAGCGTAATAGCTTTTTAAAGCGGCTTCCGACCTGCAAATCACCGAATTTGCTGGCCAAGCCGTTTTGACCGCGCGCATTCTCCGAAAGGTGGTGGCCCCAAAGAACGAGGCCGACCGCCGTCGAAAAAGCGATGTCGTTTGTGCGATCGGTGATACTTGAGACGTTTACCGGATAGCCGAGCGCGGCCGGGAGGCGCAGTTCTGTCTTGGCCATGTCGACTAAACCGTTCAACTTCGCTCCCCCACCGGTCAGGATGATGCCGGCCGGAAGACGTCCGCTGCGGTCGATCTTCTTGAGTTCCTTATCGATTTTGCCAAAAATTTCTTCGACGCGCGCCTCGATAATTTCAGCGACAAACTTCTTGCTGACAACTTCGTCCTCTTCGGCGCCAAGATCGGCGAGGCGGATGTCTTCGCGCTTCGCTTCACGCGACGAGGCGAGACCATGTTCAACCTTCACGCGTTCCGCAACTTCAATCGAGGTGCGCAAACCGATCGCCACGTCGGACGTAATGTGATCGCTGCCAATCGGAAGCACGACCGTGCGCAACACGTCTCCATCTTCATAAACGGCAAGCGACGTAGTGGAGCTTCCGATGTTGGCGACGGCGACACCCAATTCTTTTTGGCGCGAGCTGGCAACGGCTTCGGAGGCCGCCAAAATACCGAGCACGACGTCGTCGATCTCGATGCCGGTGCGATAGACGCACTTGGAAAGATTTTTGAGCTGCGAAGAAAGACTCTGGATGATTTGCGCGTCGACTTCCAAACGAATGCCGGTCATGCCGACCGGATCCTTAATACCCGACTGCCCGTCGACGATAAAACTCTTGGGCAGGACGTGGAGAATTTCGTAGTTTAAAGGTGTGGCAACGGTACGAGCAGCTTCAAGAGCGCGCTCGACGTCTTCTTCGCGGATCTCGCCGTCGGAACGCGAGACCGCAACGACACCTTTTGATTCCTGGGAAACGATGTGGCTACCGGAAATGCCGACAAAAGCGCGCTCGATTTGCACGCCGGTCATGCGCTCGACTTTTTCCAAACAGGTAGAGACCGAAGAGATGGCGTCTTCAATCGAGGTGATCACACCCTTGTTGACGCCGACTGACGGAGCTTCTGCCGCGCCGATGATCTGGATCGACTCGCGGCCACCCGCGGAAGAACTGCGTTGCCCGACGGCAACACGCACCGACGAAGAGCCGATGTCGAGACCTGCGACGATTTCGTTGGAGGAAGACTTCGCCATAAAGTTCACTTGAAGACGTGCGGCCAAAACACCAAAACGCCCGCGAGGAGCGCGCCAACCGAACTGACGAGCACAGCACCCGCCATCATGTCCTTAATTTGCTCGGCGTACTCATGCATGCGCGGCTTGAACAGATCAACGAGCCGCTCGACGGCGCCGTTGAGTAATTCTAGCACGAGCGTCATCGCAGCGACAACGACAAGGAGCGCCGTTTCCGCGCGCGAGAGTTTGAAAATGAAGATCAGCACGGTCAGCACGACGGCCGCGAAGAGCTGAAGACGAAAACTCTGTTCTTCGCGAGCGAGCGTCATGATGCCCTTCACCGCGAAGCGCAGACTGCGCAGAAAACGCCCGGTATCAACCATATTTTTGCGATTTCAGAATACGCTTTTGGAGCGGAAACATGACGTTTTCGTCTTTGAGCGTTTCGTGGTCGTAACCCAAGAGGTGCAGCACGCCGTGGACAACAAGCATCGCGAGCTCGTCACGCAAGGGTTTCTTGGCTTCCTTCGCTTGGCGCTCGGCTTGCGCGACTGAAATGACAACGTCGCCGAGCAGCCCATGCTCACCGTCTGCGAACGAAAGGACGTCCGTCGTTTTTTTCTTGTTGCGATGCACCGTGTTGAGCTTTGTCATCTCGCGGTCGGAAACGAAAACGACGCCGACTTCGGCGGAAGTTTTTACCTTCGCGCCGCGCAGCGCGGCTTCGACCGTTTTTTTAATCCAAGCGTCGCTAACCGGCGCTTTGACGCGCCGAGCGACGGGAACGGTAACGATCATGGCTTCTTGCTGAAGCTATTGGTGAACATACGGAAGGTTGTCTTCAGCGCGTTCGGCCAAGGCTCCGTCGGCCCGCCTGCTTCACCTTCGCCGTAGGACTGGACGTATGCGAGACGATAGATCTTGCCTTCAAGGTTGATATACGCGATAACGCCGTCTGACGCACGGACACCTTCAAGTCCGGACTTCGTGGAAAATTGCTCAACCTGCGTCGGGGAAACGCTTGGATTCCTCGTCAGATACCAGTCTAGGACGGATTGCGCGTCGGGATTTTCCTCTTTGCGCACTTCAAGATATTCGAAACTTCCGATCGCGAAAACATAGGCATTCCAGAATTCTTGGAAACTACCGCCGCCCGGTGTCAGCACCCTGAATGCATCGTTGGCGTCCGCAAACGGAACGACAAGATTCGCTTCTTCAAGTTTTGTCGGCTTGAAACCAATTGGATTGTACAGGTTTGTGACTTCGAGGCCGTCTGAGTAGCCGTCGCCGTCCGTGTCGCTGTTCAGAGGACCTGTCTTGTACATTCCCTCTTCAAAATTCGTCAGTCCATCATTATCCGGATCCAGCGCGTCATCATTCGGCGGCGTCGCTGGCGTGGTTGTGGCGGGTTCCGGCTGAGGTTGCGGTTCTGGTTGTGGCTGGGGTTCGGGTTGAGGCTGCGGCGTCGGGAGGGTGACTGAAGGCGCAACAGGCTGCGCGGGCGGATCTGGACGAAGGAACCACCAAATTGCAAAGCCCATACCGGCCAAAAGCACGACGGCAATAATCGGGATGAGAATCCATTTCTTGCTGCCAGATTCTTTTTTCGGTTTTGGAGGTTCGTTCGACGCAGGACTTGGCACGATCGCCATCGATGTCGTCGGGACAGGCATGTCTTTCGGCAGCTGCGCCTTTGCCGCCACGCCATAAAACTGTTCGGGGATCGTGTAGATCACCGGATCTTTCGGGGCGGCGGCGCTTTGCGGTGCTGGCTGCTCGGGCATGGCTTTCAAACGTGGTTACGGAGCGGGCGGGATCTGAAGGAGTTTTCCCGCGCCTTTCGGATTGTAGCCGTTTCTGACTTCGTCGCCGTCTTTGAACGTATCGGCGTCCGTATCAACATTGTTCGGATCCGTCATGTAGACTTCGACTTCTTCTCGGTCGGAGAGCCCGTCGTTGTCTGTGTCGACCATGCCGGCATTCGTGCCGATTTGACTCTCACGCATATCACTCAGACCATCGCCATCGCTATCGATTTCCGGCTGAGGCGGTGTTGGCTGCAGCTCGGGCTGCGGCTGTGGTTGAGGTTCAGGTTGTGGCTGGGGCGTGGGTTGCGGTTCGGGCGTAGGAAGTTGCACTGCGGGTTCCACAGGAACTTTACTGCCACGAAGCGAGAAGTAGGCTGCTGCGCCGCCGCCGATCAAGACGACGACAAGCACGAGAATCAGAATCCCCTTCTTGCCGAAAGCGGCTTGCTGCATCACGACACCTTGGCTCGCCGCGACCGGAGCTGCAGCTCCAGGCATCTGCGGAGGAACGTTCGTCGGTTTTTCGGAAGGAATCTCGGCGAAGATATCAGCCGGTTCGGTTTTGTCGTCGAAGAGGAAGAAGATCATACCTTTTTATTCTACACAAAATACCGGACGCTGTCCTGCGGCACTCGCTTCTTGCTGACGCGTCGCGACCCACGTTTTATCCTGCGTCTTGCCGTCCGTCATCGCTTTGAGCGGATCCGTGCAAAAAGAACGCACTTCGTCGAGGTCGCTGAGCCCGTCACTATCCGTATCCTTGCGATTCGGATCCGTGCGAAGCATCGCCTCTTCCCCATCGATCAAGCCGTCGTTATCGCTGTCTTTTTGTGCCGCTTCGGACAAGATCGGCGGAGAATCTCTTTCAAGAGGAACAATGCCATCGGGCTTCGACGTCGCCGGGGAGCCTGGAACCGGCGTCGGTTTCGCCCCAGTTTCTGTAACAGGAGCAGGAACCTCGACCCCCGGAACCGCAAGGCGTGCCGCGCGAGCGCGGAGGATGATCACGACCGTTGCGGTTCCTGCGAGGAAAACGGCGACAAGGCTAATGATGATGACAAGTCGCTTCATATTAATCGTTCGCGTTCGGGCCGTCGGCTCTGTTTACGTACTTGTTCTTCAGTGTGAAACGTCCTTCGGTCGAGGAGGCCGTCTTGTCGATACGACCGATGTACCACATGCAAGGGTTTCCAGAGATGTCCGAGACGCTCGTGAGTGTGCGAGTCGTGCCGGTTGTGATACCAGAGACGCTCGCAGCTGATCCTGCTTCGATCGTGAAGATGGAGTTTCCTTTGATCGTCGAGCTGGCTCCCTTCCACCAACCGGTGTTGCGATCGAAGAGCGGTGCCAGGCCGTAGTTTCCATCAACGAAGCAGCTGCCGCCGTTGGCAAAGACATGGTAGGTACCCTGCGGCAATGACTGGGTCGAGAGCACCATGATTTCAGGGTCTGTTGCGTGCGTGCCGCCCGTTACGTCCCAGAAGAGCTGGATGTGATCGGTCGAGAAGTTGCCGTTGCCGACATAGCGCGTATCCGGTGAGCCGTCTTTCCAGCCGAAGTAACGCGTTTGTCCCGCGAGCGGACCTGAGCTGTAGACCGCTTTCACGTACAAGTCGACTTCGTTTGCTGCCGTGTGCGGCGTAGGCCACGAGATCTTGAAGCGGAAGTCGCCTGGGAGAAGTGTGCCGTTGTCGCAACCGCCGGTATAGAGACCACAACCTCTTGAGCACAGCACCTGGCCGGCCGTACCGGCACCCTGTGAGGCGCAAGACGGGGCCGCGCCGCCCGCGAATCTGTTTGTGTCGCAGACTTCACCGTAGGTCGATTGAATCGTATTGTCGCCGCAATAGCCGCCATTCGGATCGTAGACGCAATCGTTACGGCAGACGTACGTCGTGCCTTGGCCGCGCGCTTCCGGATCACCCTGACCATCGCACTGCTCACCGAACAATCCTTGCTTCACGCCATCACCACAGAACGCCGCGCTCTTCGCATTCGTGCCGAAGCAGGCGTTTGAACAGTAGTTACAAGAACCATCGAGACGATACGCGACGCACGGACCATTTGCTCCGCATTCGGCATCGCTCGTACAAAGGCGACCGTTGACCTTACATTTTCTGGCCGTCGCGGCCGCTTGCGTGTTGGTGTACGGCTCCGGCTGACACTGCGTGTTATACGCAATGCACTGACCTTCGCCACCCTGACAATACTGACCTGCGGCGCAATCTCCAGCAGCGCGGCAAGGCGCACCTTCCGGCGCAGCCGTACCTGTGCCCGTATACGGAGCGTAGGTGCCCGGGTCGAGTTCCAACCCCGTACCATCAAAACCGGTATCAGCGCGGTCTGGGGGCGTTGTCGCAGTGGTGACAACGAGGTTCTGCGTGCGCGCCGACATGTTTCCATTGCCATCGAACGCGTTGATCGTGATCGTGTGGATGCCCGCTGAAAGCTGACCGACGTTGACGGAGCAAGCCGCGGTCGCCAGGCGCGGATTAAACCGACAGGTTGTTCTCAATACTTGGACAGCGGCCGTCGTGAGATAGATATCGATGTTGTCGACGAGTGCGGCAGCGTCCGTCACATCCGAAACGGTGATGACAACCGAGTCGTTCGTTGTCGGACTTGTCGGAGCTGTCGTGATCGCGCCAATCGCGGGAGGAGTCGTGTCGCCAGGAACGCCGGCATTGCACTCACCGGGGCCGCACGTCGCGAAGGTGACGATCGAACCAGCAAAACGTCGCGCGGCCTCACCAAGAGGACCGAACATCGGAATCTCCACATCAGAACGCGCGAACGTTGATGAGGCGGGTGCGGCACTCGTGCTCGTGGACGCGCCCGGATAGTTGCGGCAGACGCCCGGCAAGCAGTCGTTGTTCGTCGTGCAACCCTTCACCCCGCTCGTATCAGACGGATTCTGGTACGTGCGGCTGCACCAAGCTGTCACCGGACCTGGGTCGCACGTTTCCGGCGGCGCCGAAATTGTCCTATCGCCACAGAAGGCACCGGAAATTGTTTCAATGGAGCAATCGTTCTTGCAGTAGTTGCAGACAGAACCGTATTGCGGCGTGCAGAGAACTCCGTTGGCCGTGCCGTTGTCGCATTGTTCAACGCCGGTGCGTACGAAACCATCGTTACAGACGTTGAGCCTGCAGGTCGCGAGACACGTGCCGTTCGGAGAGTTTGCCGCGCCAGCATCGCACTGCTCGGCACCTTCAACAACACCGTTGCCACAAGCACCGGAAGGACGGCAGATTGACCAATCGTTAAAGGTGCACGCATCGCCAACAGGTTCCGTTGCCGCTTTGCAGCTCTTGGTACGCGTTTGTGGAAGACCTCCGGTTGTGGCGGCACAGAGCGAGCATGTTTCACCCGTGGCGCAATCAGAAGTTCTGGCGCAAGAAGCGAAGTCGCGCGGCGCGGTATTTGTATCAACCAACGAGAAGCCGGTTGGGACACAAACACCCTGGGTACTTGTCTGGTTTGCATCGCATTGTTCACCACCGTTGGTACTGCCATCACCGCAACGAGGACCGGGACCACGGCAGTCCCACGCACAGAAACCGTACTCGCCGTTTCTGGCACCGTCATCACACACTTCAGAACCATTTTTCACGCCGTCACCGCAGAAATTCATGCGATCGGTACACACGGACGGATACGGCAAGCCGGAGCAGTCGGAGTTCGTACTGCACGCTTGTCCAAGGTCACAGCTTCCGTCCGCGCAGTTGCCGTCGAACGACGCGCGCTTGGCGATGTTGACGCAACGCTTCACGCAACCAAGACTACCGCTGCGGCAGCGACCGTACTGGCCGTTTTGAGCGCCATCATCGCACGATTCACCAGCAAACGATTCAAGGGATCCGTTGCCACACGCAGCAGCTCCAGGGCAAGCCGTCTGCACTTGCCATGTGCAAGCAGCGTTGCACGTTTCAAAATCTTGTCCGCCGGAGGCACAGGCGACGTTGCGCGTCATGCCGACTTCGCACTCTTCTGTACCTTCAAGCAAACCATTACCACAGGCACCACCAGCAGCTGGGCCGACGAGAGGTACGCCGACTGGCATACACGCATCTTGCGGAGCGCACTGGCTGGAAGAGGTGCAGCTCGCACCCGTCGCGAGACATGCTCGCGGCGCGGTTGAAGGCTGACCGGAGCAGACTGGAGAAATCGTGATACGCGTCTGGCAGCTACCGGTCGTCGGACCGGAAGGAACCCACGAGCAACCCAGCGCAGCATCGCAAGCGAACGCGCTCGGTTTCGATGAACAAGACGTTCCCAACCATTGATAGGTGACGTATTCGAAGTCGACGGCCATGCGGTAGTCGATGCCGCCGATCGCGCGATACTGGTAGACGTGCGAGTTTGCGGGGCAAGCGAAGATGCCGATCTTGTCGTTGTAGCACGTCTCTGCTTCGAACGTGGCGCGGCAGACATCCCCTGCTCCACCTGTGCAATCAGAATTCACAGAGCACGCAACACGGCTGATGGAACACTCGGAACCGAACGCTTCGCAACGATTAAAGGCATTGATCGGATCAACGACACTGCCGGCTCCGCCGAGCTGCTGGCTCCACGAAGGCCACTTGGATGTCGTGAAACCGCGCACGAAACTGCCGGATTCGAGTTTCGGATAGAAGCCGGTCTGTTCGCGCGACGTCTCGAGCGATTGTTCGATCACACGCATATCCTGCCAGCGGCGCATGTCGCGGCGGATCTTGTCTTTGTCGGCGTCACAGCGCATGCCCGCAGGACCGTTCGGCAATGCGCGATCGCAATCAAGATTGCTGCTGCAGGTAATCGGTGCCGTGTTTTCTGCGGTCAGGTGGAGCAATTCTCCAGCGGCGTTCTTACATACGTTCGTCACGCGATCCGAAGGCACCAAATTCGTGTTGAAGTTGATGTTGCTGACGAGACGATTAAAGATTTCCGCCGTGCGCGGGTCCGCGTGATCGTTAAACGCGAAGACGTAGATGTATGAGCGGAGATCCGGATCGCCGTATTTGTCGGCCGCGCCGATATAGACCGTGCGTTCGTCTTTGATCGCCATGTAGCCATCGACTGTCGCGCTCTGAGTCTTGCCCGAGAAGCGCTGGGCGACGTACCACTCTTGCGGCGTAAGACGGTCACTGTTTTCGTACACGCGCACACCAATGGCGTCAGAAACCTTCCACTCCGACTGGAAGCGGTACAAGAGGTCTTTGGAGCGGCAGGTGTCGCCGGCGTTGCAGTCCGCGTTCGTCGTGCAGGCGCGCGATTGCGAGAAATCGGTTGTCGCGGCGCAGAAGCGCAGCAAGCCAGAACCACCAACCGACTGTCCTTGCGTCGGAGCGCTCATGAGCTCCGGCAGTGCGGCACCGGCGTTGTCGCGGCAATAATAGAATTCGAAGTGCGTCTGCGGATCGACATACGGTGCCCAAGCACCCGTCGAGACATCGCGGCGCGGCCACGGCATCTGGCAGAGCATGACCGTGATCGTCGATTTCCCGACTTTGTCCTGACCCGCCGTCGTAGGCGTGAGTGCCGTATCCGTTGTAATACGAGCGGTCGCAGCAACCTGTTCCTGACCGTTCAAGCCCTTTTTCGCTTGAACGATTGTGGATGGAGCACCCGCAACAGCCGTCATGTCGAGAATCGGACCAACCGTGGCGCTCTCCGGGATATTCGCCCAGCTCCACGACCAGTCATAGACGCCAGGAACGGGAGAAATTGCTTCAAGACGACCACCACGGTCGGTCATCGCCGTCGCGGTGATCGTGAGAGGAATCGCAGAGTCCTGGATGAGTTCCGTCGCCGGCGACGTTTGCACGACGTCAAAGCGGCAGACATCCGAACCCGTCGTGAAGTCCTGCACGGTGTTGGCGCCTTCGGGATAGCCGACACCCTTGATCGTTTTCACACCCGTCGCTCCGCCACGTGCCGTCACGCGATAGAGTCGGTTGGGGCTCAACATCTGTTTCGGAGCGAACGTAGAAATCGTGCGCACCGATGCGTCGGGCGCCGTGACATTCACGTGCGTAAAGGCGCCTTCGATCGGCGCACAGATATGCGAAGCGGATGCTTCCATGCCGACCAAGGAGCGGAAGAAGCGGCCGACAGAGGAAGCGGCGCGCGCGAACCACGAGCGCGGGCCTTTTTCGTTGAAGGCGTGGCTCGGGCACGATTCGACGACGAGACCACCCTGCAACGAGCCGGTATTCATTTCTTCGCCGAACTCGACGCTGATCTGGACGTTCCGGCATTCGTTGCCGCCCTTCGGATTAATATCCGGCGCGTCCGGACGCGGGAAACAGCACGCTCCGGCGCCGCACGAAAGATTCGGTCCAAAGGCGGAGCAGTCACTGTCAGCGCGGCAAGAGCACTCAACATTCACGCTCCCCTGTCCGGAGACCGTGCCGATCGCGGCTGTTACCGAAGCGCTGCAGTTATTGCGGGCGTCGCACTGATTACGCGCTTCGATGACTTGCATCGGATCGATGTTCGCATCGAGCGCCAACGCTTCGCATTCTTCACCGCCACCGTTTTGAGCATTCGTCAGAGGGTCCGCAGGCTGCATGCTAATAACAGTGTCGCCGCAATAGGCGCGAAGTTCCGGATCGGAACCCGTCCTCGTGCAACGCGTCGAACAACCGGAAGAGGCGTCGCCGTTCTTGGCGGCCGCGTCGCAGTTTTCACCTTTCGCGGGTTCGATCACGCCGTTGCCACAGCAGTTGGTGCCGGCAGTGCACGTGACGGGGTTTCCGCGCAGCAAGCAGCTTTGTCCGCAGGCGAAATTCGGACGCGTCGGATTACGTTCATCCGTCGCGCCAAGCGCCGCAGGCGGGCGTCCAGCGATGAGAAGCTGCGTGGCAAGACCTCCAGCTCCAAGTATGTAGTCGCACTGTTCGCCTGGCGTTTCCAATAAGCCGTTGCCGCAAACATAGACGTTCTGGCGAGAACCTTCGAGTACGCAGCGCGAGCTGCAGCCGTCGCCATCTTGCGTATTGCCATCGTCGCACGCTTCGCCAACGCCTGTGGAGCCGTTGCCGCAAGCCGAGAGTCCAGGGGTGGAACCGACGAGCAAACAGGACGTCGTGCAACCAGCCGCTGCGGTACCATTCGCGGCACCCGCATCGCACTCTTCTCCGCGATCTGCCTGTACCGTGCTGTCACCGCAACCGTTCGTGAGCGTATTGCCTGTCGACAAGCAGTTCGCATTGCAACCATTCAGCCCGGGCGTATCACACGCTTCGCCACGTTCAAGCGTGCCGTTGCCGCATGAAGGCGTTCCTGCTGGCTGACTTCCTGTCATGAGACAGTTGGTCGAACAGCCAGCCGGAAGAATCGGATTGGTGTTGAGAAGCGTACCCGGCGGCACGTCAGGCAAAAGACGAATCGAAACAGGTGAAGCCGGGTTCTGTGCCTTGCTCCATGCCCAGTTATAGGAAGACGCGTTGAGCATCTGGCCGTTTGCGGCACAGGTGTCAGGAGAGCTCAGTGGCATGGCTGTGATCGGCGATACTTCACCGATGTAGCGCAGCGTCGTCTGTTGCGGAGCCAGGGTCACGCTTTGCGGACCGCACGGATCGCCGCTTAGGCGCGTGCGGAAAATCCAGCTGAAAGCATTCCCAGAATAGTTCAGACCCGTGAGAGGCGCTTGGCTCGTACTCTGTGCAGTGCCGAGAATAACGGCGCGGTACCAGGTGTTCGGCGCGAGCGCGACGTTGCCGAACGACAAGAGTCTCGCCGGCGCGTTGTAGTTCGGCGCGAGCGGTACTTCACCCTCGAACGTCAGACACGACTCGTTGCGGCAGCGATACAAGCGCACATTCGAAAGAATGCTGCTGGGACCGCTTTCAGCCATCGGCGTGTTGAAGTAGGCGAAACCGACCGTGTTGACGCAGGCTTCGTTGCAGTCGTGCGGGCCATACTCAACAACGCGCGGGTTGGCGTAATCAACCGTCAGCAAACCGGAGTCTGCAAAACCATCGACCGTCGAACGGATTTGGATCGGCGGACCTGGGTCGGTTTCGGAAACCGGCGTCGCGACCGCTTCGCACTGGCGCGAACCGCCAAGCGAAACAATCGTCGCTTTACCCGGATCGGTCGAAGCCCAGTTCACGGTGCGACCAGCGCAGGAAAGAATGATGCAGCGGCTCGATAGCGGGAACGCTTGATAATCCTTGGTTTCGTCGGCAGCGGCAATCAGCGCGCTCGTCGGTTGCACGTCGACACCGGAAATCACGCAAGGACCAGCCCCTGTTTTGAAGGACGTAACATAGGCGCCACCTGCGCGACCATCGAAGTTGCCGTCGAGCACCTGTGCTCCCCTCTCGGCTGTACCGAGGCTGCGTACCTGGTCTCGGATCGTCAGCCGATACCACGTGTTCGGCGCGAGTCCGTTTACCGGCAACACGAGTTGCGAGCGGCCGTCGGTGTCGTAATCGAGAAGACTCGGCGCTCCAGCACCCGCGACAGCAGAACACGTTGTTGAGATCGTTGCTCCCGTGCCACAAGCTTCAAAGACGACGTTCGCGGCGTTGAACGTGGCAGGATCCATCGGCAAGCTGAAACGTGCCGTCATGGTTCCCATGTCGGTACAGACGTCGGTCATGCCCTTGAAGGGGTTCGGGCTCGGCATAGCCGAAGGAGCCGTGGCTTGGCACGTCGCGTTCTCCATGACGATCGGGAACACCGGAATCGGTCCGGTCGAGAACTGCCATGCAAAACCACCAGCAGCGGCCGCAGCACCGCACGACGCGCGGCAAGCACCATCATCGCAGCAGCTGCGTCCGCTACCGCACGAAGCATCGCCACCACTCTCGCGGCAATCACGAATCTGGAAATTTACACCATTGGATTCAGCCGGTGTCGCACCAACAAACGTGCGCACACGCACCGGACCCGTCGTCGCGCCATCGGGAACCGACGCAGCAATCGAAGACGACTGCCACTGGCCGATTGAAGAGGCGTTGATGTTGTCGTTGAAACGAACAGCGTCAGGATGCGCGGTGATGAAGGCCGGAAGATCGGCGCCGGAAATCGTGCCGAAACCGTCGCCGTAGAGCGTCACCGCGGTGCCGATCGGGCCGTTGTCGGGATCGACGCGGCAGAGGCCAGGCGTGAGCGGATCGGTATTGATCGTAAACGGAATTGCGTTTGATACGCGACCGTCGGAACGCACAACCGTGACGTTGTACGCACCAAGCGCGACCGCCGTGTCAGCCGGCGTCGTGAAACGCGCAGGAACTTTGACGGTGACGCTGGCGTTCGTCCAATAGCCCGCCGCGCATTGCGCCGGGAAACTGATATCACCGACCGCTTCGCCCGCAGCATTCCTGAAACGCACCGTGCCGCCGGAACCAAAGTTCGAACCGAAGAGCGACACGTACGTGCCAACCGATCCGTCTTCTGGCGTGATGAATTCGACGCGCGGTTCGGTTCCCGCTTCAGGAGGTTCGACGCGAAGACATGCTGTGTTCGAGGGCTGTCCCGCAACCGTTACGCGCAACAAGAAATTCGAACCATCAAAATCTGTTTCAACGTTCGGAATTGTCGGCGAGAAGGACGTTTCACTCCACGGAGACACCTGGGAAGCTTCCGCAGCCGTCGTCCAATCTTGAATTTGAGAACAATCGGCACCGGCGCGCGTAATTTGCACGCGTGAATCACCCTGTGCCGCGCCAAAGGCGAGACCGGTCACAACGACCGTATTCCCCGTTTTCACCGAAGCCGGAGCGACCGAACAAATACCCGGACGTGCGACGTCGTTCACCTGGAAATCGGTGATGATCGGTCCGTAGGCATCGTTCGTCGCGTCTTGGCGTCCTCCGGAAGCAGCGACGCGAATCGGTCCCGTAACCGCGCCTTGCGGCACGAGTACGACAATACGATTGTCACTCCAAGCGTTTGCGCATTGTGCGACGGTCGCCACTTGATCATCCCCTGCCGCCGCCGTACCCAAGAACGTCACGGTACCCGCCGTCGATCCGAAACGATCACCCGTGATCGTCACGAGGTTACCGGGACGACCGTCGCGAAGTTGCACGTCGGTGATCTGCGGATTCTCGACGCACTGGCCGTTCTGGCAGAGACCGGAAGAGCATTGGCTGTTGTCGGTGCAGCTGCCGCCGGTGCAGGCACCGCATGAACCACCGCAATCGACCGCGACTTCGTCTCCATCGCGTACATTGTTGAAACAGAATTGCGGGCGCACCGTCACACGCACCGCGCTCGAACGCGCTTCGTCGCCGTCGATGTTGACCGCGCGAGCCGAGAGAGAAACCGTTCTGACCGGTGCTAGGCCTGTGGTGTCCCACACCGACTGGCTCGAATACGTTGAAGGCGCGATGTTTTGAACGTTGCCGTCCGCCGTGAAGAAAGCGCCATCCGCCGAATATTCAACCGTCGCGATACCGCTTTCGTCGGTAGCGATCGCTTGGATCGGCACGAGGTCGCCGGCCGGAACGGACTGGCCGTCGGTCGGGCTGGAAATCGTAATCGTCGGCGGTTCCGTCATGACGGTTTCGCCGGTTCTGAAACTCCGCGAGCACATCGCGCCGAGGCCACAGCTCACCGTGCGCGGATCAGACGTCGAAGCATTGCGGAGTCCCGCGCGCACCGTGATCTGGTAGTCGGTGTTTTGTTCGAGACAGCGGCGATCAGCGTTCGGTGCCGGGCACGGCGTTACCGGACGCAAACGAATCGTAAAATTTTCAACAACGGGTTCGTAGTCGACGCTCGTGCGCGTTGTGCCTTCAACCTTCTCAAGAAGAATGTTGGCGCGAATGTTGGTCGCGTCATCGGTCGGCGCGGCGCTGAAGGTCACGGCCGCCGTGACGTCGTATTTCGGAAGCGAGCCGCTCGGCTGAATCGCCGTCGGTCGGAAAGCACCACCGGAACCGCCACCAAAACCGCCTCCCCCGCCTCCGCCGCCGCCAGGACCGCCACCGCCAGGGCCACCCGTCGTCGCACTGATCAGCGAACTCAGAACGTAGGAAACGATCGCGAAGGCCGACATGATAATGACGAGTCCGATCACCGCGCCCGAGAGCGTTTTCTTCGCGCGCGTGATTTTGGTCTCATCCCCCGCCGCCGTCATCCAAGTGAAACCCGCGTACAAAACAAGAAGCAGTGCGATCGTGCCGAGAAGGCCGAGCCCTACGCGAATGATGCGAGCGATCGTGATGCGAATGTCGGTCGTGCCGGTTCCAAGCTCCGCGCCAATTTGGCCCGGAAGAATCTCGTTCGAGGTCACGCCCTGCGCGTTTACCACGCCATGAGACGCAAACCACAAGCACGGCGCGAGAAGCGCCAGGCTGATGATCCATGATCGATGACGTCGGAAGAACGCGCGCATAGGTTATGGGAGGAAGCCGCAAGCGACCTGTGAAGGCACGCCATTGCAGCAATACGGTTCAGTTCCGGTACAGACCGTCTGGCCGCCGCCTGGGTAGAAGCAGTTCTGGCGCAAATCGCGCAGGCCGGAGGTGAGGTTGATGGCGTACGGCTGGTTGATCGACAGAAGATCGTGATCAATGATGCCTTTCGTTTGATCTGGATCACCACCAACGACGGAAGAAATCGCTTCGGTCTCGATCGAGTAGTTCGTCGGGGCACCATTCGCTCCCGGCACGAGCCTGGCATTATCCGTCGTGAAGCTCGTCGAGCTCATGAGTTTCGAGAACGTCACCGCCATCGCGAGATCGCGCGCGATGTTGCCCTGCAGCACCGCCGGTTCCTGAGAGACAACTTTCGGCGGCACGAGATCGATCTCGTTGGACGTGCGGAAGTCAGACGTGTAGTCGTCATCGGGAGAACCTTGCGCCGTACCGTTGCCGTTACCATCGAGCGCGTTACCCGCCATGTCGGTGATGCCGTTGGGAGGATAGATGCCGAGCGGCGGAGTCGATGTCAGCGCGTCGGTGCGCACGCGTACGTTGATTTGTTGGTTGCCTGGGAGGCAGAACACTTCTTCGCCGCAAGAGTTCGTGCCGCAAGCTTCGTTGGTGTGGAATTCGACGGTGCGATAGGCGTTACCGATCTGCTGCACGCCCGGAACGACGTTGCCGCCCGTGCGCGTGATCGAGAGGCCGGAGGTCACACTGACCGGATCAACCGCTTCATCGAACGTCACCTGGACCAGCGAGTTGCGCGGCACGCCACTCGCGCCGTCGTTCGGGATGACGTAGGAAACTTTCGGCGGCGTAAGGTCGAGCACTGTTGAAACCTGGAACTCCCAGAGATACCCGGAGTTGAAAGTGCCCGTGAAAGCCGGAGCGCCTCCTTCGCGGCGCACGCCGTCCGTACCACCGCGGAGACCGATCGTATAGAAGACGTTTTCTGATGGGCTGCCGAAGCAGTTCGTCGGACAATTGCGCTGCACAAACGTCACGCTGCGACCATCAGCGGAAACAGCGACGTCGATATCGGCAGACGTCAGGCTCTGTGAGAATTTTTGCGCGAATTGGTTCGACGAAGTAACGTCAGCGGATTTTGAAATCGCGACCGTTGCGTTCGCGCCACCAACGACGATCGAAGCAGGGTCGATGCGTTGCTTGAATGTGACGACGACACGCGTGTTGCGCGCGACACCTGTCGCGTTGCGATTCGGATAATGGCTCTCAATAATACCGTTACCGAGCGCGCCAGCCGGGCAGGTTGCCGAAAGGCCGATGCACGCACGATCGTCCGGCGCGCTGGAGCCGCTGCCCGGGCCTCCCCCGCCGGGGCCGCCGCCTTCAGCGAGCAAACGACTGATGACAAACGAGGTGATCGCAAAAGCAGACAACATGATGACCAACCCGATGACGGCGGACGTCAGGATTTTCTTGGCGCGATCGACCTTCTCGGGTTCGCCGGCGGCTGTCATCCAAATGAAGCCGGCGTACAAAATAAGGAGAAGCGCGATCGTGCCGAGGAAACCGAAGAATGCGCGAATAATACGGGCAATCGTCACGCGAATGTCGCCCGTGCCTGTTCCAATAACGTTTCCAAGTTCCGTCGGCAACACTTCATTGGCCGTCACCTGCGCTTGCGCCAGATGTGCAAAAGCGAAGGACGCAAAAACCACCAACACGAAACTGGCGACCGTGAAGGTGGCTTTAACGAGTACTTGGGAGAGTGACTTCCTTCCTGAGAGCATGGGACAGGAGGGTAGGTGATTCCCGGAACTACGCTTTGTTTTGCAAGAACTCTTTGACCGCTTTGCCGACCGAGTTGCCGTCGGCTTTTCCTTTCAGTTCCTTCATGACCTCACCCATGAGGCGTCCGTAGGCAGCTTCTCCGGAGAGTCCGAGTTCAGCGGCTTTTTTGGCCACAGCGGCTTGGACTTCTTCTTCGGAGCACTGCGCGGGAAGGAACGTCGTGAGAAGCGCGAGTTCGACTTTCGTCGACTCGGCGAGATCCTGACGATCCGCTTTCTCGAAGTCCGAGAGCGCATCGCGCAGTTTTTTGACCTCGCGTCCGATGACCTCGAGAGCTTCTTCGTCGTTCAACTCTTTGGTTTGCTTGTCGATTTCGACGTTTTTCATCGCCGCACGGAGCATGCGGAAGGTCGAGACCGCCGAAGCGTCCTTGGCCTTCATTGCTTCCATGAACCGTTTTTCGATGTCGCTTCGGAGGGACATGTGGGTTTCACTAGGACCGGGTTCCGGTTTCAGCCGGAGGCGGTTTAACGGCGGCGCTTTTGCTTCAGGTCTTCTTCCTTCAACTTGCCGCTTTTGAGCAGATACTCGCGACGAGAGGCCAGGAACTGGCGGCGGAGCGCGGCGTCGCGCTGGCCATTCTTGTTCTTTTCAGCCGTGTGAAAACGAGTTTTCTTGGCTTGCAGAACGCGGCCGGACTGCTGAATGCGGCGGCTGAAACGACGAAGCAGAGCTTCAAAGCTCTCTCCCTTTTTGCGTTTGACTTCAACCACAACAATACACCTTCCTTTCTACTTAAAAATAGTGAGACCGGGTCTCAGATATAAGATAGCAAGACTGTCGAATAAGGTCAACTTTGGAAGAAACGGGGCTGTCACAGTCTTTTTAGGCCGATATTTACGCTGTTCCCCCGCCATTACCCTCCCTGCCTCTCCACCCCAGCAAGTACAGCAAGAACAAGGCACAGAAGTAGAAAGTCGTAAAATCAATGATGAGACCGAACCAAAGGAGCTCGGTGGGGTTCTCCCATGGAGACGAGAATCGATAGAGGTGGGGAACGGTAAAATCAATCGCGGTGATGTCCTGTCGAACAAAGTTGACCGGAAAGCCTTTTCCGACAGACCTCATTTCCCCTCTGCTTTGCAGAGTTATTGGCAACAACAGCTGCAGAAGCATAATCGCCACAGCGGCTATTGTTGCGAGTAGGTTCTTTGGTTTCACAAACACGCAAAACGATAAACGGAAACAAACTCTTGATTCAGTACATGGTCAAAAGAACTTAACCAATGTTACCTCTAGAGTCAACCTATTTTTGTTCCTTTTTCAAGCCACTCATCAAGAGAAGACCTGAAACCAAGATCAACACCTCCTGTATCACAAGCACGTTCATTTTTCTGTTCTCTAAATGAGAGAAGTAATCAGGAGCTTCTTGAAAGTCATAACCATTAAGATTGTCCGAACGCCAGCTGTTGTACCAAACCTCATCGTGGCGAGAGAAGTTAAACCAAAGAGCAGTTACTGTGATAAACGCGATAGCAAACCTAACGTTAATCTTGCTCATAGGAAAGTTATACACTTAGTATCCGTGCCTGACACCAGAGGGACAGCTTGTATCCGTGCCTGTCACCAGAGGGACAGCTTGGATAGCATATCACGTGGGCTTTCAGGATCAGACGGGGCGCGTTCGTGTGATGGACTGGTGATACGCCTCCTGCCGATCTTCATTCGTGCGCCCCAATGTCGCATAGAAAGGATCGATCGTGACGAGATTGTCGCGCTCTCCAAGCGCGTAGGTTTTGTAGCTCGAATGTTTCCATTCCTCCGGCGTGCGTACCAACGCGGCACGAACCGGGTTCATCTCAATGTAGTTCCCGCAGGCGAAAAGGTAGGCGTCGGAACCGATCGGCAGACTCTTGTATCTTCCCTGCCAGGTATGGCCAACCCGCTTGTAGAGCCGATGGTGGCGTTTGGAATAGGTGCCTTGGACCCATTGCATGAATACCGATAGCTGTTCGGCTTTTCCGACCAGAAGATGTGCGTGGTTCGGCATGAGCACATAGTGGTAGATGGCTACGCCGAACATGCCTTTGGCGGCCAATAGGAGGTCGTAGTAGGCGTCGTAGTCATCCGCGTCATGAAAGACGCGCATGCGATTGTTGCCGCGTACGATCAAGTGGTACACACCTTCATCGGTCACGAGTCCTGAACGTGGAATCCGCGGCATATATCATGCCGCCTACAACAGATCTCTCTATTCACGCAAGTCTAAGGTGTCCCTTTGGTGTCAGGCACGGACACTTAATACATAGCATGGCTTTACGCTTGGGTATAAAAAACCCCCGACATCACATCGGGGGAGTTTTTTTATTCCTCGTCTTTCTTCTTCTTGTCCTTATCGTCCCCTTCTTCTTCCTCTTCGTCGACTTTCATCGCTTCTTCCGCGAGGAGCGGTTCTTCCGGTTCCGGCGGCGGGGGCGGGGTGATTTTTGGCGGGGCGGGTTGGGCGAGCTTTTTCTTGAGCTCGATCGCGCACTTCTTGAAGTCAACGATTTCCTGGATGCCCGAGTCCATGTCGCGGATCAGGGCGGTGCCGTCGAGCACTTCCTTTTGTCCGAGGATCACGGTGAAGCGGACGCCCATGCGGTTGGCGATTTCAAGCTGTTGCTTGAGCGCATCGCGCGAGAAGCTTTCGGCTACGCGGACGCCGTCTTTGCGGAGGGCGTTGAAGAGTGCGAGCGTCTTGCGGCGCGCGGGTTCTCCGAGCTGGGCGACGAACACATCCGGCGTGTGGATTTCAGGAACCGGAACGCTCTTGTCTTTCAAGGCGAGGATGATGCGCTCGATGCCCCACGAGAAGCCGACAGCCGGCGTGGCGGTGCCTCCGAGCGTTTCGATCAAGCCGTCGTAGCGTCCGCCCGCGGCGAGCGCAGACTGCGAAGCCTGGGATTCGGAATCGGCAGCAAGCACGACTTCGAAGACGGTGTGGCTGTAGTAATCCAAACCGCGCACGAGGTGCGGCTGGAGCTGGTACGGCACCTCGAGCTCGTCGAGATACTCGAGGACGCGGATGAAGTGGTTTTTCGATTCTTCGTTCAAGAAATCGACGATCTGCGGCGCTTCAGCTTTGACCGCGACGCAACCCTCTTCCTTGCAGTCGAGGACGCGCAGCGGATTGCGCTGGAGACGCTTCTTGCAGTTCTCGCAAATCTGCGAGCGCTTGCTGCGGTAGTAGTTGACCAGCTCGTTCTTGTAGGCCTCGCGCGAAGGAACGTCGCCGATCGAGTTGACCAGGACGAGCGCGTCGAGTCCGATCTCTTTGAAGAGAGCGTGTGCCGCGAAGATGAGGTTAGCGTCGATGACAGGGTGCTTGTCGCCGAAAACATCGAGGCCGGCTTGGGTGAACTGGCGGTAGCGGCCGGACTGCGGACGTTCGTGGCGGAAGACGCGGCCCCAGGTGAACCATTTGATTGGTTGCGGCTGGTTCCACATGCCGTGGTTGACGTAGGCGCGCGCGAGCGGAGCGGTGAGCTCCGGGCGAAGCGTCATTGATTCGCCGCCTTGGTCGACAAACGAATACAATTCTTTTTCAACAATGTCCGTTTGCTTGCCGACGCCGCGCACGAAAAGCGCGGTCTCTTCAAGCGTCGGAGTGTCGACGCGTTCAAAACCAAAACCGCTTGCGAGCGATTCGACGGCATTGCGAATAAGCGTCCAGAATTTCTGTTCGCCAGGCAAGACGTCTTTCATGCCGCGCAGGAGGTTCGGGGGCGGTGAGGTGCGCTTCGGCTTCGGGGCCTCGCCCTCGGGTGCCGGAACGGCTGCGACCGGTTTTACGCCGGCGGCGGACACGCCTTTGACGGGCGGGATCATCTTTGCGGGCTTGTCCCCCGTAGCCTTGGCGGAGGGGGATTTTTTGGTCTTAGGCATGCGGGCAATTAGTGGTCGTGTTTAGGGAGCGCGGAAGAGCGTGACGCGATCGATAGGCCAACCTCGGATCCAGACGCGGCCGACAATGTTGGTAAGGGGAAGGGGTCCGAAGGTGCGGGAGTCGAGACTGGCAGTGCGATTGTCTCCGAGAACGAAGTACTCGCCTTCTCCGAGCTTGATGGTGCGATCCCCGCGCGTCGGCACATCCGATGGTAAGTAACTACTTTCGTCGAGGACTTCTCCTTCAGGCGTTGCTTCATTGAAGAGCACAACATGATCGCCGGTGATCTTCACGGTTTCACCCGGCAAGCCGACAACACGCTTGATGAAGTACTGGCGCGGATCGAGCGGATAGCGGAAGACAACGACTTCTCCGCGTTCGGGTGTACGGAATCGATAGCTCAGTTCATCGATGATCAAATACTCGTGATCATCGAAGGTCGGTTCCATCGACGCGCCTTTGACGTAGAACGGCTGGATCAAGAAATACCGAATCGGCAAAATGATCGCCAAGGAAATGACGACGATCTCGACCAGTTCAATTGCGAAGCGTCCAACGGCCGCAAAAAAAGACGGCGTGTCGTCGACTTCTTCGGCGTTGACCGGCGGCTCAGGATTCGGGATGGGATTGTTCATATGGTGGACGTTGGTGGATTCGAACCACCGACCTCTGTCGTGTGAAGACAGCGCTCTAACCAACTGAGCCAAACGTCCGTGGCAGGAGGGTCGAACGGCTGGACAAGCAGCCCCTTTTCCTCTACTATACACGGGTAAAGAGCAGTTTAGCAGGCTTTTCGCCCTTGAGCAAGTCCTCATGAGACCACCGAAGATCAACCTGCTCACTCCCGGCGACGCTCCCCGTCGACGTTTTTCGTTTTGGAAGGGCGCTTTGATCACCCTCGCGACCGTCGCGATCCTGATCCCGACGCTCTTTTCCTTGGCGGCGGGACGCCTTATTAGCGCTGCTTCGAACCTCAACCCGAACGCCAAGGGCAAAGAAAAAGTTTCGATCCTCGACCAGGTGCGTCGACTCGTTGGTAACGGAGAAAAACAGCTCCGCGGCGAAGAGCGCGATCGCATCAACATCTTGGTGCTCGGCGAAGGCGGCGAAGGCCACGACGGCCCGCACCTGACCGACACGATTCTCTTCGTCACCGTCAAACCATCGACGGCAGACGTCGGCATTCTCTCGCTCCCCCGCGACTTGTGGATCCCGTCCTCTGATGGAGGCAGTGTGAAGATCAACGCAATCAACGCCTACGCCGAAGAAAAGCGCGTCGGCTCTGGCGGCGTGGAAACGACAGAAGCGATTTCTGCCCTCCTCTCGCAACCGATCGACTACTACGTGCGCGTCGACTTCTCCGCTTTCAAAACATTGATCGACGACGTCGGTGGCGTAACGGTCGACGTCGAACGCACCTTCACCGACTTTGCCTACCCGACCGACAACAGCCTCTACAAGAAAGTCCATTTCGAAAAAGGCTGGCAAACGATGAATGGCGACACGGCGCTTGAATACGTGCGCTCGCGCCACGGCAACAACAACGAAGGTTCCGACTTTGCCCGGAGCCGCCGCCAGCAGAAAGTTATCCTGGCACTCAAGGACAAGCTCGTTTCCTTCGACACGCTGCTCAACCCCTCGCGCGTCGCGAGTGTCCTCGAAACGCTGCAGTCGCACGTCATCACCGACATGGAGCTCTGGGAGATCGTGAAGCTTGCCAAGGAACTTCGGCACATCGATCCGTCGAGAATCATCCATCACGTCCTCGACGACAATCCAGAAGGCCCGCTCTACGCAACGACGGTCACTGTCTCAAACGGCGACGCCTACGTGCTCCTGCCTCGCAAGAGCGATTGGAGCGACATCAAGAACATGGCGGAACGCATTCTAGAGCGCCCCGCATCGGAAACGGCGCAAATCGAAGCGCGCGCCGTACGCGTCGAGATTCAAAACGGCACCAAGCTCCCAGGCCTCGCTAAAAAAACACAGGACCTTCTGACGAAAGTCGGTTACGAGATCGTCTCGATCGGTAACGCCCCGGAGACAAACCGTGAGCGTACGACCGTCTACGACCTGACCAACGGCGGATATCCCGAAGAACTGCAGACGATCCGGAACCTCCTCGGCGCCGAAGTCGCGCTCACGCTGCCGGGATATCTTTCCTCAAGCCTGACGCCTTCGAACATCGCGCTCTCGAACGGCGAACAGCCGAAAGCGCAAGGCGGAGCAGACTTCCTCGTCGTCCTCGGTCAAAATTCCGCAAACTAATATGCCAGTCAACGCCACCGTCCACGCCACGCCTTCGGTCGCCCTCGTGGGCAGGAAGAACGTCGGCAAATCATCGCTCTTCAACCGCTTGATTGAAAAAGATCAGGCGTTGGTTTCCGACATCCCAGGTACAACTCGCGACGTCGGTATCGGCATGGCGCGCTGGCGCGGTCAGCTTTTGACGCTGCTCGACACGGGCGGTCTCGACATCGTGAAGCGCGACCAGATCGAAGTGAACGTCAGGAAGCAAGCGCTTCGCGCCGCGCAGAAGTCGCACTTGATTCTGTTCGTCGCTGACGCGCTCACCGGCCCTCTTTCAACCGACGTCGTGCTCGCCAAAGAACTGCGCAAGACCGGCAAGCCCGTCATTCTCGTCATCAACAAAGCGGAGAGTGCCAGCGTCCGCCGCGAAATTGGCAACCAGTGGCGAAAGCTCGGCTTCGGCGAACCGATTGCCGTCTCGGCCGTAAGCGGCATGGGTACGGGCGATTTACTCGACCGCGTGTTCGTTGAGATCGCAAAAATCGAATTGCCGCTCGATGAAATTGTTCCGGACGCGACCGTCGCCTTGATCGGACGTCCGAACGTCGGCAAGTCGTCGCTTCTGAACGCTATGATCGGCGAAGACCGCGTCATCGTTTCGGAGGTGCCGCACACGACGCGCGAGCCGCAAGACACGCTTCTCTTTTACAAAGACAAACCAATTCTCGTCGTCGACACGGCGGGTATTCGTAAGCGCGCCAACATTGAACGCGGTCTTGAATCCGCGAGCGTCGGCAAGAGCCTCACGGCGATCAAGCAAGCCGACGTCGTCCTTCTCGTCATCGACGTACAAGACGGCATCTTGGCGCAGGACAGCCACTTGGCAGGACTCGCCTCCGATTCCGGCAAGGCGATCGTGCTGGTTCTCAACAAGTGGGACACTCTCACCACCAAGACGACCAAAACCGGCGACGAAGCGCGCGAGGAAATCTACAATGCGCTCCCCTTCCTCCGCTGGGCGCCGATGGCGTTTGTCTCCGCCAAAACGGGCATGCGCGTGCACACGCTCCTCGACCTCGTTCTCAAAGCGAAAGTGAACCGCGAACGCGTGCTGACGGAAGAAGAGCTCGACCGTTTCGTCGCCAAGCGCGTGAAGCCGTATCTCGAGTCGCGCATCTCGCACAAAAAGACGGCGATGGGTGCCAAGCGCAAACAGACGTATGTCTACGGCATCCGCCAAACAAGCACGGCGCCGCCGAAGTTCATGATGATCGTGAAAGACAAGAACTTCACCGACCCGACGATCACCAAATTCGTCGAGAACCGCCTGCGTGAAGAGTTCGGTCTCGATGGCACGCCGGTCACGGTGAGCTATCGCGAAATCGAGAAGTAAAAAAGCCGCCCGAAAGGGCGTCTTTTTTTTACCGACAGTGCGTATCGATCACCCGCTTGGTCCGCCGCAGCATTGTGATTTCCACATCATCCATATCCACGCATTGACCCAATGCTTCTTCAGCCTTCTCCGCAGGCCAGCCGACCAGGTTCCATGCGTAACGGTCGCCATCTGGAGTCGTAAGACGCACTTCGGCCCGTATCGACGCGCCGCCTTTAACGCGCGTATGCCGCTCGACGTCGATCTGCGCCGCGCCACGCAGAACGGCTGGACCTTCAATGAGATCGCGAAGAGGATTGAAACTCGCCAACGCGCCAATCGCCACGCAGACGGCCACGAACAGCCAGGTTCCCGGTCTGCGAAGTCTCGCACCTGTCAAAAGCGCATCGGTCAGGATTGCGAGGCCGAAGAGAAGCGCGCCGCCGATTTGCCACGCAACCCGCACGACAAGCGCATGCCACCATGTCTCGAGCGTCGGTGAAGAAAAATGCGTGACGAAAAAACCCAGGATGAGACCGGTAAACCAAAACGTGATCGCCGCGAGCGTCAAAAGGGCCATGCCGATCGGTTCGCCTTTGACGCGATGAGAGGCTGCTGCCCACGTAACGATAAGCGTTACCGAAAGCGCAATGAACCAAACGATCATCATGGGGAGTGTCATGGTGTACATAGTAGCAGGAGCGTTGGCCTTCTGGCGCCGGCAAAGGCCAGCTGTCAAGAATACGCACATGCGGTAGAATGAAGCGGCTATGCACCTCATCGTCGGCCTCGGCAACCCGGGCAAGAAATACGAAAAGACTCGACACAACGTCGGTTTCCGCGTCGTTGATCTTTTGGCAGAGCGCTGGGAATGCGACCACTACGACACTGCCTTCCAAGGCGAGCTGGTAAAATGCTCGGTGCAAGGGAAGAAAATTTTGCTTCTCAAGCCGCAAACGTACATGAATCTCTCAGGTTCTTCGGTGGCGGCTTGCGCGAAGTATCACAAAATTCCGGCGACGCAGATTTGGATCATCCACGATGAGCTCGATCTGCCGATCGGGAACTTGCGCTTGCGAGAAGGCGGTTCATCGGGCGGCCACAACGGCGTGCAGTCGGTCATCGAAGGCCTTGGCACGCGCGACTTCACGCGCTTCCGCTTGGGTATCAGCCGCCCAACAGGACCAACACCGATTGAAGACTATGTTGTGCAGCCGTTTTCTCCCGACGAACGCGAAGCGGCGGAAGCGATGATCCTGCGCGCGGCCGATGCCGTCGAAGCATCGCTCAAAGACGGTCCGCTTAAAGCCATGAACATTTTTAACCGCTGACATGGCCACGCACGCCGATCACAGCCTTTGGGAAAAAGAACGCGCTTTTTTGGATCGTGAACGCGCCGAAAAACCCGAACTGTTCAAAGTCGACCCGACGACGCGCGCCGGCATTTTGGCGTCGATCGGCATCACCGGGCTTCACCCCGATCTGCCGACAGGCTACATCCGCTACTCCCCGCTCGACTTCTTGGTTGAGGAGATTGCGACGAAAGACGACACCGTCGAAATCACGGCCGAACCGAAAACCGGACGTTCACATGAAACGGACCGCGGCACGGTCTATGCCGACTTAGTGAAAATCGGCATCTCGACCATTGATGCGGTGCAGCGCGTTACGGTCGGTCTCGGGCTCCAGCCGGAACAGGTTAAATACGCTGGTATCAAGGACGCCACGGCCGTCACGGCACAAAGAATCAGCATCCGCGGTTCGTCACTCGAAGCGATCATGAAGCTCGACGTGCCGAACGTTATTTTGAAAAACATCCGCGAGGGCAAGGGCGCGCTCACGACCGGCATGCTCGACGGCAACCGTTTCACGCTCTTCGTGCGCGTGCCATCCAATTTCGACGCGACCGTTTTTTCGAATCGCTTGTCCGACATCAACCACTACGGCGTCATCAACTACTACGGCCCGCAGCGTTTCGGCGTACCGCGCCATCTGTCGCACGTTTTCGGACTCCATATTTTGCGCGGCGACTTGGACAGCTTGCTGCGCACCGTGTTCTACGGCCCGAGCCCGACGGAACTGAAGTACCACGCGCAGATCCGCGCCCGTGTCGGCGAAGCCTACGGCGACTGGAAAGCGATGCGCGCCCTGCTCGAGCCGCTCCCCTACAGCTTCCGCCACGAGCTCGCCATGCTCGACGCCATCGAAACGGGTGGAGCCGCCGGTCCTGTACGCGCCGTGCACGCCGTCGAACAACAAGCGAACCTCTGGGTGCGCGCCTACGCGAGCTATCTCGCCAACCATCTCCTCTCGGACTGGGGCCGCGATCCGCAAAAGATGCCGGCCACGCTCCCACTTCTTCTTTCAATGGATCCCAAAGCGCGCGATCTCTATCTCCCAACACTCAAAGCGCACGGCACCGACCGCTTCATGGAGAACCTGCGCCCGTTCCGCTTCATCAACATCGGCCGTAATCCCGAAATCGCCACGCGCGTGTTTCCGAAGATGCGCGGCGTGAAAGTCGTGCCGGAAGGCGTCGCGATTTCTTTCGAACTTCCGAAAGCGGCCTACGCCACGACGGTCCTCATGCATCTCTTTGATGCGATCACTGGCTCGCCGATTCCCGAATGGATCAAGCCGCAAGAAATTGATACCAAAGAATTGCTCGGGCTCGGCTCAATGTCCGAAATACAAAAAACCTTCCGCAAGGAACTCGACCTGGCTAGGGCGATGCGGAATGGCGAATCCGAAGAATCGGAAGGCTGAACATTCCCAGAAAAGTCGAAAGCCGCCTGTAGAGGGCGGCTTTGAGCTGAGAGTGTGTTGTGGGTTGAGAGGGTGGGTGGTGCGCCGGCGGAGTTGTGCTACTCGAGGTTATAGCCCGACGGGTGCGTCGGGTCGAGGCGCAGGACGTAGCCGGTGTTGGCGTTCTTGCCGCTCGGGATCTGGCCGGAGAAGCCGTTCAGCGTATCGAGGCGCCACGGGGTGCCGTCGGCGGTCATCTTGGGGTTCGCCCAGTGGAAGAAGCCGTCGACGTACACGGTGGTCAGGAAGTCCCGAACGTGGTCGGACATCTCGATCTCCGTGCCCTCGAGGCTGAAGACGAACTCCAGCGTCGGATCGGGCGCGCGGCGGTTCGGCTGCGCCTTCTTCTGCCGCCAGCGGCCGGCGACGTACTTGTAGCCCGAGGTCTTCAGGTCCTCGAGGAGCTGTCCCAGGCGGACGCGCGCCTCGTTGCTGTAGACCGGCTGGCCGTTGTGCACGTGGCCCTGCTTGTCGCAGAACGTCTGGGCGTCGATGCCGAATCGCTCGGCGGTGGCCTGGTGCTCCTCGAGCTTCTCGGTGCGCGTGCCGACGTATTCGGCCTCGGGCAGCCCGAGCTTGTTCTTGCTGTTGATCTTGATGATGACCACCTTGGGCGCACCCAAGGTGAAGACGATCTCGCGGGCGGCCGCGTCCTCCTTGAAGGCCTGGGCGTGGACGTCGGGCTCGAGCATGCGGGGCTTGCGGTCGGTGCGGTCGGTGTTCTTCACGATGGCCTCCTTGGCCTTGATGGGTGGGCTTGTGGCCCTGTTTGTGGGCTTTCGGCCCGGAAATGAGCGGTTGCGGACTGACGAACTCTGGAAGCAGTCTAGCACAAAACAGCTGTTTTGTCAATACTATATAACAAAAAGACCAGGCATTCAGAATGCCTGGTACAAGCCTGTGGTAGGCCTAGAACTCGAGTTCGACCGTGCGCTGCAAGTCGCTCCTGACAACCTGGTCGATATCCCCTTCCAGCTGACTGGCGAGCGATGCGAGCGACGCCTCGGATCCGTGACAGAGCACCGCCGTTTCCGGACGATAGCCACGGAACCAGTCGGCGATCTTGCCTTGCGAGTCGTGCGCGCCGATGCGGATCTGGAGCACGCGACAGCGGAGTGGGAGCTTTTCGACTCTCGGCCGCCCTTGCGGATCCGTATCCTCGAACGTCAGCACGGGAATGACCCCCGTCCGACGACGTTCCGCATCCGCTTGGAGGATGCGAGCGCCATCGGTGTCGGGAGCGAGGTACCCCGTGAAGACAAGGAGCGCATCAGGATTCGGCAGTACATGCCGTCTCCAGAATGACGCCGCGCCGCCGGGTCCGCCCATGCCAGGGGTTGTCACCACCGCATAGGCATCGTGATCCTGCAGCACGTAGTTTCGCCGATGCACTTCATGATCGATCATGCGCACGCCGTCCAATTGCAACAGCGTGTCAGATTCCGACCATCGTCCGCGATCGCTCAGGGCGATCTCGGTGAAGTGCCGGCACGCGCCATCGAGGTAGACGGGTGCAATGTCCGGCACGCCGTGACGACGAAGTTCGTGAGCAACAGCGCCGCCGCGATGAATGCCGAAGGTGCAGAACAAGACCGGAGCGCCGCTCTTCAGCGTTTGCGCGCAGATCTCGATGCCGCGATCCATCTCCGCCTGCCAGGTGCGCTGATCCGAATCCGGATCGGCGCCGTACGTGCAGTCGGAGTTGGCGATGACGTGCGGCCACCACTCCGGAGGAAGCGGCAGAGCACCGCGAACTCCGGGCTGATCGTGCGAACACCGGTCGCCGGAGTAGTGGATGATCCTGCCGCCGACATCGCTCGTGAACGAGCACGCGCCACCAATGTGACCTTCGGGATGGACGTAGTCCGTGATTCCGGGAAGAATCTCGAACGGTCCAGGCCGAAAGCGACGACGGATGCGCTGGTTGATCAACGCGACGTCACGCTCATCGAAGAGCGGGGTGCGCGAGGACCGCGAGAAGGCCGAAAGGCCATCCTCAAAGACGCGACCGATCATCGCTTCGGACGGACCCGTCATCCAAACCTTCGCTTTGGGCGAGAGGTAGGGTGCCAGTGCCGGCAAGAAGCCTGCGTGATCACCATGCACGTGCGTGATGCGGACAGCGTCGATCGGAATGTCGTCCTGGAAGAACGACAAGTCCGGGACGTGCCAGGTAGGATCCTGCCCCGTCTCCTGGGCGCGGACAGGGATCAACCCGCAATCAGTGACGACGCGGTAGATGCGCGAGCCCCAGCGGATGTCCATGACACCGCAGGATGGCTCGATGCCGGTGACGTCCCTTCGGGCGCCAAGGCGAGTAAGCCGGATACGGATAGACATGGGACCTCCGAACAGTGGGCGTGGTTGCTGGGATAGTGACGAAGAACACCTGTCGCGCGACGCGCGCAGGACTTATGAAAATACTTGAAAAACGCGCCCCTGTCAAGGCGCGTCGTTCGCGAGCGGTGTACCCATGGCGCTAGGCCGGACGCTTGGATTCGTCGAAGGCGTGGGCTTCAAAAACCGAGACGAGGAATTCCAAAACAGCGCGCGGGTCTTCGGCGTAGACGCGGTTCATCATCATGGCGACGCCGGTGATGCCAAACGCGCGATCAAGCGGGTCGGTTGAGAGCGTGCCTTTCTTTTCAAAATCGCGCTTGGCGTACGCCAAAAGTTTCCGGAGTTCAGGACGATCAGCGACGCCTAAACGCATGGCCAATGTTGCAGACGCGCACTCGCCACGGCGTTCAACGAGATAGATTCCATCCTTCATCAGATCGTCCGGTATTTTTCCAGAGGCCATTTCACCACCAAACACAACCTCTGCCTCGGCAACGCCTGGGTAGAGTTTTGCGCCGTGCGTGCGCAACAAATAGACGGCACAAGCGGCGTCCGGCATGACTTTCGCCGGCATAAGAAGCGTCTTGATGGCGATCGGTTCGACTGCGGCCTTGGGAGCAACGGGTACCGCAACCGGTTCTGGTTTTTTTTCTTCAATCACGGGTTTCGGAGCCTCGACGACCGGTTTCGGAGTTTCGCCAACAACTTTCGGAGCTTCAGGAATCGGGATAGCCATTCCAACAATCGGAGACGGTGTCGGTGCGGGCGCGACCGGTTTCGGTTCTTCAACAACGGGCTTCGGAGTCTCAACAACCGGTTTCGGCATTTCAACGACAGCTGCCGGCGCTTCAACTTTCAACACCGGTGTTTCAATGATCGGTTTTTTTTCTTCAACAACGGGCTTCGGTACCTCGACAACGGGCTTGGGTGCTTCAGCAACAGCCGCTGTCTCTTCAACAAATACGTGCGTCGACGAGTTCCAGAAAAAATGGCGCCAGCTTTTTCCGTCAAAACCAACAAATGCTAAACGACCCTTCGCTTCGAACGGCTGCTTGAGCGGTCCGCGCTTCGGCTTCTCAAGCGAGAGCGGATCGACGCCACCGATGGTGAGATGCAAGTCACGGCAATTTTTCGAGGCGTCATAGAACGACGCGCCGACGACGCGGCCTTTGAGATCGCCTGCTGATCGTGCACCACCTGGGGACGGCGAAAAGTAGGCGTAGGTGCCCGGCGTGCTTTCGACGATGCCGTAGCCATCGAAGGCAAGCGTTGCTTCGGCCAACGAGGTTCCTGTTTCAGATTCCGTTCTGGCAACCAGTTCGTTCACCGCATCGAGTTCGACGGATTCAAAAGACGCTACCAGAAGATGGTATTCGCGTTCTCCGCGTTTTTCGATGCCCTGGCTGCGCAGCGTTTTAACTGCCGAATGCGCTTCGATCAGTTCCGGCGCAAGATCGTAGCCGAGCCAGCTTTTGGTGAAGGTCATGCGAAGATCTTGCCAGAAAAAGCGACTTTTTGCTAGACCCTGAGCGCTATGGATATTGCATACCTCCGTCCGGGCGACGCCGCATGGCCGCCGGATCTTCAACAAGCCTCTCCCCCTCCCAAACGCCTTTTTGTGCGCGGTTGTTTAGCATCAACGCTGGGTATTGGCATTGTCGGTACGCGACGTATGAGTACCTACGGACGCGCTTGCGTTGAACTGCTTGCGCCCGAAATCGTTCGGCTTGGTTTACCAATCGTAAGCGGTCTCGCGCTTGGCATCGATGGCGTCGCGCACGAGTCCACGCTCGCCGCGCAGGGTGTAACCATCGCTGTGATCGGCAGTGGTATCGACGACGCGTCAATCTACCCGCGCGCGCACCTTGGACTCGCCAAGAGAATTATTTCGGGGAACGGAGCAGTCATAAGCGAGTACGCCTCGGGCACGCCTTCGATGCCGTATCACTTTCCGATGCGCAATCGACTCATCGCCGCGCTCTCACGCGCCGTGCTCGTCATTGAAGCTCCGAAAAAATCGGGAGCGATGATCACGGCGCGCTTGGCGCTCGAAATGGGGCGCGACGTCTGGGCCGTGCCGGGAGCGATCACGCACCCGAATTCCGAAGGTCCGAACAGCCTGATTCGGAGCGGCGCGACCCCAATCACCTGCCCGGATGACATCGCCCATGCGCTCGGTCTTGTGCCAAAGCAGGCGCTGCTACCAACCCTGGATGACTACTCCCCTGACGAGCGCCCGATCCTCGAACTTCTGGCGGCGGGAACGGATACTGCCGATGCCTTAGCGAGGACGCTGCACAAGCCTATTCCGACGGTTTCAGCGCTCTTAACAGGTCTCGAACTCCGCGGCGCAGTGCGCACGGTTGGCGGCGGGCGGTATACCTTATATACTTGACAATACGACCTTCTGATTGGTACCTTCCGCCCCGATATGAAACTCATCATCGTCGAGTCACCCACTAAGGCGAAAACGATCTCCAAATTCTTGGGAAAGGGCTACAAGGTCCTGTCCTCTTTCGGACACGTCCGCGACCTCCCAACCTCGACGATGGGCATCGACATCGAGCACGATTTCACGCCGAAATACGTGATCCCGAAAAAGGCCACGAAAGTCGTGGCCGAACTCCGCACGGCCGCCAAGCACGCCGACGAAATCTACTTCGCGACTGATGAAGACCGCGAAGGAGAAGCAATTTCGTGGCACCTGCGCGAACTCCTGAAGGTCAAACCGGACAAGGTCAAGCGCATCACCTTCCACGAAATTACCAAGAGCGCGATCGAGCACGCTCTCAAGAATCCGCGTGATTTGGATTTGCGCATGGTCGACGCCCAACAGGCGCGCCGCGTTCTTGACCGCTTGGTCGGTTACGAACTTTCTCCGTTTCTTTGGCGCAAAGTCGCTCGCGGTTTGTCCGCCGGCCGCGTCCAATCCGTTGCCGTTCGCTTGATCGTTGAGCGCGAGCGCGAAATTCAGGCGTTCAAAGCCGAAGAATACTGGTCGATCGAAGCCGAGTTCGCCAAGCACGGCGCACCCGAGATTTTTGAAGCCAAGCTTCACAGCAAGGATGAAAAGTCCCTCGATAAGATGGCCATCACTTCCGAAAAAGAAGCGAAGGACATCTTGAAGACCTTGGACAAAGCTTCCTACTCCATCGAAGCGATGGAAAAGAAGACGACGCACCGCTCCCCTTCCGCGCCGTTCACGACCTCGACGCTTCAACAGGATGCCAACAACAAGCTCGGCTACTCCGCCAAGCAGACGATGATGATCGCGCAGCAGCTCTACGAAGGTGTCGAGCTTGGTGACGAAGGTTCGGTCGGTCTCATCACCTACATGCGTACCGACTCGGTGAACCTCGCGCAAAAGTTCCGAGACGACGCCGCTGACTTCATCAAAACAAATTTCCCGAAAGCCGTCGCGAGCGAACCGCGCGTCTACAAGACGAAAGCCAAGGGCGCGCAAGAAGCGCACGAAGCCATCCGTCCGACGGAAGCCTCCCGCACGCCAGAATCGTTGGCCTCGCATCTTGATGACCGCCAACTCAAGCTGTACGAACTCATCTGGCGCCGCGCCGTCGCTTCGCAGATGAAAGACGCCGAGATCGAGACAACCGCCGCGACGATCGCGACCGGTACGCCGTACCGCTTCCGCGCGACCGGTTCCATCGTGATCGAACCGGGCTTCATGGGCGTCTATCAGACGGAAATGAAGGAAAACCTTCTTCCTCCGCTCGAAGAGAAAGATACGCTCGAAAAGAAATCGATCGAGCCCAAACAACACTTCACCGAACCGCCGGCACGCTTCTCCGAAGCCGCCATCGTCAAGGCGCTTGAAGAGCACGGCATCGGACGTCCGTCGACCTACGCGCCGACGATCTCAACGGTTATCGAACGCGGCTACGTCGAAAAAGACGAGCGCCGCCTGAAACCGACCGATCTCGCCTTCCTCGTCACTGATCTTCTGATCGAACACTTCGCGCAGATCGTCGATCTCGACTTCACCGCCAACATGGAAAACTCCCTCGACGACGTCGCCGAGGGTACGCAGGAGTGGGTCCCGGTCATCCGCGACTTCTACAAACCGTTCCACGAGAACCTGGAAGTGAAAGACAAGGAACTCTCCAAAAAGACGATCACCGAAACCGCGACCGACGAGAAGTGCGAGAAATGCGGCAAGCCGATGATCATCAAGTTCGGACGCTTTGGTAAGTTCTACGCTTGCTCCGGTTACCCGGACTGCAAAACGACGAAGCCGTACGACGAAAAAGACAAAGCCGCCCAAGACGCCGCACAAGAACAGGCTGCCGGACACGTCTGCGAAACCTGCGGCGCGCCAATGATGGTCAAGCGCGGACGTTTCGGCACGTTCCTCTCGTGCTCGAAATACCCCGAGTGCAAATTCACCAAACAGATCCAGAAGAAAACGGGGGCGAAGTGCCCGAAGTGCAAAGAAGGCGACATCATCGAGAAGCGCTCCCGCAAAGGACGCAACTTCTACGCCTGCTCGCGCTACCCGGAATGCGATCACGCCATGTGGTCAAAGCCGACCGGCGAGAACTGCCCAACCTGCGGCAACCTCCTCGTCTTCGCCAAGGACCACAAGATCACCTGCTCCGACAAAGAGTGCGGCTTCTCCAAAGACGCGCCGCAAAAGGAAGAGTAAGTTGCAAAGAAAAAACCTCTCAGACGAGAGGCTTTTTCTTTTGATATGCTTCGATGCCGAGTTCTCCCAATCGCACTTCCAATTCCTTCAAACTTTTCCGCAACCAGCGCCCATCACCCTCTTTGTGCGCCAAGGCTATGGCTTTAAGGCTCGACAGAACGCCGATGACACGCACGCAGATATCTTTGTAGTTTCGCTTGAACTTCATTGCACCGTAACCTCTGGCGAATTGCCGCGCATACTCTTCGCCGATTGTCGGAATAAGCGTAATGAATTGTAAGATCCTCGGTCCAACCGCAAGATCAGCAAAATCAATGATGCCAGAAAGTTCGCCTCCTGGAGCGATCAAGATGTTTTCAGAATTCCCGTCGCGCCAAATAACCCCGGTGTCAAAGGACCCGACCCGCTTCAACCGCTTCCGTAGTGCATCCGTGACACGGACATAGAACTCGCGGGGAAATATGTCGAGAGCCAACCGCTTCGCAAACAGCGTCTTTACGCTCTCGTCAAAAAACGCTTTGAAGCTCCCTATCCGCGGCGCATGAGGTAGCGCACCAGCATCCATATCGTTCATCTTTCGAACCAACTTGCCGAGCTCAACATACGCACTCGGCTTGATACGACGGGTATTGCGTTTTCCGATAGGCACGCCTGATACCAACGTCATGATAAGTGTCCTTCCTTTGAAGTAGAGCGGCTTCGGCACGCGTGCTTCTTTCAGCGCAGCGACGGCTTGAAGATTCGCATACTCATTCCGCCGCTCCGAAAGCGAAGTTTTCTGGTAACCTCGATATTGCTCCGAAATCTTGATAACAACGTCCCGTCCATCCACAAGCTTCGCATGTCCGACCTCGTACGGCATCCCGAAACTCGATGTGAACACACGAACGACTTCGCCCTTAAACCCAGCTTCCGCGAGGGCCTTCCGAAGACGTCGTGCGATTTTTATACTGTCAGGTTTCTGCATATCGGCATTCTAGCATGGCACTTCGACGAGTCCGCAACCACGCCCCCTCTTCCCCCGAAGGGGCATTTCGGTTTAGGCTAGAGTTCTATGGGACTTACCAGCCTCTTGGAGGCCGTTAAAGAGTATTCGCCAAAATCCGACCTTGAAACGGTTGAGTTGGCGTACGATTTTGCGGCCAAGGCGCACGAGGGACAGAAGCGCGCTTCCGGAGAACCCTACATCAATCACTCGGTCGAAGCGGCGATCACGCTCGCCAAGCTTCGATTGCCGGAAAATATGATCGTCGCCGGACTTCTGCACGACGTGCCAGAAGATACGAACGTGACGCTCAAAGACATCGAAAAGAATTTTGGCCCGGACGTCGCCTCGATGGTTTCCGGCATCACCAAACTCGGCAAGATCAAATATCGCGGCATGGAGCGCTACGTCGAGAACCTCCGCAAGATGTTCGTGGCCATGGCCTCCGACATCCGTGTCATCCTGATCAAATTTGCCGATCGCCTGCATAACCTTTCAACACTCGATGCGTTGCCTCCGCGTAAGCGCCTGCGCATCGCTCTTGAAACACTCGAAATCTACGCACCGATTGCCAACCGCTTGGGCGTCGGTTTCATCCAAGGCATGCTCGAGGACTACTCCTTCAAATACGTAAACCCGAAAGAGTTCGTGTGGGTCACGGGGCTCGTCAAAGAGCGCTATCGCGCCAAAGAGCGTTATCTCAAAAAAGTCGGACAGAAAATTGTCGACGAATTGAAGAAGAACAACGTCGAAGTTCTCGATATCCATGGACGCACCAAGCATCTCTACAGCTTGTTCAAGAAGCTGATGAAGTACGACCGCAACATCGATAAGATCTACGATCTCGTCGCTTTGCGCGTCATCGTTCCGTCCGTCGCCGATTGTTACGCGACGCTCGGCATCATCCACCACATGTGGAAGCCGCTCAAAGGCCGCATCAAGGACTACATCGCCCAACCGAAACCAAACGGCTACCAATCGCTCCATACCACGATCTTCTGCGACGGCGGCGACATTGTTGAGATCCAGATCCGCACCGAACAGATGCACCAGGAGTCGGAATACGGTATTGCCGCCCACTGGCAATACGCCGAGGCCGGCAAGGAATCATCCGAGACCGCCAAAGTCCAAATCGCTTGGGTCAAAGACCTGATCAAACTCCAGCAGGAAACCCTGGCCGATTCCAGCAAGCTCATGGAATCATTTGAGAGCCTCAAGATCGACGTCTTTCAAAAGCGCATCTTCGTCTTCACGCCGAAAGGAGACGTGATTGACCTGCCGGAAGACGCTACCCCCGTCGACTTCGCCTACGCCATTCACTCTGACATCGGCGATCGTTGTACGGCCGCACGCATCAACAACGAGATTACGACGCTCGATGCCAAACTTACGTCTGGCGACATGTGCGAGATCGTTGTCGATAAAAATCGCAAAGGGCCGAACTCCGATTGGCTCAAGTTCGTCAAAACGAATCACGCCAAGGATCGCGTCAAAACCTACGCCAAGAAAAAACGCCTGCATTGAGCAGGCGTTTTCTTTACGATCTCAAGCGATTGATGAGATCTTTGAACTCTTCGTCAGAATAGAATTCGATGGTGATGCTGCCGTTCGGGCCTTTCTTCTGGACGGCAACTTTGGTGCCGAGGACGCGGCGCAGTTCTTCTTCAACCGCGAGCACGTTGGCGTCGCGCAGAGAACTTTTCGGCGCCGACGAACCGCCTTTCCGCTCGCGTGCCTGCGCTTCGGCTTCGCGCACGTTGAACGCCCCTTCGAGCATGCGGTCGAACATCGCTTTGCGTTCCTTCACCTCGTCCATGCCGCACAAGACGCGCGCCATGCTCATCGAGATGCGCCCGTCGGCCAACGCCATTTGCATCTCAGCCGGCAAGTTCAGGAGACGCAGCGTGTTCGCGACGACGGAACGGCTCTTGCCGACGCGCTTCGCAACCAGCTCCTGCGTCAGATGAAACTCTTCCATCAACTTGGCGTAGGCATGTGCTTCTTCGATCGGCGAGAGGTCGGCGCGCTGAATGTTTTCAATAAGCGCCAACTCCAGTTTTTCCTGCTCCGTCGCGGTGCGCACGATCACCGGAACTTTTTTGAGGCCTGCCTCGCGAGCGGAACGCAAACGGCGCTCACCGGCGATCAGCTCAAACATGCCGTTCGCTTTTTCTGTGACGACAAGCGGCTGCATGATGCCGAACTCCTTCACGGAAGCGATCAGCTCTTCCAATTCTTCTGGATGAAATTCGCGCCGAGGCTGGAATGGGTTCGGCACGATATCCGAAACCGACACGTGCAAAATACGGTCGCCAACGGGAACAACCTCGACAGCGTTCTTTGGCAACGTGTCCGGAGTCGCAACAGAAACCGGCGCGGCGACAGGCGCGGGAGCTGCGGTTTGGGCGACAACAGGCTTCACGGCTTCAGCCGTGCGATTCGGAATCAACGAAGAAAGACCCCTCCCTAATCCTCCCTTCATAGCGCTGGTGCTTCGACGCCTTCGACGGCGGCAATAATTTCTTCTGCAAGTCGCTCGTAGGCTTTGGCGCCTTTCGAGCCCGGGTCGTAATCGGCAATGACTTTTCCGTAGGACGGCGCCTCGGCCAAACGCACGTTGCGCGGCACGGCGGAACGGAAGATCTTGTTTGGGAAAAACTTGTAGAGCTCGGCCATGACTTCGTTCGAAAGCTTGTTGCGGCTGTCGAACATGGTAATGACGGCTCCAAGCACTTCGAGCTCGGGCTTCACGTGCTGCTTCACGAGATCAATCGTCTGCATGAGCGCGCCCAAACCTTCGAGCGCGAAGTACTCTGCCTGCACCGGGATCAGCACCTGATCGGCGGCGATGAGGCCGTTGATCGTAAGAAGGCCGAGCGACGGCGGAGAGTCGATGATAATGAAGTCGTAGTCGTGCCGCACGCTCATGAGCGCGTCGGAGAGTTTGAACTCGCGGCGTTCGGCCGTGACGAGCTCGACGCCGGCACCCGCCAGGTTCGGCGTGGCCGGAGCGACGCGGTACCCTTCGATCGGCGTCGGCAAAATGATATCGCGAAAATCGGCGCCGCCTGTGATCGCTTCATACACGCCTTTCTCAAGCGTGCGATGATCGTGACCGAGGTTGGAAGTCGCGTTGCACTGAGGGTCGAGATCGACCAACAACACGAATTTCCCCTGGCGCGCGAGATACGCGCCGAGGTTGACCGCCGTGGTGGTCTTACCGACTCCCCCTTTCTGATTGACGACCGAAAGAATGAGGGCCATACGTCTTCAGTCTATAGGAGCCGACCGAGGAGGGCAAGGCTCAATTGACAAGGGGTTTCTCCGGGCATACCATATGCCTGCGTTCGCCCGGAATAGGCATGCCACGGTGGCGAAATGGCAGACGCAGGGGACTCAAAATCCCCCGATCGCAAGGTCATGAGGGTTCAAGTCCCTCCCGTGGCACCAAGAAGACCTCCAGCCCAAAAGGCTGGGGGTCTTCTTGACATCTTTGTTTTTCAGGTATTAAGTACCTGGGTCACGTCCACGCATTCTAGGAGTCCGCCATGATCGGAAAGGAAGAGTCTGGTACGGACGGAACCGCACACCTCGCGCGTGAAGTTCTGCCCTCTTGTATGCCGCTCGGACTGAGGGTCATCGGCGGCTTCATTCTCATGCTTGCGATCGGCGTCGGTGCCATGTACGTGGCTCACGGACGTCATGCGCCACCCACTCCGCACGCTGCTCCGCAGCGCTAGCAACCTTCGCCACTTCACGGCGAAGGTTTTTCTTTTACAAAAAATCCCGGCATGAGCCGGGGTTTTTTGTTTAGCCGATGACGGCAATTTTGACGAGGACGAGCGCGGCAACCACCTGATAGGCGACTCCCCACTTAAAAGGAATGTCTTTGCCCATGCGGAACTTGCCGATCCACTCGTGGTGGTTTTTGTGGTGATAGGCGGTAAAGCGACGGAAGAACGGCTGGATCTTCGTGATCTCGTACACGCCGACCATGAGGTCAGGAAGTACGCTGCCGATGAGTCCCCACTTCATGGCGCTGTGCATGTGCACGGGCGCGTTCGAAAGAATGAGAAGCGTGACATACATCGAGATGATCGCATCGATCGTCACATAGGCGATTGCGCGACGCACCTTGTTACCCGACTTGTAGCCGTCGAGCATGTGCTCGTCGCCGTGCGGGATACGGTCGACAACGAAGTGCGAAAGGAAACCGAGGCCGAACGCGAGGTACGGATTAGGTACCGCGGCTCCGACCAGCGCGCCGATCGCAGCGTGTGTGGTTACAAACATACCCAGCCAAGATACCACCCCCAGCCTCTTTTGACAACGTTCCCCATATCGCATTAGATGTGCCCAGGCCATTCTTCACCCTTATTTCAGGGTGAGTCCGGGCCACCAAAGGGGCACCATGCAGAAGAGCGCTTCACTGCTTCTTATCGGGCTCCTTAGCTTTGTTAGTGCAGCTTGCGGTCCCAAGGTCGTTTCTGATGAGGATGACGAACCGTGTTCTGCATATGAGACCTATTGCGGCACCGATCAAGAAGGCGCGGATATCTGCGTCGATCTGAACTCGAACGCTGCGCACTGCGGATCTTGCTTCAACGATTGTCGCGAGCCGGAAGCCAACGCCTGCGTCGGTGGACTCTGTGCCTGCACAGGCGGAAACGGCAACGTCTCGGATGCGTGCGACGGCAGCACGGCCTGCGTCGCCGAAACCGGACAATGCATTCTTCCGGACTACGGAACAACCGAGGAATGCGACCCGATCGAAGGCATCGACTGCGTCGATGAGCGCAAGGTGTGCGCCGACAATTTCTGCACGATTCCGGATTGCGATCATCCGGAAATCTGCGACGGCCTTGATAATGATTGCAATGGTCATCTCGATGGAAACGGTCCGACACCTGGCCGCAACACCCTGCTCACGCAAGCCTGCTACACAGGCCCTGTTGGAACGGAAGGTGCCGGCATTTGCCACGGTGGTACGCAGACCTGCTTCAACGGCGTCTTTGCACAAGGCTGCCAAGGCGAACAAGCGCCAGTATCCGAAGAAGGCTTCCTGCGCTGTGATGGACTCGATAACGATTGCGATACGTGCGCGGATGATGTCTGGAATGACGAAGGCGCCTGCGAACCACTCCCCCCGTTGAAAGCAGACATCGTCTTCATCATCGACCGCTCCGGCTCGATGTCGGGAACGATCACGGCCGTTATCTCCGCCGTCCAGAGCTGGGCGACAAGCATCGGAACGAATCCGAATATCCGCTTCGCGCTCATCGACCCGACAAACGACAATGACCCCGACGGCATCAGCATGACGCTGCCGCTATCGAACTTTCTGACGTTCAATGCCGCGATCGGATTGATCAGCGCAGACGGCAGCGCCACTGAACCCATGCATCACGCGGCGCAGCTGGTTTTGAGTGGCGCGTTCGATGCCACGCTCGGCTTCGCTCCCGACTCGATTCGCATCGTCATCGCTATTCATGACGAACCGACAACATCTGGTGGCAATGATGTTGTCGGAGTGACCGAAACGACGGTCTGCGGCTTTGTAGCGCCCAACACCGTGCTAGCGGTCATTACCTACCCGGACTTCTTCGCCGAATGGGACGCCTGCACATCGAGTACCGATATGCCGGCGACAGCCATGCCGCTCACAAGCGACCCGGCCACCATGCTAACGAATCTCGATCTCATCATTGAGACACCGTGCTTCTGATCACACCCTCCGACAACGCGTCGGAGTTTTCTTTTTTTTAACAAAAGAAAAAGCCCCATCCGAAGATGCGGCATTTTCTGGTAGCGGGAGAGGGGGTCGAACCCTCGACCTTGGGCTTATGAGTCCCACGCTCTAACCAACTGAGCTACCCCGCCAGGGGCGTCCTTACCGCCAGCATGCTAGCAAAAAGCGCCCGGTCTGGCAAGCTCATTCGAGCCTAGCGAGCTTGACCGAAAGCCCGTATTCTGGTACGAAGACCTATCGGTCTTTCCCGACAACCCAAGCCCACGGAGTGTTCCATGCCCCGCACCACGCTCAAGACCCGTCCTCTCCCAGGTCGCGTCGCCCGCGCCAAGCGGGCCGTGAAGACACCCGACAAACGATCCAAGGCCATCTGCACCAAGGACAGGAGCATCCCAAAGAACCGCAAGCCGGGAGAAACTCCCTCTTCGCGCACCAAGGGAGACCTGAGCAGCTACTTCACCGACATCTCGCGTGGTGAGCCGCGCCTGACGCCGAAGGAGGAGATGTCACTCGGCAAGATCCTCCAGGAGGCGATCCAGGCGACGGTAATCAAGCTGTCCGCGCAGCTCGAGTCTGATCTCGATCTGCTGGCCAAGACGGCCGCCTACGAGGTCAACGTCGAATCCGCGACGGATCCGGTGCTGGAAGCACGACAGCGTACGCGTCGGCTGAACCCCGAGCGCTTGCGCGGCAAGAAGCTCAAGGCACACATCAAGGATGTGTTCTACAGCGAGGCGGGCCTCGATCTCCTCAAGACCTACGACCCCCAGTCTGGGGGTTACGCCGTCGAGAGAATGATCAAGGCAAACCTCCTGCTCGTGGTCTCGATGGCGCGCAAGTACTATCGGCACGGCGGCAGCATGCCACTCAGCGAGCTGATCCAGGAAGGCAACATCGGCCTGATTCTCGGCACGCTGCGTTTCGACTACAAGCGCGGCTACCGCTTCTCGACCTACGCCAGCTGGTGGATCCGCCACGCCGTCACCCGCGCGATCGCGGACAAGGCACGCGAGATTCGCATCCCGGTGCACATGCACGAGTTCTCCCAAACGGCCGCGAAGTTTCGCGCGCAGTTGATCGAGAAGCTCGGCAGAACGCCGACGATCGAAGAGGTGGCGGACGCGATGCTGGTGGAGAAGCGCAAGAAACTGAAAAGCGCTCCCTCGCCCGATGTCGCAGCCAAGGAGCGCCAGCAGACGATCGACAAGCTGCACAAGATGATCACGCAGACGCAGCTGCCCATTTCGCTTCAGACGTTGATCCGCACGGACAACGATGATACCGAACTGGGTGATCTGATTCCCACCGAAGCCCCCGAGGAGCTCAAGCCCTGGGCCGGCCTCGAGGACGGGTTGCTGCAGCAGGCGATGAACGACCATCTCACGGAGTTCGAACAGAAAGTGCTGCGTCAGCGCTTCGGTATCGGCACGGTCGATAACGAAGAGGTCACGTTCCGCGAGATCGGCGACGAACACAACTTGAGTCGCGAGCGGATCCGCCAGATTCAGAACAACGCCCTACGCAAGCTTCACAAAGCACTCGAAAGACACGTCATCACCTGAACTCGGGTGATGTTTTTTTGCAACAAAAAGACCCTCACCTTTCGGTGGGGGTCTTTTGGTTGCGGGAGCAGGACTCGAACCTGCGACCTCGAGGTTATGGGCCTCGCGAGCTGCCAACTGCTCTATCCCGCGTCGGGATAGAAGCACCCTATCCCAGCACGAGGCGCGTGTCAAGCTGCACGAAGCGCTGCTTCGTAGACCTCGAGCGTCTCCCCCGCCGTCTTATCCCAACGATATTCCGTCGAACGCTCTAGGCCGCGGCGGCCCAGCTCGATACGCTGCGACTCGTTTTCAAGCAGGTGCTTGAGCGCACGCATCAGTTCCGACTGACTGTTCGGATCAACCAAGAGCGCCGCGCCGCGCCCGGCGACCTCTGGAAGCGATGATAGGGTTGAGGTAATGACCGGCACGCCTACATTCATCGCCTCAAGCACCGGCAGACCGAAACCCTCATAACGACTCGGAAAGATAAAGGCCTTCGCCTTGGCGATCAAGGCGTGTTTTTCCTCTTCTGGAACGTACCCAAGAACACGGATGCGTTCCGAACCGAACGACCGGTTCGCCGCGAGAATCGCCGCAAACGTTTTTTCGGATTTCCATCCGCGAGAACCGGCAATAACGAGTTCCGTGTCTCCGATGATTTTTGGAAAGTGTTCGACAAGAGAAGCGTACGCTCGAACCAACCCCTCGACGTTCTTGCGCGGCTCAATCGTGCCAAGAAACAACAGGTACGGATTCTTAAATGCAGAATTTTTTTCCCAAGCATCCGGTGGCGGTGGCTCGACGCCTTCATGCACGACCGCAATCTTCTCGGACGGCACCGCGAAAATATCTTGAAGGTCACGCTTGGTCGAATGTGAAACCGCGATGATTTTGGAGGCGCGGTGGACACTGGCGGGCACGACGAAGCGGCGCGAAAAGAACTGGCCGCTTGGGAACCATTCAGGGTGCATGTAAATCGCGAGGTCGTGCACCGTCACAACACTCTTCTTGCGATACCCCATCGGCAAACTTCCTGTCGTGCCGTGATAGATATCCGCGCCACACTTCGCGATAGCAGACGCGACGAAACGGTGCGAATACGCGTAGGGAAGGAATTTTTTAAAACGCGAAAGAGGCAATGTTTTTGCCGTCACATTCTGATGACCGCCGACAATCTCTCCAATCGTGCCTTTCGTCGCGCGCTCATCAAAAAATAACACGTACTCGTTTTCTTCATCGATGCGCAAAAGATGCTTCGTCAGAAAACGAACGTAATGACCGATACCGGTCATGTCTCCATGTTCCGGGCTGACGATAGGCCGACAGTCGATGGCAATGCGCATACCCTCCTATTCTACCACGTCACCACTCGAACGTTTTAAAACCCCAGAACAAAAGCGATTTTGCGTCCTGAAAACGGTCATCTGACGTACGGCTACCGAGTACGACGCCAAGCACATCCGCCTTGCCTTTCTTGGCGCGCAGAACGAGCGTATAGCCTGCTTCCTCGGTATACCCCGTCTTGCCACCGACGATCTGGAACTCGCCTTGATTCAAAAAACTCTGCAGCAATTCGTCGGTTGCCGGCACACGGCGAGCAAGCCCGAGAGTTGTCTTCACGACAATTTCTTTTTCCGTCAACGCCTCGCGAATTTCAGAACGTCCGAACGCCACGACAGCCAGGCGTGCGACATCGAGCGCAACAGAAGCGTTCTCCGGCTTATAGCCGGTCGGATCGACAAACCTCGTATGCAAAAGATCCAGCTCGCGAGCCTTCGAATTCATACGCTCGACGAATTCTTCGCGACTCACGCCCATAGAACGTGAAAGCGCCATGGCGGCGTTGTTCGCGGAGCCGACCAACATCACGTCGAACATATCACGCGCGGACAACGTATCCCCTGTTTTGAGATACGGGATGCCTTCGAGCGCGTTGTCGCCCGATTCAATCGTGACACGCTTGTTCCAATCCGGCTTGAGATCGAGAATCACGAGCGCCGTCATGAGCTTGGTAATCGAAGCAATTGGTACGACGCGCTCGTCGCCTTGCGAAAAGAGCACCTCGCCGCTTTTCGTATCAATGAGCGCGGCCGTCGGTGCCGTCAGTTTCACGCCGAGGCTGGCGGGATCGAGTTTGCGAGGTGCCTGAGGAATGACGGTGGACTCCTCCGGAGCTGCCGCCGCTTCGGCGGGCAAAATAATCGCTGGCGGACGCAACAAATCCGGACGCGAGGTAACGCTGGCAAAGACGGTTTTGAGCAGCAGGTGCAGCAAGAACTCGACCATAGTTATTCGGCTTGCGGCGCTTCGATGGAAGCTTCTGGGGCCGCTTCCGTCGGCGCGGCTTTGGCTGCCGCCGCGTCGAGCAATTTCTGAAGATTCTCGTCAGAACTAAGAGCAGCAAAATCCGGCAGCTCGTTCGTTTGGCGAATGCCGAGGTAACGCAAGAAATCGAACGTCACACGATACGTAGCCGGCGCCGACGGATCATCCGTTTTACCGCCTTCGGTTTCAACCAAACCTCGGATGAGCAGGTTGCGCAGAATCAAACTGCAGTTCACGCCGCGAATCTGCTCGAGCTCAGCCTTGGTAAGAGGACCGCGGTAGCCGACGATCGTCAGCGTCTCAAGCGCGGGGCGTGTGAGTTCACCAAAAGTCTCATCCTTCAAAAATGTTTTGACCAACTCGGCGTGCTCTGGGCTCGTTGCAAGCTGCACTTCGTCGCCGTTGCGCAGGACGGTAAAACCCGACTCCGGGCGGGCGTCGTATTCCGCAAGCAATTCTTCAAGCGCTTGCTGCACGTCTTTTTTGTCGTGACCAGTCGCTTCCGCCAAACGCTTTACGGAAAGCGGTCGGCTCGAGACGAACAACAGGCTTTCGATTTCTGATTTGACGCTCATACTTTCTCAAGATGAATCTCACTGAAACTGTTTTCCTGACTGACGGTGACGTGACGTTGTTTGACCAGCTCGAGCAGTGCTAGGAAGGAAACGATGATCTCGCTGCGTGTCTCGGCGTTCTTGAGCAGGTGATGAAAGCTAACTTTCGCGTGCTTGGAAATCAATTCCTGAATATGACGGATCTTCTCGTGGATCGAGACGGTACGCTCGATGACGCCTTCGGGCGTTTTTACAACGGGTATCAAACGTTTGAGGATGTCACGGAAGAGCTCGGCCATCTTTTCTCCAGTGAAGTCCTTTGGCGGCGCGAATCCGAGTGCCGAGACGGGAGGTTTCTCGCGAACGTAGGTGTGACGCTTCTTGCCAAGCATCGCGAGCACCTTCTTAGCCGCTTCGACGTACTCCTTGTACATGCGCAAGCGGCGTTCGAGGTCGCCTTCCTCTTCTTCTTCGCCCCAGTGCAGGAGCGGAAGCAGCATTTTGGATTTGATGTAGAGAAGCTTGGCGGCGGTCACCAGGAAATCCGCGAGCTCTTCGGCTGAGATTTCTGGAAGCTTCTGCAATTGTTCGATGTACTGGTCGGCAACTTTGGCGAGCGAAACTTCGGTGATATCAAGTTCCTCCCGCTCAATAAGTTTGAGCAGGAGGTCGAGAGGCCCTTCGAATTTCTCGATCTTGATCTCGTACACGTGTTACGCCTTCTTTTTCTTCAAAACCTTCTTGGCCTTCTTCATGGTCTTCTTGGCCGTTTTCTTGGCCTTCTTCATGACTTTCTGGAGCTTGATCTTGGCCTTATCGCCGAACTGACCAAGTGTCGCCCCTTCCTTCGCATGCAGATCCTTTACACGCACGCGGAGCGCCTCCGTGTGCGCGCCAGCCGAAACCAAAACCTTCTGCGTTTTAAGCAGAGCTTTGTCGAACAAGATTTCGAGCTTGTGATAGCCGCCAAAAGGCGTGATCGCCCCCGGGTTCAACTTCATTTTCTTCAAAGTCTTCTCAAGAGCCATTTCGACTTTCTTGGCCTTGAGATGATTCTTGATCTTCTGGAAGTTGGCGCGGTACGAAGCTGGGATCACCAGAATGTAGTGTTTTCCCTTCTTGTCGACTTTCGGGAGCTCAACCTTCACGAGCAGCGTCTTCGCGATACCGTCGAGCTTCTCGCCGAGGGTCTGCGCCAAGTCGTAGGCGGTATAGACCTTCTTGTGCGGCACGATCTCATACGAGATCTGGGCTTTGTCGAGATATTTGAGAAGCGGTTTGGCGACGGCCATAGCAGAGGGTTAGCTGTTGAAAACTCCCTTCAATCTTAGCCTTTTTTCTCTTTCGGGGCGAGCGCAAGGATATGCGCTTCCTGGAGTTGGACTTCCGGCATCGGCGCGGGTGCACCCATCATCGGATCGCGGGCGTCGCCGGTTTTCGGGAAGGTGATGACTTCGCGGATGTTCGGCTCCCCTGCCAAAAGCATGACGATGCGGTCGATACCCGGAGCGATGCCTCCGTGCGGTGGCGCGCCGTACTCGAAAGCTTCGAGCATGTGGCCGAAACGATCGACAATCTCATCGTCAGCAAGGCCGAGGATCTGGAAGATCTTGTTCTGGGTTTCGCGATCGTGAATACGAATCGAACCGCCACCGATTTCGTAGCCGTTCAACACAATGTCATACGCCTTGGCGATGACTTTTTCCGGCGAAGTGGCGAGAAGCTCCTTCTGATCGTCACGCGGCGCCGTGAACGGATGATGCGCGGAAACGAGGCGACCTTCGGATTCGGATTTCTCGAAGAGCGGGAAATCGACGACCCAGCAGAAAGCGAGTTCGTTCGGGTCTTCCTTGTTCACGCGCAGATCCGGCTTGTCGTTGCCATATTTCTCCATTGCTTCGGCGTAGGACAAACGCGGGAACGGCTTCTGCAAAATTTTCTTTTCGGGAGAAACGGCTTCGACGAGCTTGATCAACATCTCTTCGACGAGCGAAATAACATCTTCTTCTTCGACGAAGGACATCTCCATATCGAGCTGCGTGAACTCCGGCTGGCGGTCGCCACGCTGGTCTTCGTCACGGAAGCAACGAGCAACTTGGAAATAGCGCTCCATGCCAGCAACCATGAGCAGCTGCTTGAACTGCTGAGGCGACTGCGGCAGCACGTAGAACTTTCCGGCGTGCAAACGCGACGGCACGAGGTATTCGCGCGAACCTTCCGGCGTGCCTTTGGTGAGAATCGGCGTTTCGATTTCGAAGAAACCTTTCTGCTCAAGGAAGTCGCGGAAGAATTTGGTGATCTTGAAGCGCAGTTCCGTATTCTTGCGCATGCGTTCGGAGCGCAGGTCGAGATAGCGGTATTTCAAACGCAGCTCTTCATCAACGAGACGAGTATCGGCGTTCAATTCGAACGGCGTCGTCTTGGCGGCGTTCAAGACCGTAAGCTCGAGCGCTTCGAACTCGACCGCGCCGAGCGGCTGATTCGCTTGCACCTGCTTTTCCGGTCGGGCGTTCACCTTGCCGCGAATGGCAACGACGAATTCCGAACGCAAATCGGCCGCGGCAGCGAGTGCCTCGGGATTGCCCGGATGAAAAACGACTTGAATGATGCCAGTGCGATCGCGAAGCTCGATGAAGATCATCTTGCCCATATTACGTCGCACGTGCACCCAGCCTTTCAGCAAGACCTCTTCTCCTACCCGGTTCAACGTTTCCAAAACAAAAATGCGTTTCATGAGGGTGATTTCTTCCGAACTTTACCACGCGTTTTCTACTTGGGCAACCCCAAGAGAGGAACGAAAAAATGGCTTAGATAAGCCATTAAAATGATGAACCGAAGAAGCGACGAAGTCGGGATGCCGTGCCCATTTTCGGATGTGCTTTTTCATCCTTATCGAAACTCAGCCAGGCCTGGTCAAATATTCCGAGGTAGGGCGTCATACAAGGCTCGTTCGCGATGATCGTGCCGGGAAGATCCATGGCGTACCCTTCGCTGTCATTGAATGTCCGCACGACCGATGGGTACTGAAGAAAGCTGCAGACACCCTGAAGCGCCGTGAGAGCCGTTTCGTCGGTGTCAAACGCCTGCCGGCATTCACGGATGGTTTTCCCTTTGTTTCTCCGACCGTCCTGCATCAAGATCCAGACCGGCTGCTGCGCTTCCGCGTCACATTCCGTGCATGTACTGATGCGCTGATCGGCTTTGGGAAACAAGCCGCCGATCCCGGCGAGTCGACATAGCGCCTCGAGACCTATCCGAGGCTCCACCAGTACGAGATGCGGAAAGCGCGGATCCGACTTTTCTGGTGCCGGCGGAATGCTTTCAAGATAGTCTCGGAAGGTGCCGATTCCGTTCAGGAAAGCGCCTACGCCAAGGTCCCAGTAACGTGCGGTTTGAATCTCTCGTACGCCCACGAGTCGAATATTTCCTATCACGAGTCGACCTCCAGAAAGGACCGAGAGAACCCTATCACACGCGTGAAATACCTGACTAGATCTCCATTAGAGTACGAAAAAATTGCTTAGATAAGCCATTTGATTGGTAGCTCTCAGATCATCTCATCCCGCTTGATCTTCTCGATCAAAGGCTCGGGCTCGATTCGAACCTTGAAGGTCGGGCTGATGAGGGTGTCGTAGGTCACGTGGTGCGGGCGCTCGTGCTTCTCGAACGTGGCGCCCTCGCGCGCAAACCACGCGACAAGGTCTTCGACGGAACCGGCGGTAGGGTAGATCTCGATATGGTCGAATCCGCGCTTCTGGCTGCCGTCCTTCTTCTGGTCGGACAGTTCGAGGAACGAGATCGGGCCAAGTGCCGTCGGCAACGCCGGAGCGAACTTGATGACGGCGATACGACGTCCGGAGATCCAGGACTGATACAGGAAGCCGTCCGGCTGCTCGAAGAACGAACGCACGCGCTCGAACTCTCCGTCGTCCTGGCAACGGTAGCAGAGATGATCTGCAGTCGCGAGCGGATTGAGCCGAGCAGCCCACGTATCGAACAGTTCCGTGGCGTGATTCGCCTCACGCATGAACGCTTCCAGTGTGAGAAGCTGCATATCATTTCCTTTCGCAAATGAGCCTCCGTCACTGTAGGACGAAGGCTCATGCGGGGTCAAATTTTACGGCTACGAACAATTTTACGCGCCACGTACCAACATGTTGAAAACACGAGCAGATAAAAAGCTAGGCTTACCAGGAAAAGCCCGGGCTTGAAGACGGAATACCCAGAAGACCCTGAGAAGCTCGGTTCATCAATCGAGTATCGAAACGGAAATCCGCTAACACGAATCATCATGCGATACGTTTCGAATCGGTCGGATCTCACGACCTCCTGCTGGCCGCTGCTGAAGAAACGGGACCAGCCGGTGGCGAAATAACCTGCCGCCAGCAAAAACACGATCGGGCGAATCTTGCGGGCGGCCGCCAAACAGCGAGGAAAACACTCGCGTGCGAATATTGTATGCAAGAGAAAGAAACCGGCGACAAACGCGAAGGGATATGTTATCCAGAGCTCTTCCTGAGAAACGAACATGAAAGGAACCCACGGAACAAGGGCGATCCAAAACAGCCAACTCGAGAAGGAACCGTAACCCAGGCCGATAATCCTCGCGAAAAAGATCAGGAGAGGCGGCGTCAACAGGAAGAATCCGGCGATGATTTCGAGCGCGGTACGGGCCCAAAACTTTTTTCTCGAGGAATACATTCCTTTATTTACGGCTTGAGACGGTTCAGCAGACGCGCAAACGGGATCGTCTCGCGGACGTGCGGGAGCTTGCATATCCAAGCGACGGTGCGCTCGAGACCGATGCCGAAACCGGAGTGCGGCACGGAGCCGTAGCGGCGGATGTCGAGATACCACTCGAAGGCTTCTTTCGGAAGACCGTGCGCGGCGATGCGCTCCTCGAGGAGTTTCAGGTCATCGATACGCTGCGAGCCGCCAATGACTTCGCCGTAGCCTTCGGGAGCCAACATGTCGTTGTTCAAGACCTGCTTCGGATTCTCCGGGTCGGGCTTCATGTAGAACGCCTTCACTTCCACTGGGTAGTGGTGGATGAAAATAGGCTTGTCGTATTGCTGCGTGAGAATCGTCTCGTCATCAGCGCCGAGATCGTCGCCCCATTTCACATCGGAACCGAGTTTCTGAAGTTGCGTGATCGCTTCGTCGTAATGGACGCGCGGGAAACCTCCTGAAACAACCGTTTCAAGCGGTGCCGTATCGCGTTCGAGTGTCTTCAAATCTTCACGGCGGTTGGCCAGGACTTTTTTGACGATATGCACGACCAAATCTTCCTGCAGCTGCATGTTCTGCGCGTAATCCATGTACGCGGCTTCGGCTTCAAGCATCCAGAACTCCGTAAGGTGGCGGCGCGTTTTGGATTTTTCGGAACGGAAGGTCGGGCCGAAGCAATACGTTTTGCCGAGCGCGGCCGACGTGGCTTCGAGGTAGAGCTGTCCGGACTGCGAAAGATACGCCTTGTCGTCAAAGTATTTTACTTCGAAAAGTTCCGACGTGCTTTCGGCGGCGTTCGGCGTGAAGATCGGAGAATCGGTGAGCGTGAATCCCCTCTCGTGCATGAATTCGCGCATGGCGAATTCGATTTCGTCACGGACGCGGAGGATCGCTTCTTGTCGCGAAGAACGCAGCCAGAGATGACGGATGTCCATCAGGAATTCGACGCCGTGTTCTTTTTTACCGATCGGAAATTCTTCTGTAGGCAAGGCGACGACGCGTACGGCCTTCACTTGGATTTCGTAGCCGCTCGAAGACCTTGCTTCCGCTTTCACCAAACCATCGACCTCGACAGAAGCCTCGATCGAGAGCGACTGGCAGGCGTTCCAGGTTTCTTCCGAGACTTCCTTTTTGGAAATCACGCCTTGGATGCGCCCCGAGCCGTCGCGAAATTGCAAAAAGAAGATCGATCCGGACGAACGGAAGTTGTAGCACCAGCCTTTCAGGGTGACCTCCTGGCCGTCGTGCTTGGCGATGTCGTTGACGAGAACGTGGTTCATATCGGCCTTACCTTAGCGCGGAACTTCCTGAAAAACAAGACCCGCTGGACGGCGGGTCAGTTCGGACTATCGAATCCCGAATGTTTCAACAACGACATCGTACGGCTCCCACTCCAGGTTCTCGTAGAGATACAGCCAGTAGAGCTTGTCGCCCGCGATGACCAACTTACCCCCTTGGTTTTCATACCTCGCCTTTTCGGAAGCGGGCGCAACTTGGATCCCCATGAGCGGAAGCGTGTTGTCTTCCGTAGCCGGGTCAGCCACCACGTAGGCGATTTTCAACGATCCCGCACCTTCGCTTTCCGACAACTTGGTTCCAGGCGGCAAGTTGAGTTGATAGCTTCCGTCGGCACTGATAACCGTGCGCCAACCATTGATCGCGGTCGGTTCGGTCACGCGACCTCCGCTTGCATCCGGAACGGACGGCTCCAGAGGCGAGGACGCGGGCAACCGCGCTTCCAACGCTGAGAGTTTCATCTCCAGCTCGTTACGGATGGAATCAACGTAGAGCCAGCCACCGATAATGGTTACGACGAACAAGACGACAAAAAGTCCAGCAAGCGGTTTTGCCGGCAGCGTCTTTTCCGTCAACGAAGATGTTTGATCCATAGGAATATTAGAAAGCGTATGTCGCCTTCATTGTAGCACGCGGGGTGACCAGGTGCGCGCGTAGGATCGGCAGACTTGTAAGAGGACGATCGAGCTGCGCTTCGAGAAGCGCAAACGATGCGCGGATCGTTGCTTGGTGGATTGGCAACGAGGGAGCCCCGCCAAGAACACTCACGATTTCGGCGTGCGCCGTGCCGTCGAGCATTTCCGAACCAACGAGAGCGCGCTCGTCGAGTGGGCAGAAGCGGCATGCTGCTGAACCGCGCGCCGGCAGGAAGCGAGAATGTTCGTAGCGCAAATCCTTGCCGCATTCGCAACACTCATCGAGCTTTGGGTGATACCCAAGGTGCGACAGAAGACGCCAGACAAAAACCGTAAGCCTCGGCATGAGCCGTTCTTCCGGCAGGACGGCGGCGTCGGCGTACCAAGATTCGATCAAGCGCCAGAGTTCGTCGTCGCGCTCACCGAGCTTCACGAAATGGTCGAGTGCTTCAGCCACAAAGGACGCGGCGGCATACCGACGATCGTCGGCAACGAGAGGCTCCGGCGAGCGCGCAAGAATCGCGCCGCAGAGCGTATCGAGTTTGCGTCCGCGCGCGAGATGCAAATCAACAAGCGTAAAAGGTTCGAGGTGCGGTCCGAGTTTGGAAAGGAGTTTACGCGTGCCGCGGCCGACGGCCAAAAGCTTGCCGCCTTCGCGGGTGTAAAGAGTGTACAAACGGGCAGCGTCACGCCAGGTTTCGCGGCGCAGCACGATGGCGCGAGTGTGGTAGGTCGACATAACTTTGTGTCATTTCCGCGAAGGCGGGAACCTAGAAACAAACAGGGAGTCTTTTTTTGTTTTGTCTGGGTCCCCGCCTTCGCGGGGATGACAACCTATTCATTCAATCTTCGATTTATCCAAATACGACTGCAAGAAGAGCGTCGCGGCGGCGCTGTCACGATCGAGTCCGGAAGCTTTCCAGGCTTTTTTGCCACCCATCGCTTCCATATGTGCTTCAATCTCGCGGCTTGAAAGGCGCTCATCTTCCATCACGACAAGTACGTCGATTTCCTCTTCAAGTTTGGCGGCGAAAGCGCGAGCGATGCCGGTTTGTTCCGAGGAGCCTCCGTCCTTTGAAAGCGGCAAGCCAACGACGACTTGGTCGATCTCTTCTGAAAGAATGACTGCTTTAATATCCTCAATCAGCGCGGCCTCACCGCGGTGTTCGAGCAATTTGAGCGGCACCGCAACTCCGGCGTCGGTCGAACCGAGCGCGAGTCCGACGCGCTTTGAGCCGTGATCGATGCCGAGAACATTCATATCAAATCGGGAGCGGGGTCAAAATCTCGTAGCCGTCATCCGTAACAGCAACAGTGACTTCCCAGTGGGCGGCCGGTTTTTTGTCGATGGTTTTGATCGTCCAGTTATCACGCGCCTGGAGCACGTCCCAATCCCCCATCGTGACCATCGGTTCAACGGCCAAGACCATGCCTTTTTTGATGGTGACGCTCGGAAGATCCGGGTCATCATAGTTCGGTACATGCGGGTCTTCGTGGACATGATGACCAACGCCGTGACCGACCAGTGCGCGCACCACGCCGAAGCCAGCGCCTTCAACAATCGGCTGGATTGTTTTTCCTACCTCGCGAATTTTCGCTCCGGGACGAATAACGTCGATACCGGCGAGCAGCGCTTCTTTCGTTACGCGGATGAGTTTCAACCACGAACCAGGCACTTCGCCGACCGGCAACGAAACCGCCATGTCGGTGCAAAGCCCCTTGTAACGCAAACCGATGTCGAGCGAAAGAAGCATTCCCTCTTTCAGAATGCGTCCCGGGTGCGGCGGAGCATGAACAACTTCGTCGTTGATCGAAGTGCAGACGGTTCCGTTAAAAGGAACGGCACCTCCCGCCTTGTACCCCTTGAACGAAGGTTCGCCGCCGGCGTCACGCATGCGTTTTTCGGCATGCGCGTCGAGGTCGGCGGTCGAAACGCCGGGCTTGGCCATCCGCGCGAGTTCACCCAAAATCTCCGAAAGAAGGCGGCCGCCTTCCCGGAGTTTATCGATGTCTTCGTTGGTGTAGTGCTGGATGGCCATTGGCGTTTTAGGAGTTCAGAATATACCCCGTCATCGTGATTCCGACAAGGGTAACAACAACCGCCGCAAGCAGGACGATGCTCCACACTTTGAACCGGCGGGCGCGCTGGCGGCGATGCAGCAAATCGACCAGTTTTACCTCCGCATCATGTGCGACTTCGGCAATACCCTTGCGCGCGTCGATCAGCACCAACTTACCGCGCGCGGCGAACCATTCTTTCAAAGGCTCGGTGACTTCGTGGTAATGCTTGAGGCGCTCTTCGACGAGCTCCGGCGTATCGTCGGCGCGCTTCACGAGTTCTCCCCCACACGTGTCGCAGGTGCCGTTCGGACTGTGCGGTGGCTGCGTGATCAAGTTGTAGTTCGTCTTGCACTTCGAGCAGATGCGCCGGTACGAAATGCGTCTTTTGGAATCCTCATCCGGCACTTCCAGATAGAGAACGGCGTCGGGCTTAAAAAAACTTTCACACTTTTTCGCTTGCTCAACTGAGCGCGGAAAACCGTCGAGAATCCAACCGTCATGATGCGCATCAACCCAACCCTTCACGAGCGGCATGATGATGTCGTCGTCCACAAAAGCGCCCTTCGCCATTTCGACCTTCGCCGAATGACCGCGCGTGGAATCCTCGTTTTGGAGTTCACGAAGCAAATCGCCTACAGAGGCGGTCGGCACTCCCATGAGGACACTGAGAATGTGCGACTGCGTTCCTTTGCCCGATGCTTGCGTACCGAGCACGGCGATTTTCATTCGTTTCATGACGGAAAAATGAAGAATGAGACGATGTAGGCGAGTGTCGCGCCGAGCGCGATGGGCGGAAGCGCCGGCAGAGGCGCACGTCGAGACTGGGCAAGGAACAGCATGAACATAAGCGCAAAACCGAGCGCGGCTCCGGCGAGCGTGGCGACGGCCTGGACTGGGCCGGTTCGAAGCGCGGAGAGCGCGAACATGACGGGCAAGGCGACATCGCCCGTGCCAAGCAACATACCGCGCTGCTCCGATGACGCCGTCGAGAGAAGCGTCCTGGGCGCGAGCGGTGTCAGCGTAAACGCGAAAATGACGCCGTGCGAAGAAAGGTCGCGAAACATTTTGACCATGTGCTTCGTACGGTACACGGCCACGATATCGTAGAAGGAAAGCACGGTCAAAAGTGCGAGCATGGCGAGCGGCGACATCTTGAGAGCAAGGCTCGCGGCAATGCCAGCAATACCGATCACGAGCGCCAGGTTCGCCATCAAGACGGACTTCCAAAGGAAGCGCAGCAGGATCACGGCCGAGCCGATGATGAGGGCAATGCCGGGAGAGAAGTAGAGGTCGGCCAGGAACCAGGAGCCTGCCAGCATCGAAAGCGCAAAGAGCGCTTCAAAGACGAGCGGATTCTTGAAGGCACGCAGTGCGAGAATGAGCATCGCCGTTGCGAAGAGGATGAGCGCCAAGACGTACGGCACAGACACAGCCGCCGACGGCACATACCCGCCGCGCACGATCGTCCTAGCCCCAGCCGCGAGAGCCAAGGCGCCCGTCACAAAAAAGACGAGGAGTCCGTGAGCAAGCACGTGCCACTGCTCCCCTTTCGGCAGCACGGCGACAGGATGGTGATCAGTCATACGCAAGCAGTGTACCAAAAACCCGGCCACTCAGCCGGGTTCGGTTTCAGAACGGTTTCGGCACATAGTGTGCCAACTTGTCGTCGAGGTAGGATTTGGTGACCATGCGGTTTTCGATCGAGTCGAGCGATTCCTGAACCGCATCAAATTTCACGTTCATCGTTTCTTCCAAACCATCCAAGCGGCCGGCCAGAGTGTCAACATGACCAGTAAGCGTGTCCATGCGGTCGACAAGAGTATCAACCTTTCCTTCGAGCGGTCCTATTTCGGACTTAATAAGCGTCCCGATGGCCTTGAGGTCGTCCTGGGTGAGCATGGGTTCCATACGTTAGGAGTATACGCCCATGTCCTAGCATGATGGCAACCGGTAGTGTCAATACCAAAAGAACCCCGACACAGCGTCGGGGTTCTTTTTTTTGATCTTACTTGATGGCGTCGTAATCGTACTCGCGCATCGTCATCTGACTCTCGACTTGCCGGACGATTTCCAGCACGACGGAAACGATAATGAGGAGCGAGGAGCCGCCGATCACCAGGTTCTGCGTTCCCGTGAGGAATTGCTGAACGATGAGCGGCAGGATGGCGATCACGGCGATGGCGGCGGCGCCGGCCAGCGTGATGCGGTTGACCGCGTACAACAGGTAGTCGGCCGTCGGCTTGCCCGGGCGGATGCCAGGGACATAGCCGCCTTGCTTCTGCAGGTTCTCTGCGATCTGCTCCGGTTTGAAGACGATCGCGGTGTAGAAGTAGGTGAAGGCGAAGACCAGGACGAAGTACGAGATGCCGTAGACAAGCTGGTTCTGAGATGCGGAGAGCACCCAGTTTGCGGCGTCGGCGATCCAGGCAGTCTTCGCGCGAACGAAGAACTGCGCGATCATCGGCGGGAACAGGACGATCGAGATCGCGAAGATAATCGGGATCACGCCAGCCATGTTCACACGCAAAGGCAAGTGCGTATTGGATCCGCCAGCCGTTCCGTTGCCGACCACGCGCTTGGCGTAGGTCACAGGAATGTTGCGCTGGGCTTCCGAGATCACGACGACGCCGGCGACGGTCAAGACCGCAACCAGGACGAAGGCGATATACACCGGGAGCTTGGACGGATCATACGTCAGAAGTGCCTGCTGGATCATGCGCGGAAGTCCGCTCACGATACCCGTGAAGATCAGGATAGAAATGCCGTTGCCGACTTTCTGTGCATCGATCAGTTCACCGAGCCAGACCAAGAACATCGTGCCGGCCGACATCGCAAGAAGCGTGGTGGCAAGCTGAATGGTGGAAAGGCTCGTGATGACGCCTGAGGACTGCTTGAGCAGGCTGATCATGGCGTAGGCCTGGAGCACCGCGAGCGGCACCGTCAGGTAACGAGTGTACTGAGCGATTTTGCGCTGACCCTGCTCACCTTCTTTCTGAAGCTCTTCGAGGGCAGGAACGATCATGCCCAGGAGCTGCAGAATGATGGAGGCGGTGATGTACGGACCGACGCCGAGCGATACGAGCGAAAAGTTATCGAGCGTACCGCCGGAGAAGACGTTCATCAGGCCGAGCAGTTGGTTCGACTGGAAGAAGGCCTTCAGGTTCGCCAGGTCAACACCCGGGATCGGGATATGCGCGGCGACGCGGAAGACGACCAGAAGACCGAAGACTTTAAGCAGACTGGCACGGAGATCCTTCTGTTTCCAGATTTGGGAGAATTTGGCCCACATATGTGTGGCAGTCTACCGTAATGGCTGATGCTTAGGCAACTGTACCGCCGGCCTTCTCGATCGCGGCTTTGGCGCCGGCCGAGACTTTGAGGCCCTTGATCGTGAGTTTGCGCGTCAGTTCGACGACACCCACAACCTTGAACGGAGCGCGCGTGTCAGTGATGACGCCGCGCTTCGCGAGTTCAGAACGCGTGACGATGCCGCCCTGCGGAAACGCTTTCACGATTTCATGCAGCGTGATCGTGCCGTCCTTGTCGTACTGGCTCTTGAAGCCGCGCAACTTCGGAATACGGCGGATGATCATCTTCATGCCCATGAGGCGCAGCTTGTTGCGGCCGCCCGTACGAGCCTTCTGACCCTTGGTACCTTTACCGGAGGTCTTACCGCGACCGGAACCAGGACCACGGCCGAGGCGGCGCGTCGAGGTTTTGGCGCCCTTGGCAGGCTTGAGAGAGTGGAGTTTCAGCATATTAGGCGTTGACAACCACTTTCTTCAGGCGAAGCTGTTGGAGCGCTTCGATCGTAGCTTTCGTATTGTTGATTTTGTTCTTGCCGCCGAGGAGCTTGCCGATGATGTTCGGCACGCCAGCGAGTTCCATCACGACGCGCATGGCGCCGCCGGCTTTGACACCGGTACCTTTCGGGGCGGGCTTCATCAGCACCTTGGAAGCGCCGAACTTGGCCTCGACCGCGTGTGGGATGGTTTCGTTGACGAGCGGAATCGTCATCAAGCGCTTCTTGGCTTGCGTGACGGCTTTGTTGACGGCAGCCGAAACGTCGGCAGCCTTAGCGACGCCGTAACCGACACGACCCTTGTGGTCGCCGATAATGACGGTCGCGCGGAAGCGCATGCGCTTACCGCCCTTGGTGACGCGGGTGACGCGGTCAAGTGCGAGAATGCGCTGATCGAATTCCTTCGGCTCTTCCGGACGGCGACCGCGCGGCGGACCACGGCGGTCACCACCACGGCCACCTCCGAAACCGCCGCCGCGCGAATCGCGTGACGGTGCGGCACTGGTCGTCGCCGGAGCTGCGGATTTTGCGTTGGTGTTCTCCATAGTTCCGGTTAGAATTGGAGGCCTCCGGCGCGAGCGCCGTCGGCGAGAGCCTGGATGCGTCCGTGGTAGGAGTAGCCTCCGCGATCGAAGACGACTGCGGTGACTCCGGCCTTCTTGGCTTTCTCGGCGAGATCCTGACCGACGGCGTGAGCCGACGCGATCTTCGCTTCCATACCTTCGGCTTTCGCGCCCTTCTTGGACTTGGCGTCCGTCGAGGCAACGATCGTCTTACCAGTCGCGTCGTCGATCAGCTGCGCGTAGATGTGCTTCGCGCTGCGGAAGACGGCGAGACGCGGACGAGCGGCCGTACCCTTGACGCGAGCGCGGATGCGGATGCGGCGGCGGGTGCGGGTTTCAGTTTTCTTCTGGCTAAGAGATTTCATAGTCGTCGATTACTTGGCGCCGGCCTTGGCCGACTTGCCCGCCTTGCGGCGGATGACTTCGTCGACGTACTTGATGCCCTTGCCCTTGTACGGTTCCGGCTTGCGGATGCGGCGGATGCGTGCGGCGGTTTCGCCGACGAGCTGCTTGTCGATGCCGGAGAGGGTCAATGTGTTCTTGTCGACTTTGGCTTCGACGCCGGCCGGGAGCGGGAAGTCGACTTCATGGGAGAAGCCAACGTCCATCTTCACGGTTTTTCCAGCGAGGTTCACCTTGTAGCCGACGCCGACGAACTCAAGACCTTTTTCGTACCCCTTAGTGACGCCGACAATCATGTTGGCGACCAAGCGGTTGAAGAGGCCCCAGAGGGCGCGGTCTTTCTTGTTCTCCTCGCTCTTGACGGAGACCGTCAACACATCGCCCGCGCGCTCGAGGCGCACGTGCGGATGCAGGGCGAGCTTCAGCTCCCCTTTCGGGCCTTTCACGCGCGCTTCCGTTTCGGAAAGCGTGACGTCAACGCCCGCAGGGACCTGGATAAGTTTTTTACCGATACGAGACATAGTCGCGGGATCAGTAGACTTCGCACACGACTTCTCCACCCAGGCCGCGCTTGCGCGCATCCCTGTTGGTCATAAGACCAGCGGAGGTCGAGACGATAGCGATGCCCTGGCCGTTTAAGACACGGGGCAGTTCGGTCTTCGTCGCGTAAACGCGAAGACCCGGTTTCGAAACGCGTCGGATGTCGCGAATGGCGGCACCGTTCTCGTCGTACCGCATCTTGAGCTTGAGCTGCCCGTGATGCGCGTCCGTTTTCTCGACACCGGAAAGGTAGCCCTCTTTTTCGAGGATCTTCGCGATCTCGAATTTCATCCGCGAGAGCGGGAGGACGACTTCCTGTTTGCGCACCATGGCGGCGTTGCGCAGCCGGGTGAGCATGTCAGCGATGGGGTCGGTCATCATAGGTTACCAGCTAGCTTTCTTGATACCCGGGATCTCGCCACGGTTGGCGAGCTCACGGAAGCAGATACGGCAGAGGTCGAAGTCGCGCATGAAACCATGGCGGCGGCCGCAGCGCCAGCAACGGCGCACAATACGGCTTGAGAACTTCGGCTTACGGTTGGATTTGGCGATCTGATTTGCTGTTGCCATAGGGGTGCGGCCTTAGCCGTGGAAGGGAAAGCCGAGACGTTTGAACAGTTCCAGGCCTTCTTCACGGTTCTTAGCCGTGGAAGAGACCGTCACCTGCACACCGTGCAGGCGCTCGATCTCGTCAGCGCGGATCTCCGGGAACGCGATGTACTCCTTGAAGCCGATCGAGAGGTTGCCCTGCTTGTCGATAAGTTTCGGGGAGATGCCGCGGAAGTCGCGGATGCGAGGCATGGTCACGTGGATCAACTTCTCGAGGAAGTGCCACATGCGGTCGCCGCGGAGGGTAACCTTCATGCCGATGTGCTGACCCTCGCGGATCTTGAAGCTCGCGATCGACTTCTTTGCCAGCGTCTTCACCGGCTTCTGGCCAGTGATGCGCTGAAGGGTCGACTCAACGGTCTCCGGGATCTTGGGATCCTTGAGGAGATTGGTGGACATGCCGACGTTGACAGAAACCAGCTTCAGCTTCGGAACCGCCATGCGGTTCGTGTAGCCGAAGTGCTTCATCAGATCGGGAGCCACTTGTTTTTCGTAGATTTCGCGAAGCATATCATTCGATCGTTTCACCGCTCTTCTTCATCACGCGCACCTTGCGGCCGTCTTCCATGACCTTGTAGCCGACGCGGGTCGGCTTGCCGGACTTGGTGTCGACGAGCATGACGTTGGAAGCGTTGACAGGACCGTTGTATTCGATCTTCTGTCCTTTTTCTCCTTGTTTGCGAGTCTTGGCGTGCTTGATCGTCACGTTGACGCCCTCGACCACGACCTTGCCTTCCACAGGGAAGACTTGGATGACCTTACCGGTCTTGCCGCGGTCTTTGCCGGCCATGACCATCACGTTGTCGCCTTTTTTGATCTTCATATGTATGGGGATCAGACGACTTCGGGAGCCAAGGAAATGATCTTGCCGTAGCCCATCGAGCGGAGCTCGCGGGCAACAGGTCCGAAGATGCGCGTGCCCTTCGGTTCCTTGCCCGATTTGTCGATGATAACGGCAGCGTTGTCGTCGAAGCGCACGTAGGAACCGTCCTTGCGGCGGGTTTCCTTGTGAATGCGGGTCAGGACAGCGTGAACGACGTCGCCCTTTTTGACCATCCCGTGCGGGACAGCTTCTTTGACGGCGCACGTCACGATGTTTCCGAGGACCGCGTAGTGCTTTTTATAGCCACCGAGCACGCGGATGACCTGGAGCTTCTTGGCGCCGGTGTTGTCGGCGACCTTCAGCATTGAACGATGTTGGACCATACGCGTGGGTTAAGCGGCTTTACCGATCACGCGCCAGCGCTTATCGCGCGAGTACGGACGGCATTCTTCGAAGGTGACTTTATCGCCAACCTTGTATTCATTCTTTTCGTCATGGGCCTTGAAGCGCGTCGAGACGACGTACTGCTTGCCGTACTTCGGGTGCGTCTTCACCGTGTCGACATTGATGACGACCGTCTTCTGCATTTTGTCAGAGACGACCGTACCAACGAGTTCGCGGCGGTTATTCGTTTTCGTAGTCATACGTCTTACTTACTGGTCTCCTTTTTGAGGAGGGTCAGGATCCGCGCGATCGTCTTGCGAGCGTTGCGGACTTTGCGGACGTTGCTCTCTTGAGACGCGGCAATCGCGAAGCGCGTGGCTCGCAAATGTTCGCGCTGTTCACGAAGCATCTTTTCCAGCTCCGCGAGAGGCTTGTCCTTGAGTTCTTTAAGCTTCATAGAGCGGAATTAGTCGTGCTTGGTGATGAATCGCGAACGGAACGGCATCTTGTGGGACGCGAGACGCATTGCTTCGCGAGCGGCTTCGGTCGGGACGCCATCCATCTCGAAGACGATAGTGCCCGGGCGAACGATCGCGACGTAGTGGTCCACGCCGCCTTTACCTCCACCCATCGGAACTTCGAGTCCCTTTGTGGTGACAGGCTTGTCGGGGAAAATACGGATCCAGATCTTTCCGCCGCGCTTGATGTAGCGCGACATGGTGCGGCGAGCCGCTTCGATCTGGCGCGAGGTGACCCAAGCCGGCGTCAGGGCCTTGAGGCCGAATTCGCCGAAGCTGAGCGAGAGCTTGGTGGTCGCCTTTTGGAGACCAGAGCTTCGCAGCTTGTGCCACTTGCGATGTTTGACTTTTTTCGGGATCAACATAGCTGTGGGTTACGCGGCTGCCTTCTTAGGAGCAGCGGCGCGAGGAGCGCTCGACGGCGCCGGGCGAGAAGCCGGGCGGCGATCAGAGCCTCCGCGCGGGCGGTCGCGATGCGCGCGTTCCGCAGCCGAGAGAGGCGCTTTGAGCGCCGGGGCGATACCGTCCTTGTCGAAGATTTCACCACGGTAGATCCAGACTTTGACGCCGATGGCGCCGAAGATGGTGCGGGCGAAATCAGCGGCGTAGTCGATGTCCGCGCGAAGGTTCTGCAGCGGGACGGAGCCCCACGAGAGCATTTCGCGGCGAGCAATTTCAGCGCCGTTCAAGCGGCCGGAGACCATGACCTTCACGCCGAGCGCGCCGGCCTTTTGGGCACGGTCGATCGTCGTTTTGAGGACGCGGCGGAACGGCATGCGCTTTTCGAGGTCGGCGATCATGTTCTGCACCGTAATCGCGGACGAGAGGCTCGGGCGCGCGACTTCGACGATGTTGAGCTGGACCTTCGACGCCTTCTTGCCGCCTTTGAAGAACTTATCGGAAAGCTTCTTCTTGAGGTCTTCGATACCAGTGCCTCCACGACCAATCACGAAACCCGGCTTGCCGGAGTGGATCGTGATCGTGATCTGGTTGCGACCGCGATCGATTTCAATTTTGTCGACAGCGGCTTCGCGAAGAGCGCCGCGAAGAAATTCGCGGATCTCGACGTCCTGGCGCAGGTTGGTCTTGTAGTCAGCGCGGCTGAACCACTTCGAATCCCAGCTGTAGATCGTGCCGATGCGGAAGATTTTCGGATTGACTTTGTGTCCCATATTACTTCTTCTTCGCGGCAACTTTCTTAGCGGTGGGCTTCTTGGCGGCTTTCTTCTCTTTCTTCTCCGCCTTCACTTCTTCCTGCGCTTCTTCTTTTTTCATACCCGTCTTCGAATCGAGGACGAGCGTGATGTGGCAGGTGCGCTTCAGGATCGGCGCGGCCGAACCCATCGCGCGCGGGCGCCAACGCTTGAGTGTCGGACCCTGGTTGACCAGCGCGGACTTGATGTACAAGCCATCGCGATCAAGTTTGAAGTTGTGCGTGGCGTTGGCCACGGCGGACTCGAGGAGTTTCTTGACCGGACGGGCGGCTGCGCGCGACATGAAGGTCAGCTGCGCAATCGCCGGGTCGACGGCCATCCCGCGGACAGCGTCAACGACAAGTCGCACCTTGCGAGGCGACATGCGGAGATAGCGGGTGTGGGCTTTGACTTCCATAGAGTTTATTTCTTGGCAGCAGATGCGGCAGCCGGAGCAGCCGTCGTCGCCTTGGCAGCCTCGATTTCCTTGGTGAGCTTACCGCCATGGCGCTGGAACTTACGCGTCGGGGCGAATTCGCCCAGGCGGTGTCCGACCATGTTTTCGACGACGATGACCGGCGTGTGCTGGCGTCCGTTATGAACACCAATCGTGTAGCCAACCATCTCCGGCGTGATGACGGACGAACGCGACCACGTTTTCACGATAGTCTTGTCGCCAGGCTTCACCTTGGAGAGTTTTTTGAGGAGTTTGGGTTCCGTAAACGGACCCTTCTTCAGTGATCGGCTCATATTACTTGCGGCGCTTCACGATGAATTTGGACGACTGCTTCTTGTGCTTCCTGGTCTTCACGCCGAGAGCAGGCTTGCCCCACGGAGTCTTCGGGTTCTTGTGACCGATCGGGTTCTTACCTTCACCACCACCGTGCGGGTGATCAACTGGGTTCATGACCTTACCGCGGACACGTGGGCGGAAACCCTTGTGGCGCATGCGGCCGGCCTTACCGAGACGGACCAACCAATGGTCGGGGTTCGAAACGGTACCGAGCGTCGCCGAGCACTCCTTCGAGACCATGCGGTACTCGCCGGACGGGAGCTTGAGCTGAGCCATGTCGCCTTCGATGGCCATGAGCTGCGCCGCGTTACCCGCGCCGCGCACCATTTTTCCACCGCTTCCGGCGTAGAGCTCGATGTCGTGGACAACGAGACCGATCGGGATGTGCTTGAGCGGCATGCGGTTGCCGTTCTTGCTTTCAATTTTGTTCTTGGAGGAGAGGACCGTCTCGCCGACTTTGAGGTTGGCGGGAGCGAGGATGTAGCGCTTCACGCCATCGACGTATGTCAGAAGGGCGAGGCGTCCGCCGCGGCCCGGATCGTATTCGATCGCGGCAACCTTAGCGGGAATGTCGTAACGATCGCGCATGAAATCGACCACGCGCACCATGCGCTTGGCGCCGCCGCCACGATGGCGAACGGTGATCTTGCCCTGAGAGTTGCGACCATCGATGCGCTTTTTGTGCACCAAGAGCGACTTCTCAGGAGCTTTCTTTGTCACGTCTTCGAACGAGTCGACGCTCGCGCCGCGGCGTCCGAAGGTTGTGGGTCGGTAAGATTTGATCGGCATACGCGGGAATTAAGCGTTGGCGTACAAGTCGATGCGATCGCCCTTCTTGAGGGTCACGATCGCTTTGCGCCAAGCGCTGCGGCGGCTCCTGCCGGCGCGAGAACGAACCGGCTTGCCGGCGATGCGCATGACGCGGATTTCCTTCGGCTCAACTCCGTAGACCGCTTTCACGGCTTTACGGATCTCGAGCTTGTTGGCTCCGGTCGCGACTTCGAAGGCGTACTGGTTGTCTTTGCCGAGCATGGTGCTCTTTTCGGTGACGATGGCGCGGACGAGCACGCGGTAGGCGGAACCGGTTTCGCGCGGAGCGGAAACAGTTTCCTTTGCCTTCTTCGGCTCTTCGGCTTTCTTCGCGTCGGCCTTCGGCTTTTCAGCTTTGACGGCCTTCGTGGGTGCCTTCTGTCCTTCGTCGTTTTTCTTGCGGTTGAAGAATCCCATATCAGTTGCTGTAACCCTTTTCGATAAGGGCGATCGTCTCGAGCGGAGCGACGACCGTGGTCGCCTTCAGCACGTCGACGAGGTTGAGGTCGCCAGCGGTCACCGTCCAGATGTTCTGGAGGTTGCGCGAGGCGCGAATAGCCATCTTGTCAGCCTTCGGAAGGACGAGCAGGACTTTGCGGCCGACCGGGAGCTTCTTCAGCATGCCAGCCATGAGCTTCGTCTTGCCTTCTTCCATTGCGAACGCGTCGAGACCGATGAAGGCTTCGCCGCGAACCTTGTCAGCGAGCGCCATTGCGAGCGCGGCCTTCTTGGTTTTGCGGTTGATCTTCTTCGAGAAGTTGCGGTCGGAGCGCGGACCGAAGGTGATACCACCACCGACCCAGATCGGAGAGCGGATAGAACCGTGACGAGCGCGTCCGGTGCCCTTCTGCTTCCAAGGCTTCTTACCACCACCGCGGACTTCGCCACGGGTTTTGGTATGCGCGGAAGCGGTGCGGCTGTTGGCCATCTGCGCTTCGGCGGCGAGGTGTACAAGGCCTTCGTTGACCTTCACGTCGAACGGCGTCGGAGCCATTTCGCGTTCGGACACGACCTTACCCTCCATGTTGTAGACTTTGATCTTCGACATATGTTTATTCGGTCACGGTTGCGGCTTCCGTAGCGGGAGCTGCTTCCTGCGCGACCGGCGCCTCTTCGGCCGGCTTCTTCGTAGAGAGGTACTTCATGTTGCCTTCCGGAGCGACGACGAGAAGGGTCGCGCCGCGCGCGCCCGGAACCGCGCCTTTGACGGCGATGAGTCCCGTTTCAACGTTCACGTCAACGATCTCGAGATTCTTGACCGTCACGCGGTCCCCGCCCATGCGACCGGCCATACGCTGGCCCGGGTGCACGTGCTGATGGCCGCCGGCGCCGATCGAACCCGGCATACGGAGGTTGTCCTTATGACCGTGGGTCGCCGGACCACCACGGAAGTGATGGCGCTTCACGACACCTTGGAAACCCTTACCCTTCGAGAGACCTGTGACGTCGATGACGTCGCCGGACACGAAGGATTCAGGATCGCAGACCGCACCGACTTCGACACCTTCGACAGATTCGAGGCGGAATTCGCGGAGCGTTGCGAGGTCGCCATGCTCAGCGACGGGCTTCAAATGCCCGACCTGCGGCTTAGCGAGGTGCTTCTTGGAACCCGTGCCGACCTGGACAGCCACATAGCCATCCGTTTCGGAAGTCTTGACCTGCGTAATAACGCAAGGCTCGACCTTCACGAGCGTCACCGGCACTACTTCGCCCGAAGGGCGGTAGCGCTGGGACATTTCGAGTTTTCGTCCGATGATGAATTTCATAGTTCTCTTAGGCAGAGGAACACGTTAAGTTATGTTCGGTGCCTGTCTCCGTTTCGCTTGGGATCCTCCCCCGTCCTGCGCAATAACAGAAACAAGAAGTTCCGGCGCCGATCCTTCCGAACATGTTCGGGGGATATCAGCGAAGAAACTTCTTGCATCTGTCACGTACGCGTGGCTTGGCGTTGTCGAGACAAGTCTAGTTGTAGCGGGAACTCTCACGCTCGCGAAGGATGCATCCAGAGGTTTTGGCGCAGTAGCCACCCGGAAATCATGCCATCTTTCTCTGCCGTTCCTTTGCGAGTTGAGTTGTCTTCTGGATCGAACCGATCTTACATCTTGATCTCGACGTCGACGCCGGCCGGGAGGTTGAGGCTCATCAGCGATTCGACCGTTTTCGGGGTCGGATCGACGATGTCGATGAGCCGCTTGTGCACGCGCATCTCGTACTGCTCGCGAGCGTTCTTGTGAACGAAGGTCGAGCGGTTAACGGTGTACTTGTGCTTCTCGGTCGGAAGCGGGACGGGACCTTTGACGGAAGCGCCGGTGCGCTGCGCCGTATCGATAATCGTGCGCGTGGACTGGTCGATGACCTTGTGGTCATAGGCGCGGATCTTGATGCGGACGCGGCTGCTCACGGTCGTTTCTTCGGTCTTGGTTTTCTTCTCCATAAAGATCGTTTTCAGCAGGCAACCCCGGCCCCCTTAAATGGGGGTCGGGGTCGATTGCATTTTACTTGAGGATTTTGACAACGACGCCAGCGCCGACGGTCTTGCCGCCTTCACGAATAGCGAAGCGCATCTTGTCTTCGAGAGCAACCGGGGAGATCAGCTTGATGACCACGTTTTGCGTGTCGCCAGGCATGACCATTTCGACGCCAGCCGGAAGTTCAATCTCGCCCGTCACGTCAGTCGTGCGGATGTAGAACTGCGGCTTGTAGCCCTTGAAGAACGGCTTGTGGCGGCCGCCTTCTTCCTTGGTGAGAGCGTACACTTCGGCTTCGAATTCGGTGTGAGGCTTGATCGTGCCCGGCTTGCAGAGAACCATGCCGCGCTCGATTTCTTCCTTCTTGGTGCCGCGCAGGAGCAAACCGGCGTTGTCGCCAGCCATACCCTTGTCGAGCTGCTTGTTGAACATTTCAATACCCGTGACAACCGACTTGCGGGTGTCGCCGAGACCGACGATTTCAATATCTTCGTTGATATTGATCATACCGCGCTCGATGCGGCCAGTGACGACCGTACCGCGGCCTTCAATGGAGAAGACGTCTTCAACCGGCATGAGGAACGGAAGATCGACAGCGCGTTCCGGCTGCGGGATGTAGGTGTCGAGCTGGTTCAAGAGCTCGCGAACCGGACCGGAAGCCGTAAGATCGCCCGGGTTGTTGAGGGCCTGGAGGGCCGAACCGCGGATGATCGGGGTCGTGTCGCCCGGGAAGTTGTACTTCTTGAGCAAATCACGAACTTCCTCCTCGACGAGGTCGATGAGTTCTTTGTCCTCGACCATGTCGCACTTGTTGAGGAAGACGACAATGGACGGAACGCCGACCTGACGGGCGAGCAAAATGTGCTCGCGAGTCTGCGGCATCGGGCCATCCGTCGCGGACACAACCAACACAGCACCGTCCATCTGGGCGGCACCCGTGATCATGTTCTTGACGTAGTCGGCGTGCCCAGGGCAGTCGACGTGCGCGTAGTGGCGCGCAACCGTTTCGTACTCGACGTGCGCCGTGGCAATCGTGATGCCGCGCGCCTTCGACTCCGGAGCCTTGTCCAGGTCGTCGACTTTCTTACTCTGGGCGGTGTTGCCCATCGCCGAGGAAACCGCAAGAATAGCGGCCGTCAGGGTCGTTTTGCCGTGGTCAACGTGGCCGATGGTGCCCACGTTCACGTGCGGCTTGGAGCGATCGAACTTGATATCAGCCATACGTATACTAATAAAAAAAGTTGACGTGTGTCGGAGAGGAGTGTAGCAGAGGGTCAAAAAGCGGTCAAGTGGTCCTTTTTGTCCTCATACCAGCCTTATTCGAGAGGTTCTAGATAGAACTGCTCTTCCCCTTCAGGCTCTTGTACCGCGTTTTCTACGGTTTTTGGGGTCGGAGGGGGTGTTTTGGGAGGTTCTGGCGGTCTTGCGGGCGCTGGTGCAGGCTTTTCCTCGATACGGGGTCGGTCCTGCGCTAAGCGGGGGCCTGGTGGCGGGGTGGATGGAGCTCCGGGAGAAGTGGTCGGGGAAAGCTTCCAGAGCGGAATTTCGCGTTTTGGAGGCTTATTGTCTGGAAAAGTCGTGGAAAGAGGTAGGGTTTGTGGCGGTGGGGGTTCGCGCTTCATGACCTCGGGCTTCCACTCGCCCACAACGAGCTTTTCATAGTGGTCGAGTCCCATGAGCACGTAGGGACTCTCCCCCGCCGGGTCGGTGATGACCAAGCGATCTCCTGTTTTTTCAATCAGGGAGAGAAGGCGTTTGAATGTTTCTTCCTTCATAGGCAAGGCCGTTAAGTGGCCACACTGTAGCGCAACGAGTCGTTGTGTCAATCCCTAAAGAAAAACCCGTCGCCGCTAAGCGGAACGGGAGGAACGATGCGTGCGAGCCTTGGGGAGCGCTTCCGGACGAACGAGCGGATCCGTCTCGCAAAGAGAGTCCCGGCTGGGACGAATCAGCGAAACGAGAACGAAAACACCGAGGATGACGAGCAGGGCAACAAATGCGACAACGGAGACGAGAAGAAGAACGACGGCAGCGAGCGCGAAAATCATCATGGCCCTCTCCTTCCCAGGCAACAGCGCGCGGGTCGTCAGTATTTTAACAGGTATGAAAAAAGAAGGCATCAGGCCTTCTTCGTGGTGTCGCTTTCGCTCGGCGGATAGAGGTCGTCCTCGGTCGCGTCGGCTAGGATGAGCAGCGCTTCGATCTCGCCTTGCTTGAGAGGATCCATCACATAGACGTCGCCTCGCTTCATCTGCTCGTGAAGCTTGCGCGCCCGCGCGATCAAGCTCACGTGATAGAGCTCACACAGACTGGTTCGCGTCGTATCGATGGCTCCCCAGTCGTACGGCCGTTGGGCATGGTGCAGATGCTCGATGATCTTCGTCATGCAGAGCAGCGGATCCTGAAGCCCCTTTCCCATGTCTGCAAAGAACTTCTCGGCCGCGAGGAGATGCGCTTCTCGGAAGAACTCATCGAGCTCGTCATACGTCGTCCCGACATCTTCGTACTGCAGGCGGAACGTGCTGCACGTCTGACGCACGTCTTGCACATCTTCAGGCGTCGCATGCCTACGTATACGGTGCATGAGTCGACGGAGCCGGCCGCGCTCTTCGCTTTTCCGTTCGAGCTCGTCCTCACACCTCTTGCGACGCCCGGCGAGAAACCACAGCAGCGCGACGATGGCGCAAAGCGTCGCGACAACGATTGCAACGATAAGGAGTGGGTGCATTGAATCTTCCTCCGTTGGCCGAAGGATTACATGGAAAACTGAGTGTGTCAATACAAAAACGCCCCGCAGATGCGGAGCGTTTTTTTTTGCAGGGCTTACTTTTTGCCCTTGCCTTCGAGGATCGCCATTTCGACGTTCTTCGGCACTTCTTCGTAGTGGTCGAAGGTCATCGAGTAGGAGGCGCGTCCCTGGGAGATCGAGCGGAGCTGGGTCGCGTAGCCGAACATTTCGGAGAGCGGAACCATCGCGTCGACAACCTTGATTGCGCCGCGGTCGCGCATTTCCTGCACCTGACCGCGCTTCGAGTTGATGTCGCCGACGATGTCGCCCATGGCGGACTCCGGCATCAGGACTTCAACTTTCATGATCGGTTCGAGGAGGACCAGGCCGGCCTTTTTACAGGCATCGACGAAAGCCATCGAACCAGCGATTTTGAAGGCGATTTCCGACGAGTCGACGTCGTGGTACGAACCGTCAAAGACCGTCGCAATGACGTCGAGCAGCGGATAGCCAGCGAGCACGCCCTTCTGAGCGGTTTCGATGACACCCTTTTCGATCGGACGGATGAATTCTTTCGGAATCGAACCGCCTTTGATTTCTTCGACGAATTCGACGCCCTTACCGCGTTCGTTCGGTTTGACGCGCAACCAGCAGTGGCCGTATTGACCGCGACCACCGGACTGCTTGATGTACTTACCTTCGGCTTCCGCTTCGCCGCGAATAGCTTCCTTGTAAGCAACCTGCGGCTTACCGACGTTGGCTTCAACTTTGAACTCGCGCTTCATGCGGTCGACGATGATATCGAGGTGAAGTTCACCCATACCAGCGATGATCGTTTGCGCGGTTTCTTCGTCGGAGCGGACGCGGAATGTTGGGTCTTCTTCAGCGAGCTTCGAAAGTGCGACACCCATCTTTTCCTGGTCGGCTTTCGTCTTCGGCTCGATGGCGAGCGAGATGACCGGTTCAGGGAAGACAATGGATTCGAGAAGCACTGGGCGCTTTTCGTCGCAGAGCGTGTGGCCCGTGAAGGTGGACTTCAAGCCGACACCTGCAGCGATGTCGCCAGCGTAGACCTGATCAACTTCTTCGCGCTCGTTGGCGTGAAGACGGACGATGCGGCCGAGGCGCTCGCGTTCACCCGTGGAGGTGTTGAGCACATAGGAACCGGCCTTGATCGTGCCGGAATAGACGCGGAAGAAGCAGAGCTTTCCGACGAACGGATCGGACGCGACTTTGAAAGCCAACGCCGTGAACGGTTCGTTGTCATCGGTTTTGATCAAGACTTCCTTCGAAGGATCGTCGATGTCGTGCGACTGGAGCGGCGGAACATCGAGCGGGCACGGCAGGTAGTCGACAACGGAGTCGAGCATCAGCTGTACGCCTTTGTTCTTGAGCGCCGAGCCACAGAGGACCGGAACGATCTTGAAATCAATGACGGCCTGGCGCAGTACGCGCTTCAAGTCCGCGACGGGAATTTCTTCGCCGGCGAGGTACTTGTTGAGCAGCGTTTCGTCGTTCTCGCAGATCGCTTCGACGAGCTTGGCGCGCCATTCGGCAGCTTGCGCGGCGTACTCCTCCGGAATTTCAACGATATCAACTTTTTGGCCGAGGTCGTCGCGGAAGAAATGCGCTTTGCGCTCGAGCAGGTCGATGATGCCGTTGAAGCCGTCTTCGACGCCGATCGGGAGCTGGGTCGGGTGCGCGTTCTTCGTGAGGCGGTCGTGGATCGACTTCAAGTCCTTGTAGAAGTCGGCACCCGTGCGGTCGAGCTTGTTGATGAAGCAGAGGCGCGGAACTTTGTAGTCGTCCGCGTAGTGCCAGTTGGTTTCGGACTGCGGTTCGACACCAGCGACGCCATCAAAAATGACGCAAGCGCCGTCCAAGACGCGCAGAGAGCGCTTCACTTCGACCGTGAAGTCGATGTGCCCGGGAGTGTCGATCAGGTTGATGCGATGATCCTTCCAGAAACAGGTCGTGGCGGCAGCGGTAATCGTAATACCGCGCTCCTGTTCCTGTTCCATCCAGTCCATCGTAGCGGCGCCTTCGTGCACTTCGCCGATCTTGTGCTTCTTACCGGTGTAGAAGAGCACGCGTTCAGAAACGGTGGTCTTGCCGGCGTCGATGTGGGCGATGATGCCGATGTTGCGAGTCCGTTCGAGGGGATATTCACGAGGCATAGAGAAGAAGAACTAGGGATGACAAATTACCGCGCGAAATGGGCGAAGGCGCGGTTCGCCTCGGCCATGCGGTGGACATCCATCTTCTTCTTGACCGCGTTGCCTTCGCCGGCAGCGGCGGAGACGATTTCGTTGCCGAGCTTCTCGGACATCGAGCGGCCCTTCACGGCGTTGGCAGCATCAATAATCCAGCGGAAACCGAGCATGATGCGGCGTTCTCCGCGCACCGGGATCGGAATCTGGTAGTTGGCGCCACCGACGCGGCGGGACTTGACCTCAACCTGCGGCATGACATTTTTCAACGCCTCGTCGAAGACTTCGATCGGATCCTTCTTCGTTTTTTCGGAGATGAGTTCGAGCGCGCCGTAGACGATTTTCTGGGCGGTCGACTTCTTGCCATCGCGCATCACGTAGTTGGTGAGCTTGGCGACGGTTTCGGAGCTGTACTTGGCGTCCGGCTTGATCAGACGCTTGGGGGCTTGTTTGCCTCGCATAGAATTCTATTTCAACGTCTGATTAAGACTTGACCTTCGGGCGCTTGTTGCCGTAGAGCGAGCGGCCGCGGCGGCGATCAGCGACGCCCTGGGTGTCGTAGACGCCACGGACGATGTGATAGCGGACACCCGGAAGGTCTTTGACGCGACCTCCGCGGATCATGACGATCGAGTGCTCCTGAAGGTTGTGGCCGACGCCCGGGATGTAGGCGGTGACTTCCATACCGTTCGAGAGACGGACACGGGCGATCTTACGCAAAGCCGAGTTCGGCTTTTTCGGGGTCATGGTGGTGACCTTCACGCAAACGCCGCGCTTGAACGGAGAGCCTTTCGGCATGAACTTCTTGCGGCGCTTGATCGTGTTGTTCACGGACTGCATCGCCGGGGACTTGGACTTAACCTTGACCGGGCGGCGCGGGTTCTTGATCAATTGATGAATGGTAGGCATTGAGAATGGTTACAAAACGCAACTCACGAAACCTGCAAAGGTTCCGTGCTTCGTATCGCTTCCTCCGCAGCTATGCAGGATCGGCGACCATAATAACTACATCGCCGAGACAGCCTTTCCCCAGGAAAAACCGTAACGGTCGAGTAATTCGACTCGCAGAAAGTACCACCCCAGGAAAGAGTCGTCAAGTTCAGAATCCCAGGGCACTGAAGGCCAGGTTTGAGAGCCCGTGGACGATGGTTCCGAAGATCAAACTGTTCAAAAGCAGCGAGTCGATGAGGATCGCGAAGAGCAGGGCGGTTGGGCCGCGGGTTTCGAGCCAGGCACGGGTGCGAAGGTATTTCGGATTCTGGAGCAGGAGGAGCAGGAATTTCGAGCCGTCGAGCGGAGGCAGCGGAATGAGGTTGAAGGCAAAGAGCACGACGTTCACCGCCATGAGCGCGCCGAGAAATCCGGCCAGAGCACTGTCGACCGACATGAGCTCGGCCATCGCCAAACCCCGATAGGTAAGGCCAACGACGACAAAAAGTAAAAGATTGGAAAGTGGGCCGGCCGCGGCGACAATCACTGGTCCCCACTTCTGGTTACGAAGGTTGTAGGGGTTGTACGGCACAGGCTTCGCCCAGCCGAAGCCGGCCAGGAGGGCGGCCAGAAGACCGATCGGATCGATATGCGGAATCGGATTGAGCGTCAGACGACCGAGGCGTTCGGCCGTGTCGTCGCCTTGCAGCTTGGCCGCAAGACCGTGGGAAAATTCGTGAAAGGTGAGCGCGGTGATAAATGCGAAAATCCAGGCGAACGTTTGGAGGGGGTCGTTGAGAAGGTTGAACAGCATACCCTTAGAGGATAGCGCAGCTATAAAAAAAGGAGTAGTCGGGAAGACTACTCAATATCTCGCAATGATCGCACGTGTAGAATCAATCGATCCCCTTCTCCGCGCAGTTCGCCGGGGGTATCAACATGTTCGGCCCAGACCGATCCATCGACTGGCGCATCGAACACAATCTCGACCTCGTCCGCGTACACCCTCTTCGGACTCAGCGTGCCCGTCGCGGGGTCGCGCACCATCAATACGAACGCATCCGCATCCTTCATGACAATCCGATCGATCGGCGAAATGACGGATCGCGTCGTTCCGGCGCAACCGAAAACACACAGCGCACAAAGAGCGAATTTTCTCATGGATTCCTCCTGGAAAGCGGCCTAACAAAAGCGGGTATAGGATGTCAACACGCACTCTTGCCAACCTTCCTGAGCCGTGTTACAGTCCCGGCACACTAAAAAGAACCCGATCGCTATGGCACGTCGCTGTGACGCCTGCGAGCGCGGACCCCTCACCGGGAACACCCGCTCCCACTCCAAAATCGCGAGCAAAACCCGCCGCCTGGTGAACCTCCAGACGAAGACGATCTCCGGCGTGAAGATGAAAGTCTGCACCCGCTGCATCCGGACCTTGGCTCCGAAAGAAAAAACCGCCGCGTAAGCGACGGTTTTTTCTTATTGCCCCCCTCTTATGGTAAGAAGGGGGGGGCCGAAGGGCGGGGGCGTTAGGCGTTCGGTTTCTTGGCGACCAAATGGATGCGGTGCTGGAAAATCTCTTCACCGCTTACAAGCGGCCATGGGCCTTTGTATTCGTTCATGGCAAGGACTTCCCAGCCGGTCCACAACATTTTGAACTCTTCGAGCAGCCAGAAGCTCATATCTTTACGATTGGCCCAGGCGTGTTCGAGGCCGTAGACACCGATCACGAGAGCGCCACCAGGCTTGAGTGCTCCCTTGATGCGTTCAAGCAAGGTTTGGCATTCTTCTTTTTTCAAAAACGGCAGCGAGTTGATGGCGACAACGAGCGAGTAGTATCCGGGGCGCAATTCGAACTCGCGGAAGTCGCCTTTGATTGCATCAACGGTCAAGCCTTGGCAGCGCTCTGTCGTGTACGCGATGGCCGCGTCACTCTTATCGAGCGCGTCGACCATGAGTCCGTTCTTGGCGAGATACTCCGCTTCGGCGCCGGAACCGCAACCCAAATCGAGCGCGATGCCGCCATGAAGTTCGAGACGCGCAAACCAGTCCGTCAGAAGACGGGCGGCCGGGCGCTGAAGTACTCGTTTTTTCAAATCTGCGATGGAGTCAGTCATGCGTACAGTATAGCAAAACGACGGAGTAAAAAGAAAAACGGCCGCGATGAGCGGTCGTTTTTCATGGTCGGGCTGACAGGAATTGAACCTGCTGCCTTTCCCACCCCAAGGGAACGCGCTGCCGATGCGCCACAGCCCGGTCTTTGTCGGCACGGGGAACTCTAGTCGTTTTTGCCCGAAGTGGCAAGGGTCTTTGGAAATTCAAAGGCTCCGCGGCGGAAGGCATGATTTGGCGAGTGAAGTCATGTGGGCTCCCCAACCGGGGTTGGGGCGGCATCGGAAGACGGGCTCTTGAGAATCCCTAATGGGCTGCCCAAGAGGCGTCTTCTTCCGCTCTTACCGCTGAAGCCGTCGGCCTAGTCGCCACAGCGACAGGTCTCTTCGGCCACTCTGCCAAATGATTGTCCCAAAACATGTTCTTCCGAGCACGGAGCCATAGGTATTCTACCAACCCATCGGCGACCGTTCAAGGAACAAAAAAGAGACCAGGAATGGTCTCAGCGGAGGCGGCGGGCGATGGCGGCATTGGCCGAGCGCTGATCTTCGCTCACAGGACTTCCCTTGAGGGGATCGTGTGCGGGCAGCCGGGGGATGTCAGCGGTCGGTTCGTCAGCCGTGGGCAGAGCGGTTGGAGCTTGAGTGTCGGCGTGGTCGGCCATGAACTTCCTCGTGCGTAACGACGCAACAAAAAAGAGCCTATCAACGACAGGCTCTTTCGTCAACGCTCGCGCGTTACTTGTTGATCGTGAACTTGGTGTAGGACGGATCGTGCGCGACGAGCTCTTCGGCTTTGAACCAAACGCCGAGCTCGACTTCCGCTTCTTCCGGAGAACCGGAGGCGTGGATGAGGTTGAAGACGCCGATCTGCTTTTCGTCGGCGTACTTGAACGAGACGTGGGCGTAGTCGCCGCGAATCGTGCCGGGCGCGGCGGACTTCGGTTCAGTGGCGCCGATCATCTTGCGAACGACTTCGACCATCTCGATGCCTTCGAGCGCGATCGCGAGGATCGGGCCGGAGGTGAGCATCTCGACCATCAGCTGGCGGACCTTTTCGCCGCGGCGCTGCGCGAGGTCGTCGGTGTAGTGCTTCATGGCCGTGTCCTTTTCGGAGACGAGCAGCTTCATACCGACGAGCTTGGCGCCGACACGTTCGAAACGCGTGACGATTTCGCCGACGATGCCGCGGTCGAGCGCGTCGGGCTTGAGGAGGATGAGAGAGCGTTGGATCATAGGGTGATCAATTTGATGCCGGCAGCGTACCGAAAGGCCACTCACTTGGCAAGACGGCGGCGGCCAAGCGATTGAGAGTGCCAGCCTCAAAATCTCCGTTCAGCAACTAAAACCCGACCTGCACAGGTCGGGTTTTAGTGCTTTGCCACGTGAGCATGAATTGCCGTCTTCCACCCCCCCCAGAAAAACCATTACTTGTTACGAGCCTTATACATATCGCGAAGTCCACACATCATGATTCCGATAAGATTACCGATGAAAAAGATGACGAAATACGCCAAGCTCAGCATCAGCGCGTCGTATATATCGTGCCCCTCAACGACGTTGTTGGTGATAAGAATGAGTAGGATGACGAGCGTGGAAAAACTTGCGATCGTAAAGATCGTTGTGTGAAAGAATGCCAGAAAAAGACTCGTGGAAAATGTCCCGTTTTTTTGCATGCCGCTCATCATGATTCCCGTCAAAATAACGTACGCAAAGAATTGCCAACTCCCAAAAGAGAAAAAAACTTGCACAATAAAATACGCGGCCATGAAGAGCAGAAACAGGATGGCCGTCTTTTTCATGAGAGCATTGAATCGCATGGGCATATGCTGCATATTATAACAAAGAATAAAATTGGGCCACCGAAAAAATCGTGAGGCCCAATATGCGGTTCAACTACTACGGCTAGTTGTACACGTAGAAGTTCCGTAGATCCCACCCGCCAACGTATTCCGTGTCCGAACCGGACAGGTAGAGCGGCGGGAGGCTGGACGAGCAACTACCAGCATGACGAGTACCATAGGTTCCGGCAACTCTTACGCGGAAGTGGCCTGAGTGCCCCGTGTCATACGTATAATACCCACACAGGCTTGCAGGAGTGCTGCCGACGTACACCCAAGAGTATCCGTTCCACTCATCAACATAGACGGTGGGCGACTGCACATAGCTGTCCCAGTACCACACCGTCCCGTACAGGCCGTAGCTGCTGGATTCCCTGGAAATCTCTCCGAGATCTTCTTCCGGATTCTCCATCACACACCCGCACATGACAGATAGCAGGACAATGATTCTGAACGCATTCCTCATCGATTCTCTCCTCCGTAAAAGAACACTCACGAAATTGTGAGTCTGCAAGAAAGTAACATTTCACCCCCCCCCCCCCCCCAAATAAA
>JBAZZB010000004.1:0-95140 GCA_041659045.1 Patescibacteria group bacterium
GACACCTATCAGCTCAGCTTCAAGAACGATATCGGCGGCACGCTCGCTTCGTTGAACCAAAATGGCGATCTCGCGATCGCCGGTTCTCTCACGGTCAACGGTGGCTTCGACTACGCGGAAACGTTCCCAGCGACGCCCGACCTTGATGCTGGCGACATTGTGATGGTCGATGCGGAAAACACGAATGGCTACGGCGTCAAAAAATCAGATGCCGCCTACGAAAACACGCTCCTTGGTGTTATCTCGACGAAACCAGGATTCTTGACGGGCAAGAGTAGCGCGGGCACCCAACCGGTGGCGCTCGCGGGTCGCGTGCCGGTCAAAGTGAATACGGAGTCCGGCGAGATCAAACCCGGAGATCCGATTACGTCTTCTTCGACGCCCGGCGTCGGTATGAAGGCGGCGGAGGCTGGTCGTGTCATCGGTATTGCCCTCGAAGGTTGGAACGGAGCGGGCGAAGCGATGATTACTGTCTTCGTGAACCCGTCTTGGTGGAACGGTCCGGCCTCCTTGGCCGGAGCGACCGCCGGCAGCGCCTTGACGATCTCTGGCGAAACGCTGATCGACTTCAAGAACTCGACGCTCGCGAACGTTTCCGCCATCGTTTCGACGAGCGGACTCTGGAGCGTGACCTCTGACGGCATCTTGGCCGCGCAGAAAGTCGAGACGAAGAGCGTGCAGACCGAGAACGTCGTCCTTGTGCAATCTGAAACGACCGCGAGCGTCTCCGAAGGCAAAGTGCCATCGGGATACAACGCGACCGTCGTGCACAACCCTTCCATGACATCCAATGCCAAAGTCTTTGTCTCCTTCCTGGGAGATCCAGGCGGAGGCTATTGGATCGGAGAAAAGGGTGAAGGTAACTTCACTCTCCACCTGGCTCAGCCGGCCATTCAAGATTTGCCGTTCGAGTATTGGATCCTTGGTGTCGACGACCGCCGTCCCGATCCCCCCATCGGTACGGACGAATCGACGCCGCCCTCGAACGGATCATCTCCGATCGATACGGACACCACCGTATCGGCATCGGGCACGGAAGACACGAGTTCCGTACCAAGTGGTACGGACTCGGGTCCGACGGAACCTCCTGCGATCGAGTCGAGTACGAATACGCCCGAGAACGGCTAATTCGCTCGGTAAATAAAAAGCTCCCGCTGCACGGGAGCTTTTTACGTTCGCAATCTTGAAAATGCTTCTTCGGTTTTTACTGCGCAAGCGTTCCACGAAAAATGTTTCGCGCGTTCTCGTCCTTTTGCTGCGTAGCGTTCAGCCAGAGCAGGGGAATCGAGAACGGCTGAGATGGCTGATGCGATTTCTGTTGGTCGATACGGATCGGTCAGGAGTCCAGAAGTCTCGATAAGTTCGCTGAGTGATCCGGCGTGCGAAGCAACGACAGGTGTCCCCGAAGCCATTGCCTCAAGCGGCGGCAAACCGAAGCCTTCATAGAACGACGGGAAGGCAAAAACGGAAGCAAGGCGATAGAGGCATCGGCGGTCAGCGTCGCTCACGTATCCGAGAAGCCGGATATCATCGCGATACGGGCTGCGGCGAATGGCCTGTAGAATCGCGGCGTTGTTCCATCCGGGCGGTCCGGCAAGCACCAAGCCCAGTCCCGCGTAGCGTTCCTGGGGGCGTAGTTGGTGAAAGGCCTCAAGCAGGCCGAGATGGTTCTTGCGTGGTTCAAGCGCGCCGACGTGCAAAATGAATCGCTCCGGCAAGCAGTATTTTTCGCGAAGACGAGCGAGCTCATTTTGAGAGGGCACGTCAAAAAATTCTGACGCAACGCCTTCGTGCGTGACCACAATACGTTCTGGCGACAGACCCCAACGCTCGATGGCGTCGCGCTTTGTGGTCTCCGAAACCGCCAAGACAACTTCGGCACGTTCGGCGAGTTTTCGCGGCGCGACAGCGCGATGCCACAAACGCTGCTTCAAAGAAAAAAACTCCGGATAGGTTTCAAACGTGAGATCGTGAATCGTGAGTGCGAGTGGGGTGGCAGGGGAGAGGGCGATAAAATGCGCGTTCGGCATCCAGCAGGCTTTGGGTGGAACCGCGGCAAACGATTCGATGCGTGGAGCTCCAAAAAGTCGCATGGAGGCATTGAGCAATTTGTTCGGATAACGAGTGAAGGTATCGATACCTGATGCGGAAAACGTTCGTTGTCTTCGGTTCGGCATTGCGGCGTTGGCCCACGTTTCGAGGCTATAGCGGCCCGAAGATTTCAGTGCCTCGATAAGTCGGCGACTGTACTCAAAAACGCCGCCGCCATTTTTATCCAACAGCGATCGAGCATCGACGAGGATTCGAGGGTGCTTTTCAGACATGAGCTTGTGCGTTTTTTTGAAAGCCGCTAGGGTCTTTATAGGCAGTTTGGAGGCAGTCATGACGAACGTTCGTCTGTGTCACGTGCTTTTTCTCCTCGTGCTTCACGTTGGTTGTATCAGGACGCAAGGTTCGTGTCCCGTTTGCCCTGCTTCAACCGAAGCGAACGATGCGGACTGTGGACCTCCGCCAGTTGCGAATCCCAACTGGGTGCTTCGCGACGATCGTCCAGAACTTCCCGAAGGAGTTGCATGCCTCAAGGGTCCGCTCGCGGTTCCTTTGGCCGACTACGCTGTCAACGCGCCGTTTCGCGACCCTGACCATTGCTGGACACCCGGTACGCACACAGGAACGGATCTGCGCGCAGAGGCGCGGAGAACGATCCTTGCGAGCGCGGCCGGTGAAGTTGTCGCGGTGTCTCAGGAGTACAGGAGTGCCTGGACGGTTGAAGTGCGGTTCGGCGAAGGCTGGAGCTTCAAGGCCGTTCACTTGAGCGACATCGCCGTCAAAGTTGGCGACAAGGTCGACGTTGGCGACGTGCTCGCTTTGTCCGGCGGCGACAAGGATGCCGCCGGATCTGGACCGTATACGTCCGGTGCCCACCTACACTTCAGTGTGATCTACCAGGGCGCTTACGTCGACCCGGAAAAGTACTTCTGCCGTTCATACCCTCGATCCCAAGGGAAGAGGGAGTGTCCGAAAGTCTGTCAGTAGTCCGCTCGTTCTCCGGAACGGGCTTTTTTGTTTTATGCCGCGACGTTTTTCGGGCGTGAAGAGACGTAGGCGCACGCAAGGCCGATAAACGCGCCAACAAAGGCTCCGGCCAGCCCCGCGCGCTTAGGCGGCATGCCGGTTTCGGCAATCACGGGTTCCGAAGCGGTGACGATAAAGAGAGTCTCTTGTTCAGGGGAGAGGACGAGCAGGCGCGCGCGGTCTGATAGCAGGCGCGACAAGCTTTCGTACAGCTTTGTGGCCACAACAGCGTCCGATGCCGAGTATGTGACAACGACGTTTTGACTCGAAAATTTCTTGCCGCGAAAGGCGCGTCCGGCAATCGCTTTAATTTCGGCGTCCGTCATGATGATCCCGGCGTTGCTGTAGACCTCCTTCACGATCGATGGTGTTCCGAGCCAGCTGATCATCGTGTCAGCGACAAGCTCGGAAGCACGCAGCGCGTAGTAGCCGTCATAGGAATAATCCGTCGTCGCTTGGCGCGCCTGTTGTGAGATCGTGAACGCAAAAGAGACGCTTGTGCGAGGTGGCAACGTGGCGGCTACGGACGCGAATAGAAGTGCCGCGGCAACCGAAGAGGCGAGGATCGCTTGAAGAGGATTCGCAAAGAAGCGGACGAGGTGATTTTTCATACGTGTGCGTTTTGGCGAGTAACGACGGAGTGCTTTTCCTTCTCCGTAGCGCCTTCTTCCCTGTGTGCTTTCCAGGCTTCTGATACAAACGTGGCGATTCGGCGTTTAAAGACACTGATGTCAAAAGATTCGGCGTGCGCCCGGATCATTTTTGCGTCGTACAAAGCGGGGTTGAACCGAATGATCGTTGCGGCGAGTTCTTCCCATTCTTGATCGCCGAAGAATTCACCGGTGACTCCCGGGATGACAGTTTCAAGTGCGCCACCGACGCCGTAAGCAATAACGGGACGACCGGCTGCCATCGATTCGAGCGCAGTAATGCCGAAGTCCTCTTCTTGTGGGTGAATGAACGCGATTGCTCCGCGATAGAGTTCCGCTTTTTCGGCGTCGCTTACTTTGCCAACAAACTCGATGTTCGGGCGGGCGCTCTTGCGGTACTCCTTGGAGAGGGGACCGTCGCCGAAGATCTTGAGCGGCAAACCGAGACGGTTAAACGCCTGAATGATGAGGTCGAAACGCTTGTACGAAACAAGACGTCCGCCAGCTAGGAAATACGTGCCCGGCTGCTCAGCAACCGAAAACTTCTCGATCTCGACGGGGGGATAGATGATTTCTGAATCGCGCGCGTAATATTTGCGGATACGTTCGGCGACGGTGCGTGAGTTGGCGATAAAGCGGTCGACGCGATCGGAAGAAAGACGGTCCCAGACGCGTAGGCGGTTGAGAAGAATCGGCAACAGCGCCTTCGTCAGGCGATTGGCGTTCAGTTCCTGCACGTAGCTGTGCGTGTCGCTCCAGAGGTAACGCGTCGGCGTGTGGCAGTAGCAGACATGGAGCGTGCCGGGCTTCGTGATGATACCTTTGGCGAAAGCGCTTGAGCTCGAGATGACGACATCAAACTCAGAAAGGTCGTGACTCTCCGTCGCGGCCGGCATAAGCGGCAAGAACCACTGGTATTTTTTCAGGGCGAAGGGGAGTTTCTGCAAAAAAGACGTGCGGATGTCCTTACTCGCAAACTCCTTGCTCACGCGCTTCGGATCATAGAGCAGCGTGTAGGTCGGCGCGTTCGGAAAAACTTCCTGCAAGGCCAGCAAGACTTTCTCGGCTCCTCCGTCCTGTACGAGGTGATCATGAACGAGCGCGACTTTCATATCAGTACGCTCCCTTCTTGGCGAAAACGACAAACGGCGTTTTTGCCAGAATGGCCAAGTCCATGAGCGGCGTCCAGTTCTCGATATAGAACGTGTCGAGACGGATTTCGTCTTCAAAAGCGAGATCGGAACGGCCGGAGACCTGCGCCAAACCGGTAATGCCGGGACGAATCATCAGCACGCGCAAGTGGTGGCGCTGGTATTTTTCGACCTCGCGCGTCTGGTGCGGGCGCGGGCCGATCAGACTCATGTCGCCCTTGAGGACGTTAAAAAATTGCGGCAGCTCGTCGATCGAGAAGCGGCGGATGAAGCGACCAACGCGCGTGACGCGGGGATCGTCTTTAATTTTGTAGACCGGACCATCCTTCAAACTGCGCTCCGCGATAAGTTTTTGTTCAAGTTCGAGCGCCGTACGCTGATCGTTGAATTGTTCGCCGATCGAAACATCAGCGCGCATCGAGCGGAATTTATAGACGCGGAATTTTCGACCCTCGAGTCCAACGCGTTCATTGCGGAAAATAACGGGACCACGCGATTCAAGCGCCACGGCGAGCGCCGCGAGCAGCATGATCGGGGACGTGAGAACGATAAGGAAGATTGAGCCGATCACGTCAAACACGCGCTTGTAGACGCGGCCCCAGCCTTCGAGACGCGTGCGCTTCACTTCGATGACGGGGATGCCAGCGATCGTGGTCGACAAAAGGGCGGCGTGCGCGGCCAAGGTGTCGGCGGCATAGCGGAAGGTGAGGTGATGATCTTCGGCAAACTCAATCACGGCGCGCATGTCCTCTTTGCCGGTTTCCGGGTCCGTCACGAAGATCTCGTCCACGTCGCCGGCCTCGCAAAGCACTGAAGCTTCACGCGCGGCTTGTGCGTCCCAGCGTGCGAAGCGGCGAATGATGCGATAGCCGCCCGCCGGGTTCTTGGAGATCTGTTCCGTGATTGCCGCGGTCGCTCGGTCGCCGCCGCCAACGATCACGACATGGCGCGCGCCGATACCTCGCTTCAACAATTGGCGGTTGACGAGTCGTACCAAAAGACGGAGCGCGATAACGTAACCGATCGAGAGAAGCCACGCGGCCAAGACGATAAAACGCGACGTGAAAAGTTCGCGCTGGAAGAAAATCAAAATGATCAAACCCATCACGCCGAGCGTGCAGGCCGAGACAACCTTGACCGCTTCTTCGAGAATGCGGCGCGGGCGTTCGATGGCATACAGTCCCGTCAGCGCGAAAATCACCAAATACGCCAAGGCGATTGCCGCGGCGGCTTTGAAGAAATCGGGGTAGGGGAGGAGAGAGATCGCCGGACGGAGTTCGGCAAATGTCTCGAAGCGCAGGCGGTGAGCCGTGAGCGCGGCTAGGAGCAGTGCCACGTAGTCGAGCGGCAGGAGGATGACGGTGAAGGTCAGCTGGTTTCTGCGCATATTTGTACGGACAGCGTATCTTTTTAAGGCGATTTTTTCAAGTCTTTGGGCTTTGGAAAGAAAAAGCCCCGACAGGTGTCGGGGCGTGATTACGAGGCGTCTGAGCGGTGGCTCTCGGTCGAGGGTTGCACCATGTCTTCAGCCGCGCGTTTGGCCGAGTCGACGGCATCTGCAAGATCCTGTCGTTTCTCGGCGTAGTAGCGTCCGCCTGCCTTGTAGGCGTCGCGAAGTCGCTTGGCGGCTTCCTTCCCAAAATCGTGCGCGCCTTTCTTCAGGCGATGTCGCGCGAGTTGTTTGGCGGTTGGCGTCATGATGCCTCTCGCCAGCCGCAGCCAGGAGAGCACCATGATCGCGTAGAAGCTGATGTCGATCTCCCACCAGTAGAAGCCTTGGCGCGCGGACGTCTGCACGTGGTGATGGTTGTTATGCCATCCCTCGCCGAGCGTGATGAGCGCGAGAACGGGATTGTTCCGGCTGTCGTCGGTCTGCGTGTCGAACCGGCGAGAGCCCCAGACGTGTGAGAGCGAGTTGATCGTGAACGTGCCGTGCCAGAGAATGACCGTCGAGAGCAGGAAACCGATGAGGAGCGCGCTCCATCCACCGAAGATCCAGCAAGTGATGCCAAGCATGGTCGGCGGAATGATCCACCAGCGGTTCAGCCAGCGGAGTTCCGGATACGTCTCGAAGTCACGGATGCGATCGAACTTCGTTTCCTTGTGCTTGCCGCACAGGAACCACACCATGTGCGACCACCAGAATCCCTTCGTGGGCGAGTGGATGTCGCGCTCGGTGTCGGAGTAGAGATGGTGATCGCGATGATGCGCTGCCCACCAAAGGACGCCCTTCTGCGCGGCGGTCGCGCCGCCGAACGCCATCAGGAACTGCATCACGCGACCAAGCTTGTAGCTACGATGCGCGAAGTAGCGATGGTACCCTGCGGTCAGAAAGAACATCCGGATGATGTAGAGCGCGACGCACAGGAGCCAATCGCTCCAGCGCGTGCCCGTCCAGAACGCCAGAAGTGGCGCCAGATGGACCAGGAAAACGGGGAGTGAATGCAGCCAATCGATACGGTCGGCCTGCGCCTCAGCCTGCTTCACGTGAGCCTCCTTTCGAAGAAGCCCGCCCACTAAACCATAAAAAACGTGGGTTGCCAATTATCCACTAGGGGGTGTGTTGTGACGCGCGTATACTAAACCGGCCCATGACGCTCACACCTATGAAAAGCGGAAAACTCCACGTCGTTTGCGGCTGCATGTCCTCAGGAAAGAGCACGGAGCTCACGCGCCAGTTGCGACGCGCGACGATCGCCAAGGTTCCCGTGTTCGCGTTCAAGCCTCTAACGGATACGCGTGATGGTGTTGAAGTACGTTCGCGCGACGGACAGACGTACGCCGCCCGCGCGATCGGTCAGGCATGCGACGCGCTCGCGATCGTTCCGATGCAAGGGCCTGGTCTCGTCGGTTTCGACGAAGCGCAGTTCTTTGATGAAGGGATTATCGGCGTGGTCGATGTGTTGCTCAAGCGCGGCCACGAAGTGGTCTGTGCCGGGCTCGACACTGATTTTCGCGGCGAGCCGTTCGGTTCGATGCCAGGACTCCTCGCGCGCGCTGACGAAGTCAAGAAACTCACGGCTGTTTGCATGCGCTGCAACGATCTGAACGCGACGCGCAGCCAGCGTTTGATCGACGGTCACCCCGCGCCCTACGACGCCCCAACCGTCCAAGTCGGCGGCGAAGAGTGTTACGAAGCGCGTTGTCGCTCGTGTCACGAAGTGCCGCATGCGATCAAAGTCAACCCCGCTCTCTGAGCGGGTTTTCTTATTGACAAAACCGGTGGATTGTGGTACAAAATGGTCGCAGAAAGTTCATTTTTGGCCTGTATTCGCAACGTTTGCGTCGCTTTCGTAGAAGAGGTGAAAAGTGACACGACTCAGCGCCGCGCTGTATTTTCAAGGATCGAACCTGTTCGGGCTTCGAAGCTGGGCGACAAAGGAGGGGGCGGAAGAATTCGTTCACAACGCCTTCTGGTTCAACCACGCCGGCGAACTGCTCGGAACTGGAAGTCTCTCCAGAGATGACTTACGCCGGATTTCACGCGAGCTCGTGGATCGTGAAATGTTCATTGTCGTCGAAGAGCACGTCCACAGGTCTGTTGGGATGAGACATGCGAATCTCAGCACGATCGCGGAAACCGTCGCGAAAAAGGTGTCGTTCGGCACGGAATATGTGGCGGAGCGTAGTCGGTACGTGATCGTGCCGGGCAAGGTGTACTTGCATCTCGACGCATCGGATGATGACACGGGCGCGCGCACGACCGAGAACTGGCCCGGCGCATTCCTGTGCGACATCCTGTCTTTCGAGGAAGGCAAGCGCTTCGTCGCTTCCTGGAAGTAGATTCTTTTCCACCACTCATGTACGGACTCAGGGGACCCACGCGGGTCCTTTTGCTTTTTCCGCGTCGGATATTCCAGCCGTATGTAGTTGTCGTATACTGACAAAAGAAACAAGGCTGAAGCGCTATCGTCAATTAGAAAAAACACCCCGTTGAGGGATGTTTCTCCATGTGTTTCAAGCGAGCCTGTAAGCCGAATTCTGTCCCCCGCATGCGCGGGGTGACGGTCATCTCTCTCGTCCCGACGTTGCCATCGGGATCAAGCAAGCTACCTAATTTGCTCTTGCACCGGATCGGTGTTTACCCCGGAGCCGATCACTCGACTGCCGCGTGAGCCCTTACCTCACGATTTCAACCTTACCACGCTCCTTGCGGAGGCTTCTCCCGCATGCGCGGGATGTGGCGGTATGTTTCTGTTGCTCCCCATGCAAGCCTCGCGGCTCTCATGGAGCACCCCGCGAATGCGGGGCCCGCACGCCCGACGAATCGGGCTTCCCTGGGCTTGGCGTATCCGCACCATCTCTCGTTACCCGAGACATGATGTGATCCGTTGTTCCCGGTTGCCGTTAGCAACGATCTCTGAATCATGGATTGCTCCACGAAACGGTGTTCGGACTTTCCTCGATCCGCCTGTTTTGGGCGGGTCGCGACCATCCGGCTCCCTTAAAACAGCTCCCAGGTACAATGCACCTAGGATAGGCCGATTGTAAAAGAAAAAGCCCCAAATGTCAAGATGGGGCCGCTGGCGCGGAGCGCTACCCGCGAAGGTAATCGCGCCCGGCGACATAGAGGATTGGCAGGCTGTACAACGTGATCGCGTCGAGCAAGAGGTCGTTGAAATGGAAGAATGCCACGAACGCCAGAAGCACTGTGCCAAGCGAAATAGGCACGGCCCAATACGCTCGGAGATCGTGAATCACGATGCCGGTCCAGACGAGCGTCAGGCAAGCGGATGAGGCAGCCCAAATGGCCAAGAATGCCATGAAGGCAACTTCGTACCAGGCTGCGGTTTCCGCGAAATCGTTTCGGTGAAAGAACACGATGCTGAACGTAGGGAGGATGATTCCCACGAAGAGAAACAGGATGCTCCATCGCTTCCCGTCGAAGCGGTCGATGGCGGAGATCCAGCCGAACATCTGAAGCATGCAGAAGAAGGCAAACAAGACGATGCCGCCTCGGTCGTTTCCTTGGGAAGGTACCGTCGTGTCCTCTGGCATCCAGCGGCTGAGCACGACGCAGGTCGCGAGGAGCCAGAGCGGGACAACCAGCTGCAAGAGCCAAACGGACAGAGGCGGCTGTGGGCGCGGTGACATGAGACCCCCTTTGTGGAATGTTAAAAGAAAAACACATCAGAGTGGATGTGTCAATCTTGGCGGTGCTCGCTCTGTGTCAGCCGTGTCGTTGCATCAGATACTTCTGAATAAGAAGTACGTCCTGTAGATCTTTTTCGCGGCCCATAACCGTTTTGATCTCCATGAGTTTTTCTAGACTCAAAAAAGAAAAACCCCGTACCGTCACGGCATCGGAGATCAATTGTTTTGCATCGGGACGCTCCGTACCGTACCAAAAATCCTGATAGGCTTCGTAGTGATCACGGTACGCCTTCTTTCTGGTGCGTCCTTCAATCTCAACCTCTGCATACATCCATCCGTCGGTAAGCAGCTTCTCAAAAAGTTGCGGGGAAACAAGCAAATCAACGTCGTTGATGTCGCGGATACCAAGCGCTCCAAGTATGCCGCTACCGAGCACGATGTATTCTCCCGACGGCAGGTCAAGTTTTTTCAACTCTTCAAAAACGTCGAGAGGTTTGCGTGTCATGATTGGTTTTATCGCAGCAATCTCGAAATCCCATCGAACTTTCTGATAAGGGGGAGCGGGTCCCACGCGGTCATGCCGAGACTTTGCACGAGTTCCTCGGCGTCCCAAGAGACGCCTTTGGCAAAGAGTCCTTTTAAGAATGCGCCGGTGTCGCGCTTCAGGAACCAGCGGTCGCCGAAGGTGCGAACGAGGTGTTCTTCCAGCTGGGCAGAAGCAATCCAAGCGCGCAGGTAGTCGGCGCTGTAAAAACCGTTGTCCATGTCTTCGAGCCAGAACTCCGGTTCGTAGGTGAAGCCGGTCAGATCGCGCAACGTCTTTGCGTAGAGCTCTTTGTTACGCGCAACGTCGTAGGGCTTCTCGTCGAAAGCGAGTTCGTAGCTGAACTTGGCGACATGGCGTCGCAACATGAAAAGATTGCCAAGCAATGCCCAAGCACCGGCGCGGTCGGCTGCAGCTTTTGGTACGCGCATGACGTGTTCGAGCCAGAGAGGGTTTTCCGGCAGGTGTTCAATGAGCGCGGCAAAAGTTTCCGTCAGCGCGTGCGAACGCGGCAAACCACGCCATTCATAGGGGAGTGAGGGGTCGGTGTAGGCAAAGTGAAAGGCGTGACCGCCTTCGTGGAGCAATCCGCGCACGTCTTCATATCCGCCTTGCGGCTTCATGATGATGTGGACTTCTTCGGGTGCGTGCGGCGCGTAGCAGCAGGCGCGTGGGTGTTTGCCGGGGCGAGCTTCGGCGTCGATCCGGATTTGCGGAGCTTGTTCGAACGGCAAGCCGAGCGTGGCAAAAGCCCCCGAGCACAGCGAAATCAGTTTTTCTTGGGGAAACAAGTGCGAGAATTCGTTGCCGGCACGCCAATGGAGCGCGTGCGCCGAACTGATGTCGCCAAGTTCCTTTCCATACGCGCGGCGAAGGACGTCGGACATGACACGTCGGTACATGCCGGTCGTCTCTTGAAGAAGGGGGATCGTTTTTTGCAAAAAAGTATCGTAGCGCAGACGCTTCTTTGTTTCCGAAAATTCCCGCACGGTGCCGAAGCCAAATTTGGCGAGTGCTTGGCGCGCCGCGTGCTCAAGATCGACGCGCAGCGGTGTCAGCTCTTCTGAAAGAGCGGCCTGCGCCTTTCTCAAGATTTCCCGTTTTTCAAAATCTTCTTCCTTGGCGATGACGGCGCCAATGTCGTAGTAGGGGACCTTCAAACCGTCGGCGCCTGTTTCAAGCGACGCGGTTTTTTGGAAGATTTTTTCTTCAATCGGAAGCGTTTCAGCGGCGATCACGCCTTCAAGCAGCGCGAAGAGCGAACGTTCCATCTGATCGCGTTTTTTTGGTTGCGGCGTGCGTTCGATCAGTTCGCGCAAGGCGACGATGGTTTCTTGCGAGAAGAGGTCGTTGTACTTTTCCCGCACGGAAACAAAGGAAGGCCGCGCTTTCAAGCCTGCGCGAGCGAGGCGATCCTCGGACGCGAGCGCGGCATGGTACTCCTCGAGCTGTCTCAGGATCTCCTCGTAGGTCATTTGGCTTCCGTTTCTGGAACCTTTTTCAAGACGAAAAATCCGTGTCGAACCTTTTCGGGCTTTTCTTCATGCGTGCGTTCGACTTCGAAGCCGTGCGCGGCGAAAAAGTTGGTCCACTCCTCGATGTTTTTGTAATGATGAGGCGCTTCGCTGCTGGTTTCAAAATTTACGCGACGATCAATTTTTTCCACCAGCTGCCTCTCTTCTTCCGAATCGACCAGGTCTTCAGCGATGAAGATCCGGCCATCAGGCTTGAGAACGCGTTTCATTTCGTTCATGACCTGGTCGTGGCGGCTTTCGTCGATATGGTGAAAGACAAAGAAGAACGTGGCGGCGTCCATCGAGGCGTCCGGAATATCGACGAGATGTTCAGCTGAAGAACCTTCTGGCAAATAACGCGCGTCGTGCGCCAGTGTTTCCAAGCGCTTCTTAACCGGACGCGTTTGGGCGTCGTGCGGATCAACGCCAAAGATCTTTGATCCTGGAAGCATGGCATCGATTTCATCCATTTCATGTCCCTTGCCGGCACCGACGCACAAGACCGAAACTCCGTGCTCTACCTGACCAAACCTCGGTTCGCCGCGATAGGCAATTTTTGGCGCGAGAAATTCCTGTACGCCCGCGGACTTCACCATCCACTGCGCTCTTTTTTGGAGCGCGGTATCAACGGGGCCGATACTTGCCTCGCGGATAACGGTTTCCTTGAGATTGCGGCGCTTCGGTGTTTCTTGGACGGATGGCTGTTCGAACATAAGAGTGATTATCGCAAACCGGTTGCGCGCAGCACCGAGTCCATCGTCTGTTTGGCGACAGCGCGCGCTTTGGCTCCGCCCGCGGCCAAGACCATCTGAATGCGATCCGGGTTTTTCATGAGTTCTTTCTTCTTGGCGCGGTAGTCGGTGAAGTGCGCTGCGACAGCTTCGGCCGCGCGTTTTTTCAACTCGCCGTATTTCACCGGTTGCGCGGAGATCGCTTCCTTGCGCGCGTCCTTGCCAGCGAACATCTCAATAAGATCAAGCAAAAGCGCGACGCCTGCGTAGGCTTCTGTTGTAAGCAGAGCGTCTGTCACGACACCGCTCGGCTCCGTCGGGACACCTTTCATCTTCTTCAGGATTTCTTCCGGTTCATCGTCGAGCGCGATGTAGGACTTCGGGCCATGGCTCTTCGACATTTTTTTTGTCGGATCGATCAAACTCATGACCTTCGGGGTTTCGGTCAGGAGTTCTTTCGGTTCCGGGAAGACGTCACCAAAACGCTTGTTGAAGTTGCGCGCGATCACACGCGTCGTTTCAACGTGCTGCACTTGGTCTTGTCCGACCGGCACCGCGTTGCCGCCGTAGATCAAAATATCGGCGGCCTGCAGCACCGGGTAATCCATGAGGCCCATATTGATGTTCTTCTCTTGATGGGCGGCTTTGTCCTTGTACTGCGTCATGCGTTCCATTTCGACGACGGGCGTGACCGTGTTGAAGATCCAGCCAAGCTCGGTAACTTCCGGCACATCGGACTGTACGAAGAGCGTCGATTTTTTTGGATCGAGTCCGAGCGCGAGAAGTGACGCTGCCAAATCGAGAATGCGGTGCTGCATCTCTTTCGGATCGTAGGCAAGTGTCATCGCATGGTAATCAGCGATGAAAAACCAGCTGCGTTCCGGATGCGCGTCTTGAAGCGTCACCCAGTTACGCAGGCTGCCGGCCCAGTTGCCGATGTGGAGTTCGCCCGTCGGTTGGGCGCCCGAAACGACGATCATCGCGTCCTTTTTCATATGTTGGCATCTTACCGTTTCCGTCGAAAATGGCAATAAAAAACCGCGTTTGAGACGCGGATTCAGACTTTGGGACGCGGCGCGCCGGGAGGCGGCAAGGCAAGGCTGCACTTCAGTCGCAGACGCGCGTAGTTGCGCAGCGTCCCGCTGATGAGTCCGCTCATGCCGTCAGGGAGGTGTTCTCGGCCGATCTCGACCCAGTCTTTGCGTCGACCCCTCCGGATGGATACCCAGAGGAAAAGGATGCAACGGTTCTCCTTGGCGTGTCGCATGTCGGTCCACACTTGGATACAGACGCGGTGGCCGGCGATGCTGCCGTAGTAGCTGTGATGCCAGCAGATCGAATCAATGTGGGCGTTCTCGTACGTGGCAATTTCGAGCGAGCTCTCTTTGGCGAACTCTTCAAGATACGTTTCCGCGTTATCCAGAAAACCGCGCACGGTTTCCGGAATGCTTGGAGATTCGGATTGCGTCACGATGACCCGGCCGTGTTTATCGGTTTCGTGTCCAGGACATCGATATGCGCCAGCAGTTGCGCGCGAGCGGCGGCGTGGCGTGGATCTTTCGCGTGGCGCAAACCGTTGCGCACGTCGTCGATCGACTTCGCAACGCGCACGATGGCGTGGACGTAACGCAGTAGATACGCGAACTCACTGAGCGCGAGACCAGCGATGACCGACTTGATCTCGCCCGTCGTTTCGTCTTGCGGAACCAGTCGTAGGCGCCATTGTTCGAGCTCGGACAGGGCAGGCGTCGTCCAAAGCACGAGATCGAACGTATCGATCATGCCGCTCAGCGTGAGCACGGCTTCCCAGTGCTCACCAGGCGCGAACGAGAAACCGGGCTTCACCACGAAGTGGGCGGCTCGACACGCGTCCTCAAGAAGCGCAAGCGACGCCTTTGCTTCGTCAGTCCACTGAACGGGCGGATTCGGTGGGGGTTGAACGTCTTCGGACATGGCGACCTCCTAACAGATGCGTTCTCTCTCAGCGTCTAGGAAAGAGCGATGCCTGTCAATACAAAAGCCCTCCGAGTACTTCGGAGGGCTTTTGTCGTTAGACGTCGATCAGGACCGGCAGGATCATCGGGCGGCGTTCCGTCTCCTTGAAGAGGAACGAGCCGACTTCGTTGCGGATCTTGGTTTTCAGGTAGTCGTCGAGGGCGGGTGTCTTCGGATCAGCGTCCTTGAGGATCTTCTTCACGAAGTCTCGGGCGCGCATGACGAGACCGGTCGGGTCTTTCTGATAGACGAAGCCGCGAGAGACGATGTCGGGGTCGCCGACGAGCGAGCCAGTCTTTTTGTCGATCTTGCAGACCACGACGAGCATGCCGTCTTCGGCGAGCTCGCGGCGGTCGCGCAGGACGACTTCCGAAACGTCACCAACACCGAGGCCGTCGACGAAGACATAGTCGGACGGAACGAATTCCGCCGTCAGGCGGGCACCCGTTTTGTCGAACTCGACGATTTGGCCGTTGTCGGCGACGAAAATGTTGGCGCGCGGCGTGCCGACTGCTTCCGCCAAGTCGGCGTGCGCCTCAAGCATGAAGCGGTTGCCGTGAATCGGCATGAAGAAGCGCGGCTTGGTGAGACGAAGCATGAGCTTCAAGTCTTCCTGCTTAGCGTGACCGCCAGCGTGGATGTCGACCATGGCGTTGTCGACGAGCTTGGCACCTTGGCGCACGAGCGTGTCTTTGAGCGACTGGACAGTGCGCTCGTTGCCCGGAATGACCGAGCTCGAGAAGACGACGAGGTCGCCCGGCTGGATCGACAGGAACTTGTGCTCGCGGTTCGCGACCTTCATAAGCGTCGCGTTCTGCTCGCCCTGCGAACCGGTACAGACGACGATCGCTTTGTTGTCCGGCAGGCGCTTGAACTCGTCTTCTTCGACGATCGTGCCCTGTTTGTACTTCATGTAGCCGAGCTTGTGCGCCAGCTCCACGTTGTTGAGGAGCGAGCGGCCCTGGAGCAGCACCTTGCGGCCGAGCGGTTCGGCGGCGTCAAAGACTTGCTGCATACGGGTAAGCATCGACGAGAACATACCGATGATGACGCGACCCGTGCCGCGTTCGATCGTGCGGCGAATTTCTTCGCCGACAACCTTTTCCGAAATCTGGTGACCCGGAGAGGTGGCGTTGGTCGAGTCGGACATGAGCATGAGGACGTTCTTGCCGCCGAATCCCGCGATGTGGATCAGGTCGGCCGGATCGCCGTCAGCAGGCGTGAAGTCGAATTTGAAGTCGCCGGTGCCGAGGATGACGCCATACGGAGTGTAGAGCGCGGTACCGAAAGCATCGGAGATGTTGTGGTTGACGTGGAACGGCTCGAAGACAAAGTTGCGTCCCATTTGGATGCGGCTCTTGCCGGTCACCATGTGGAACTTGAGTTGGCCCGAGTTGCCGAATTCCTCCTGACGGTTGCGGATGATACCGGCCGTGAGAGGTGCGGTGTAGATCGTCGGGAAGCCAAGGCGGGGGAGGATGAACGGCAAGCCGCCAACGTGGTCGAGGTGACCGTGGCTCACGATGATGCCGCGAATGTTACGCTCCTTGCCTTTGAGGCAGGCGATGTTCGGAATGATGTAGTCGACGCCTGGCATGTTTTCTTCCGGGAACATCAAACCCGCGTCGACAATGACGATGTCATCGCCGCATTCGAAAACGGTGCAGTTGCGACCGATTTCTTCAAGACCGCCCAAGGCGTAGACCTTGAGTTTCGGCGGGTTGCCTTGGATATTGTCCAACGGGAGCGCTGTCGTCGGCGTGTTTTTTGAAGCTTGGAGCGCTTCGACGGTGCGCGCGGACATGCCGCGTTGTGCAGCGCCGCCGCTGACCGAAATTACTTTCGGTGCGGGACGACCGCCACCGCGGTTACCGCGGAAGGGGGGACGATTACCGCCGCCACGAAAGGGCGGACGGCTGCCGCCTTGTTGGGGCGGACGTGGGCCTGAACCAGACGGTGCAGGTCGCGCCGAGCCACCTTGAGGAGGATTCGGACGCTTGGGTGCGGATACCATAAAAAGAATCTGTTCATGCCCTGCATACGCAGGGCGGTTTATATATTGTGTTGATTGCGGATATTCAGGCCCCGCGCATGCGGGGGAAATATCTTCGCAGATCGACAGTCGGGAGACCTGAAACGGTTTCAGAACTTTCGACGGGAAATCTGCTTGGTGGGCGGGGAGGGACTTGAACCCTCATGACCTTGCGGTCGTACGGCCCTGAACCGTATGCGTCTGCCAATTCCGCCACTCGCCCACGCGATTTGTGCGTACCTCCTAGGAAAATCAGTATACCCCGAAGTGCCCAAACGGTCAAGTTATGAGCCTATTTCCAATGCCTTGCCGTCTCTAAATACCACGAGGTGATGGTCGCGAACCGGTCTGAGGGCGTATTCACCCGCGAGCCGCCGAACCCCTTCAAGTTGGCTGGCATGGCGTAAGTGTAGGAAGGGCTATAGAGGAAGGCGGCTGGCTGCTGCTCGGCCAGGATGTTCAAGAATTTGGCATACGCCTGTCCGCGCGTTGTGGGGTCAGCCGTCCGACGAGCGCTTTCGAGGGCTTGGTCGGCGGCAGGGTCTGAGAACATGGCGAGGTTCAATCCCGGATCCTGGATCTGTGAAGAGTGCCAGAACGGATAGGGATCAAGATCGCTGCCAAGCAGCTGGCCGTACAGAAGCGCGTCGTAGTCGCGCGAACGAATGACGGTGCGATGGATCTCGGAAGCGGGGACAGTCGTCAACACGACATCGACGCCAAGCGCCAACCATCCGTTTTTGATGATTGTTGCGGTGCCGACGCTTTCTGGTTGATCGACGGTCGTGAGGGTAAGTGAGAGCGTTTCGCTCACGGCAGCTTCCTTGCCTTTTGCGGCCGTGACGACGCGGCGGCGCAAACCGTCAGTCGTATCAATCTTCCAGCCGAGCGAATCCAAGAGTTCTCCGGCCGCAGCGAGGTTATAGGTGACGGGCGTTGTTGATGTGGCACTCATGCCGGGCAGAACCGGATGATCAACGGGGTGACCATCGCCGTCGAGCACGTCGAAGAGAATACGACCCTTATCGATCGCCATTGTGAGCGCGCGGCGTACGCCTTTGTCTGTCAAAAGAGGATTCTGTTTCGGATTGAAGAACACAGCGGTCGCTTGCGGAAGCTCAAGTGACACGGGGGTGACGCTCGATGAACCTCGCACATCTTCACGCTTATCGCGCGGCACGAAACTGAGCGACTGAATCTGTCGCTTACGAAGCGCTTCCAGCGCCGAAGCGTAGTCTTGGTAAAACTGGAACGTCAGCGCTTCGATGTAGGGAGCCGGTTGATAGTAGTTGGCGTTGCGCGCGAGTGTGTAGCTCAACACGAAACCGCGCTTGTCGCGGCGAAGGTCTTCAAACTTGAACGGTCCGCTGCCGACAGGCTTAAGGTTCGCTTCGACCATCTGCGCATCGGCAGGGCTTACGTCTTTCCAGATGTGGCGGGGGAGAATGCCGAAATCGAGATGCGACAAGAACTGCGCGTAGGGCTCCTTGAGCGTTATCTTGATTGTAAGGTCGTCAGGTTTCTCAACCGTCACGTTCTTGAAGAACGCGCCCAGCGGGCTTTTCCAGGCCGGGTCTTGAATCAACGAGAGGGTGAAGAGGACGTCGTCCGCCGTCAGTGCCTGACCGTCGTGCCAGCGCACGCCTTCGCGCAGCTTGAAGCTGTAGGTTTTTTGATCGGGGGAAACGCCGTATTCCTGAACCAAATCTTGCGTCAGGCGGCCATTGCCATCGGTCGTAAACAAACGGGAAAAAACGAGACGAGACAGGTCGTTGTCGACATCGTTTGAAAGTGAAAGGACGGGGTTCAACGAATGAGGCGAACCGACGACGCCTTCCGTGATGGTGCCGCCCACCGAGGGGCCGATGATGGTGTGTGAGTAATAAAAACCGCCTCCCAGGAGTGCCAAGCCGACGGCAAACAAGCCGATGCCCAGACGCAAACGGAAACTGTCATTGGAGGAAAGCACCTCGGGCAAATGACGGATCTGTCTCCAGGTGGGGAGCTTGGCGGTCGTGAGCGAGTGCACCAGACGCTTGTCCCAGCCTTCGTGTTCGCGAAAAGAGGCCGGACGTCGCCGGTTCCAGCCGCGCTTCAGGCGGTCGAACAGGGATCCTGATCGTTCGCGATATGAAGGCATGCTCGAAAGAAAACACGGAAGCCCGACGAGCGGGCTTCAGAGTTAGGAAACGATGATGATGGCGAGACCGACTCCCAGGAAGAGAGTGGCCAGGACAATCGTGAAGTAGAAGAGGCCTTTCTCGAGACCGCGTTTGGTGCGGAACGAGTTGCCGTCGCCACCGAAGGTCGCGCCGAGACCGACGCCCTGCTGCTGGAGCAAGACCGCGATGATGAGCAGAACCGAGATGCCGACTTGGATGAGTGTCAGGATGTTCTTCATATGAGGTGGAGACGGATGCGATAACAGTGGAAAGCGTATCAATCGTGCGGGTGCGTGTCAATCCGTGGTATCATTTTTCCATATGATTCGCCGTGGAATCGCGTCGGTAGGCTTGTTGTTCGTGGTCGGCCTCGCGTTCGTGCTGGCTCTGCTTTTCTTGTGGCGCGTTTGGGGGTACTACCGCATGCTTTCGCGCGGCGAGGCGGTAAACCTTCCTCAGTACGCTAGTCAATTCACCCCGTCATCGTCGGGCGGTGATGTTCCGAAAGGAGCTTTCGCGGATGTTGCGACGCTTGATGATCCTTCGATCGGTCCCAAAGACGCCAAGCTGACGATTGTCGAGTTCATCGACTACGAGTGCCCGTTCTGCAACGTTGAATCGGCCGTGGTGCGCGAGTTGGCCGCCAAGTATCAAGACAAGGTCAAATGGATCATTCGGGACTTTCCTGTTCCCGAACTCCATCCGCAAGCGTTGGCTGGGGCAGAGGGCGCGGGTTGTGCCGAGGCACAGGGCAAGTATTGGCCGATGCACGATCGCTTGTTCGCGGCGGCGTTCAACAACGAATTGACGCGCGAGGAAATTGATCGCGCCGCTGAACAGTCAGGTCTCGATATGACGGTGTACCGCGCATGCATGAACTTGCACGTGCGCCTCGATGAAATTCAACAAGACGCTTCTGCGGGACTCTTGGCCGGTGTGCGCGGAACACCGACGTTCTTTCTGAACGGCAGCCGTGTCGAGGGCGCGATTCCTAAAGCGGCATTCGAGTCGCTCATCCTTCGGTATGCGTCTCCGTAAGTTTTTTCTCTTTACCTTCACGCTGCTGGTTTTCGGAATTTCTGCGGGCTTCGCGGGCGATGTTTTGGCACAGGAATTTGTGCCGGAGCCGATCAAGACGGAAATCGCCATTCCGATTGCTGACCGTGTTGAGGGCTACACCGGCAACACCGTCGCTGACCTCGCGAACTACATCGGAGTCATCTACCAGTTCATGATTTCTATCATCGGCCTGGTCGCCGCCGTCATGATGATTATCGGCGGCTTTCAGTATCTGACGTCAGCAGGGGATAGTGGGAAGATTGGCGCGGCCAGGAAGCGTATCGTGGACGCCTTGATCGGTCTTGTTCTCGCGTTTTCGGCGTACCTTCTTCTCAATACGATCAATCCCGATCTGCTGCGGTTCAAACCGATTGGCACACAACTCGCGCAAGTCAAAACGGAAACGCTGGCATTGCCCTGGTGCGAAGACCTCATTAATCAAGGATTGGAAGTGACGAGTTTGATGACGGTGCTCGAGTGCGGCGCCGTCGGTGTCTACAAGAACCAGGGCAACGAACTGCCGTGTATCTACTATGGAAAGTGCCAGGCCAGCAGGCAGGCCGAGCCCGAAGGACGTTTTGACGATGTGTGGAACACCTGCCTACAGGTGCTCGGTGGCTTCGGAGACAAAGGGTATGTGAGGTTTCCTCCCTCGGTGTACATTACGGCTTCGAAAAACAACAAAGACGACGTGCTGTTCGGTCAATGTACGACGTGCGCCGAGATCACGTCGCAGGGGGCGAAGGATTTGGGGTATCAGTCTCTTAGCGAGGCATGTTCGATGTGGGACAGAACGATTAATACAGAGATCAACAAGCTCTACGGTTCCGGTTCGCGCTACTGGTCGTACTGCGCCCAGGCAGGTAACTCCATTGATGGTGAGGGGTTTGTCGATAGCTGCTTGCAATTCGATATTGATTGCCAGGCGGCAGACAGTAACGAAGACGTTGGCGCCGGGTCGTGTGGAAACGATTGTGGTTGCGAAGGTTATGACGATTCGCCAACGCCGCGATACGCGCTGAAGAAGGATGCGAACGGACAGGTGACACGGATCGGCACGTCGGACAATACGCCGGACGGAATCTCGCCGGCGAACCTCGGAAAGCTTTGCGGTCGCAATCCTTGCCGCGAGTACACGAACTCCTCAACGCAAAAACAGAACTTCATCAACAACTGCACGTATGAAGGCGAGTTGAGCAGTTACATCACGACCGACTTCAATATCGATTGCCGAAACCGTTAAGCGATATGAAAGCCTTTCACCGGCGGCGACATCTTCTTCTCGCGACTCTTACGGTGTTGAGCGCGTTTGCGTTGCCTGCGCTCGCACAGACCACTCAAGACGCCGCGAGACGAAACGAAATCAAGACGGAAATCGCTATTCCGCTCGCGCAACCCGTGGAGGGCTACACCGGCAACACCGTTGCTGACCTCGCGAACTACATCGGGGTCATCTACCAGTTCATGATTTCCGTGATCGGCCTGGTCGCAGCCGTCATGATGATTATCGGCGGCTTTCAGTATCTGACGTCGGCGGGGGATAGCGGAAAAATCGGCGCAGCAAAAAAACGTATTACGGACGCCCTGATCGGTCTCACGCTTGCCTTCTCCGCCTTCTTGCTGCTCAACACCATCAATCCTGCGCTCTTGCGCTTCAGTCCGATTGGAAATCAGCTCACTACGGTCACGACGCAAACGGCGTTCCTGCCTTTCTGCGAAGAGATGGTCAAGACTTTGGACAAGCAGATTTCTGACATCGTCCCTGCCAAAACAACCGCGCATGCGGACGGGTGCCGCTCTTGCGGCTGCGCTGGTTTTATCGAAGAGCCGGAAGTTGATACTTCAGGAAAGCCCAAGCTTGATCCTCAAGGGAAGGTAATCGTTTCCCGTTTGTGGTGCGCGTTTCGAGGCGACTTCAGTAAAACAAAGAAGGCTGATAATTCGGGCTACATTAACAATAACTGCGGCGAGGACAGTGTATTCACAGCTGAGGCCGGAAGCGACAACACTGAACACCAGCCCATGGTGTGCGTGCCATCCAAGCTTTATCAGTCGTCTGACCTTGAAGCAATTTACAAAGCCCAGGGCGCGCTTCCTCCGAGAGTCAGGACGGGTGCGTGCCAATCGTGCGCACAGTTTTGGGATACGGAACGTCTGAAACTCGGGTACACGTCCGGCGCCCAAGCTTGCGCAGTATGGATGAATATCGCGAACAACGGCACCCCCCAGAATGAGCTTTTTACCACCGCGAACAAGGCTGAGACGAAATTCGTCCTTGATTCGTCCAGGCCGATGCAAATGTACTACTGCAACTACAGCCCTTCCAACGACAATTGTGTCTACGGTAACGTTCGTTGCCAAACACACGTGAACTCGTGCGACGACTATGACGATGAGTACATCACGTTCTGCGAGCGCGCGGATAGCCGTGGCGGGGTTAGATGTTTGGATGAACAGCTTTTGACGACGTTTCAAGGGTCCTATACGCAACACCTCGGCCCTATCTGCACCATCAATCCGTGCAACGTTTCCGGAGATTGCGCGCAGTCCGGCCTGACGCAGACACTCAACGCGCTCGGCAGCAGCGGAGGCTTCAGTAGTACGGTTATCCGTGGCGCGACTTTCGGCCTTCTTGATCCGGCGGCGTGCGATTAAAAAGCGGGATTCGCCCTCGATGCTTGCCAGCTCTCTTGACGCGTGCTAGAGTGCCTTCCGACATAACGTTGGACGCATGGCTGGCAAAAAAATCTCCAAAGCTGGTGGAAAACATGGAGCTCCGGATGTGATTCGCGTGCGCGGCGCGCGCGCTCACAACTTGAAGAACGTCTCCGTGGATATTCCGAAAAACGCGCTTGTGGTCGTGACCGGTCTTTCCGGTTCCGGCAAGTCGAGTCTTGCCTTTGATACGATTTACGCCGAAGGCCAGCGCCGCTACATGGAGAGCCTGTCGTCCTACGCCCGCCAATTCCTGGAACTCCAGGATAAGCCCGACGTCGACGAAATTTCCGGTCTGAGCCCCACCATCGCCATCGATCAGAAAACGGTTTCTTCGAACCCGCGCTCGACGGTCGGTACGATCACTGAAATTTACGACTTTTTCCGTTTGCTCTTCGCACGCGTCGGCAAAGTGCATTGCCCCAACTGCGCCAAACCCGTTTCTGAGCAAACTCCGCGCCAAATTGTCGATCGCATCAACGCACTCGCTAAGGATCAGGGACTTTTGATTCTCGCGCCGATCGTCAAAGAAGAAAAAGGGGAGCAGAAAAAAGCGATTGAAGCGATGTTCCGCGCCGGCTACCGCGAAGCGCGCGTCGACGGATCGCTCTACACCATCGAGGAACTCACCAAGCAGCGCCTCGATCGCGACAAGCGCCACACGATTGAAGCGGTTATTGCCCGCGTACAGGAAAAGAATCCGGCCTACGACGAAAAGCAGATGCTTGCTCTTGTTGGCAAAGCGCTCGAAATGGGCGACGGCTTCTTGAATATTTACTTGCAGAAAAAAGACGAAGATCTGCTCATGTCCCGCCGCTTGGCGTGCGCGGACTGCGGTATTTCGCTGCCCGAAATCGAGCCGCGCATTTTCTCGTTCAACAGTCCGCATGGTGCTTGCCCCGGCTGCACTGGCCTCGGCGTGAAGCTCACGGCTGAACCGGAACTCGTTATCCCGAACGACAAGCTGACGTTGGCTCAGGGCGCCATCAAGCCGTGGACGCGCATCGCCGGCAGCGGCACCGGCATGATGAAGGAGCTCCAGACGCTTGCTGATCGCTTGAAATTCTCGCTCGACGTGCCGGTTTCGGAATTGCCGAAGAAAGCACTCGAAGCGGTGCTCTACGGCGATCCGGAATTCCAGGGCGTCATCCCGCATCTTGAGAAAAAACATCTCGAGACGGATTCGGAGTACATGCGCAAAGAGATCGAAGAATACATGCGCACCGTCACCTGCCCGGTCTGCAAAGGTCAGCGCCTTCGCAAAGAAGCGCTCGGCGTGAAGGTGGTTGGCAAGAATATTTCCGAGTTCGTCGGCATGTCGATCGAAGAGTTGGCTGATACCTTCAAGAAAATTGACCTGCCGCCGTTCGACCGTAAAATTGCCGATCAGATCGTGAAAGAAGTTTCCTCGCGTCTCTTCCATCTGTTGGAAGTCGGCTTGGGCTACCTGACGCTCGATCGCTCGGTCACGACGCTCTCGGGCGGCGAGGGCCAGCGCGTGCGCCTCGCGACACAGCTCGGTACCTCGCTCTCCGGCGTCATCTATATTTTGGACGAGCCTTCGATCGGCCTCCATCCGCGCGATAACGACAAACTGATCGAAGCCATCAAGTCGATTCGCGACGTCGGCAACTCGGTGATTGTCGTCGAACACGACGAAGCAATGATCGAGGCGGCGGACTATGTCTTCGACATGGGTCCGGGCGCTGGTGAATTTGGCGGAGAAATCACGGCCGAAGGCACACCCGCCGACATCAAGAAAAACAAGGACTCTTTGACGGGCCAGTATCTCTCCGGCAAGCAAAAAATCGTCGCACCTAAGGAACCTCGCAAAGGCAGCGGCAAGTCGATTCAAATTCTTGGCGCCACGGCTTTCAATTTGAAAAACGTCGACGTGAAAATTCCGCTCGGCAAGCTCGTGGCGGTGACGGGCGTCTCCGGTTCCGGCAAGTCGACGCTTGTCATCGACATTCTCGCTCGCGCGCTTGAGAAGAAGTTTTATCGCGCCAAGGAAGAACCCGGCGAGCACAAGTCGATCAAAGGTATTGAGCACATCGACAAGATCATCACGATCGACCAGTCGCCGATCGGCCGCACGCCGCGCTCCAACCCCGCGACCTACACGGGTGTCTTCACGGCCATTCGCGACCTCTTTACCGAAGTGCCGGAAGCCAAGATGAAAGGCTACGATGCCGGCAAGTTCTCCTTCAACGTGAAGGGCGGCGGCCGCTGCGAAACCTGTGCTGGTGAAGGCTACCAGCGTATCGAGATGCAATTCCTGCCCGACGTCTTCGTCGAGTGCCCGGAGTGCAAAGGTGCTCGTTACAACCACGAAGCGCTCGAGATCCACATCAAAGACAAAACGATCGCTGACGTGCTCAATATGACGGTCGAGGAAGCCCGCCGCTTCTTCTCCGATATCCCCGCGGTCTTCGATAAGCTCGACGTCCTCCACGATGTCGGTCTCGGCTACCTGAAGCTCGGGCAGCCCGCCACGAACCTCTCGGGCGGCGAAGCTCAGCGCGTGAAGCTCGCGACCGAACTCTCGCGTCGTGCGACTGGCAAGACGCTCTACATTCTTGATGAGCCGACGACCGGCCTCCACTTCGAAGACATTAAGCGCCTCCTCGGCGTCTTGGACCAGCTCGTCGAAAAGGGGAACACCGTCGTCACGATCGAACACAACCTCGACGTCATCAAATGTTCCGATTGGGTCATCGACATGGGTCCCGAAGGCGGCGACAAGGGCGGTAAGCTCGTCGCTGAAGGCACTCCAAAAGCCATCACGAAAGTGAAGAGCTCGCTGACGGGAGAGTATCTGAAGAAGGTGGTGAAGTGAGTTACAAACCCCGCGATGAGCGGGGTTTGTAGTTGACTCACACCACGTATTGTCAAAGACGCATGATATGAAAGTCGCTTTCATCCACAACGAAAAGAAGATCGGCACGGGAGCGCATTACATCAATGATTTGATGTCGAGTCGTCTGCGCGAGGCAGGTGTGCGCGTGAAGAACTTCTATCCCAAGAGTCCGCTGCTTGACGCTCCGTTGCATCTGAAGGGGATCAGCAACGTTTTGTTTTTTTATGCGCTTCTCGAGCATAAGGATGAGATTTTAAAATACGACCTGATCCAGGGCACGACCTACACACCGCTCGCCTTTCTGCCGTTTTCCATCCCCGTCGTCAGCCACTTCGGCTCCACGTCGTGGGGATTTCTCAAGGTGGTGCCTCTGGCAAAAGACATGGAAGCGCCACTCAGGAAGGTTTGGCTGATGTTGAAAAAAGACGGCGTGATTCGCGAGCTAAACGTTCGGACGCGGCGTCCGTTGCGAGATGTGGCTGAGATCGAGCAGCTCGTCGCTTTGCGTGCCGATACGGTGATCGCCACGTCACAGGTCGTCCGCCAGGACCTGCTTGAAACAGGTGTCGCGCCGGAAAATATCGAAGTCGTACCGAATGCGATTGAGGACTACTGGTTCGGCCGCCAACCGATCGTGTTGGTTGAAAAGCCGTCTCTGGTGTTCTTGGGACGTATCGGTGCAGACGCGTTTACGCTCAAGCTAAAAGGGCTTGATCGTCTTATTGATCACTACCAACGCTTTCCTTCGTTGTACAAACACACGATTGGCATTACGACGAATAAGGAACTGGCGAAATGGTGCGATCGGAAAATTCCGAACCACACATTCCATCCGAATTTAACAAAAGAGAAGATTCCGGATTTGCTCAGCGGTTTGGCGGGAAGCATTCTTCTCATCACCTCGCGCTATGAAGGTTTTTCCCTGAGCCTTCTCGAGGGCATGTCTCAAGGACTTATTCCGGTGACGTATCCGGTCGGGATTGCGCCCGAGATTATTCAGGACGGCAAGAACGGCTTCTTGGTGCGCTCGCAGGCCGAAGGTAGAAAAGCCATTGAGCATCTGCTGCAGCTTTCGGATGAGGAACGCCGCGTGATGGCACTCGCGGCGCAAGAGACGGCAAAACGCTTCACTTCGAAAGCGATCAGTACACGACTGATCGAAGTGTATGCCCACACGTTGAAGAAGCGATCAAAAAACTCTCAATAATAATGGGAGGTTTTGGTGCTATACTGCAACATATGCACGCCGCGAGCTTCAATGAATTCTTTCGAAAGCCGGAAACGCGCGTTGTGGCGCTCGGCGCGGATGTCATGAGTTGGTTGTCCAGGTCGTCATGATTCAAGACTTTCTCAAACGAATACTGAGCCGTCCGCGTAAGGATCGGCCTCGTGAGAATCTCGACATCGTGGCGGCCGCGATGGTTTTTAAGGATCCCGAGAACGCCCATTGTTGGGAGCTGGTGCGCGTCGGTATTCAGACGAAGAAGCTCGGTCTCGGCAATTTGGAACGATGGATCGCGCATTTGCGCGCCGGAAACGGGATGGGCGCCGATGAATTCTCGATCGACATCGACGAGCCGCCTGCCGTGGGACGCGTCGTCGTGCAGATCCTCGACGACATGCGTACCTGTCCCGCCCTGCCACTCATTGAGGCGCTTGAACGCTTGCGTGAAGCCGCTGAACGGCAAGAGAAGCCCTGAAAGCCGCCCCACGATGGTCTTTCTTGTGGGGCAGTATCTGAAAAAAGTGGTGAACTAAAAAGAGGCTACCGAACTTTTTTGGTATACTGTGAAAGAAGATGTCTTATGTGGAAAATGAAAACCTTGAGTCGTCCAGTCGAACTACTGCTTGGTCTGCTTCTCCTTACGTTCGGCGCGATCTTCGCTATCGCGGCTTGGATGAGCTATCAGCGTTTTGAAAGCATCAAAGCGTCTTTTCCGCGTCAGGAAGCGACCGTGATCGACGTGCGCACATTCCAAACCCAGAACTCCAATGGACGGTATCAGATGTTCAGGTCGACGACGCGCGTGACTTTTGAATATAACGACGCGAACGGCATGAAGAACGTCGGTTTTGCGGATACGCCGTACATCCGCCTGACGAGCAAGGATGGAGGCGTGTCGGTCGGCGATCGGATTCCCGTGTATCGCAACGGACGTTCAACAGAGTATGCCGTCGATCGCTGGCCTTGGAATTATCGACGGTACATGATTGACGGCGCCTACCTTCTCGTTATTTTCTTGGTTCCGATATTGTATATCGTCTTCAAGCGTCGGGAATCGCGCACGGACTCGAACGCGCAGTAGATAGCTGCACCGGTGAGCCGCTTTGAGGACTCTCTTTTCAGAGAAAAACGAGTCCAGCGTTAGTCTTGTGCGGGCGGTCCGTTCTTGTAGATATTCAAACCACTACTTCGAGCGTGAACGAAATACTCTTTCCATCCATAAGTTTTTCCTTCTTCCTCACACTGGCTTTGACTGGCAGAAGATAGCTTCCCGATGAACTGTCCGGGAAGATCGATGTGAGCCAGCGCGTCGTGCCGATCGTGACGGTAACAGGGAGTGAGCGCCAGCCCCGTGCGTTCGCGCCGAAGCGTTTCTTGATATCAGCCGCCTGTTTTTTCGACAGCGTGATGAAATGCCAAGCGGCCTTGCCGTGATACGGCCAGATCTCCGCGCGCAGGGCGTAGACATTCGTTTTCATAGCATTCGCAGTATACAAGAAAAGAGCCCCGAAGGGCTCTTTATCTTACTTCTTGCCTTTTTGTTCGACGAGCAAGTTCGTTTCCTTCAAGCGCTTCTTGGAGTCGCGCAGGAAGTAGAGCTTGGCCCTGCGAACCTTGGCTTGCTTGGTCGGCTCGATTTTGTCGATCGACGGCATGTTCAGCGGGAAAATCTTTTCGACACCGATGCCGCCAGAGACCTTACGGACGGTGATCGTCTTGGAGACGCCAGCGCCGCGGACCTTGAGCACCATGCCCTCGAAGATCTGGATGCGCTCCTTTTCTTCGCCCTTCGGGGTGGTTTCTTTGATTTTCTGGTGAACCCGAACGGTCATTCCAGGCTTAATTTCCATAGGTGACAAGTGATGCGATCAGGTCAGCCACCTCTTTGGGGGCGTACCGATCCGTTTGAATGACCGCATCATAGTATGCGGTCGATGAGGTGTCAAGGCCGTAGAGCGCCTTCAGGCGGTGGGCGACTTCCCGCTCCCGTTGGCGGCTGGCCTTGAGGGCGGCGGGGGCGGAGATGCCGTCCCGTTTCGCGACGCGCCGCGCGCTCTCCTTGGGATCGACGGTCAGGAAGATTCTGGTCGCCTTGATGCGCATCTTTTTTGAAAGATAGGCCGAGGCGCGGCCATCGAGGACGACTCCGCCTTTTTTCGCGGCGATCATCATGCGCTGGTCGAGTTCCTTGTCGAATTCCGGATGCTTGGCGGCGTAGCGACCAAGTTCGATCAGTGACTGTCCGCGTTCTTTGGCGATGGCGCGGAATTGATCGCCGGCGCTGACGTGCTTCAGCTTGAAGCGTTTGGCGATGGCAGTAGCAGCCGTCGATTTTCCAGAACCGGCCAAGCCACAAATGATGACGACGAGCTTCTTAGGCTTTGGCATGTTTCTTTCTTAAGGTGTCTACGAGCGTTTCGAGTTCGGGCGGGAGCGCTGAGTGGTATTCGTGCCATTCCCCGGCGAGGTCTTTGAAGCCGAGCGTCGCGGCATGGAGGAAGAGGCGCGTGTTTCGAAGCGAGGGCGTCTCGTGCTTCGTGCCGGCGTAGAGATCGTCGCCGACGAGCGGGTGTCCGATCGATTTCATGTGGACGCGCACCTGGTGCATGCGCCCCGTCTCTGTGCGGACTTTGACGAACGCAGCCTGTGGGAAGCGCTCGAGAATGTCGTAGTGGGTGCGGGCTTCTTTGTCGCCTTCATGCGCCGCGGCGCGAGCCGACATGCGGCCCTTACCCTTCTTGCGGCCAATCGGCGTTTCGATCAGATCGAAATCTTTGGACGGCTGGCCGTAGACGAGTGCCAAGTATTCCTTCTTGATTTCGTGCGCTTGGAATTGCTTTTTCAAATGCGTGTAGGCCTTTTTCGTTTTTGCGATGACCATGAGGCCAGAGGCTTCGCGGTCGAGGCGGTGCACGATACCGGGGCGCTCTTTGGCGTCGCCGACACCCTTGATTTTCGGATGGTGTTCGAGCAAGAAGTCGACAAGCGTCGATGTTTTCTGCGACGGCGCCGGATGCACGAGGAGGCCGGACGGCTTGTTGATGACGAGATACTCGTCCGTCTCGTCCACGATCGGCACGCTCGGGACTTCCATCTTTACCTTCTTGAGCGAGGCTTTCGAAGCCGCTTTTTCAATCTCAACCACGTCGTCCTTTTTCAGGATAAGGTGCGCTTTCGGCTTTTTTCCGTTCACCAAAATACCGCCTTCCTTAATTTGCTTCTGGAAAGCGCTGCGGGACTTTTCGGAAAATTGCTGGACGAGCCAGGCGTCGAGGCGTTCGCCGGCTTCGTATTCGGGGACGACGATCTTCTTCATAGAGGAAGGATAATGGAAGGAGGCGAAAAAAGAAAATCGTCCGGGCTGGAGTCATGTCGCGCGGACGAGCTTGGGTTCGAGACTGTTGGCGTTGAAGGGGCAGGGTGGAACGCGCGTGAGCCGTACGGTTCTGACGAGGTCGGTCACGGTTTGGTCGAAGGCATGCAGGGCCGCATCGTGCACCGGTGGAAGCGAGCGCGTCATGTCATCGACGGCATGTCGCGCGTTCCAGTACAGCCGATGCAGGTCGTAGCGCGCGCCTCGGAAGAGGATGTCAGCGGGGAACAAGCGAAGGAACTCTGCTTGTTCGTGGAGGATGGCGGCCTGGTCTAGCGGCGCCATTGTTCGCAGGCGGCCGTTGTCGTTGGCACTTCGTAGGTACAGTTCGTACACCATCGAGAACAGGCGCAAGAACCCGTAGACATGCTTGTTGCGTCCCAGTCCCTGCAGCCCCCCGGTGAGGAGCCGCTTGACCGGATGCCGGGCCGGAAGGCCCGCCGCGAAAAGCTTCGCGGGCTCGTTGTCTGGAAGCATTGAGCCTTCCATGACGTCAAACACATTCGGATCAATGAACAGCTCGCTCATATCTTCCCCTCACGTAACCCCTCGCGGGGATGCGTCCACCATGGACGACGTGCGACCTTAACCTAAAACACACCGACTGTCAAGGAAGATATTTTTAACGAAGACTTCACGGTCTTTGCTTGACAAAACCTCGAAAATATGCTAAATTATATAGGTATTTAAGCTGACCAACCCTATGAAAAACATGGCTGAATCCATGCCGAGTCACGAAGAAAAACCTAAGCTTCATGACGTGACGGATACGGAAATCGACCAGTTGATGAAGGGTTTTGAGGAAGTGGATGTGGACCTCGTTCAAGAGGACACGGCTCATGCCGAAAACATCCAATCGCTCGCAAGCTCCCTTGAGGATCTTGGTAACGAACTTCATGAAGAGCAGCACCCCGAAGAGGTGCGCTTGAAGGAGTTCAAAGTTTTGCTCGCCAAGCAGCTCGATCAGGCCGTTGAAGAAGAAACGGCTTACTTGCTCGAAGGCCGCGAAACGATTGATGGCGCCGACATGATCTCTGTCGTGATCGAGCGCGCGCTCGAGCGAGGCGGCGTCACGAAGGACGCTTCGAAGGCCATTGTCGATCGCTTCATGGAAAACGAAGCTTTGCGCCACGGCGCCAAACAGCGTCTCTTGGACGCCATCGAAGGCAAGATGCAGGATTCTGAAGTCGGTAACGACGAGGAGAAAATTTCCAAGCTCGAAAAAGCGCTCGACGCGCTTGAGAGCGCTTCCTAAAGAAGCAATACAAAACCGCCCTTCGGGGCGGTTTTGCGTTCTTGGCTTCGGCAAGGTTAAATGGAGCAGCGTGGGCCCGTAGCTCAACGGTTAGAGCACCGAGCTTATATCTCGGCGGTCGATGGTTCAAATCCATCCGGGCCTACCAAATCGACCGCGGCGATGCCGGGGTCGATTTGTATAGCAAAGAAAGTTATACTGCAGGTGAAGTATGAATGACTCTCGCCGAAAACTGATCCTCGCATGCGCGGCAGGTATCACGCTCGCGATCACTCTTTGGTTCGTGTGGTACCGACCCTGCGGTCGACTCTCCGGATTCGAGTCATACGCATGGGGTGGCAGCGCGCGGGCGTGCGAGCAGGCTGGTTGCCGTGTCATAAAAGGCAGAGAAGTGAAACCGCTTCCGCAGGCATTCGACACGGGAGGCTATCGCATTTGGTGTATTCCGAACATGTGACGATCGAGGCGCGTTGATTTTGAATCGCAACGCATGCATCTTCAAGAACCCTACGATCTCCTCGACCCCCTTTTTCTCGCGACGCGCGAGACATTCCCGGGGGAGAAAACTTTTCACGAATTAGCGAGAGGATTTTTCTCGCATGAGGCGGCAGAGCTGCGCGGTCGGAAAATTGCGGAGTTGCACGCCAGTACGGGCGTTCTCGTGCACATGGCCAACCCTGAGCAGCTCGACGATTTGTTCGCGCACATTCATCGTCAGCACAAAGTGCGGTATCTTTCGACAACCTATCTGCACAAAGACATCCGTACATCGGTTTACGCGATCGGGCGCGGAACTGGTATTTTGATCGATCCGGCGCAGGTGAAGATCGAACACGTGTCGCTCAACGATTCGAACAGCGAGACGGATCATGATGGTCGTCTGGTCGCAAGCGACGACAAAAAAGTTTCAACGATCGAAGAATTGCACGCGGCGTTGCTCGCGGAAAAGCGCGATGATTGGAACGAGATCAACGCCAGTTTTGAAGGCGCATCACCGATTCTCGGCTTTTTCGCGCTCGATGGCGTGATGTCGAAACTCTACGCTTCCGCGCTTTGGATCAAGGCTGGCGGACTCTTGCCGGTCTATACCTATAATAGGGGAGCCAATCTTTTGGCGGAGTTTACGCCGACGCCCGAAGCGATCCGCGCGTTCGCCGATCAAACGACGAGCCCACATTTACGCGAAAAATATCGATCGCTGGCGCCTCTTTTGGAGCGGGTAGAGGCGCGTGTTTCTTGAAAAGAAAACACCCAGCCCCGTGAGTGGGGATGGGTGCCTTCTGGTGCGCGCTGAAGGAGTCGAACCTTCGACCTTCTCGACGTCAACGAGACGCTCTAGCCAACTGAGCTAAGCGCGCTCATGGCTGCCCACACGTTATACGATTCAAAAGATTTTGGCAAGACCCGTCCCCAAGGGGATTCTTCGGCCGGCTTGTCCACTTCGCAAGCGGCGCGCGGTGCTATACTTTCCTTATACTATGCGCGCGTTCAAGCATTTCCTTTTTGTCCTCTTGGTACTCGGAGTCATCGCTGGGGCGGGTTTCGGCGTGCTGTGGGTCAAACATCGCGTCGAGGCGTATTCTTTGGAGAATGTTGTGGTTGAACCGGCGCCACCACAGCCGAAACTGCCAAAAGCAGAAACGCCGATCGACGAACGCTTGGAGGGATTTCTCCCACGTGAAGACGGTGCGCGTTTGGCGTACGCGCCTGTGGCAGGAACAAAAATTTTGTCTGCTTCGTTTATCGATAACGGCACGCTCATGCTGACGACCAGCATGACGAAGGGGAAGGAAACGCGCTGGAGCCTGGAACGGTTTGAGATCGCATCCGCGACGTCCGTGAAACTGCTCGACGGAACCTCGGCGCGTCTTGCTTCGAGCCATCGCCCGGCGCATCGTAACGTTAATCGCTTCTGCTATTCCGAGCGCGATGCCAAGCGCGGAGTTTTTGAAATTTGGTGCGCCGACCTTGATGGCAAAAATCCGAAACAAGTCACGATGCATGACGGCAAAGAAGACTTGCTCGCCCCTGCGATTTCCCCGGACGGTCTTTGGATCGCCTTTGGGGTCGTCGCCGATAAGCCAAAGCCTCAGGGTTCGGCGATTTGGAAAGTCCGTTTGGACGGCTCCGACCTGCAACAGCTCACCCGCGGCGCCGACGATCGCCGTCCGACCTGGTCGGATGACGGCCGCAAAATCTACTTTCAGCGGAAACCCGTCATTGGCGGCACGAGCTGGGACATGTACGGCATGGATGCCGATGGCAAGAACTCGGGGCCGATCCTGCGCACATATGAAGAAGACGAAGAATTTCCGGCGCGGCGCGCGTCTAGCGATGAATTCGTCGTTGTTGAATCTGCCAGCGGTACGGGCGCGCGGCTCAAACGCATCGACGCGATTACAAAAGCGGGGGAGTACCTGACATCGGGCGCGAATGGTTCTGAAACCTCGCCTTCGGTTTCGCCGGACGGGCACGTGGTTGCTTTTGTTGCGGCCATCGCCCCTGATCAGCCAAACGCGCTCGGTGTATGGCTCACGCAAATAGAGCCTTGAAAAAAACGGTCGGACGTGCTACCCTCAGAACAGATATGCGCAAACTCGCGATGCTCCTCATGTTCACGCTTTTTGCCGCGGCTCTCCACTTCGGAGCCATGGCCGGCTTTCGCGTGATGACGGAGCTCGCCGCGGGTCACGCCGCGCACACGGAACATTCGATGCCGCTCGCGCCGACGTGTCCGGTCGGTTCGATCTGTCCCATGATTTCCAGCCCGCTTCTGAACTTGGACAAGAATGCGCCGCTTCTTGCGCTCGTGCTTTTTGTGGTGCTTCTCGCCGTCATTCGCCTGGCTTCACTCGCGACGTTTCCTCTTGCCTACGCAGGACCGCCGCGTTCCCGACCCAACAACGCCAATACGCTTTTGTCCGTCTTCAAGAGAGAGTAAGAGATTTCGATCGCTCGCGATCGGACGTTTCTTATTCTCTTTTGAATTATGAAAACCTCACACAACTTCGCTGTTGACGGCATGCATTGCCGCAGCTGCGAACTCACCATCGAACGCAAACTTGGAAAAATTCCAGGCGTTTGCGGCGTCGATGCGAACACGCCCAAAGGCGAGGTCTGCATTGAATGCGATGGCCCAGCACCCTCACTTGAAGCGTTAAATGCCGCTTTGAAGGGTGATGCCTACACGCTTCGTTGCCAGGGCTCGCCGTCCACTGAAAAGAAACCGAAGTTCGGACAGGTCTTCGGCGCCTTCGCCGCGGTCTTTCTGCTCGGCTGGTTCGCGTCAAAGATCGGACTGCTCAAGATGAACTTCGCTATCGATGGCGCTTCCGGCTTCTGGCCGGTGTTCGTGATCGGCCTCCTCGCCGCTGCTTCATCTTGTATTGCGGTTTCTGGCGGTCTCCTGCTTTCCTCTTCCGCGAACTACAATCGCCGCTACGGTTCCGTCGACGGTGTCACGCGTATGACGCCGGTCTTGATGTTCGTTGCTGGACGCGTGCTTTCGTACGCGTTCTTCGGAGGACTCATCGCCGTGCTCGGCAAGATGCTCACGCCATCACCGTTCGTGACGGGCGGCATTATCGTGCTCGCTGCCGCCTACATGCTCATCATGGGTCTCGACATGCTGAAGATTGCGCCGTCATGGCTCAAGTCGATCCAGCCGCGTCTTCCGAAATGGGTCGCGCGCCGCATCGTCGATGCCGAAGGGCGCGAGCATCCGGCCATGCCCTTCCTGATGGGTGCGCTGACGTTCTTTATTCCCTGCGGTTTCACGCAGGCGCTTCAGGTGTACGCACTGACGGTCGGAAGCTTTGCGCAGGGCGGACTGATTCTCGCAGCCTTCGCGCTTGGTACCGCACCGTCGCTTCTTGCGCTTGGTTGGGCTTCGACGTCTCTCAAAGGAACGACGGGCGAACGCTTCTTTCGCTTCGCTGGCGCACTCGTCGTCGTACTCGGCTTCTGGAATCTGCAGAACGGCCTGACAGCGATGGGGTATCCGCTCTCGATGCCGACGTTCGCTGCACCTGCGGCAACCGCGCAGGCTGCGGACCCGAACGTGAAGGTTGTCGACGGTGTCCAAGTGATTCGCATGAAGCTGTCAGTGAACCCTGCGTACAAGCCGAGTGATCGCTACACCGTGAAAGCCGGAATGCCCGTGCGTCTTGAAATTGCCGGCATCGGTACGGGTTGCCGTGGTCAGTTGATCGTGCCGAAAGCGCGTGCCAGCGTCACCTTGAACAAACAATTGAACGTCCTTGAATTCACTCCGAAAAAAGCCGGCGCGTACGCTTTCAGCTGCGCGATGGGAATGTTCCCCGGCGTCATTAACGCCATCTGATATGAAAACCACCATCAAGATCGAAGGTATGCATTGCGGTTCTTGCAAGGCGTTGATTGAAGACGTCGCGAAAGATGTTCCGGGCATCGTCTCGTGCGACGTCGACGTCGCGCATGGCAAAGCGGATATCGAACATACCGCAGACTTTGAAGCTTCAGAATTCGTCGCCGAGATTGCGAACCTTGATGCGGGATATAAAGCCCACTTGGTATGAGCGACATTTTGAAGGATGAAGAAGTCGTTGCAACGCCGAAAGAAGGCTCGAATCGCGTCAGCTTTCGCGTGCACCAAGATGTGAGCGCGGAGGGTGTCGTTGTTGAAGGTACTGATGGCACACGGCGTTTCGAGGGAAAAGTCGATGTGCGTCGCCGTGGCGAAATCGACTATCCGGCGAGCGAGCAGCGGCCGGAGAGTTTGATCGCTTTGCTGCGCAAGGTCGTGAAGTTCGATACCGCGCATGAGTCTGCTTCGCAGCCAGCGGTTGCTGCGTCGGTGCCGGCAGGCGATCAACGCGCTTTGCTCGCGCTCGGCGGCATGCATTGTTCATCCTGCGCCAACTTGATTGCGCGCGGATTGCGCAAAGTGAAAGGCGTGAAAGAAGCGAACGTGAACTTCGCTGCGGAAAAAGCGCGTATCGTTTTTGATCCGCGATTGACCGACGAAGCGGCACTGATCGAAGCTGTCAAAAAAACCGGTTACCGCGCGGAGCTCGCATCCAAAGCCGACCCGGAAGCGGACCGCGCCCGCCGCGCCCTGGAAATGCGCACCTACAAACGCAAGTTCCTGCTTGGCGCGATTCTCAGCGTGCCGATGTTCTACTTCATGCTGCTCGACTTCCTGGCGTTTCTGCCTGGACGCTCGGCACTGCTGCCGCTTGTCGGCCTCGTTTCCTTTATCTTGGCGACGCCTGTGCAGATTGTGCTCGGTGCCGACTTCTACAAGGGTGCGTGGTCGAGTTTGCGGATGAAGACGTTCAACATGGATTCGCTGATCGCGATCGGTACGACCGCCGCGTTTGTGTACAGCGTTGTGAACTTCGTGGTGTACGCGTTCACCAACGGAACTGTTCTCGGCATGAACGGCGCGAAGATTCCTGAGCTGTACTTCGAAACATCGGCGTTTCTGATCACGTTTGTGCTGCTCGGCAAGTGGCTCGAGAGCAAGGCGAAAGGCGAAACATCCGAAGCAGTTAAGAAACTCATGGGGCTTCAAGCCAAGACCGCACGCGTGGTGCGTGAAGGTCGTGCGCTCGATGTACCGATTGAAGACGTCATGGCTGGCGACACGATCGTCGTGCGCCCAGGTGAAAAAATTCCAGTCGACGGAGAAATCACCAATGGGTCTTCAGCCGTCGATGAATCGATGTTGACCGGTGAAAGCTTGCCGGTTGAAAAGAAAGAAGGGGATAGGGTGATCGGTGCCACGATGAACAAGACGGGGAGTTTCGAATTCCGCGCGACGAACGTTGGTGCGGATACGGCGCTTTCGCAGATCGTGAAATTGATTGAAGACGCACAAGGTTCGCGCGCTCCGATTCAAGGCTTTGCCGATCGGATCTCGGCCTGGTTCGTGCCAGCCGTGATCATTCTGGCGCTCCTGACGTTTGTCGTTTGGTACTTCGCGCTTGGTGCCACACTCAGCTTCGCGCTCATGGCCTTCACCGCTGTGATCGTCATTGCCTGCCCGTGTGCGCTCGGTTTGGCGACGCCAACGGCGATTATGGTCGCGACAGGAAAGGGCGCCGCGCACGGCATTCTCATCAAAGGAGGTGAACCGCTTGAAGCGGCGTGCAAGATCAAAGCGATCGTCTTCGATAAAACTGGCACGCTCACCAAAGGTACCCCGGAAGTGACGGATGTGATCGGTATCGGCTTGAGCGATGAGACGCGGATTCTTGAAATTGCCGCGGGTCTCGAAGCGAAATCGGAACATCCGTTGGCGGAAGCGATTTGCCGATACGCGGAGGAAGAGAATGTTGATCCGATCGATGTGACGGACTTCAAAGCGATCCCGGGACACGGCGTTCAAGCGACAGCTGAGGGTGTCGAGTACTTCTTCGGAAATCGCCGCCTTGTGACGGAAACGCTCTCGCTTGAAATTTCTGGCTTTGATCGAAAGATGCGGAAATTGGAAGAAGCTGGCAAGACGGTCATGATCTTGGCGACCAAAGGTAGCGTCATTGGCTTGATCGGCGTCGCTGATACCATTAAGGATACTTCGGCGCGCGCCGTGGCCGATCTCAAAAAGATGGGGCTTGCGGTCTTCATGATCACGGGCGACAATGAACGCACCGCGCGCGCGATCGCGAAACAGGCTGGCATTGAAAATGTGCTGGCGGAAGTGTTACCGGAACACAAAGCGGACGAGGTCAAAAAACTGCAGGCAACAGGTATCAAGGTCGCGATGGTTGGTGACGGCATCAACGATGCTCCGGCACTCGCGCAAGCAGATCTCGGCGTCGCCATGTCGAGCGGTACAGACGTCGCAATGGAAACCGGAGGCGTCGTGCTCATGAAGAACGACTTGAATGATGTTGTGACGGCAATCAAGCTCTCGCGCGAGACGCTTGGCAAGGTCCGGCAGAACCTGTTCTTCTCCCTCTTCTATAACGTCGCTGGTATTCCGATCGCGGCACGTGTTTTCGCCGGCTTTGGACTTGTGCTCAAACCGGAGTTGGCAGGACTCGCGATGGCTCTCAGTTCCGTTTCGGTCGTGGCGAACTCATTGCTCTTGCGCGGTTTCCGTCCCGATCATCGTAACTGGCTCTCACTTGCCGCGCCGTTCGTCATGACCGCGCTCTTCCTCGCCGCGTTCATTGGATTCGCCCGCTTGAGCGGGGGAGTGATGGGCGTCTGATTCATTCACGTCTTGTTCCCATGAATAAAATTTTCACGCTCGCCGCGCTCACGGTGCTTGTCGGAGCTGGTTGCGGGATCACCGCGACCCCCAAAGGATCGGCACCGGTGATCAAGGGAACGAATCCAACCGTTATCGAAACCGGTGTCGTGCGCGAATATACGCTGACGGCCGATGAGACGCGTTGGGAGCTGCGCCCAGATTTTTCGACGGAGGTCTTCGCCTACAACGGCCAAGTGCCTGGCCCCGAAATCCGGGTGAAGCGCGGCGATCGCGTGAAAGTGACGCTCGTGAACAAGTTGGAGGATTCCACAACGATTCATTGGCATGGCATCCGCGTGCCCGCCAGCATGGATGGATTTCCGGGTATCAGCCAGGAACCCGTCGCGCCAGGTGGAACATTTGTCTACGAGTTCGTTGTGCCTGACGCGGGCACCTTCTTCTACCACTCGCACGTTGATACGGATGAGCAGGTTGATCGTGGTTTGTATGGTCCGTTTATCGTCGAACCATCCGAAGGCGCGGTCTCCGATGTTGTTGTTGCCTTGGACGACTGGCTCCTCGATGATTCCGGTAATCGCTTAGACACGGAGCGCACGTACGAAGAAACGCAAACCGATAACGTGCTCGACTCTGTGTCCGAGGCGACGCGTCCTTCGACGGGGGGAACGCAGCACATGATGGCTGATGGTTCGGTGATGGGCGGCATGCAGCATGAAGGGATGATGGATCATAATTTTGATCCGAGGATCAATGGCCGCTACGGCAACATCTTGGCTGTAAACGGCAAGATGGGTTCGGCAATCGCGAGGGTGGAAGTGCCGAAGGGAGGCACGCGCCTGCTTCGCTTCATCAACGCCTCGAACTCGATGACGCATGAATTGAAAGCGGACGACGGACGCTTGCTCGAAATCGTCGCGGTCGACGGCACGTCGCTCGCAAAACCCGTGCGTACCGGCACGCTGACCATCTCGCCCGCCAAGAGATTCGACGTGCTGCTTCGCGATCAAGACGGGAAAGCTTGGAGCTTGGTCGAAAAGCGGGCGACGGGGGAACTGCGCATTCCGATCACGATTGGCGGAGAAGCGGGCGTTGAACCGTCGTTTACGACGGACGCTCCAACCCCGCCCGATCTTCTGGCGCGCAGGCCGGACGCGATCATTTCTGTCGGTACAGATCGCATGATGGATCCGACGACCTGGACGGTGAACGGTCTGCCGTACGACATGATGGGCGACAATGATCCGCTCGCGACCTTCCGCGTCGGCACTTGGGTCAAGATGCGTTTCATGAACGGCACGATGATGGCGCATCAGATGCATTTGCACGGCGTTTTCATGACGGTCATTGCGCGCGATGGCAAGCCGGTCACAGAGCAGTATCGCCAAGATGTCATTGTCGTGCGCCCGAACGAATCGGTCGATATCGCCGTACTCGCCGACAACCTCGGTGACTGGGTGATGCACTGCCACAACCTTGAACATGAAGAGCACGGGCTGATGGCAAAAATTCGTGTTCAATAAAGAGACGCTTCAAAACCCGCTTCGGCGGGTTTTGTTATACTGATTGCATATGATGTACGTTTGCCCGATGCATCCGGAAGTACAGCGCGACGCTCCGGGACGCTGCCCCGAATGCGGCATGGAACTCGTGCCAATGAAAGAAAAGAAGGAGCACGGAGCTCACGCCGCTTCGAACAAACACGAGGGTCACTCGACAATGCAGTTCGCTCGCAAGTTTTGGATCTGTCTTGTGCTGACGGCGCCAGTCGTTCTGTATTCCGAAATTGTTCCGACGCTTTCCGGTTGGCGTCCGCCGGCGTTTCCGGGATCGATGTATATTCCAGCACTTCTCGCCTCGATCGTTTTCTTTTGGGGCGGAGGCGTGTTTTTGCTCGGTGCCTTCCGGGAGCTGCGCGGCCGTAAGCCCGGCATGATGACGCTCATCGCTTTGGCAGTCGTCGCGGCCTATACATTTAGCGTCTGGTCGACGTTCACGGGTGGAATGGAGACTCTGTACTGGGAGCTGACGACGCTGATCACGGTCATGCTGCTCGGTCACTGGCTCGAGATGCGCGCCGTGAGTAGTACGAGCGGTGCTTTAAAAGAGCTGGCAAAACTTCTACCCGATGAGGTCGAGGTTTTAAGAAACGGCACGCCGACCAAGATCCCGCTTTCTGAATTGCGCGAGAATGATTTTTTTATTGTGCGTCCAGGCGGCAAAATCGCCGCTGATGGCGTCATCGAAGACGGCGAGTCCGACGTGAACGAATCAATGGTCACGGGCGAGTCGCGTCCGGCGAAAAAAACGAAGGGAAACCCTGTCATCGCCGGTACGGTGAACGGAGACGGAGCGCTCACGATCCGCGTGTCCCAGCTTGGTGACAAGACGTTTCTTGCCGGCGTCATGCGCTTGGTTGCGGATGCTCAAGCTTCAAAATCCAAACTACAAATTTTGTCCGACCGCGCGGCGATGGTTCTGACCTATGTCGCTGTTGCTGTCGGCCTCACGACGCTCATCGCTTGGTGGATTGCCTCTGGCCCGGCACTTGCCGTCGAGCGCATGGTTTCGGTTCTGGTTATCGCCTGCCCGCACGCGCTCGGTCTGGCCGTGCCGCTCGTCGCTTCGATCTCAACCATGATGGCGGCAAAAAACGGCTTCTTGGTGAAGCAGCGACTCGCTCTCGAGGCCGCACGCAACGTCGACTTGGTGCTCTTTGATAAAACAGGAACCCTCACAAAAGGGGAGTATGGCGTCGATCGCGTCTGGGGACTCGAGATTTCCGAAGATGAAACCTTGGCGCTCGCGGCGGCCGTCGACGCGTCATCCGAACATGTTGTTGCGCGAGCGATTGTCGCACGCGCCAAAGAACGCGGCCTCACGATTCCTGTGGCGGAAGCATTCCAGCGCGTGCCGGGGAAAGGTGTTGCAGCGCGCGTGGCCGGACGCGAGATCGCTGTCGGCGGCGAGACGGCCATTACGACTCAATCAAGAACATCAGTAGCTTGGAATGACATCAAAGCGGAGAACGCCAAGGGTAAGACGATTGTCTATGTGCTCGAAGGCGAGAAAATTCTCGGAGCTTTCGCCTTAGCCGACGTGATTCGTCCGGAATCACGGGAAGCGATTGCTTCGTTGAAAGCGATGGGTGTGAACGTCGGCATGGTCACCGGCGATTCCGAAGATGTCGCGGCCTGGGTAGCAGCCGAACTCGGTATCGACGAGGTCTTCGCGCGCGTCCTGCCGGGTGACAAAGCCGGTAAGGTACAGATGTTGCAGGAGAAGGGGCACGTTGTCGCAATGGTTGGCGATGGTATCAACGACGCCCCCGCGCTTACGCAGGCCGATCTTGGTATTGCTATTGGCGCCGGCACAAACGTTGCTGTCGAATCCGCAGGCATCATCCTGGTCAAAAATGATCCACGCGACATTCCAAAAATCATCCGTCTTTCGCGCCTGACCTATTCCAAGATGATGCAAAATCTTTTTTGGGCGACGGGGTACAACATTGTCGCGATGCCGCTCGCGGCCGGGGTCCTGGCTTCTCGCGGGATTTTGCTGCAACCGGCCTTGGCCGCCGTTTTCATGTCGCTGAGCACGGTCATCGTGGCGGTGAACGCCCTACTCTTGCGCAGAAAGAAGCTTTCGGCATGACGGTCGGGTATACTGTTTCGACATGCTACGCGGAACTTCCACAGAATTGATCCGCACGACAGCGAAGCTTGTCTTCGGAGCTTTCCTGTTCTTGTTTGTGGCGTCCTTCTTGGCTTTGCCGTGCATGCAGAGTGATAGCGGACTCTTCGTCTCGTTAACGAATGGCTCCTCGGCCGCGTTGAGTGTCGCGCGTTCGTCACAAGCTGTAAAAGCACTATCACTCCAAGGGCCGCTATCGAAGGTGGCGCTTGGTACACCCTTGTTCGTAACGCAGATGCCAGGAGCGACAGTCCCTACCGCTTCCGTACAATTCGCGAGCGCGTGGCGTACTACTTCAACGCTCACGGCTTCCGCGGAAATGCAGCCGTCGCCTCGTACCGTGTACCGACAACCGTTCGCGGCGGCCTCGTGCGTGGAACATAAGCTCTTCAAACCACGTTTGAATATCTTTAAAGCGTTCGAAGTGCCTGCTGCCGAGCACCCACTGCGTTTCGCTGTGGTGCTTGTCGTCACGCTCGGCTTCGGCATCGTTGCGACGTTCTCCCGTCATACGCCGGTTCGAGTACGCCCTGGTTGGATACGACTCAGATCCCTTCCGTTCGCGTGCTCCGATCCTCCGCGTCTGCCGTACTTCGCCGCACAACGTGACGCCTGACCGCCCTTTGGCTGTTTCCGCTCCGTATTATTCTGAATGATTCTATGGATTCCAACGAAAAGTTTTCGATGACGCTCTCGGTTAAGCAGATCTTCCTCGCAGGTGTCGCCGCCGGCGTGCTCGGCGTGACCGCACTCGGTTTCATTCTCATGGTTTCCAAGGGCATCGACACGAGCTCTTGGTTCTCCGGTTCTGCGCGCGCTCCGCTCGCGGCCGCTCCGTCCGGCGCCGCTCCGACCGGTGACGACAACGGCCAGCAGGTTGGCGAAGTCGCTCCGATCAACGACGAAGACCACATGCGCGGCGACAAGAACGCCGAGATCACGCTTCTCGAGTACTCGGACTTCGAGTGCCCCTTCTGCTCTCGCTTCCACCCGACGCTCGTTCAGGCGTTGAACGAATACAAGGGTAAGGTTCGCTGGGTCTACCGCCACTTCCCGTTGAACTCGATTCACCCGAACGCGCAGAAAGCAGCCGAAGCCTCCGAATGCGCCAGCGAACAGGGTAAGTTCTGGGAGATGGCCGACAAGATGTTCGAGAAGCAGGCTGCGGGCCTCTCTCTCACGCAGCTTTCCGCGCTTGCCAAGGAAGCGGGCGTGCGTGACATCAAGAAATTCGATTCATGCGTTTCGAGCGGCAAGTACGCCCAGCTCGTCGCAGCCGACCTCGCCAGTGGCGAAGCGGCCGGCGTGACCGGTACGCCGGGAACGATCGTGATCGGCAAAGACGGTTCGAAGCAGCTCATCCCGGGCGCGCTTCCGTACGACTCCGTCAAGCAGATCATCGACTCGATGCTCGCGTCCTAAGCATCCGCAGAAAAGAAAAAGCCGCCTCGACGAGTCTCGTCGGGGCGGTTTGCGTTTCAGTTACCGGTCTGAGCTGCAACGTCGTCAGTCTGGAGCGACGTCGTGTCGCCGAACTCGCAGAATGCGTCATCAACGCTTCGCAGGTAGTCTTCCAAAGAGCCAGTGTCCTCCATCTGCATGGAGCGGGGAACCGCGTCCCACACGGTCGAGACGTGCATCGTCTGCATCGGTTCGTAGTCCGGATTCTTGACCGTGCGCCGCTTCTTGATGCGGTGGAACGGATGATAGAAGCGAACGCGCGCCACTTGATTGCGCCAATCACGCTGCGTGCCGTCTCGTCGCATGTACTGCGCGGCCTCGTCGGAGAGCGTCAGGAATGCCGTGAGATGGCAGTCTTCCAGCGGGGTGGCCCGTGGCGCCGGTTCCAGCTGAAGGAGACAGCTCGGCTCCCTCGAGCAGACGGTCATCGCGTCGGTTACGATGAAACTTGGGCAACGATACCCGATTCGCATGACGCCGGTTTCAGGAACGACTTCCGGTACCTCGATCATGAGCTCAAAGCGCAGGTTCAGCAGGAGCACGTCTGGGACGACCTCCCTGAAGCGTAGGCGGATACCGATCGTCGGCTGCTCGCGATTGGTGAGGTTCCCTTTCTCTAGGGCAATGCGCAGCAGTCGCGAACGGATCCACTCGGCGCTAAGTGCAGGAGCAATGAGCATCAATCCCTCCAAACAGGCAGGTTGTGGGTTAACGATACGAGAGGTCGCACCATAGAGGAAAAACGTAAAGACGTCAAGGCCAGCGGGTCACGATCGACATATCAAGCGTAGGCCGCGACCGTCAGGGCAGCATCCTTGAAGCATGGGCACTCTTCCATTAGGATACCTTTATATGCAGAAGCCGGAATTGGAAAAAGCCTACGACGCCTCCAAAGTGGAGGATGCGATCTATCGCCGCTGGGAAGCGAGCGGCTTTTTCAATCCCGACAAACTGCCGGGTGGCAAGAAGAAGAAACCGTTCACGATCGTTCTGCCACCGCCGAACGCCACGGGCGTTCTCCATGTTGGTCACGCCACGATGCTCGCGCTGGAAGATTTGATGATTCGTTACAAGCGCATGCGCGGCTTCGCTTCGCTTTGGATTCCCGGCACCGATCACGCTTCGATCGCCACCCAGAACAAAGTCGAAAAGCTGATTCAAGAGAGCGAAAAGAAATCGCGCCACGATCTCGGCCGCGCCGAATTTTTGAAGCGCGTCGAGACGTTCGTCAAAGGTTCTCAAAACACGATTCGCAATCAAATCCGCAAAATGGGCTCGTCGATCGATTGGTCGCGCGAAGCCTACACGCTCGACAAGCCCCGCTCCGAAGCGGTGATCGAAATGTTCAACCGCATGTACGAAGATGGTCTCGTGTACCGCGGCGAGCGCGTCGTGAACTGGTGCGTACGTTGCACCTCAACACTCGCGGACGACGAAGTTGAATACAAGGCGCAAAAAGCCAAGCTCTACTTCCTGAAGTACGGCCCATTTAGTGTCGCGACCACGCGCCCAGAAACGAAACTCGGCGACACCGCCGTGGCCGCCAACCCTTCCGACGAACGCTACAAGAGCTGGATCGGAAAAACGTTTGAACTCAACTGGGGTGAGGGTACCAAGCCGCTCACGATCCGCGTTATTGGCGATCACGAAGTCGACATGAAGTTTGGTTCAGGCCTCATCGGCGTCACGCCCGCCCACTCCGCGGTCGACTTCCGTATGGCCGAGAAGAACAAGCTCCCGATCATCAAAGTGATCGGTGAAGATGGTCGCATGCTTGCGTCGGCAGGAAAGTACAAGGACATGACCGTTCTCGAAGCGCGTCATGCCTTCGTGAAAGACCTCGAAGCTCAAGGCTTGATCGAGAAGATCGAAGAGATCGATAACAATCTTTCGGCGTGCTACCGCTGCTCGACCGCCATCGAACCGCTCACCTCGCTCCAATGGTTCGTCGACGTGAACAAAAAGATCAAAGGCCGCGGCAAGTCGCTCAAGGAGCTGTCGCTCGACGCCGTCAAAAAGAGCGGGGTCAAGATCATTCCCGATCGTTTTGAGAAGGTCTACTACCATTGGATGGAGAACCTTCGCGATTGGTGCGTCTCTCGCCAGATTTGGTTCGGCCACCGCATTCCGGCCTGGCACTGCGAGAACGGCCACGTAAGCGTCGCGCGCAAAATGCCGACGAAGTGCACTGCGAAAGGTTGTGCTTCGAAAAAACTCCGCCAGGACGAAGACACGTTCGATACGTGGTTCTCTTCCGGCACCTGGACGTTCTCGACGCTCGGTTGGCCCAAGAAGACGCCGGACCTGAAACGCTTCCATCCGACAGATGTGTTGGAGACGGGTTACGACATCCTGTTCTTCTGGGTCGCCCGCATGATTTTGATGACGGAGTATGCCATGAAGCAGGTGCCGTTCAAAACCGTCTACCTGCATGGCCTCGTCCGCGACGAGCAGGGAAGGAAGATGTCGAAGTCGCTTGGCAACGTGCTCGACCCGCTCGACGTCATTCCGAAATACGGCACCGACGCCGTCCGTTTGTCGCTGGTCCTCGGCACGGCGCCTGGCGCCGATGCCAAGGTTTGGGAAGACAAGATCGCCGGCTATCGCAACTTCACCAACAAGCTCTGGAACATCTCGCGCTTCGTACTGACGAGCGTTTCAAAAGTTTCGCGCGTCTCGAAGAAGCCAACAGCCAAGACGCTCTCGGATAAATGGATTCTCGCACGTCTTGATTCCGTGGCTGCGCAGGCGACGTCCTCGATTGAGAAATTTGATTTCTCACCGGCGGGCGAATTGCTGCGCGACTTCACCTGGACGGAATTCGCTGACTGGTATTTGGAGATCGCCAAGATCCAGATGCAAGACGCGAAACTTAAGGCGTCCACGGAAAAGATCTTGCTCTACGCGCTTGAGACTATTCTGAAACTTTGGCATCCCTACATGCCGTTCGTTACCGAAGCAATCTGGGACATTCTTTCGGGCAACGCCAAAGGCAAGAAATTCCTCATGATCGAAGCGTGGCCGAAAGCGAAAGCCGTTGCAGCTCCGAAAGAATTCGCCTTGCTTCAAGAAATCATCGGCGCGATCCGCAACGTGCGCAGCGAATACAAAGTTGAACCCGCCAAAAAAGTTGACGCGACGATCGTGGCCGGAGCGAAAGCAAAACTTTTGAAGGAAAACGCCGCCGTGATCGCTACACTTGCCCGCATCGAAACGCTGACGATTCTCCCGAAAGGGGAGAAACCAAAAGACGCGGCTTCAACAATGGCTGGCGGCGTCGAAATCCACCTTCCGCTTGCCGGCATGGTGGATATGGCCAAGGAGAAAGCTCGACTCGAAAAGGAGAAGGAGAATCTCACGGGCTTCGTGAAGAACCTGGAAGCCAAACTCTCGAACCCCGGTTACACCGACAACGCGCCGAAAGAGGTGGTCGAGAAAACACGTCAGATGCTCGCCGAGAAGAAAGAAGAATTGAAGAAAATTGAAACCGCCCTGGGTTGACACCAGGCGGTTTTTTTGTGTAGCGTTCCATTCAGGAGGTTCCAATGCTGCTCTTTCTCATCGTGCTTGGGCTCGTTGCCATAGTCGTGCTCGTGGTCACGCTGCTCCGCCTCGGAGCTCGGAAGCGTACGTTCGAGCACGCCGAGGAAACAAAGAAGAAGTTGAACGAACTGCTTCGTGCCGTCATGCAGTGGCAGGGCAGTGAATACGACTTCGTGCCGTACGACAGCGACCGTAAGTTCGACGATCGGAATCGTGGGTATCGTTCGCTCACACTGCGTCCCGACGACAAGGTGGCCTGGGACATCACGACCGATCCGCAGATGAAGTGCCGCGTGAAGCTTCGGTGGAAGGACGCGCAGGGTGAAGACAGAGAGTTCTGCTACCCGAGTGCCATGGGCTTTTCCGAGGAGCAGTGGCTGAAGACGATGGTCGACATCGTGCTCTGGTACGTACACGAGATGCCGCCGCCGCGCACGCATGAAGAGTGGATGGCCAAGCGCCGCCAGGAGACCGCGGCAACAATCGCTCGCGCCGAGGCTCGCAGCGTCGCAGAAGGCGACAGCTTCTCCTCGCTCGAAGATCCTTTGGATGACATGGACTAACCGCCGGGATTGACCCTAGGCGGTTTTTTTGTTATCGTCCCCGCACGTTCATTGTGGAGGAGCTCATGTCAAAATCGCGATTCGTGTGGCCGTCCTGGTTTTCTTCAGCGCTTTCCTGCGCGACGCTGCTCTGGTTGACCTACTTCTTCTGGCCCGCTTGGTACATCCCGGCAGCGGGCGCCGGACTCGCAATCGTCGTGGGCCTTGTCATGGATTGGCGCCGAGGTCAGAGGGCGAAGCAAGAAGGTTGGAAGCTGCTCGAGCCGATGTTCGATGAGTTGATCCGCGCCGTTGAATTCCGCACGCGGCCGCTCGATGCGATCGTTCTCTACAACGCGCGTCGGCGGAACGGCAATCTTCTCACGCACCAGCTCCAAGTGCAGATCGAATCACGCATCTACGCGCTCCGGACGATGATGGAGGTTGAAGGGCGACACGCCGGGCACATCAATGTCCGTTTCACCGTGCAAGGCCCCGGCGATTTCAAAGCGCAGGCGTACTATCCAGACGTCTATCGCGCCGCACGGCCCTTGCCGCGCCTCGCCGAACAGCTGGAGAAACTTCAATCGCTCATTGGAAATGCCAGCGCGTACGAGAAACGTCGCAAACGCCTCAGCGCGCTCGGCATCGACATCCCCCTTCGCACCGACACGCCGCTCGATATTTGACCTCGGGCGGTTTTTTCTTTAGGTTGAACCCACGTATCGAACAAAGGAGCCATCATGCCGCCCGTGGTCCAATTGCTCATCGGCTTAGCCGTCCTTGCCGCCCTTTTCTTCCTCGGTCGTCGTCTCAGGCTGCATCTCGCCGAACGAGAATTCCGCGCGCCGCTTGGCACGAATCTCGATTGGCTGATCGGGCAGTTGAGATGTTACGACACGGTGCCGCTCCAGGATCTGTACATCACGCACGCGGGTGCGCATCCCGGCGTCGACGATCCGAACGACGTTTCTACGCACTACGAAGTGTATCCTCGTGGAAACCACCGCTTCTCCTTTTCGCGCATCGGTCATGGTGAGAAGGTTTGGTATCGCGTCGATCGCTGGTGCAAGAATCCACTGGACGCCTCGAACTTTCCGCCGTGGGGTGTTGGCGCATGCCGCAGCTCCTGGTTCGTGGAACGAATGAAAACCCTCTGTGACCTGCTCGATCGCTATCCACGTGAGAGGACGCTCTCCTCGCGCGCTCAATGCGTCATGGACGGCAAACCTGATCCGTTTCCTCACACTCCGGCTTGACCTAAGCCGGTTTTTTTGTTAGCGTCCGAGCGACCACGTACGAAAGGATCGCGCATGCGTTTCATCACGGCACTGCTCATTTTCCTCGGTGTCATCGGTCTGCCGATCATGCTTCTCTGGCAGCACCAGCGGCATGTGCACCGTGCGCATGAAGCGGCGGTCAAAGCGCTCCTGTCGCGCTATATCGATGGAATCATCCGTCTGACGGTCGTCGGTCCGCCGGCCTTTCACGAGATTACGATGATCGAGAATACACTCGGCGGTAAGATCATACGTCGCCTGTATCGCATCTTCCTGAGGCCAGCTCTCGGTTTCACGATCGAGGCATGCTGGGAGAAGAATCGTTGGGAGTACTCGGCGCGTTTTTTCGACCCGCTCGAAGAACGCTATCAGGAATTTCCGATCGTTCGGAACTACAGGTTTCACACGCCCTGGTTCGAAGCCAAGGCCGAGACGCTGATGCAAGTTCTTGAGGCCTACATGCGTCATCCGCTCGTGAAGTCGCGCGAAGGCGGGGCCTTTAGCAGCGACTTCGATCGCGTCGCAGCTCTTTTCAACGTCACAAAGTGGAATACCATCGACTACGAGGCTTTCTTCCAGTCCGCGCGAGACCTCCGACCGGCTGCTTGACGCAAGCCGGTTTTTTTGTTCAGATAAAAAAGGAAGGAGCGTGCGCCCCATGACGTTTTTCCACTGGTTCAAATGGTTGGTCATCGTCGTTTTCTTCGTTGCGTTCTTCATCGTGAGCGTGATTCTGTTGAGCCGTCGCCTCGAGAAAAAACGATTGGCGAAGGTCTCGACACCACCGGGGCAGGATCGGTTGCTCTACGACCGCCTCGCCGCAGAGATGTTGGCTTACGCGTCCGAGAGTGGCGTGGTCTATCACCAAGAGATCGAGTCTCGTTTTGGCGAGCACGCTTTCGTACGTACGACCTCCGATCGGTTTGGCAAGAAGCGCTACGTTGAGCGCCAACGCTGGTACAACGGACGAATTCAATACACGATCTGTCGATACGACAACAGCTCGAGCACGCCGTCGGACTCCGCGATCTGCGAGCAAGCGGTGTCTTCGTCCGCTAGGGACGTGTACTACGACAGCATTCGCGATATTCGCGAACACGGCTCAAAGATCTCGTTTCGGGACGGTGATGGGCTGAACTGCCAGTTGCGCGTTCCGCCGAAGCCTGTCGAATCTCGCGTCTAACTCCTCCATGCTTCGCGCTGGAGGTTTTTTATTGACGCGTCGCCCCGGCTCGTGAGAGGTTGGATGCAACCTGACGGGAGGTTCGTATGCGTGTCCTGACCTGGTTGCTCGGTAGCCTCGTCGCTGCCGCGACGGCGGCCTATGTCGCGAAACAGCACACAAAGAAAAGCACCGTCGATCAGTTCTTGGGTGCTATCGAGGCCAAACGTGTCGCGGTGCATGCCGAGTGGGATAGCATTCCCGCTCGCAACATTCGCGAGCAGTGGTTCGAAGGCATTGCTGATGGCGAGCCGTTCCGTTTCAGTGCCCGCACCGACAAGTCCAGCACCGAATGGGGCTTCGCCCTCGACTGGAAGGGGGAGACGACGTTCGAACGTTGGAACATCTTAAAGCAAGGTCGTACGCGCACCCTCGCTGCCATTCATCTCGCCCTCAAGCGCCTGCCCGTCCAAGATCGGCAGGAGCACTGACAACCCATGATGGGTTGCTTTTTTTGTCTTGACATGCGCGCTTTTTTCTGCAAATGTGCTTGCGCGCCTTTCCACCGCTACCCTCCACAAGGAGCCGCTCTGATGCCACAGATCTTCCTCGGCATTTTCCTGATCCTGCTTATCGTCGTGCCCGTGTTCGTTTACGACCGCCGTCGCGCTGTCGAGGATGGGCGACGTCATCTGCTCGACATGCTCCGTCGCACACCCGATGACAGTCTGCACCTTGTTCGCTTCGGGAAGTTCAGGGCCAACGACCGCATCAGTATGGTGCTCCTCGGCTTCTTCAAGAAGTCGTTCCATCACTACCATCTGCGTATCGAGACGACTGGCGTGAAGAAGCGTTATCGTCTCCAACACTCGCTTGATTGGCCTGGTCCGGGATGGCTGACGAAAGAGCATCAAGGACAGATTGGCGACGAGGTCTGGACGGCCACGCTCGCGCTCATCTCCGCCGCGACCGATCTCCACAACCTCGTACGTGACGAACAGGCCGCTGCCTGAATCGTCTCACGGACAGCCCTTCGGGGTTGTTTTTTTATGCCTTAAACGCTAAAGTCTCTCCATATGAAAGCCCCGTCTGACGCCGCAATTGAACGACTCTTGGGACATCAAGTCGCCGACGTAATCGTTCGTGAGAGCCTTGAGAAGAAGCTCCGCTCCGGCAAGAAACTCCGCATCAAGTTCGGAGCCGACCCGTCGCGCCCGGATCTCCACCTCGGACATGCTGTCGTGCTCCGCAAACTGCGCGAGTTCCAAGACCTCGGTCACACGGTCATCTTTTTGATCGGTGACTTTACGGCACTGATCGGCGACCCGACGGGCAAATCCAAAACGCGCCCAATGCTCTCCTCGAAGGAGATCAAGGAAAACGCGAAAACCTACATGAAGCAGGTGGGCAAGGTTTTGAATGTGAAGAAAGGCGAGCTTCGCTACAACTCGGAATGGCTGGGCAAGATGAAGGCCGCCGATTTTGTCTCGCTCTGCGCCCAGTTCACCCTCGCCCGCATCACTGAGCGCGACGACTTCTCAAAGCGCTTGGCTGCCAAAACAGATGTGTACATGCACGAGCTGCTCTACCCCATGCTCCAAGCCTACGATTCGATTGCCTTGAATGCCGATGTCGAACTCGGCGCGACCGATCAAACCTTCAACCTCCTCGCTGGGCGTGCGCTCATGAGTAAGAAGGAGCTCGTTCCTCAAGATATTCTGACGACGCCGATTTTGGTCGGCACCGACGGCAAGGAAAAGATGTCGAAGTCGCTCGGCAACTACATCGGTCTGACGGACTCCGCCGAAGACATGTTCGGAAAAACGATGTCCGTGCCGGACTCCGCGCTGCCGAACTGGCTCGAACTCGCCGTGGATTACTCGAAAGAAGAGATCGCCGCCGAGAACGCCGCGCTCAAGAAGGGGGAGAATCCGCGCGACGTGAAGATGCGTCTCGCGAAGAGGCTCGTCTCCCTCTATCACGATAAGAAAGCGGCCGACAAAGCCGAAGAAGGTTTCAAGGCACGTTTCCAAAAGGGGGAGATGCCGACGGAGATGAAAAGCTGGAAGCTGCCGAAGCCGATGAAACTGTACGAAATCGTCGCTTCCGCGTTCGCTATGTCCAACTCGCAGGCACGCCGCGATATCGAAAGCGGTGGCGTGAAGATTGATGGCGCGGCCGTAAAAAATCCGATGCAGGAAATCGCCAAAGGCGGGGTTGTCCTTCAGAAGGGCAAGCTGCATTTCGTGAAGATTGTCTGACATGTATTTGATTGAAGAACTGAAAGCCTCGCTTGCGAAGGCGCTTTCGAAGGCGACGGCTGAAGATATCACGGCAGATGCTCTGGAATACCCCGAGCTGTCCGAAAACGGTGACCTCGCGTTTCCGTGCTTTTCATTAGCAAAAAAACTGAAGTCCGCTCCGCCGAAGATCGCCACAGACCTCACGGCAGAAGTAAAACTTCCGGAGGGTTTCGAGCGTGTCGAAGCCAAGGGGCCGTATCTCAACTTTTTCTTTGACCGCTCCTCACTCGTTGAAGAGGTGGCCTCTGCCGTTCTCAAAGCCGGCGAAGCCTATGGCGACCGCAAGGGTGATCATGAAAAAGTCATGGTCGAATACATCAGCCCGAACAACAACAAGCCATTGCACCTTGGCCACGTGCGTAATGGCTTAGTTGGCGAGTCACTTTCGAATCTCTACGAATCGCAGGGAAAGAAAGTCACGCGCGCACTGCTCTTGAACGACCGCGGTCTCGCAATTGCCAAAGCCATGGTCGCCTACATGAAGTGGGGGAATGATGCGACGCCAGACACGCTCGGCAAAAAGGGCGATCACTATCTCGGCGACCTGTACGTCCTGTACGAACAGGAGGCGAAAAAGGACGAGAATTTGGAAAAAGCGGCCCACGAAATCATTCGCAAGTGGGAAGCCGGCGACGCTGAGACGCGCGCTCTTTGGAAAACCATGAGCACCTGGTGCGAGGCCGGACAGCACGACACCTACAAACGCTTCGGCTTCCGTTTTGACGTCGAGTACAAGGAGTCGGAAATCTATCAAGAAGGAAAAGACATCGTCGAACTCGGTTTGAAAAAAGGCGTCTTCAAAAAAGACGAAACAGGCGCCGTCTTCGCCGATCTTGAAGAGTACAAACTGCCGAACAAAATCGTGCTTCGGTCCGACGGCACCTCGCTCTACATCACGCAGGATCTCTACCTCGCCAAAAAGAAATTTGATGAGGAAGGAATCGATGCGTCGGTCTACGTTGTCGGCAACGAACAGAATTTGCACTTCCAGCAACTCTTCAAAATTTTGGAGCTGCTCGGTTTTGAGTGGGCGAGCAGGGCGAAACATCTTTCTTACGGCTACGTCACGTTGCCCGAAGGCCGCATGAAGTCGCGCGAAGGCACCGTCGTCGATGCGGACGACTTGCTTTCCGCGCTCGAAACGGACGCGGCGATGGAAATCAAGCAGCGCCACGCGACGTTGCCTGACGACGAGGTTGTCCGCCGTGCGCACTCCGTTGCACTGGCCGCCGTGAAGTTTTATTTCCTCGAAGTCGATATTTCTTCGGACATGGTCTACGACCCGAAAGCCTCGCTTTCGTTCACGGGCAAGACGGGCCCGTATCTCCAGTACATGCACGCCCGCATCCAGTCGCTCATCAAGAAGGCTGAGTTGGAATCAAAGCCTGAGGGCGAAGGGCGCAATCTTGCCTCAGAGGAGTTCGCGCTGGCCTTCACGCTCGCGCGTTTCCCAGAGGCCGTCCATCGCGCCGCTGAACAGGACCGCCCATCGCTTGTGGCCGCCCATGTCTACGAGACAGCCAAGGCGATCGCCGCGCTTTACGAGAATGCCCCCGTGCTTTCGGCCTCAAAAGAGGATCGCAAAGCACGTTTGAGCTTGCTTGAAGCCTCCGCCGTCGTCTTGAAACGGGGGACGGAACTCCTAGGTTTCTCGGTTCCTGATGAAATGTAGACAACGATATTGTTCATCCCCTGAGGGCACTTTGCCCTCATTTTTTTTACGGGGTACAATGGGGAAAGAAATTCACAGCCTGCTACAGGCGTTAACTATTTTCGTGGAGGTATGTTCAAGAATGAACGGGACGTGGCCGCGGCAAACGAAACCGAAACCGTCATCGCGCCGTCCGTGCGCGTCGAAGGCGACTTCGTCAGCGAAGGTAACGTGCGCATTGAGGGCATGGTGACCGGTTCGATTGCTACGGAGCGCGACCTGATCGTCGGCGAAGCCGCCAAGATCACCGCGAACGTCCAGGCCCGCAACGGCACCATTGCCGGCGAGCTCCATGGCAACCTCCGCGTCTTCGATCGCCTCGAACTTTCCTCGACCGCTCGCGTCTACGGTGACATCCAGGCGAAAGTCTTGTCGGTCGCTCCGGGCGCCGTCATGCGCGGACAGCTTGTGATCGGCATGGACGTCCAGCCGGTGAACAAGAAAGAAGAAATCATGGAAGAGCGGGCAGAAGGCGCAATGCGCCCCGTGCGCTCGGCTCGCGAGAAGAAGATCGAGGAAATCCTCCAGCAATAATCAGCAGACAGCAGGATGTACGCCTACGTCTACGACAGCTTCGTCACCGACAAGCGTCACGAGCGCGTCCTTTCGCGCGTCGAGACGCGTTTGACGGACCTCGGCATCAGCGGGCGCATCGAGCGCCTGACGATGTTCAAGAACATCGGCGAGATCGTGGCGGACGCTGCGGAGCAAGGTTGCGAAACGATTGTTGCCGTCGGTAACGACGAAACGATCGGCCGCCTGATCGACGCGGTGGGAGAGCACGAGATGGCCTTCGGCGTCATTCCGATCGGCGACGGACCGCACAACATCGCTAGTCTTCTCGGCGTCGAGGAAGGTGTCGAAGCCTGTAATATCCTGTCTCGCCGCGTGCTCCACACGGTCGACCTCGGACGCATCAACGGACACTATTTCCTGTCCTCGGTGCGCATCCCGCGCACGCGCGCCGCGATCTCTTGCAACGGCCAGTACAGCGTCATTCCGACGGAAGACAACGAGGTACAGGTCTGCAACCTCGCACCGATGACGATGACGGCGGAAGGGGAGCAGACGATCAGTTCTCCGCGCGACGGTTTTCTCGAAACGGTTTTCCAGCCGTCGCCGCGTCGCGGGTTCTTCTCAAACCTCTTCCGCAAAGTCGAGGCACCCGTCGCGCCGACCATCGTCCCGGTCCGCAAACTCACGGTGCGCCACACGCAACCCGTTACCGTCATTCGCGACGGCCAACGTCTCTCATCGAGCGTTCTCGATATTGAGATCCTCCCGGACCGGTTGAAAGTCATCACAGGCAAGACGAGAAAATTTGAATGACAAAAGACCCAGGTATTACCTGGGTCTTTTGTGGTGCGGTCGGAGAGACTTGAACTCTCAAGCCCTTGCGGGCGCTACCACCTCAAGGTAGTGCGTCTGCCAATTTCGCCACGACCGCTCTCTTGGGAACGGGGGTACTATATGCCGCCCCGGCAGCTTTGGCAAGGCCACCCTCTAATCTTGACAAAACAGCCTTTTTATGCTATATTTTCCAGTCATGTTGGACCCTCTTTCAGGGCAGCTGGCGCTTACGGCAGGAAACAGCCACCACCTTCTCCTCAGACCTGGAGGTCGTCATGTCTCTCGATCACCCGCTCGTTTGCGTCGGCCCTGACATCACCGTGACCGTCGGAGACGGTATCACGGCTCGACAGATCCAGCTCATGCTGCGCCGCATCTACCATGGTGGCGTCAACTGCTACGGCTGGACACCGGAGGAACTCCCCTTCAGGGACAAGTCGATCAAGTTCGTTCGTTGCATCCGTCACGGGTTCGCGGCTTCCCTGAACCGGCCGATGGCCTCCGAGGTGATGAAGCACTTGCGGGACGCCGTCGAACCCATGACCTACGAGATCGGTTTGCGCTGGTTCCTGACCGCGCCTGGCTTGCACGTGTCCAGCCTCGGCGGTCTTCCGATCTACGTCCTGCCGAAAGTGCCCATTGTCAAGGACGGCAAGCCGTACGCGCTAGTCTTCAAGCGCGGACCCGAGACACCCATCATCTGCCTCGTGGCGATCGATCCGGAACAGGAGTTTCCGCACGGTGACTTCCTGTACCCGTTGTGGCTCGACATGGACTAGATCGATCGTCACGACCGCTCGCGCATCCGCGCGGCAAAGAGCGCCACTCGCTCCTGCCGTCCGGGTGCGCTCTTTGTTTTCAAAAATTTTGAAAATCAAAACGTCCCTTGCGGGACGTTTTGAGAGTGCCATTTACTGGCGCTCCGGGCGAGGCTGGGCTTCGTTCAGGGCGACGGGACGACCGACAATTTCCTTGCCGTTCATCTCAGCGATCGCCGCGGCGGCCTCCTCAGCGGAGGACATCTCGACGAAGCCGAAACCGCGCTTGCGGCCGGTCATACGGTCGACCGGGATGAACACGGAAACGACCGTACCGAACGGGCTGAAGGCTGCCTTGAGGTCATCCTCGGTGGCCTGAAAAGACAGGCTGCCGACGAAGATTTTGGCGCTGGCCATACTTGCGTTGGGCTTAGCGGGTGAGTTACAAAGGTTCGTAAACCTTTCACTCGTCTTTCGCACTGCGAGCTGGGTATGGCTATCGCCGACCTCGTTCCTCGTGCTACGTACGCGTGTAAGGATAAGGTACACGAACCGGGGTAATTTGTCAATGAAAGCACCCTTGCCTGTCAAACGCTCTGCAGGTAGGCTGAGGTAGCCCGTAACATCCGAGCCGCAGGCGAGGAAGAGGAGCGGCCGACAAGCGAGAGGGAGCGCAGAACCGCGCGACCGGCAGCTTGTCGGGTAAGCGACGAGGGCGCTTAGCTCAGTTGGTTAGAGCGACTCGCCCGGCATACGCCGGGCGCCCCGCGCATGCGGGGCGTTTACACCGAGTTGACAGAAAGTGGTGGTTTCCGTTCGACTCGCCTCATGCATTATGTTTATGTGCTATGGAGCAAGAAGGATGGACGACGCTACGTCGGTTCCACCTCCGATTTGCGAAGAAGATTTCGTGAACACACACTTGGTCGTGTTACCTCGACGAGACATCGACGCCCTCTCACACTACTTTGTTACGAAGCCTATCAGTCAAAGAATATTGCGTGTGCGAGAGAGCGGTATCTAAAAAGCAGCGACGGTCACAAGGATTTAAATAGGAGGTTTGGGGCGCTTAGCTCAGTTGGTTAGAGCGACTCGTTTACACCGAGTAGGTCGTGGGTTCGAATCCTACAGCGCCCACCAAAGAAAAAATGACACAGATGGATTTGCCCCGCGCATGCCGGGCGAATCCTACAGCGCCCACCAAAAGACGGTCCGAGAGGGTCGTTTTTTGTTTTGTGAAGCATCTTGACGTGACTCATCTTTTTTGCTACTTTATCTCGTCGTCGAGAGATCGGCGCTTTCGGGGCAAACGTGCTCCGAATCGGCAAGGCGGGCGGTTCGTTTTGCCGAAAACCCAAAACCGCAACGTTGGAGGCTACGATGGGTTACACCCTGGAGCAGACGGTGATCGAGATGGGGCAGGAGCAGAAGCGCCTGATCCCGGTCGAGGACGGCAAGTGGGTCGTGCCGCATGTCGGCACCGGCCACTCGTCCGATGAGGAGTGGGATGACGATCACACGCCCGTGTCCAGCGAGCGCACCACGCTCGACTACACGGTCATCGGGCCTGAGCCGGCCCGGCACGTGCTCAACCGTGTCGGTTGGAACAACCACTACCACGGTGGGAAGAGCTCCCGCAGCTCGTGCAGCAACGCCCTCATCGGCGACCAGCCGTTCGGAGCGATCCTCACCGAGAAGGAGAACGGTCGCGAGCGCTTCGGCATGCTCTTCGTCTGCGCTCGCCAGGTCCACAAGGGTGAGCTCGGGCAGCGTCCGGTGATCAACCGTCCGCGGTTCGCGCGTGAAGCTCCTGTGAGCGATGCGGTCATGTCGACGCGAACGGATCGCCCGATCCCTCGGCGCGATCGTCGTCGCGGTCATGTCGGCTGGGCCCGCCTGGCGGATGTCGCCGCGCTGCTCGGCATGGACACGAAGGAGCTCGTCCTTCGGTACGTGCGCTTCGCCCACGCGGAGCACGCCATTCTCGACGTGCGCTTCGTGGAGGGCTTCGATGAGATCCACCGCAAGCCGGCGCGTGCGCCCGAGCGCTTCAGCGCGTACGCGCTCGAGAAGCTCTTCGCGCGCGATCTGAGCACGGCCTGGATCCGCAAAGGCTTCGCCTGCACGGCGCTGTACCTGCACCACCTCGGGCACATTCCGGAGCCGCACGTGAACGCGCCGCCGCGCGTGGAGATCCACAGCGACGCGGTTGCCGTCAGCCAGTAGTCTACTCGCCTCGTGAACCTCATCGTTCACGGGGCCTTTTCTTTTTATGGTATACTTTCACTATATGATTGGACGTATTCTTGGAGGATTAGCAGGTGCGGCGGTTGGCTTCGTTATGGTTTGGAAGTCGAACTTCTTCGCCGAAACCTTCGGCTCGCTTTCGAGTTGGGCCGACACGCATCTTGGTGGTATGCGCATGGTCTACAAGATGATCGGTCTTTTGATGATCTTCATCTCGTTCCTCGTTATCACGAATCTGCACTTCATCTTCTTCCGCGCCGTTTTCGGAAGCCTGTTCGGAATTCCGGACGAAGCGACGCTTTAGTATGAACTACCTGCCGACCGGCCGAGCACTCATCGATCCGTTCAACGCCTTGGCGAAGGCGGGTATTCGCGAAGAGATGCGCGTAGCGGATTTCGGCGTCGGCACGGTTGGTCATTTCCTTTTTCCGGCCGCGAAGCTCGTTGGCGCGAAAGGGCATGTGTATGGTGTCGACATTTTGAAGTCGGTGATCCAGGCCAACCAGAGCCGTATGAGGAGCGCAGGTTTCGATAACGTCGAGCTCGTCTGGGGTAACTTCGAACGACCAATGGGTTCGCGTCTCCCCGATGCCTCGATGGACATGGTGCTCATGGTGAACGTCCTGCACGTCGTCGATAAACTACCAGCGTTGCAAGAGGCGAAGCGCGTGCTGCATACGGGAGGTATTCTGCTCATCGTCGAGTGGAACCCAGCGGGCGCCGCGCTCGGACCCGCACCTGAGAAGCGACTTTCAAAGGAGCAAACTTCAGCACTGGGTGCGCAGGCTGGGTATACGGCAACCGGACAATTCGAAGCCGGTCCCCATCACTACGGCGTGGTCCTCAAAAAACCCTGAGCTGCCGCCCACTTGCGTGAACGGCGGCTCTTTGTTTACTCTTTGAACGTAAACGACAATCCCAACTATGCTTCTCCTCTCCTGGTCGTACTGGTTCAGCCTCCAAGCCCGCGAACTCATGCCGAACGTAAAGCTCGCGCTTCTCGTTCTCTTCGGTGCTCTTGTGGTGTTTGGCCTCGTTGCCGCGCGCCTCGCTAAGAAGAAGTCCAGCTCGATGCTTGTCGTCGAAGGTGGCAAGCGCTTCGCCTCGTTCGGTCTCTGGATGGGCATCACGGGCCTCATGCTCGTGTTCTTCACTCACGAGCTCATCTACTTCTTTGCCGCGCGCTTCTGGTATCTCGTCTGGCTCATCGCCGCCGTTTGGTGGCTCATCGCGATCGTCCGTTTCCTCCTGGTCGTCGTACCGGGGCAGTCGGCGAATCTTGCCGAGAAGGCACGCATCGATAAATGGCTGCCGAAAGGAAAGTAATCGGCAATCACGGAGAAGACCTCGCGGCCGCTTTTCTGCGCTCGCGAGGTTTTCGTATTTTGGAGCGACAAGCGCGGGTGTCGAGAATAGGGGAAATCGATCTTGTCGCGCTTGATGGCGAAACGCTTGTCTTTGTTGAAGTGAAAACGCGCCACGATGTTTCGTTCGGTTCGCCGGAAGAAGCGGTGACGGCGTCAAAACTCCGCACGCTCGCGGCGTGTGCGGAGAGCTGGCGTGGCGCGAAGGGGTGGACGGCGCGTCCTTACCGCATTGATGTCATCGCGGTCGACCTCGTCGGCGACAAACCGGTCATTCGGCATCTTGAAAGCGTCGGCGGTTGACGCCGTGCCCGCAATCTGCTATGCTTCGACCGTTATATGCCAGCCTTTAAAAGAGGTTGGCATTCTTCATACCCAACATTTTATGTCCAGCCCCATTGTTCAAGCGATCCAGCAGATTTGCGAGGAGAAGAATATTCCGTACGAGGTCGTGATGGAAACCATCGAGGCTGCTCTTGCGGCTGCTTTCCGCAAAGACTTCGGTAATAAGAATCAGAACCTCAAAGTCGAGTTTGATCCGGAGACGATGAAAATCCGCGTCTTCGATGAGAAACTTGTCGTCGAGGATCAAGAGCTTCCGACGGAGGAAGAGCTCGCGGCGCTTGAAGCTGCACAGGCGCAAGGCGCCATCGAAGAGCCTCAGCTCGACGAGAACGGCAATCCGATCAAGCGCTTCAACCCGAAGCTCGAGATCATGATTTCCGAAGCGAAGAAGATCAAGCCTGATGCCGACATGAACGAAACGCTTCGTATGGAACTCGACGTTCCGGGCGAATTCGGACGCATGGCCGCGCAAACCGCGAAGCAAGTCATCATCCAGAAGCTTCGCGAAGCCGAACGCGAAAACGTCTTCGGCGAATTCAAGGGACGCGAAGGCGAAATCGTAAACGGTATCGTCTCTCGCAAGGAAGGCCGCCTCGTGCTGGTCGACCTCGGCCGCGTCATGGCCACCATGCCGCCGGAAGAGCAGATCCCGAGCGAAAACTACGCCTCCGGCGCGCGTCTCAAGGTGTATGTCAGCTCGGTTACGATGACGACTCGTGGACCGATGGTGATCGTTAGCCGCGCCCACTCGGACATTGTCCGCAAACTCTTCTCGACGGAAATTCCGGAAGTCGCTTCCGGCGCAGTGCAGATCCACTCGGTCGCCCGCGAAGCCGGTTCGCGCTCGAAAGTCGCTGTTTCTTCGGAAGACGCGAACATCGATCCGATCGGTTCTTGCATCGGCCAGCGCGGCACGCGTATCCAGACGATCATCAGCGAACTCGGCGGCACGGAAAAAGTCGACGTCATCTTGTTTGACGAAGACGCCGCTGTCTTCATCGGCAAGGCTTTGGCGCCCGCGAAGGTGAAGCACGTCGACCTCGACGAGTCGAACCGTATCGCCACGGTGCGTGCCGACGCCGATCAACTTTCACTCGCGATCGGTAAGGGCGGACAGAACGTTCGTCTCGCCTCGCGTCTCACGGGCTGGAAGATCAACGTCATGGACGCGAACGAGAACGCGGTCGTCGCCACGGCAGAAGAGACGACAGACGTGCCATCCGAAGCTCCGGCGAAAGAAGACGTCATCACCGAAGAGGTGACCGAAGAAATGGATTCGCTCGCGAAGGGGACGGAGGTTCCGTCCGACGAGAAAGGCGAGTAGAATACCGGCATACGTAACCAACATTCATGCTTGCGATCTATCACGCGGTGCTGTACCAGCCGATCCTGAACTTGCTCGTCGGCTTGTACAATGTGCTCTTCAGCGATTTCGGCTTGGCGATTCTGGCGCTCACGATACTTGTCCGCGGACTGCTTTGGCCGCTCACGCACAAGTCGCTCGCCAACCAGAAGGCGATGCTCGATATCCAACCCAAGATCAAGGAGATCCAAGCGAAGTACAAGGACAACAAGGAAGAGCAGGCCAAGGCGATGATGGCCGTGTACGCGGAGCATAAGGTCAGTCCGTTCTCCTCGTGCCTCCCGCTTCTGGTACAGCTCCCGCTGTTCATCGCGCTCTATCAGGTGTTGTCGGCCGGATTGAAATCGGAAAACCTAAACGCGCTCTACGCTTTCGTACCGAATCCCGGCACGATCTCGACGATGTCGCTCGGTTTCCTTGACCTCTCTCACCGCAGCATCGTGCTTGCACTTCTCGCCGCCGGCGCGCAGTTCGTCCAAGCGAAGATGATGAGCCGCAAGGACCCCGCCGTGCACAAGGACGAGAGCAAGGATGAAGATACGATGGCGATCATGAACAAGCAGATGCTGTACATGATGCCGGCTATGACACTCTTCATCGGTTGGAACCTGCCGGCCGGCCTCACGCTCTACTGGCTGCTCACCAACCTGGCGATGATTCTCCAGCAGAAACTCGCCTTCGGGAAGAAGCCGTAAAATCCCTCGATCTGCTTGGGCTTCGCTCGCTCAGCGTTCCGGCGTCCCGATGCGGACGCCTCACGCCTTCGCTTGCCCCAGCCCGGCGCATCTCGAGGAATTTTCCGGCTTCATATGAGTGACTAAGCCCACTGGAACAAACAACGCTTTCCGGCTATGCTGAAAGCGTTGTTTTGTATTGTATGGCTGTCCTTGAAGAGAAAAAAATCCTGAAATTGCCGGTTGAAACCAAGAGCGGCACCAAACTCGGCCGCGTGCTCGGTTTTGACGTCGATGTCGATAATCAATCGATCCTGCGTTGGCGCGTGCGGCCGAACGGCCTGACCTCGCGCATGCTTTCTCATCCGCTTATTGTTTCGCGCGAGCAGGTGCTTTCGATTGACGAAGAAAAAATGATCGTCGACGATAACGTCGAAAAGGAAATGGAATTGGCGAAGGCGAAAGCCATTGGCCTCGTCTCAAACGTCAAAGCATGAAAAGCACCTTAGAGGGAATCTTGTCGACACTCGCGTATCACGACAGCTTCGACGTTCCGCTCACGGTGCAGGAAATTGTTTTCGCGTTGCCGGCAAACGAAGGCGCACGGCCCACGTTTGGAGAAGTGGAACTGGCGCTCGACCACGCACTTTCGCGCGGCCTTGTCGCTTCATCGGAAGGATTCTATTGCTTGCCGGGCCGCGCAGAGATCATTCCAGTGCGAAAATCTCGATACGCGCTAGCAGAAGGGAAGTACGCGCGCGTTCGCAAGTTTTTACGGCTCGCGCGTCACGCTCCCTATTTGCGTGCGGCGTTCGTTTGCAATACGCTCGCGCGCTCCAACGCGCGCTCCGAAAGCGATATCGATCTTTATCTCGTCACCTCGCCGAAGCGCATTTGGCTGACTCGCTTGTTTGTGACTGGCTTGGCGACGCTTTTGCGCGTGCGTCCTACGGAAACGGAATCGGCAGATCGTATCTGTCTTAGTTTTTTCGTGACAAGTGACGCGCTGAACTTGCGTTCGCTCGCGATCGAAGATGACGTTTATCTCGCGCATTGGCTGCATGAGCTGTATCCCGTGTACGACGAAGCCGGCATTGCGCGGCGCGCCTATGTTGAAAACGGCTGGCTACGAGACGTGTTGCCGGGGACCCGCGTGCAGGCACCCTCGCAGCGTCGCGCGCTTCCGTTGTCTTGGCGTGCGGGAAAAAACTCCGTTGAGCGCGTGCTCGACGCCGTATTCGGTGATCGACTTGAGCGATGGGCAAAGCGCCGTCAACTTGCCTGGTTGCCGCCGGGACTCCGTGCCGCCGCAGGCACGCCGTCGTCCGATGTCGTGCTGACTGATACGGTTCTGAAATTCCACGACCACGACCGCCGCGCCGAAATTAGAGATTCGTATCGCGAAAAAAACGCCCATGTCCTTCGCTCTCTGGCGTGACCGCCTCACACTTCTCCTTGTCGCGCTGTTGCCATGGCAAGCGCGCTATATCAAGGAAACAGCAGCGTTGTTCGGCGTTCCGTGGGAACAAGGAACCGCGGCACTTTTTGCGCTCGACGTGCTGCTCCTCGGCGCAATCACCTGTCATTTACTGGATGTCGCGGTGTCCTGCGAACCACGAAAGGCGAGCGCACCCCTTTGGCTTGAGCTTTCCGCGATCATTCCGGTGTATGCGTTCCTCTCGGTCTATTGGGCCTACGATACAACAGGTGCGCTGTTCTCGCTGATCCGTCTGTGCGAAGGATATGCGCTGGCGTATCTGTTGTGGGTTTCGAAAACACCTCTCGCTTCAATGCTGCGCGCGTTCGTTGTCGGCACGACGCTTTCCGCGGCGCTTGGTCTCTGGCAATTTTTCACGCAAACATCGTTTGCTTCGACTTGGCTGGGAATTTCCGCGCACCACGCGCGAGAGGCCGGAGTCGCTGTTGTCGAGAATTCCTACGGTCGATTCTTGCGCGCCTATGGAACGTTGCCGCATCCAAACGTGCTTGGCGGCTACGCAGCCGCTGGTCTCGTGGCAACGCTTGCGCTTTCCATGCAAGCGCGACGCTACCGCCCCGCCTTGTTTGTTGCCGCGCTCGTGCTCGGTGCCGGGCTTGTCGCTTCATTTTCGCGCGCGGCGTGGCTCGCGGCCGCTTTCGCTTTTGCAACGGCGCTCCTGTTTCCTCGAGCGACGCGTACGGCAGAAGCGCGTCGTCATGCTGCTCCCGTGCTGCTCGCCGCACTTGGGGGAGCGGTCTGTGTCGCCCTCTTTGCCTTGCCAATGCTCTCAACACGCCTGTCATTCGACGGTCGTTTAGAAGCACGCTCCGTCGCTGAGCGCACGTCGTCCGCCGTGGATGGCACGGAAATGCTGCTTCGTTATTTCGCGACGGGCGTCGGTATTGGCAACTATCTGCCGACCGTGTTTCTTTCGCTCGGTGTTCCGGACGACGTCTATACGAGGCAGCCGCCGCACTTCGTACCGCTCTTGGTCGGCGCGGAACTTGGATTTTTCGGCCTTGCGATTCTTCTGGGTTTTGTTTTTGCTTGGTGGTATGCCGCGCTCTGGCTTTTGCGTAGAACGACCTCAGCGCTTGTCGCCGTCACGTCCACGCTCCCCATTGTTATCGTTCTTGTGAGCTGTTTTGATCACTATCCCTACGACCTTCTTGCCGGCACGCTGTTGACCGGCGCGTGTTTCGGATTTTTCCTCAAAGCAGGCGAGGAGGATGTGGGTTGACAGAACAGTTCGTTTCGACAAAGATATCCGTGGCCACGGCCAAAAAACCCAGGAGGCACGCGTGAAAACGAATCCAACGCATCAAATGTTCTACGAGGCCTTCGGTAGAACGTTCGGTTCTCTGGCGCTCTGGCCTGAGTTTCGAGAACAGCTTGTCGGCAAGATGTTCACCTTTGACCACAAGGTCAATTCGCACGGCTCCCGACAGCTCTCTGGAACCATCACGGCGGTGGAAGTCTACGGCGACGTGCGCAACGCGGGGATTGTCCTGCACGTCTCGACCAGCCGGTTCTGGTCCTTCCACTTGATCAGCATTGAGTATCATGATGACCAGCGTTGCTGGTCGGCGAATGTTGAAAGTAGGGCTTCGAACTGTTGCGACTTGCCAGGAACGCTCACTCTGCACTGATCGAATCCCGGTAGCTTCTGACAAGGCGAGTCGCAAGGCAAGCCTTTATTTTTTTTGCGCGATTCCGTTTCCTCGAAGCAGACGAGGAGGAAGGAGGTTGACGCGCGGGCCTTTTGAGACTAGAGTGGAACATCCGTGGCACTTTCGCCCCGGAGCCTAGGAGGTTCACGTGCTCAAGCCATCGCTCCTTCCCGCCTCTCGTCGTTTCGCGTCGATCTGGTACGTGTCGCTGATCTTCACCCTCGGCATGGTGTTCGGCGCCTTCGTGGCCATGCAGCCGAACGCCGATCACACGGTCGAGGTCCGCGTCACGTCCGCGCCCGAGCAGGTCAGCGTTCCGGCCACGTACAACATCGAGCCGTACCGCGCTGCGAGCACGCTCGCCTGTCACCTGCACGGCAACGACTTCTGCACCGATCGCATGCTGTCGTACGGGTCGATCGAGATCACGCCCGAGCTCTACTGGTCGACCTACTCGGCCTACAACGACTGCCCGCTGGGCTCGCTCCACGTCATCTGGGACAACGAGTCCTACTGCGAACCCCGGCTGCTCCGTCTGAGCCTCTCTCGATGGTAGCGGATGCGTGATCACGCGCCCGCCATCGTCGTCTGCGTCGTCCTTGTCGTGTTGCTCATCGTGTACTTCTTCATCGGTCGTAGGCGCTGGGGCCTCGTCAAAGAGGGGATGTGTACGCACATCCTCCGTCGCGACTACGTTTGCTTCGCCGCGGTTTGTCCGTACACGTACGACGACCTCTACAGCGACGAAACCGATACGGATTTCCACTTTGAGGACGGAACGTTCACTGTCGCTTGCAAAGCCGTGCACTACGACGGCCCGTTGCCCGCGCATATTCGTCTCGAGGTGAACTGGCTCGGTTCATACCGCGTCGTCCCAACAACTCAAAAAGAAAAAGCCGCTTGATCACGTCGTCCACGAACGATGTGATCTTTTCATTTTATCGTAATAAAAAATCGCCGTGGGCTACACGACGATAGAGAACTGGAGAACCATGAAGACGGTCACCCAGGCGAAGAAGACGAGTGCAGCGGCCAGGACAAGGAATCCGAGCCCCTGACCGCCGTCCGAGACACCCACGGCCCAGATGAGTAGCACGATGGCAATAATCGTCCAGACGGCGAGCAGTACACCGACCCCGATCTGGACGCTCTGAGCGTCGCTCACGATGCTCATGACGCCGGCGGCGATGTTGAATCCTGCGAAGAGAACGTACAGCAGGATGCGGCGTCCGTAGTGTGAGCGGCCGGCTTGATAGAGAGAGAGTAGAGCGCAGACGAACAGGAGAATTCCGACGGCGATGGTCATTGCGAACCCCTTGAGTTGATCTGCCAGAAGGGTAGTAAAGCGACGCTTCTGTGTCAACGAAGGGTGGGGGATTTGACAGGAAAAACGGGCCTACCTACAATGCGGCTAGCAGCCGACAAGGCTGAGTGCTAATATCCAGTTTTTAATAGCATCACCGCGAACCTCTATGAATCTCCGACCTCTCGGTGACCGCGTCGTGGTCAAACCTCTTACGCAAGACGAGGTGACCAAGTCCGGCATCATTCTCCCTGAAACCGTCGATAAAGATCGTCCGGAACGTGGCGAAGTGATCGCCATCGGCCCCGGCAAAGTACTCGACAACGGCGCCTTCGCTCCGATGGGCGTCAAAGTCGGCGACAAGATTGTTTTCAAGAAGTACTCGCCCGATGAAGTGAAGATCGACAACGTCGAATATCTCGTCGTCGCTGAATCAGACATCATGGCTGTTATTGAATAAGTATGTCGAAACAAATTTTCTACGGCGAGGAAGCTCGCCTCAAGCTCAAGGCCGGCGTCGATAAGCTGGCGAACGCGGTCAAAGCGACGCTCGGCCCAAAGGGCAAGAACGTCGTGATCGCTCGCGGCTACGGCACGCCGATCGTCACCAAGGATGGTGTCACTGTCGCGAAGGAGATCGATCTCTCTGACAAGACGGAGCAGATGGGTGCGGAGCTCGTCCGCGAAGCCGCTTCGAAAACGAACGACTCGGTCGGAGACGGTACCACCACCGCCACGCTTTTGGCGCAGGAGCTGATCAACCTCGGTTTCGAGAAGATCAAAAATTCTCGCTTTGAAGTCGACGTTCACGCCATGCGCGCTGGCATGCAGGAATACGTCGAGGCGGTTTCGAAGAACCTCGAAGCACAGGCCGAACAGATCGCCGGCAATCGCGACCGCATCGCACAGGTCGCCACCATCTCCGCCAACAACAACGAGGAAGTCGGCAACCTGCTGGCGGATTTGATGATGAAGGTCGGCAAGGATGGCGTCGTCACGGTCGAAGAATCGCAGGGTGTCACGATTGAAACCGAGCATGTCGAAGGCATGCAGTTCGATCGCGGCTACGTTTCGGCCTATATGGTCACGAACGCCGAGCGCATGGAAGCGTCCTACAACGACGCGCACATTCTGATCACCGACAAAAAACTTTCTTCGATCCAGGAACTCCTGCCGATTCTCGAAAAAGTCGCCGCCACCGGCCGCAAAGAGGTCGTGATTATTGCGGAAGATGTCGACGGAGAAGCGCTCACGACCCTCGTCGTGAACAAACTGCGCGGCGCTTTCAACGTGCTGGCCGTCAAAGCCCCGGGCTTCGGCGATCGCCGCAAGGAAATGTTGAAAGACATCGCAACGCTCACGGGCGGCAAGGTCATCATGGATGAGATCGGCCTCAAGCTTGAAACCGTCGAGCTCGTCGATCTTGGTCGCGCGTCTCGTGTCACCGCCACCAAAGACAAAACGACGATCGTCGGCGGCAAAGGTGAAGAACAAGCGATCCAAGCGCGCATCAGCGAGATCAAGAGCGAACTCGCGAACGCCTCCAACGACTTCGACAAGGAAAAACTCCAGGAACGCTTGGCGAAACTCACGGGCGGCGTCGCCGTCATCAAAGTGGGCGCGTCCACCGAAGCGGAAATGAAGGAAAAGAAATTCCTGATCGAGGATGCGGTCAACGCCACGAAGGCCGCGCTTGAAGCCGGTATCGTTGCGGGCGGTGGTTCGGCCCTTCTGCGCGCCAAAGTCGAACTGGGCGAGAACAAAGTTGCTGATGAATCGTCCGTCGCCGCTTCCAAGCACGTCGGTCGCGAGATCGTCGCACTGGTACTCGAAAGCCCAATGCTTCAGATCGCGAAGAACGCCGGCAAGAACGGCCTCGATATCGTCACGTCCGTCGTGCGCAAGATGGCCTCTAGCAAGCGTGCCGGTTACGACGCCAAAACCGAGACGCTCGTCGACGACATGCTCGTCGCCGGTATCGTCGACCCGGTCAAAGTCACGCGAAACGCCCTTCAGAATGCCGTCTCGGTCGCCGTCATGTTCTTGACGACCGAAGCTGTCGTCGCCGAACTCCCCGAAAAGAAAGAATCCGCCCCGATGGGTGGAGGCATGGGCGGGATGGGTGGCGGAATGGACTACTAGTACCCGTGTCATTCCCGCGAAAGCGGGAACCCAGAAAACCGGCCGAGCGGCCGGTTTTTGGTATGAAAAAACCGACGGAGTTACGTCGGCTAGTAGATCGAGATGCCGCGCTTGATACCCAACGCTTCGTCGTATCTTCGCGCGGCTTCGCGTACTTTTTCGAGTGCGTGCGGATGCTCGGTCATCCATTCCTGCCTGTTCGGCAGCGTACGGAAACCGGACGGGTCGTCGGCGAGCACGGTGTCGCCGCAGCTCGGGCAAAAGCAGAGCACCTTCTCAGCGGTCGCGCCGTCGTCGACAGGCACCTTCTCGACGAACAGGTCGTCGTAACCGATCTCCAGCGTCGCGCCACAGCCGCCGCCGGCGTGCCGTCCGCAGGTCACGGCCTTCTTCCACGCGTAATCGTGCTTGCCGGGGATAATGACCTTCATGCGTGTTCCTTCCTCCCTTGAGGTGTGTGCGGAACGTAACAAAAGAGTGCCATCCGGTCAAGAGTGGAGTATGATAGAGGAGAAAATATCTTATGCGCAACGGTGCTCAAATCTTGGTGGTCTCTGGCTTGTTTGCCGCGACGGTGATTGCGGCGCTTGTCTTGTTTGTTTCGAATGCGCCGAAGGCACCTGTCGTGCAGCCGGTGACGCCACAGCCTGTTACACAACCGCAGCCTGCGCCATCAACAAGCCACAAAATTTACACGAACACGCTGTCCGGTTTTTCCGTGCAGTATCCTGACACGATTCTGCACACAGAGGATACGCAAGACATGCAACTCTCCGGCTACATTCCGGTGTGTGATCCTGACTACGCCGTCGTCTGCTTCCCGATTCCGAAAGATGCGTATGCAGGCACCAATTTCGGTTCCGCGGCGTTCGCGGTGCATCTTCGTGATGATTTGAAGACAAGTTCCGCTTGCGAAACATGGCAGGGCGGTGAGTTGGTTGATGGCGATGCGACGATCAACGGGACATCCTACAAAAAATTCTCATATAGCGAAGGGGCGATGAGTCATCGTCTCGACGGTGAAAACTACCGTACCTTCCGCGATGGAACATGCTTCGAGCTTTCGACGCGCGTTGCGACGACGGTTTTTGAAGTCTACGAACCCGGCACGGTCAAACTCTTTTCGGATGCCAACCGCTCCGCTCTCCAGGCCGCGCTCGACGCCATGCTGACAAGTTTCCGCTTCGCGAGCGGCTCTTGATCAATCGTTCTTGAATGAGCGGGCTTGAAATAAGGCCTAAAAAATGGTAGACTGATCGTATATGGATCAGGACGCCAAGAACCATCGTACGACCGCCGCACTCTCCTATGTGCTGCTTTTGTTTATCGTTCCGATGACGAAGAAAGACAGCGCCTTCTGCCAGTTCCACGCCAAGCAGGGGATCGTGCTCTTTATTACTTGGGTCGTCGTTTCGTTCTTCGCCTGGATTCCGTTTGTCGGCTGGGCTGCCTGGCTCTCGCTCCTCATCGTCAATGTCATGGCGCTCGTCAAAACGCTGAATGGCGAGATGTGGGAGTTGCCAATCTTGGGAAAATACGCTACACAGATCAAGCTGTAAGTAAGGCATATCAACGTCGAAACGATATGAAGGATATTCTTGAACGAGTCGGCGCGCTTTCCGAGCGCATCTCCTCCACACGGAGGTTACTTTGACGATGCTGCCACACGTGAAGAGCTGAAGAAGTACGAGGAGCAAATGCTCGACCCGGCTTTTTGGAACACGCCGGACCGCGCAAAGGTTATCGCTCAACAGGTCAGCGAAATCCGCCGTGAACTCGAGACGTGGGATGTGATCGAGAAAGACGCGGCAGATCTCAAGGAACTCGCTGCGGGCATGAAGCCGGAAGAGGAAAGCGAGTTCCGACCCGAAGTCGAAAAACAAATGGCCGAGCTCGAGAAGAAGTTTTCTGAGCTCGAGTTTTTAGTACTCTTTTCCGGACGCTACGACGCCTATAATGCGATTCTCACGTTCCATGCCGGGAGCGGAGGCACTGAAGCGCAGGACTGGGCCGAGATGCTTTTCCGCATGATCACGCGGTTTTGCGAAAAGAAAGGTTGGACAGTGCGGATGCTGAACGAAAGCAAAGGCCAAGAAGCGGGGCTCAAGAGTGCGACGATCGAAGTCATCGGTCGCCACGCCTATGGCTATCTTCGCAGCGAGCACGGCGTCCACCGCCTCGTGCGCATCTCGCCGTTTGATGCCGCTAAAGCGCGCCACACGTCTTTTGCGTTGATTGAAGTGCTGCCCGACATCGGAGACACTGCGGACGTAAAGATCGATCCGAAGGATTTACGTATCGACACGTTCCTCTCTGGTGGCCACGGTGGACAAGGCGTGCAGACGACCTACTCGGCCGTTCGTATCGTGCACATTCCGACCGGTATCATGACCACCTGCCAAAACGAACGCTCGCAGCAGCAGAACCGCGAAAACGCCATGAAGATGCTGAAGGCCAAGCTCGCGGCCATCGAAGAAGAAAAGCATCAAAAAAATCTGCAGGGCATCCGAGGCGAATATCACAGCGCCGAGTGGGGAAACCAGGCGCGTTCCTACGTGCTCCAGCCGTACCGCATGGTCAAAGACCACCGCACCAAGCATAAGACGAGCGATACCGACGGCGTCTTGAACGGCAACTTTGACGAGTTCATCGAGGCCTACCTTAAATGGATGAAGGATCCAGAAGCCTATCTCAAATCCCATGCCCAAGACGACGAAGACGAAGAATAAAACAGCGCTCGTCACCGGTGGTGCCGGTTTCATTGGCTCGCATCTTGTCGATCGTTTGATCGCCGAGGGTTTTACGGTCGCGGTCGTCGATGACCTGACGAATGGACGACGCGAGTACCTTCACCCTGACGCGCACTTTTATAAGATCAGTATTACCGATCCGAAACTCGGTATCGTCTTTGCGGCAGAAAAACCGGAAACCGTCTTCCACCTCGCTGCACACATCGACGCGCGCGTCTCAGTGGAAGATCCGATTCATGACGCCGAAGTAAATGTGCACGGCTCTCTCCGCGTCTTGAAGGAATGCCTGAAGCACGGCGTGAAGAAAATTATCTTCTCCTCATCGGGCGGTGCGATCTATCACGACACCAAGAAATTTCCGACGCCGGAAACCGAAGCGCCATCGCCGCTTACGCCCTACGGCGTTTCAAAGCTCGCCTTCGAATATTATTTGGAAACCGCGGCACATCACTACGGTCTTTCCTACGTCGCGCTTCGCTACGCCAACGTCTACGGCCCGCGCCAAGATCAAAAAGGGGAGGGCGGCGTGATCGGTGTCTTTTGCAAGATGTTAAAAGACGGAAAAACACCCAAGATTTTTGGCGACGGCAAGCAGACGCGCGATTTTGTCTATGTCGGCGATGTCGTGGACGCCAACATGAAAGCGATGCGTGCCAAAGAATCCGGTGCCTACCACATCGCAACAGGCAAAGAAACAAACGTGAAGAATGTTGCCGCACTGATCGCCAAGGAATATGGCTGGAATGGCGTTTTTGGACGCGGTCCGACGCCAGCCGGCGACGTTCGTCGTAGTTGTTTGAAACCGCACCTCGCCAAGAAAAAACTCGGCTGGCAAGCGCGCGTGAAGATTCAAGATGGAATCAAGCATACCGTCGCTTGGTTCAAGACGCGTTGATATGTGGATCGCCAAAATTGATTTGAAAAAGCCCGACGCAGCGACGCTTGAAAAAGCCTCCGCGGCCTTGCGGCAAGGAGGCATCATCGTCTATCCGACCGAGACGGCCTATGCGCTCGGTTGTGATCCGCGCAATCCAGTAGCACTCAAAAAAATATTTTCGATCAAGAATCGCGACGCCTCCAAATCGCTACCGCTCATCGCTGCGTCCATAACGATGGCTCGCAAGTTCGCCGTGCTCGACCGCTACGCTTCGATGCTCGCCGATGCTTTTTGGCCCGGCCCGCTCACGCTCGTCGCTCCTCGGGTACCTGGTACCAAAGGGACAGGTGAGATTGCGCTCAGGGTGAGCCCAGCGCCGTGGGCCAAAGCGCTTTCTTTGGCGATAGGGAAGCCGATTGTTTCGACTTCGGCCAATCTTTCTGGGAGAAAAACGAGGTATGACGTTGCTTCTGTTCTTCGGGATTTAGGCTCCTTGCCTGACATGGTTCTTGATGCGGGCGTGTTGAAGGCGGCTCCACCATCCACCATTGTTCGTGCACAGGGCGGCTTTGTTGAGATTCTTCGCGAGGGCTCGATTTCCGAAGACGATCTGCACCGCGCGCTCATGAAGCGTCTTTGATATGCCGATTCGCCGCTACGGACAACATTTTCTGACCGACAAGACAATCATTGCGAAGATTGTCGCTGGTTCTGGTATTACAAAGGACGACTCGGTACTAGAAATCGGTCCTGGTCGAGGTGTTTTAACGCGCGCGCTCGCGGCTTCGGCTAAAAAAGTCCTGACCGTGGAGATCGATCGGCGGCTTCACGCGCTTTTGGAAGAAGAAGGGTTGCCAGCAAACGTCGAACTGCTTCGTGTCAACGCGCTTGAGCTTGATGAGGCCGCGCTCGAAGCCTCTCTCGGTGTCGATTGGAAGCTTGTCGCCAACCTGCCGTACGAAATTACGTCCAAAACGCTCGAAACATTTTTGCCGATGCGATCAAAAACCGGCAAGGGTCCCACGTCGGTCACACTCATGCTTCAAAAAGAAGTAGGGGAGCGCGTCACGGCCAAGCCAGGCGACATGAACCGTCTCGCGATCTTCTGTGGATATTATTCCGAACCGAAAATTCTCTTTAACGTCTCTGCTGGAGCCTTCTCTCCGCCGCCAAGGGTGCAGTCATGCGTCGTTCGTTTTGATATTCGGCCCTCGATAGCTCTTGATGGTCGACAAGAAGGTACGTTTTTTAAGCTGATTGCTCTTGGTTTCTCGGAAAAGCGCCGCCAACTCAAGAATACGTTGCGTTCGATGCTTGGTGACAACACTGCAGCTCTCCTTACGGCCGCCGGCATCTCACCGGAAGCGCGTCCTGAAGAAGTTCCGCCTGAAAAGTGGATAACGCTCGCACAAAAGATGTGATACTATGAGGCCATGCCCGCTGATCTGCCGATCACGGACGAAAGGCCGGGGGAGCACCGCGCTGGGGCGTGGGTTGTTTTGGTTATGGGCCTGATAGGTCTCGGTCTCGGAGCCTACCAATGGCGCGCTTCATTCCGCGCCGCGTTCGTCAGTCAGGCCGGAACGTTCAAAACTCCGGACCAAGTCGAACAGGAGGAGATCGAAGCGATGAAAACAAAAGATACCGACAACGACACGCTCAGTGACTTTGAAGAAACCTACGTTTACAAAACGAGCCCGTACCTCAACGACTCCGACTCCGACGAAACGGATGATGCGACGGAGCTGAAGGCGGGGGAGGACCCAAATTGTCCCAAAGGAAAAAGTTGCATCGAATCTGGGCTGGCCGCGACATCGTCGTCGACGGGTGCGGTGGCTAGCTCAACTGCCCAGATTGAAGAAGATGCGATGAAACAGCTCCTTAATCCGACGCCTGCGCAGATTCGCGCGCTCCTCATCCAAAACGGTGTGAAGGAAAGCGATCTCTCGGGTATCGATGACACGACGTTGCTGACGCTCTATCAGCAGTCGCTCCAGGAAGTCCAAGCCAATGCCGACAAGAACTCCAACTAAGATCCTCGTCGCCGCCCTGATCGCGTTCTTTATTGTTGCCAAACCAGCGGCAGCGCAGTTTGGAATCCCTCAAGTCGTGGTTGATCCTGGAGCAAATGCGCAACTCGGTATTGCGAATGCGAACTTGGCCGCGCAAACTGCACAAGGGACGGTACAAACGACTGATACCGTCAAGCAGTCGGCATGGCAGGTGCTCAAAACGTCGTTGACGAACACTGCGGCGCTCGCGCTTTTGAACGGTGCCAATTATTTTGCGCAAAAAGTAGCATACGACGCCGCTGTCTACCTTGCTTCCGGCGGCAGTGGTCAAAAACCATTCTTCACGACAGAAGGGCTTGGTAATTATCTTCAAAACACCGCTGCGGACGCGGCTGGCGAAGTGCTTGGCACCCTGACGTCGGATCCTGCGAGCTTTGGAAAATACGGCATCAATCTTTGTGTTCCAAAAACACCGCAGCTTGCGTTGAATTTCAAAATCGGATTCTTGAACGGTTTGCCGGGTATTCTCGGTACAGGTGGCCCAACGCCACCGACGCCGAAGTGTTCATGGGACAGCATCTCTACCAACTGGGATTCGTTTGTCAGCCAGGATTCCTCAGAGGTTTTGGATCAGGTCGGTATCATGTTCACTCCCGGCGAAAGCTCTCTTTCGGCCGCGATCGAACTCAACAACATCGCGCTCCAGCAAATCGCCGAGAAGAACCTCGAATCGTACGGCGATTATTTGGCGAACAAAGGTTTTAAACCGGTACGCGACTTCATTTCGCGCGACATCAAAACGCCTGCCTCGACCATTGAGAAACAGCTCGATATTTCGATGGAGCAGGGCTGGAAACAAGGAGACCGCACCGTGGCTATTACGGGCAGTGCTTTCAATAATGCCGCGTTCGGCATTCTCCCTGCGGCGCTCCAGACCTTCGCAGGCGCGCTCTCGGAACAACTCCTGAAGAAAGTCTTCACGCAAGGCTTGATTTCGGTCAGCGACCTCATGGGCAGCAACGGCGATCAGGCGCTCAGCTTCGGTGCTTCGCCGCCCGCGGGTGGACGCGCTTCCGCAGAGCTCGCCAACGCCTCTCTTTTGACACCGAAGATTTTGTCAATCACCAATTATAACGAATTGACGGATTTTGCGACCTGTCCGACGAGCGGCAATACGACCAATCATTGCGTGATCGATACGCAGTTCTATAACGCCGTCAGCCGTGCCGATCAAGGACAAGCCATGACCGTTCGCCAGGCCGTTCAGCAAGGATTCCTGAACCGCGGTTGGCAGTTGCTTCCGCTTTCGCACCGCAAAAACCTTGAGACAACCTGTTACGGAGAAGCGTTCTGCTATTCCAATCTCGTGAAGTTGCGCCTCGCGCGCGTTCTGCCGATCGGTTGGGAAATGGCGGCCAACTCGCCGTTCAATGATGTGAATCGTCCCGTCACGCTTGGCGAAGCGATGGATCGTTTTGAAGACTGCCCGCGCGACCCCTCCGGAGGCGTCGACGAGACGAGATTGCCCGACCCGCTGCACCCGTGGTGCCACATGGTCGATCCGGAATGGGTCTTGAAGTACCCGTCCGCCATTTGCCGCCAGCAGGCACCCGGCCCGACGCTCCTCTCGCCGCAGTCCTCAGCACGTGCTGAAAGCTGTGTGGACGTGACCTCGTGCATTTCTCAAGATGCGTCTGGAAACTGCGTGGGCGGCTACGGCTACTGCGTCCGTGAAAAGGGTGTGTGGAAGCTTGATGCCGACGCTTGCCCCGCCCAGTACTCAAGCTGCACTGTCTACAACCGCGCTGATGGCGCGACATTTGCGTTCCTTGCGAACACGCTCGATGCGGGTCCGTGCAATTTACAAAATGCCGGTTGCCGCCAGTACAGCCTCTCCACGAACTCAGTACCAAACGGAAGTTTTGAAGATCTTTTGGCTGGTCAGCCTCGCGACTGGACGCTTTCCGCCGGTGCGCGCCTTCATCGTTCCGGCACGCTTTCTTCGCATGGTGTAAATGCGGTCGGAGTCCTTGCTGGCAATGGTGCGAGTGTGCGGATCCCGTCCTTGATGCCTGGGAAGAGCTATGCCATTTCCGCAGGCGTCGTCCAAGAACTCGAAGGAACTTCAGCCGTTGGAACGATCCGTCTTACGTTCTTCAAAGCTGATGGTACCCCGGTTGATACGTCGACACTCTCAACGACGTGTGAAAGCGAAAACCTCGGTCGCGCTGTTTCGCTTGATATCGCAACGACGGTTCTTGGATATCAGAATGGCTCTTGCACGGTTACGACCCCTCCCGGTACGAATTCGGCGCTCTTGGAAATCAGTTCAAGTGCTCCTGCTGCGGGTAACCGCACGTGGTTCGATGCGCTCGGTGTCTTCGGGGAAGGATTCTCCACTTCACCCTATGACGGCATCTTCTTGAACAGCCAAGCAACGACCTGTTCCTCAGACGATGCTGGTTGCACCGAATTTGTCCGTGTTTCGACGGGGACGTTGAACTTGGTGCGCAACTCAGGCTTCGAAGAAGCAAGCACTGCGACGAACCGCGCCTTGTTCTGGAACCTGGATCCGGCACGGTACAACCACGACACGTTCGTTGGTTCGCAAGGTGCTTCGTCCGTCACGCTCTCGCCGACGCCGGTGAGCCAGGATGTCTACGGTGTGCTCTCTGACGCTTCGTATAGCTTCTCAGTCGCCACGCGTCACTCCGGAACGGGCGCGGCACCTAACGCGCTTGCGACGATTCAGTTGTACGACACGAGTCCGACGCCTCAGGCCGTTTCACCGGTTACGGTCGATGGCTGCACGCTTTCTGGCTCATCCATGCAGCTCAATTTGGCTGTGGGGAACGAGTTCCAGAACACGACGTGCTCGTTTACGACACCTTCCGATATCGGATACGCCAGAATCATTCTCACATCCAACTCTCCGACCGAGGACGTGTTGGCAGACGCCGTGCAACTTGAACTCTCCGTTGGTGCGACCGCCTATCATGACGGCTATGCAAGTTCGGCGCAGCACGTGAACTTGAAGAAGGCTCCTGTCGGGCTCGACTGCTCTGGCGATGATCGCTCCGCTGAGTGCAGCAAGTACGCCCCTTCCTGCCGTCGCGACGAAGTCGGTTGTAACGCATACAACCCGATTGATGGCGGTACGGCTATTACGGCAGTCACCACATCAAACGATGCTTGCCCTGTCGCCTGCGCTGGCTACGACACGTTCCGCCAGGAGCCGACGCAGTTCAACGAGTCGCGTTTCCCGCTCTTCTTGATTCCGAAGAGTGCGGAAGTTTGCACGGCCAACGAAGCAGGCTGCACCGAATTCACCAATATTGAAAAGCTCGCGCAAGGCGGCGAGTCGCGCGAATATTTCACGTACCTGCGCCTCTGCACCAAGCCGGACGATCAATCCGGTACCTACTATACGTGGGAAGGCAACGATGTGCGCGGATACCAACTCCGTTCGTGGTCGTTGCGCCGCAGCAACAGCACGTCGGTCATCAACGACTCCGACCCGACGGGTGGAACAGCGCCGTGTACGAAGCTCGCGTATGACGCAGCGGGCCAACCGCGCTGCGCCGATGACGCAGCAAGCGTTTTGGCTGCTTCCTGTACCAGAACGGACATCTCCTACAATCCCGACTGCCGCGAATTCTACGATGTTGACGGTAATATTCACTACCGCCTCTACTCGAAGACGATTCTCTCGACGGACAGCTGCCGCGAATACCGCATCACCAAGAGTTCGGAGACGGAATGCCGCGACCATGGCGGTCGCTGGCAGAACAACGAATGCCGCTACCTCGCCTACGCGCCGGAGAGCGCCTCTTGCGCTGCGACTGCTAAGGACTGCCGCGCGTATTCCGGCAATGCTTCTCGTAACGTGCGTGTGATCGTCACGAACACCTTTGAAGTCGGAACGACGGAAGGTTGGACGGCGGCTCCAGGCGGCGGAAGCACGTCCGATGTCGTGAACAGTAACGAAGCTGTTTCGGCTGGCGGTCACTCGCTGAAAGCGACACGTGCGAACGTGACGAGCAATGTTTCTGGTCAGATCCGCAAAGGAAAATCATACCTCCTCACGTTCTGGGCTAAGGGCACAGGTGATTTGTCGGCACACTTGAGCCAAGCCGGCGATGAAAGCTTTACGTTTAATCGCACGACCTCCACAGAATCACCAGTCAACCTGACGACGGAATGGCGCCCGTACCAGATTGGTCCGGTCGAAGCGATTAATGCTCCAGAAACAACTGAACAATTGATCTTCGAGCGCCTCGGTGGGGGAGCGCCACTCTTCTTCCTTGATAACATCGAGCTTCGTGAGATCACTGACGATGTCTACTTGATTGAAGAATCGTGGGAGACACCGCTTGTCTGCGATCAGACGCCTTCTGGCGCTTCTTCACCGCAGTACATGCTCGGCTGCCGCGCCTACAAAGACCGAAGCAACACACAGTCGACGTTCAAGTCGTTTGAAAAACTGTGCCGCCCTGAAGCGGTCGGTTGCGAAGCTCTGTATGACACGAGGAACTCGGCGTCTCCGTTCGCGCAGACCTTCCGAGCCGTCTGTACGATCGCGGCCTCCTGTGTGCCTGGCTCTGGTTTGACGTGTCCGTGCGCTGTTGATGGCGCGACGGTCTGTCAGGTAACGAGAGGGGAGACGAGCTGCCGGTATGACATCAACGACGATGTTCCGGCTTCACGCGTGAGCCCTACTGGCGACACCGTTCGCGTTTCTCCTGACGGCGTTGAGTATCTCGTGAACGACCTTCGCTATCGCTGCGATTCCGATGCGATCGGTTGTACCGCGATGGGCGACAAGCATATGAACAGCGCGCGCGACGCCGTTGATACTTGGAGCACGGTGTATCTCCGCAACGTGCCGTCCGACTACGCGCGCACCCTCTGCAACGCGCCGGAACAATACTGCCAGGCCTACACGAAAAAAGCCGACGCATCGCCGGTCTTCTTCAAGGATCCTGAAGCGCGCATTTGTGAATTCCGTGATGGTGCCGCTGCGGGAAGCCGTGGTTGGTTCAAGAAGGGGACAAGCGATCCGTGCGATCCGACCTACCTTGAATCGGGTGACCGCTACGGCATCTGGAAGAACTCCGACGCGGCCTACGACGGCTGGGCGGGTGTCTGTTCTCCGCAGCACGACATGTGTAAAGAGTTCATTGATCCGGTCGCAACGTCGTCCTCCTTCCCGAACGGAACGCCGTATTACGCGATTTTCAACGATCGCCTGGACACCAAGACGTGTCAGAACCGCGTGAGCTTGAATGAGTCGCCGTCGGGCGCGAACGCCGCTTCTGCCTGCGTCCTCTTCTGGCAGACAGATAACCTGACCAAGATCTACAGCGCTACGGCGACGTACGCCCTCTCCGATTCTCAGCGCGGTGCGCTCGTCGCTCCGCAACCAGGCGGTGCACTCAGTGATTCCAACACCATCATCCGCGTGCAACGTGATCGCCAGTGCGGCGAATGGCTTGATTGCCGCTCGCGCCGAACCGTCTTCAATGCTTCGACGGGTCAGTATCAAAACGTCTGCACGTCCTACAGCTTGTGCGCCGAATTCGAGCGTATCGGCAATACGACGCGCTGTGTCCGTTATGTCGAAAGCAGCTATTCGGGCACGACGCTCACGCCGGATATTTACTCGGCGCGCACGGTCGGATCGAAAGGTATGGATTACTCCGGTCTCGCGATTCCGAACCGCTATCCGGTGGACGAACTCGTGACCGTGAACGTTGGAGCGAGCGTTACGAAGCCGGATCTGCGACTCGTCTACGTCGGAGGCACGTGTAACGGTGCTTACGGAACATTCTGCGGTCCGGCTGATGACCAAGGCAGTTGCTTGGGTCCGGCTGGCAGCAGATTGTGTGTGCACCCGATCGACGGAGGTCGCCTCATTACATCAGAAGCACAGCTCAACCAACCGCAAATCGTCTCCGGTTATCCCGGTGCTTCTTGCCGCGCGTATCCGCAGGAGAACGCGCCGTTCCCGTCAAAAGTTGCCGATCCGAATGGCTGGGATTACGAGGCGGCTGAACTCAATGGCGGTAACCCCGTCCTGATCAGCCCGAGTCCGAGCTTCGCTGGCGCGAATGTCTGTCAGCGCCGTTTGGTGAACGGTGTCGAAGTATCGAGTTGTGAATGCAACTACTTGGTCGCGAACTACGGTTCCGATAAGAAATATTTCCCAGCGGGCAGTTCGGATATCCCGAGCGGGTACTGCACTGGCGGCTTGTATGCCGGATATGAGTGCGATCCTCTTGCTTCGGGTGCACGTTCACTCAACAATCCTTCCTGCTGCAGCAAGACCGCTGACAGTTCTTCTGGATTGCTTGCGAGCGGTTGCAATGACGGCGCGCAGTGTATTCGTGTCAAAAAAGTGGATCGCGTGGTCGGCTATGAGGGTCAGTGTCTTGAGCGCGACATGACGCGCCCGATTAATGGCACGTCCGACCAGTACGCGTGTTTGACCTGGCGCCCAGTTGGTCTGATCGGCGGCTCTCGCGACATCTACAACCAGAATCAGTCTGCGGGTTACTTCGCTTCCGCTGACCGCCGCTTCTACTGCGTTGGTGACCAACCGGCTTGGACGACGCATCTGGACATCAATACGACAGAGGACTTCGACAGCCGTGACAACATTGATGGCACGCTTGTTGGTCCGTACGACCAGTACACCAATAAGTTCTTTGGCACCGGTAAGGTCACGAATGGTTCATCGTCTGCAACTTGGCGCGCCGATTGTCAGAAAGCCGGTCCGGGGCAGTGGTGCCAGTGGCCGGGTATTTCTCGAGGTTCGCACGCGCCGCAATTGCGAGGTGACGGAACTGCGGTGAATTGTACGAGTGATAGCGATTGCTCGACGAACTACTACTGTAACGGGGACGCGACGACGTCTGATCGCAGCTGTGTTGCAGTCGCGGCGACGTATCACATCAATACGGAGGCCGTTGGTATTCTTGGTTGCTATGAAGTGGCCGACGAAGGTTCGGTCGACATGACCTACATCGACTTCCCATACATCGGCCCTCCGCTCTATCAGCAGCAGCTGAAGAGCATCTACTTCCAGGTTACTGACGATATCTACGACTACATCGCTCCGTTGCAGCCGGGCGAAATTCAGGTTCCGGATGACGCTACTGGCTCGACGTATGATTTGTCGAAGATCGCTACGAACCCACACCAGAACATTATTGGCGACTGCAACGACGAAACTGACGACAACATTGATAATGAGGATAACGACGGTATCGATTCGGCCCCCGTTTCAGAGGCAGAAGTGGTCAGTTCGGATGCCGCGCGCAGTAAGAGTGTTTTCCACCTGAACGACACGAACAGCTGGAAAGTCGATCCTTCTGATGGCGAAGGAACTATTCTGCTTGCAGCCGCGTTCGACTCGAACGGTCTTCTGAAAACCATTCGCGTCGCCGCAAGCGATTCGGGCGATGAAGGATCCTTCGGTATCAAGAGTATGGGCTTCCAGTTCAAGCCCGGTTGCGAACAGATCGCGCAGGTCGATCAACCTGGCGAGTTTGGCGCGACGGCGGCTTTCACGGATGTGGTCAATAACTTCCGAACCTTTGGAGGCTTTGGAGGAGAAACTGATATGTCTGGTCAAGCGTGGCAGCATGAATACGCTTGCAAGCCGTATGGTGCGATCGGTGCGATCTCGCAACCTCCTCCGAATAAACCGTGGACGTATGTTGCGGCGCGTCTCGCGACTGATGCTGAGCAGTGCACGGTGACGGACTTCACGAGGGGTGCAAATTACTCACTCGATATCCCCGCGGATTTCCTCGACACAGACTCGTTGCGACGACTCTTCCGCAAGGTCTACGCCGTGTGGGACTACGTAAAGCTGAACTTCACGGCGGGCGGCAACACGTACACGTCGGTACCAAACCTGGCTGGCGACGCGTACTACAACGAAACGGGCACGGTTGATCCTACGACGCTCATGAACCGCAATGGTGCGGGAGCAATCTTCGGCAAAGTCTGGTATCCGCCGATCGTGGCTGCCGTCGATACGAGTAACTGCGATTCGAACGGACGCTGTAAGATCTCGCGTACCAACGCATTGACGGTCAATGGCAAGTCGCAAGGTCTCTTGCTCGGCGCGGACGGCTCACTCAGCGTAACGGCCAAGTTCTACGCTTGGGCCTCGCACAACTCGATGCCGATTCTCCAGCGCACGGTGCTCTGGGGCGACTACACTGCGAAAGAACCGCCTGCGAAGGGCTGGTACAAAAACCAGAAACCGTTCTGCTCGCCGGATATTTCCGACGCGAACGCGGTAGGCGAGTGTTCGACCAACGGTATGACTTGCGATACGGACGCTGATTGTCTCGGTTCCGGCACGTGTGGCAAGGGTATCGGCAATCACTTCGGCAATACCCCGGGTGCCTGTAACGCGGGTACGTTCCAGTTCGACCATACCTACACCTGCACGCTCCGTGATCTGCAAACGATGGCAGCGTGCACGGGTCCTGGCGATGCCGCTGACAACGCGCCGTGCTATCGCGTGCTCGACGGCGCTCCGACCTGCGTCTACCGACCGAAAGTTCAGGTCGTCGACAACTGGGGTTGGTGCAACTGTACTGGTGATGGTTGCGCGTACACGCTTAGCAACAACGGCGCGTATCGCGAAGGTTGCTCGTTGACGAACCCTCCGGCAAACGCAAAACCGTGGACCGAGTATGTCGGCGAAATCCGTCTTGCGCCTCGCGCCCAGGACGCGGCTGCCTTCGTTCCTGGTGGCGGCGGTCCTGGCGGGGGAGGAGGCGGCGGCTCGTTCGATCCTAGCGTCCTTGAACAGATCTTGAGCGGTGGCGGAATGTTCAGTCTTTGATTCTATGAATTTTTTCCAGCGCCTTCACGTCAAACTTAACCTCCTCTTCTCCGGGAAGAGGAGGATTTGGCGTCTGATGGCGCTCGGTGCATTGGCTGTCGTTGGCTTCGCGCTCCCTGGTGTTGTACAAGCGGCTGGCTGTGGCTTGAGCAGTCCTGAAATCTGTATCGCGACGATCTTCGTCTGGATCTTCCAGAGACTCACGGCGCTCATGGGGTTCATTTTGATCATGGAGGTGGACGCGTTGATCCGTGTGGCGGGGTACTTCAACTTCGTCTCACCGGGTCCGACGGCTGTCCGTATTGGTTGGGTCGTGACGCGCGACTTGGCGAACATGTTCTTCATCGTGTTCCTCATGATCATCGCCTTCAGCACGGTCATCGGGTACTCCAAGTACCACTATGAGCAGACGTTGAAGAAACTTCTGATCATGGCGGTTATCATCAACTTTTCGAAGACGATCGTTGGTTTGATGATCGATATCAGCCAGGTGGTGATGCTCTCGTTCGTGAACGGTTTCCGTGCTGCGGCGGCGGGTAACTTCATGAACGCATTCCAAATCAATAAGCTGCTCGCGCTTGGCGACGGTCCAGCCGAGTACAATTTCGGTTTGGTGCTCGCCATGATGCTGGCCTTCATTTTGGCCGCCATCGCCGCGTGCGTCGTGCTCGTCATGCTCGTCATGCTCGTTTTCCGCGTCATCATGCTGTGGGTACTGATCATTCTCTCTCCCATCGCGTTTTTGACAGCGGCATTTCCTTTGAGCGGCGGCTACTACGCGCAATGGTGGGGCGAACTCAAAAAATACCTTATCGGCGGTCCTGTTGTCGCTTTCTTCTTGTGGTTGGCGCTGGCAACGGCGCAACAAACGGCGGGAAACCTTTCGTCTCCGCAAGAAGGCTGGGGCGTGCAATCGGCGGCCTCTGCTCAGGAAGTCGAAGGCCAAGCCACAAAGTCGCAAATCCCAAGCGAAGCCGGACGCACCGACACGATTCTCAGCATGGTGATTGTTTGCTGCATCATGTTCGCGGGTTTGAAGTTCGCGGCTGATCCGGCCATCAGCGGCTTGGCATCAGGCTTCGCTGGTAAGGTGAAAGGAAAAGCTGTTTCCGCATTGCGCGCTGGTACCGTTGGCGTTGCCGGGTATGGTTTGAAGCGCGCCGCGGAGCCTGTGATGACGACCGTCGGCAAGGGATTGGCGCGCGTGCCGCTGGTTGGTGCCGCGGGCCGCTACATGGCGCTGAAGGGAGAGGGGATGAAGAAGGCGCGTCTTGCTGGGCGTGAGAAGATGTTTGGCGGCGCGGAAGATATGGCGCGTCTCAGCCCCGGAGCCTTTACGAGGAAACTTGGCGGCTTGAAAGACCCTAGGGAGATCGACAAGTACATGAAGATCGCGAGCGCGAATCCTGATTTGATGGCGAGTCTCGCCCCAAAGGAATCAATTAATCCGCTGACAGGCAAGCGAGAGATAAAGGGTGTTGGCCGTGATGTGATGAAGCAATGGGCTTCGAGCGACAGCCCAGCTGCCGCGAAGTTCATGATGGGCGACGCGCGTTCGAAAGCTTGGTTGAAGAATGATCCGGAGCTTCTCAAGCAGACGTATGACGGTCTGAAAGATACGGCCGAGAAGGATCCGAATCGCAAAAAAGATCTTAGTGAGTTCGAGCAGAAAATGGCTGTTCCGTTGCAGAAGAACGGCATGTTCGGAAATATCCCGTCTGTTGTCAAAGAAAAACTCGCAGGACTTGTTCCGAAGATGTCCGCTGATGACTTTAAGGATGTCGCGGGCTCTGACATGGGCACGTTCATGGAGCACATGACGGGCAAACAGTTCCGGGAAATGGCCGTGGACGGAAAGACCGACCAGCAACTCGGCATGTCTTCTGAGCTGGCCAAAATGCCGAAGGACAAGGCCCTCGAATTCATGCGTGAACGCGGTTTGAACGCCACCGAAGTTCCTGATTCTTGGTATTCCAACGAGCACGTTGCGGATTACGTCTTGGCCTCCACGTCCGGCAAGGCTGAAGCACGCGGCAAAATCATGGCAGATGAGACGCGTGCGAAAGCGCTGCAAGATGCTGCGAAGCGCGGACTGTCCGGCCCGAACGCACCGACTGACGATAACAAGCGCGCGGCCGCGGCTGTGCAGGCGATGTCGGTTGGGGCTCTTAAGGTCAGCGACCTGGATGTTGGTGATGCCAGCGGCAAGACGCTTCGAGACGTGCTTAGCCGTAGTGGAGACACGGCAGCGATCGCTCGCAATATCGACAAGGACGATCCTGATCAGTTGGCTGTCGGACGCGAAATCTTCAAGACGATCATGGGTCAAGATCCGACTCGTGCTCGCAACTTGAGCAAGAATGATCTCTATAACAAGCTCCTGCCTTCAAAAGCAGAAATTGACGCCGCTGTCACGGCCGCCGCTGCCGCGCAAGCGGCTGGAGTAGCCCAAGTCAAAACGACTGAAAGGGAAGTTGAACGTAGGGGATTGGCGGGAGATGCGGTGAACGTGAAGGCCGACCTTTCTGGACAACTGAAGGCGTTGCAAGACGCGATTCATGAGGATCGCCTGGCTGGACGTCCTACGGCTACAAAAGAACAGCAGGCAGATCAGGTCGCGAAAGCGATGCAGGACCTCACGCGCGCGACAGAACAGCGTGCGAACGCTGAACAAGAATTGGCGCAGGAGATGCAGAGGCTTTCCGTTGCCAGCTCTACTGGCGGTGATGCGGCAGCGATTCAAAGCGCCGTCGACCGCTTGAAGAAAGGTATTCAAGACCTGGATTCAACGTTGGCCAAGCAGGTCGCGACAATTAAAGGTATTAAGTTCGATGAAGGTGGTGGCGGCGGTCGCAAGAACCGCGGCGGCGGGGGAGGACGCGTATGATCGCCACTGACGTCCTGCAGCGGAAAATCGATGCGCTGCCGGAGCCGGTACTCGACTACCTGTATTCGGAGCGCGCTGGCGAACTCAACTTGCAGGTGATTGAGAAGCATCAGCTGACGGAGAAGCAGGAGGAGACGTATTTTCAGATCCTGCGCGAGCTGTTCGTCAAAGATTTGCCGCTTGAACGCTTGATCATCGAGCTCAAAGAGCGGCTCGAGCTTGATGATACGAAAGCGAAAGCACTCGCGATTGATATCGCTGGGTTTCGCTTGTTGCCGCTCGACAAGTGGCTTGCGGATATCAGCACGTTTTTGCGAGCGCTTGGTGCTGACCCGAAAACATTCCCAAATCTGCGCGTTGCGATCGCGCGCCGCACGGTTGATGAGGCGGCTGCGGAGATCGCGACGTCCGTGGCCTCGACGCCGGACGACCACTTGCACAACAGATTAGAGAACGTCGTTGAATCGGTGTTGGCTGGTGTACGCACCGAAGCGCAAGCGGCGGATGTGTTGACGCGCCCGGAAAAAATTGGCGGCGTCGGTCTTGAACCGAAAGAAGCCGAGCGCGTTCTTGAAGAAATTCGCGAAGAATCGCGCAGTGTCATTTTGGATCAAAGTGTTCCGGAAGTTGAAAAAAAAGAAGAAGAAGCGCCAGTCGCCGCGGTTTCCGCTCCCGTCAAAGCGAAAGACGAAGGTCTTACGCTGACGCCAGAGGACGCAGTTGAACTCGCTCAATTCAAAAAAACCGCACCATCAAAAGATATTGATACGATGGTGCAGGAGATTTATTTTGCCTCCGGCCTCGCGACAGAAGACGAAGCGATGGCGAAACGCGTCAAAACGGTTATTGGCAACCGCTTGCGCGATGTGCGCGATCAAATGGAAACGCTCGAGATCATGACCCAGCCGAAGGAGCTGGGTGGCTTGAGCATGAGTCAAGACTCAGCGCGCGCTTTGCTCAACACGATTCAATCGCGGTTGCGAAAAACGGATGCGGTCGCGCAGGCCAAGGTGCAGACGGAAAAAGCGAAATGGGTTGAAACCGAGCGCGTGCAAAAGGCGCAGAACGAAACGCAAACCAACGTCGATCAAAAGACGGAGCTTGAGCGTTTGTATCAGAGCATTGTCACGAAATCGAAGAAGGCGACGGCTAACGCGCCTACGCAGCCAACTGTCGTGGCGCCGGTACTCGATACCAAATCTGCCGCTCCGGCTAATCTTCCGATTTCTGCAGCGAGCCCTGTTCCACCCGACTTCAGAGCACCCGCTTCTCCGCCTGAGCCGCCAGCTCCCGTGGTCGCGCGTCCGCCGCTTCCACCCCCCGCCACAATAGTGAAACCGACCCCGGCTGTCCCAACCGCCCCGACTTTTAGTGCGACGAGCTTTGCTCAGCGACCCAAGCTTGAAGACGTTAAAGCTGCGCCAAAGTTGACGGGGCCTGTCGAAGAGCTGCGTGCGATCACAATCGTCGATTTCCGTCGCCTTTCCAAGGATCCGAAGGAAGCGTGCATGAAGATCAAGGATAAAATTGATCTTCTGGGCGATCAGTCCTATACCCGCCGTAGCGAAGGGATTTCCGCGTGGACCACGTCGGAAGTAACGCGTACGTACCTTGAATTGATGCGCGAAAGCTTAAACGGCACGCCTCTCCCCGAGGCAATTTCAGCCCGAGAAGCCGCTAAAAAACCGGTGCTGACGGCTGATGAGTTCCGAGCCGTGGCCGAGCTGAGCCGTCAGATGCGGTATTAAGGGGCGGTGCTAGGCAAACTGTGGTAAAATAAAGCCATGTCCCAGTTCGTCGTTCCGCAATTCATCGACGTCGAGGATAAGATCCTCGGCCCTATCACGACGCGCCAATTCGCCATCTTGATGGTCGATGGCCTCGTGATGTTTATCTTGTACAAGCTGCTCAGCTTGCCGTTCGCAATCTTGTTTGATGTGTTGCTGCTGACGTCGGGTATTGTCTTGGCCTTCGTACGCATTAACGGTCAGCCGTTCCACTATTTCCTGCTGAACGTCTTTCAAACGTGGAAGCGCCCTCATGTGCGCGTGTGGAACAAGGAAATGAGCGACGCGGAAATTATCGCGTTGTCCAAAGTCGAATTGCCGCCCCCACCCGTCGCCAAGCCGTATAAGGAAGCGCTGACGACGTCGCGTCTTTCCGAATTGGCCCTGATCGTGAACACGGGAGGCGTCTACAAACCCGAGGATTGACCGTCTTCCAGGAGGATCTATGGCGCAGAAACAAGAACAACTGATGCAGAGTAAAAAACTCGCGGGTGGCAAGCCAGCCAACTCCACCCAGCGGTTTTTGGACGTCGCCGAAATCCGCGAAGACGTCGTCGTCATGAAGGACGGCACGATGCGCGTCGTGCTTCTCGTTTCAAGCCTGAACTTCTCTTTGAAATCAGAAGACGAACAGGAGGCGATTATTCAGGGATACATTTCGTTCCTGAATTCGCTCGACGCGCCGATCCAAATTCAAATCCAATCGCGCAAACTGAACGTCGACGACTATTTGAACCGACTCAAGGAGCAGGAGAAGACACAAACCAACGAATTGCTGCGCTCCCAGATCAACGACTACCGACAGTTCGTCAAAGAGCTGGTCGAGCTCGGCGAGATCATGCAAAAAAAGTTTTTCGTGATCGTGCCGTACAATCCGGCGTCTTCGAAGCGCAAGGGGTTCTTCTCTCGCATGTCGGAAGTCCTGACGCCGCTCGTTTCGGCGCGTTTGCGCGAAGAGCAGTTCCGCCAGCGCAAGAAGGACGTCATGGTGAAGGTCGATTCAGTCCGGGCCGGCCTCAACTCGATGGGGCTGACCAGCGTCATGCTTGATACGCAAGGGCTGATCGAGCTGTACTACACCGCCTACAATCCGCAATCGATGGAGACGCAGAAGCTCGAAAAAATGGACGCGTTACGCGTCGAAGCCTGACCTATGGCCTTCAATCCCACCACGGCCACGCGTGAAGCTGCTGCTCCGAAAGAGGAGAAGCAGAAAATGTCGGCTGAAGAAAAAAAACGCCTCGCGCAGGAAGAGCGCATCAAGCTTGAAGAGGAGCGCATCTACCGCAAGGGTGTCGTCACGCTGCGCGACTTGATCGCGCCGGCGGCCTTTGAGGTCAAATCAAACCTGGTGCGCTTGGGCGATCTCTACGCGCGCACGGTCTTCGTCGTCACCTATCCGAGATATCTTTCACTTGGCTGGTTCACGCCGATCATCAACTTTTCGGCAACGATGGACGTCGGCATGTTCTTCTATCCCGTCCAGCCGGAAATCATTTTGAAACAATTGAAGAACAAGGTCGGTATTTTGGAGGCGCAAATTTTGGGTGACGCTGAAAAAGGCGCCGCGCGCGATCCGCTTCGTGAAACGGCGCTGCGCGACATCGAAAAACTGCGCGACGACCTGACGCAGGGGATCGAGCATTTTTTCCAATTCGCGCTGTACGTCACGGTGTTCGCGCCTTCGGAAAAGGAACTCGATGATCTGACCAACCAGGTTGAGGGCATGTTCGGTTCGAAGCTGATCTACACCAAGCGCGTGCTCTACCAGTCGGAGCAGGGTTTCAACTCGACGCTGCCGTCCGGCAATGACGAGCTCATGATCACCTTCAACATGAACACGAGCCCGATCGCTTCGGGTTTCCCGTTCGTGTCCGCCGACCTGACATCCGACAACGGCATTCTTTACGGCATCAACCGCCACAACAACAGCCTGATTCTCTTCGATCGTTTTTCGCTGCAAAACGCCAACGCTGTCGTTTTCGCAACGTCCGGTGCTGGTAAAAGCTACACCGTGAAGCTTGAAGTGTTGCGTTCGCTCATGATCGGCACCGAGGTCATCATCATCGACCCGGAAATGGAATATAAGCACCTCTCCGACGCGGTCGGCGGTACGTATATCAACATTTCGCTGGCTTCCGAATCGAAGCTCAACATTTTCGATCTACCGCGCCCGATGGGGGAGGAAGTACGCTCCGAAGACATCATCCGCTCCGCCGTCATTACGGTGAAAGGCCTCATGCGCATCATGTTCGGAAGCGTTACGACGTCCGAAGACTCGATCATCGACCGCGCTCTGCTCGAAACGTACGCCAAGAAAGATATTGTTCCCGGTGTCGACCTCGCGACGATCGAGCCGCCGATTCTTTCCGACTTCCAACAGGTGCTCGAGGGTATCACTGGTACGGAAGATTTGCAGATCAAGCTTCGCAAATACACCGAAGGCACCTTCTCCGGACTCCTCAACTCGCCGACGACGATCGAGATGAAGAACAAGCTCGTGGTCTTCAGCGTGCGCGATCTTGAGGACGAACTGCGCCCACTCGGCGTCTACACCATCGTCAACTACATCTGGAACGTCGTCCGCTCGGAACGCAAAAAGCGTATTCTTGTGATCGATGAAGCATGGTGGCTCATGCAAAACGACGACTCGGCGAAGTTCATTTTCGCCCTGGTCAAGCGCTGCCGAAAATACTTCCTCGGTGTCACAACGATCACACAGGACGTCAACGACTTCTTGCGCTCGCCCTATGGTCAAGCCATCGTCACCAACTCCGCGCTCCAGGTGCTCCTCAAGCAGTCTCCAGCCTCAATCGATCTCGTTCAAAAGACATTCTTGCTGACAGAAGGCGAGAAGTACCTGCTGCTTGAAGCGGGCGTCGGTGAAGGTATCTTCTTTGCTGGGTCGAGACACGCCGCCATCAAAGTGGTCGCCTCCTACTCAGAAGATCAGATCATCACGTCTGACCCGCGGCAATTGCTCGAAATCGAGAACGCCAAGAAAGAACTCGATGAGCAACTGCTCCAGGCCTCCGAGAATTCTGGGACGACCGCGAATCCTGCTCAGCAACCCGCATAACGCCTATGACCCCACGCCGCCGCGCCATTCTGATCATCACGCTCGCCGTGCTCCTGCTCGGCGTGATTATCGTTGCCGTTATTCTCGTGACGCGCGCTCTTCCGAAAAAAACAACGCCGATTCCCGTTGGGCAAGATACGAGCGTGCCGACACCGGAGCAGGAAGCGGCAGCGTCAATCATTAAAAATCCTCTGGTTCCCGCCGTGACGCAGCCTGTCGGCCGAACGGCTGCTGCGCAGATGGGCGAACTGTTTGCCGAACGCTATGGCAGCTATTCGAATCAGGGCGATTTCCAGAACTTGCGCGACCTCTTGCCCGTCATGACCGCCAAGTATCGTTTGCAGACGGAAACCTCGCTCGCCGCCGCCAAGCCGCAGCAGGGACAGACGTTCGAAGGTGTGACGAGCGTGAAAATTTCCAGCGAAGTGCGCACCTATAATGAAGCAGGTGGAACCGCGGTTGTGGCCGTGACACTTCAGCAGGAAAAAGTTTCCGGCACGTCAACCGTCGTCGGTTACCGTACGCTCCGCATGGAGTTGAAGAAAGTCGGCGAAGACTGGCGTGTTGACTCCTCGCGCTGGGAAAACGAATTGACACCCGCAAGCTGAATCCCGTAGGACGCGCCCGTATGATCGGGCGCGTTTTTGATTTTATTTTTCCTCTTGAATGCATCGCTTGCGGCGCGTCGGGTTCGCATTGTTGCGAAAGCTGCTTGTCCTCCGTGCCGATGTTGCCAAGATTTTGGAAAGAACCGGAGCTACGCGCCTCGGCGGCTTTTGCCTACGGGCATCCACTTGTACGTCGCTTGTTGCATGATCTGAAATTCGAACAATGGTCGTGTGCCGAACGCCCGCTCGAAGTGCTCGTGCGGCAGTGGTGCGTAAAAATTGGTTCCGGCTGGTGTCCGCCGGGAACGATCGTCCTACCTGTGCCGCTACATGCCACGCGTCTGCGTGAGCGCGGGTTCAATCAAGCGATGATGCTGGCCAATATTGTCGCCTCATCGCTCGGTGTGCCCTGTCGCGAGGCATGGCTTACAAGAAGTCTGCGCACAAAGCCGCAGACGGATGTTGAGAACCGCGCAAAAAACGTTGCGACAGCATTTCAGGCACGACTTCCGGCTTCAGCGAAGGGGCGTTCCATTTTGCTGGTCGACGACGTGTGGACGACGGGCGCCACGATGCGAAGCTGTGCGAAGACACTCCGCGCAGCTGGTGCGGGATCCGTCCAGGGGTTCGCGTTGGCCTGGGGGAGGGGAGAACTTCACAAACAGCTCAAGTAAACGTAGGATAGCCAAGGAGGGAGGGGTGGCCGAGCGGTTTAAGGCAACGGTCTTGAAAACCGTCATTCCGCAAGGAATCGTGAGTTCGAATCTCACCCCCTCCGCCACGGATTTTGAAAAAAACAGAGTGACTCATGCCTCCTTCCAAAGAAGCGGAGAATTTTGAACAAACGAACGTGCCATCTGCGGAAACGCCGGAAACGTCTTTTGAGGCTGCTGCACGTCCATCTGCCGAGCAGATTCGTGTCGAGCGCGACGCACGCCTGAGCCAGCTTGAACAGACCATTGATGCAGGGGAAGAAAGCGTTGATCATAGTTTGGAAGAACTCGGGAATCTCAAGAAGGATCTTGGTATTCCAGAGACTGGAGAAAATCCACCAGGTATCAACGACGATAGAGAGGCCGTAGAGCGTTTCAAGGAAGCTCACGCGAAGGAACTCGGCGAGAAAAACGAGGAAGAGCGGCGTGCGTGGTACGAAAAAGCCAAGAGCAAAGCCGAAGAATTTTTGGCAAAGTCCGATCCGGACATGCGCGTAGAAGTCGTGAAGGTCGATTTGACGTTGAATGATGGCACCGATCTTCAGGGCGCATACGCTCTTAAATTTTCCAGTGAGACAGACCCTTCGATGCGCTGGACGATGAGCGTAGGCGACAGTGACGAGTATTTAAACGGCGTGTTCGAAGGTGTGTTGAAGAAGAGTATCGCGGAGAAGCGCGCCGGGGGAGCAGGTGCGGCTATGGAGAACCTGGATGCGCGCGATGGCGTTGGGAGCTTTGATCCGGACGCCAAATACCACGAAATGGAAGCGCATGAACGCGAGAAGACCGCGGAAGAACAGGCGATGGTCAAAGATGTAGACGCGATGACGAACGATCTACTTGCGCGCCTTGGACTTCCGCCCGTTACTCTGTCCGAGAGCTCGATCCACTTCATTAAAGAAGAGGGATGGAAAGAATCAGGTTCAGCAATGTACGTCGAAGAGACGCGCCAGATTTTTATTCGTGATGCGGAGAAACAGACGATCTTGAAGAAGAAACTGATTCACGAAACGTTGCACAGTAAATCCGCGAACATGCTTCCGGGGATGCTGAATGAAGCGTTGGTCGAAAGCTTGACCAAGAGTCTCATCGAGAACAGCGCGGCCGAGGCTGCAACGCTGGCGAAGGAAAAGCTGGACTCGAAAATGATTCTTGAAACGAACGCCAACCACCGCGCGTTGGACGGCAGCCCTTTGTTCGACAGCGAGACCTTTCTTGGGTATGTGGGAAATGACGGCAGACTGCATGCCGAAAGCTTCACCTATAGGGAAGAGAGAGCTGTGCTTGAGGCGCTGACGAAGAAGATTGCTGAACGCGAGAAGACGTTTACCTCTCCTGCCGAGGTTTCCCAAGCACTCGCGCGAGCCAGTTTTTCTGGAAATCGAGAGGCTCTGCGGTTTGTGGATAAGGCACTCGGAGCCGGCACATTGGACAAGATTCAAAAAGAGAAAGATCCAAAAAACGTCTTGAAACTGATCGAGAAGCTTTAGGGTCCAGAAAATTTCCATGAAAAAAGTCTTCCTCAAACAGTCTGCCCCGACACTCGGTTTTCTCGCGGGCGTTTCCCTACTCATCTTGGCTTTCCTGTTTATCAGAACTGGTTACGATGAAATTTGGAATGGGCAAAGATTATGGATGTACGGTCTTGTCTGGCTGGCTATCTTGATAGTGAACGGCGCTTCGTTGCTGGGGTTTTCCCTCGGACGAGTAAAATGTTCACTTAGATCGTTTGTCGTTTTGAACGCAGTACTTTTCGGAATGCTTATATTGGCATTGGCTTTGGATCTGTAGTTCTTCTTTGTAACTGCTTGTCACATGAAAATGATCCGAAAGGGTCGTTTTTGTTCCTGCCGCTCCGACCATCAGAATGGTACACTGCAAGACACACAAGACGTGTTCCGCTTACTTCGTCAGCATTCCCATGAAAAAAGTCTTCCTCATCCACGGTTTTCGTTCCTCGCCCAATGGCGGCTGGCGGCCTTGGCTTCTTGGGGAGCTGGCTGCCGCGGATGTGTATGCGTGCGCGCTTTCGATGCCTTCTCCCGAAGCGCCTGAGGTCGATGCTTGGGTCGCGGAGATCGCACGGTATGCTGAGCGCGACGCCCAGGACGAATTGTATTTGGTCGGCCACAGTCTCGGCGTGCCGGCGATTCTTCGTTTTCTTGAGCGCGCACCGGAACATATGCGAATTGCGGGAGCGGTCCTTGTATCCGGACCTATTGAACCGCTTGGCGAGAACGCGTCGATCCATGCGTTTTTGCAACCGCCTTTTAATTTTGATGCGATCCGTTCGAAAATAGGTACGGCTTGCGTGATCCACGGCGATGACGACGCGCTCGTTCCAGTTCGCCACGCAGAAATGTTGGCGCAGCATCTTTCCGCTGAACTCGTCATTGTGCCACACGGCGGACATTTGAACGGTTCAGGCGGTTGGAAGGAGCTGCCGCAAGTCAAAGACGCGCTTCTAGCCATGACGGGGGAGCGACCATAAAACGATGTCCACTTGGCACACCTACATTTTGCGCTGCGCCGATCGG